>CANQBQ010000005.1 GCA_947589045.1 uncultured Clostridia bacterium | reverse complement strand
TTGCCCGCCACAACGCGAACTGACGTTCGCGAGCGGCTACGGAGGCTTTCGCCTCCTGCAAATATATGGTATAATAATATTACCACATTTTTGTTCGCGCGAGTTTTCGGAAAGGAGAGGCGGCGCGCAAACCGTAATTTGCGGAAAATTTTTATAAAAGAAGGGATAAAATTTATGAAAAAATTCACAGGTATTTTATTGGCAATTATTATGGTCGCGTGTCTTTTGCTTGTACCGACGTATGCCGAGCCGACAAATATGCCGGATGATGAGCCCGCCGTAGAGGTTTCGGCTACTTCGGGCGATTGAACGTATAATGTGAGCGGTGAAAACGCGACAATAACGGGTTACAGCGGCTCGGACGCCGTTGTTAAGATACCTGCACAGATAGGCGGATATACGGTTAAATCAATCAAGGGAAGAAGCAGTTCAAAAAGCATATTCGCAAATCCGGAGCAAATAACCGAAATAATAATCCCGGAGGGTATAACAAGTATCGACAATTATGCGTTTACAAGATGTGAGTCCATTACATCTGTTACGATACCTGAAAGCGTAACAAGCATTGGCAGTTATGCTTTTTACCGTTGCTCGGCTTTAAACAGTGTTGAACTTCCAAATGCACTTGAAGCAATAGGGTTACGGGCTTTTTACAGTTGTAATGCGCTTACGGAATTTTCAATTCCCGCGTCGGTAACAAGAATAGGTACTCCCGTAATTTCGGGTTCTGATTTGCGTGAGATTTCAGTTGATGCGAACAATACCGCATATTGTTCGGTGGACGGGGTCCTTTACAATAAAGATAAAACAAATTTGATGCTTTACCCCGCCGCAAAAGAGAGCGCGGAATACAGAATTCCCGATACCGTTAAAACTCTTGACGAGGCTGCCATAGTCAGCACCTATAATCTGCGGGAAATGTATATACCGGCAAGTCTTACCGAGGTAAACGGCGACAATAATTTTTATCAGTGCAGGGCTCTTGAAAATTTTTATGTCGATAAAAACAATACTGTATATACGGATATTGACGGCGTGCTATATAATAAAGCCGTAACAAAACTTTTGTCGCGTCCCGCAAAAAACCCCAATACGGAATTTGTTATTCCGGACACTGTAACAGCAGTTGAACAATATGGTCTTTTTGATTTAAGGAATTTGACATCACTCACAATTCCATCAAATGTTACTTCAATAAGCTCACGGTCATTTGGATACATTTGTGATGACTTGAAAGACATATATTATGGCGGCACAAGCGAAAATTGGGATAGGCTTTGGTCTTTTACCATGCCTTATACAGAATATTTCCCAAATGCAGAGGTACACTATGACGTTGATATTAAGCCGAGTGCGTCACCGAGTCCGAGCCCGTCTAATGATCCAACCCCGACACCAACTGTTACGCCCACGCCAACACCAACTATAACCCCCACGCCGACACCGACTGTTACGCCTGTACCGAGTGACCCTGATGTGGAAACTCCGCCCGCGTTTCCGGGCGCGGAGGGCGGCGGTAAGTACGCCAAAGGAGCGAGAGCGTATTCGGCGAGCCGACGCGAGGTTTACCATGTTACCAATTTAAACGACAGCGGCGAGGGCTCATTCCGCGACGCTGTTTCGAAGCACGGAAGAGTTGTTGTGTTTGACGTGGGAGGAACAATAAATCTGACAAAAAGCGTTGATATATCGGGAAATGTTACAATTCTCGGTCAGACCGCGCCCGGCGACGGTATAACCATTACGGGAGCAAATGTCGGTGCAGGTCTCTATGAGAATATTATACGGTACCTCAGAATACGCCCGACCTTTATAAATGGGCTGGAATGTGACGCTTTCGGCGGTCAGCTTCAAGACGGCATAATAGACCATTGCTCGACAAGCTACAGTATTGATGAGTGCCTGACGTTTTACAGCAACAAAAACGTCACGGTTCAAAATTGCATAAGCTCCGAAAGTCTGAGAAACGCGGGACACCAAAAGGGCAACCACGGCTACGGCGGAATATGGGGAGGCACTAACAGCTCGTATCACCACAATCTTATGGCGACTCACGACAGCCGCGCGCCGCGTCTTGACAGACAGCTTCAGGGTACCGATGTGAGAAACAATATAATCTATAATTGGGGCGAAACAAATTCGGCATACGGCGGCGAGTCTGTTGCTACCGACGGAAGTTATAACGAGAGGGACACAAAGGTGAATTGGGTCAACAATTATTATAAAGCGGGCGCGGCGACCGCAAGCAGGCTTCGCACAAGATTGTTTGACGCCTCGTCGCCCAAGGAGTATCCGTCATACTTCTATATGAAAGGTAATGTTCTGGAGGGCAACGCCGAGATAACAAACGACAACACCAAGGGAGTTAGAATAAACTCGGATAAGGGTATGGTGTTCCTCGACGAGCCGGTTGAAATGACCTATAACATTCCCGAAGAAACGGCGGAGGAGACTTACGCGACGCTTTTGTCGCACGTCGGCGCGTCGCTTCCGAGGCGAGACGAGACTGACGCGAGAGTAATAAATGATGTCATAAACGGCACCGGCAGGATAATTGACAATGCCTCCGAGGTTGGCGGCGTAATGCAGTATGAGCCTGTTTACCGCACGTTTGAAATTCCCAAGGAGTGGAAAGAAGCAAACGGAATGGGAGACAGCGCGGAAAGCGATGTGGTGACATACGGCAAGTGGATGGGATACACCTGGATAGAGGCGTATGTAAACGATTGGACTGAGCAGCAGTCAAACCCGACAAACCCGACGGTCAAGTTGAACGTCGGCGCGTCAAGGGTCAATGTCGGGGAGGCTTTTAGTGTGAGCGCGGAAGCGGAGGCGCAGAGCGGAACCGAGATAACCCAAATAGATATTTACGACAACGACGTTCGTATCGGCACATATACAGGCGCGAGCGCGGCTGCGGACATCAAAATAAATGCTGCCGGAGTACACTATATTTCGGCGGTCGCGTACAACGACAAGGGCGAGGGTACTCGAAGCACTCCGATTTCCGTAAACGTGGTCGAATAAAAATTTAAATAAATATAAAATGTCCGCGTATTTCGCGCAATTTGCATAAAAATACAGTCAGACGGCAGGGATTTTCCCTGCCGTTTTTGTATTGTTTGCTTAAAAATTAAAGAAAAATCACTGTTTTTTAATAAAATTTTAATTTTTTTAAAAAAGGGTATTGCAAAGATGAAAAAAGTGTAGTAAAATCTTTGTGTGGAGGAATATCCCATAAAATTCCACAAAGTGGAGCAAAATTTTGAAAAACGCGGGAGAGGAGGCAGCACGATGCTCATAGGCGAGTATTCACACAGTATTGACGCCAAGGGCAGGCTTATTATACCGTCTAAGTTCAGGCTTGACTTAGGCGAGGCTTTTGTGCTGTCTGTCGGTCTGGACGGCTGTCTGGAGCTTCGCTCCGAAAAGGAGTGGGAGGCATACTGCGCCTTTTTGCTCGCGCAAAATCCCGCTAAGACGAGAGCCTTGCAGAGGACGGTTTTCTCTCAGTCCGAAAGGTGCGAGGCGGACTCGCAGGGCAGATTTGTAATTCCGTCGAGATTTCGCGAGTACGCGGGGCTCACGCGCGACGTTGTTGCGGTGGGCGTTTCAAACAAGGCGGAAATTTGGGACAAGGATAAGTGGGAGAGCTACAAGCAGAGTGAAATTCTGTCGCCGGAGGAGTTTGCCGCCGCGATGGAAGACATAGAGATGTAGGTGGACGCGGTGGAGTTTAAGCACATTTCGGTTCTGCTCAACGAAAGCGTAGATCTCTTAAACGTCAGGCAGGGCGGCATATATGTTGACGGCACTCTCGGCGGAGGCGGTCACTCGGCTCTCATCTGCGAAAGGCTTTCGGATTTGTCGGGCGGCAGACTGATAGGCATTGACCGCGACACGGACGCGATTGCCGCCGCCGAAGGACGGCTTGAAAAATACAAAAAATCTGTTGATATAAAAACGGTACACGACAACTTTAAGAATATAAAGCGGATTTTATCCGAGCTTGGAATTGAAAAAATCGACGGAGCGATTTTAGACCTCGGCGTTTCATCGTATCAGCTTGACGAGGGCGAGCGCGGTTTCAGCTACAAGTATAACGCGCGGCTGGATATGCGTATGGACCGCGGCGACGCGCTCTCGGCTTACGAGGTCGTAAACGGCTACGATTTGGGCGAGCTTACCCGCATCATATACGAGTACGGCGAGGAACGCTTCGCCAAGCGTATAGCGGAGCGGATAGTGCGGGAGCGGGAAAAACACCCGATAGAGACGACATTTGAGCTTAACGACATAATACGCGCGGCTTATCCCGCTGCGGCGGACAAGCATCCGTCAAAGCGGACGTATCAGGCGATAAGGATTGAGGTCAACCGCGAGCTTGAAATTTTGGAGGGTGCGCTCCGCGACTTTGTTGACGTGCTGAAGCCCGGCGGAGTGCTTGCGGTTATAACCTTCCACTCTCTGGAGGACAGAATTGTAAAAAACACGTTTTCGGCGCTTGCCGCCGGGTGTACCTGCCCCAAGGACTTCCCGGTGTGCGTGTGCGGTAACGTGCCTAAGATAAAATTGGCGTTCAAAAAGCCCGTGACAGCGCGGGCGGACGAGCTTGAAAGGAACAACAGGTCGCACAGCGCGAAGCTGAGGGCGGCGATAAAGCTTTAAAACGAAAGGGGTGCGGGTGATGCCGGCTACGAACTACAAATCGAATAATGCGTATGAGCCCGATTACGAGCGGTATAACAGAACATATACGCGCAGCCGAAGCGCATATAGGGTTCCGCCGTCTGACGTCGGTTATGCCCGACCGCGCGTGAGCGGAACACAGCCCCGTATGAGAACAGCGGAGCCGCGTATGAGAACGGCCGCTCCGACATATGCGCCGCGCAGGACGGCTTCCGCCCCTGCGGTACGCAGAGAACAGGCGGTGTCGAAACGCCCCGCGCGCGTATCCGCCGCAAAAAAACGCGCCGCGCGCAAGGGAAAGCTCAAGACCTTCGCAAAGTGCGCGATTGTCTTTGTGCTTGCGATATTTATGATTTACAGATACGTTATGATAAGCGAGACGGGTGCGAAAATCAACGAGCTTCAGAATACGTACACCGGTCTGAGCGGCAGTGCGCAGGAGCTTCAGTCGAAAATAGACAAGTCGATAGACCTTGAAAGTCTCGAAAAGCGCGCCGAGGAGGACCTCGGTATGGTGCGCCCCGACCGCAACCAGATATTCTATGTTGATATGAACGGCGACGACTACGGCGAGAGTACCGAGAGCGAAGCAAAGACGGGCGGTATCTCGGGAGCGAGCGGCAGTATAATCCGCGCCATTGATATGATAAAGTGAGAATAAGACTAAGATTAAGAATAAACCGCGTCTTGAATAAATATAACTAAATAAGACGCTTTCGGTCTTGCTTGAATAAATCAAAAATAAATCGGTCAATCACTCTTATAAGCGGGAGTATGCTTTCCCGCCTTTTTATTATAAAAAGCTCCGAGCGGTTTTCGCTTGGGAAAGGAGGCGTTTTACTGTATGCCACCGGGAAAAAATGTAAAAAAAGACATAAACGCAAAACAGGACAAACGACTTGCGTTTTTTCTTGTTTTGTTTACCCTTCTGCTCTCCCTTTTGATAGTGCGCACCGCGTGGATACAAATAGTGAGGGGCAGTGAATATTCGCGTGCGGCGATAGAACAGCAGACCAGCGACAGCGAGGTGGCGGCAAAGCGCGGAAAAATTTACGACCGCAATTTAAAGCCGCTGGCGAGCAACGTGACGGTCGAAACGATAAGTATTACGCCCGCGAACGTGAGAAAGAATGAGAACACGGACGAGTTGGCGCAGGTTATGGCGGACGCACTCGATATGGATGTGGAGTCCGTCAAGGAAAAGTTCCAAAAGCAATCCAATTTTGAATATATAAAGCGCAAGGTGGATAAGTCCAAGGCGGACATAATACGCGAATATGTGAACAACAATAAGATAAGCGGCGTGAGCTTCGTCGAGGACGTTAAGCGATATTATCCCTACAACAACTTTGCGTCTCACGTTATCGGATTTGTCGGAAACGACAATCAGGGTCTTGAAGGCATCGAGATGGTGTACGACGACGTACTCTCGGGAACGTCGGGACGCGTGGTTTCCGCGCTTGAACCCGGCGGACTTCAGATGCCCGACACCTATGAGCAGTACATCGCCGCCGAGGACGGCGGAAGCGTTGTGCTGACAATCGACGAGGTAATTCAGCACTTCGTCGAAAAGCATCTTGAGAACGCGAGAATAGAAAACAGTCTTGAAGAGGGCGCGGCGGCAATAGTTATGGACGTAAAGACGGGCGAGATACTCGCTATGGCGACCAAGCCAGACTACGACCTCAACGAGCCGTTTGCGATAACCGACGCCGTAAAGGAGCAGAACCCCGGCATTGAGGACGAGCTGAAGAATTTGTCGGGCGCGGAGTATAACAACCGTCTTTCCGAGGCGCTTGCGCCCATAAGGCGAAATAAGGCGGTAGTCGATTCGTATGAGCCCGGTTCGACCTTTAAAATGGCTGTTGCGGCTATGGCGCTCGAGGACAACGTGGTAAGCCTCGACGACAAGTTCTATTGCGGCGGCTCGGTCAAGGTGGCAGACCACGAGATAAGCTGTGCAAACAGGAACGGACACGGCTCGCAGACGTTCGCCGAGGGCGTGCAAAATTCGTGCAACCCCGTGTTTATAGCCGTCGGACAGAAAATCGGCGGAGAAAGATTTAAAAAGTACGTGGAGTGGTTCGGCTTCCGAAGCAAGACGGGAATTGAACTCCCGGGCGAGTCGTCGGGCTTGTTCTTTGATGATGACAGATTTAATATAACCGAGCTTGCAACCTCATCGTTCGGACAGGGCTTCCAGGTCACACCGCTTCAGATGATAACGCTTGCATCCGCGCTCGGAAACGGCGGAAAGATGTATAAGCCGCATCTTGTAAAGAAAATAGTGGACAACGACTGCAACACCATTAAGACCATCGAGCCCGAGTTCGTGCGTCAGATAGTTTCGGAGAAAACGGCGAAAACGGTTTGCAGTGTGCTTGAGTCTGTCGTTACAAAGGGCGGCGGCAAGAACGCGTACCTCGCGGGCTACCGCGTCGCGGGCAAGACGGGTACGTCGGAGAAGCTGCCCAGAGGAAGCAGAAAATATATCGCGTCGTTTATCGGAATTGCACCCGCGGACGACCCGCAGGTGGCGTGCCTGGTAATGCTTGATCAGCCGCCCGTCGGCAAGACGTACTACGGCGGTCAAATCGCCGCGCCGGTAGTAAAGAATATTTTGTCCGAGACGCTGCGCTATCTCGGCGTTGAACCCGAATACACCGAGGAGGAGCTTCAAAACATAGATATTTCGGTTCCTGCTCTCGCGGATATGTCGCGCAAGGACGCGGAAGCGGCTCTGAGCGAGCAGGGACTCACCGTAAGGTTTATCGGGGACGGCGAAACGGTCACCGACCAGATACCCAAGGCATATGCGAAGGTATCCAAAAACACGAGAGTCGTTGCATATACGGGAGATGAGGTCGCGAAAAAGTCGGCGGTGGTGCCGGACGTTACGGGAATGACCGCATCTGCGGCAAACCGCGCGCTTACCGACGCGGGGCTTAACGTGCGTATAAACGGAGCCGCGCTCGGGCAAAGCGGTATCGCGGTATGCTCCGAGCAGTCGCCCAGCGGCGGCGCGGAGGTGGAGCCGGGCACCATTGTGACGCTCGACTTTACATATACCGAAATAGTGGATTAAATACAGAGCTTACCGAGGGCGGCGCCTTCGGGAGTGAGGAGGAATATAGCTGTGACGCTTGGAAAACTTCTTGAAAATGTGGACGTCGAGGAAGTAATCGGCGGAGGAAAGGTAAAGGTTTCGGGACTTACGTTCAACTCTAAGGAGGTTGCGGCGGGTAATATTTTCATTTGCGTTTCGGGCTTTAAGACGGACGGACATAAGTTCGCCGCGGACGCCGTGGAGGCGGGCGCGGTGGCGGTCGTTGCGGAAAAGGAACTGCCCGATTTGGAAGTGCCGGTGGTTATGGTAAAGGACACCCGTCTTGCCACCGCACAGCTTGCGGCGGCGTTCTACGACTATCCTTTCAAACGCTTCAAGCTGATAGGCGTGACCGGAACCAACGGAAAGACCACATCGACATACCTTATAAAGTCCATTTTGGAGTCGCAGGGAAAGACTGTAGGGCTGATAGGCACAAATCAGAATATAATCGGCAACGAGGTAATTCCGGCAAAGCACACCACGCCCGACTCGATAGAGCTTATGCAGCTTTTTAAGAAAATGGCGGACTTCGGAGCGGACTATGTGGTTATGGAGGTGTCCTCCCACTCGCTCGCGCTCGAAAGGGTGGCGGCGTGTGAGTTTGACATAGCCGCGTTCACCAACATAACGCAGGACCATCTCGATTTTCATAAGACGATGGAAAGCTATACCGAAGCCAAGGCGAAGCTGTTTAAAATGTGCCACGCGGCTGTCGTCAATACCGACGACGAACACTCAGAGGCTATACTGGATGCGACGAGTGCCGAAAAGGTGCTGACTTTCGGCATAAAGAACAAGTGCGACATAAAAGCGGACAACATATCGCTTCACGCCGAGGGCGCGTCGTTCGACGTTTTCTATGACGATTGCGGCTACAAGTGCAAAATAGGAATACCCGGAGAATTTTCGGTTTACAACGCGCTGACCGCGCTCGGCTGCTGTATCGCGGCGGGCGTGGAGCCGAGAAAGGCGATAGACGCGCTTAAATACGCCGAGGGAGTAAAGGGCAGAGTTGAGGTTGTAAAGACCGACACCGACTACACCGTAATAATCGACTACGCGCACACTCCCGACGGACTTTTGAATGTTATAACGACGATACGCGGCTTCGCAAAGGGCAGGATAATAACCGTGTTCGGCTGCGGCGGCGACCGTGACAGGACCAAGCGCCCGAAGATGGGCAAGATAGCGGGCGAGCTGTCCGACTTTTGCGTCGTCACGAGCGACAATCCCCGAAGCGAGGAGCCGATTGATATTATAAATGACATTTTGGTAGGTATGCGCGAGACAGACTGTGAATATGTGGTGATAGAAAAGAGATTTGAGGCTATCGAGTACGCGCTTGACCATGCGGAGAAGGACGACATAATACTGCTTGCGGGAAAGGGACACGAGACATATCAGATATTAAAGGACAGGACGATAGACTTTGACGAGCGTGAAATCGTGACAAAGCTCACCAAAACGGAGATGAACTGATATTTTGATATTTTTCGGTACTGTGATTTGAAAAAGAAAAGAGGACGGTATTTATGGAATGGCGGCTTACATTAAAGCAGATAGCGGCGGCGTGCGGCGGTACGCTTAAAAACTGTGCGGAGGACGAGATAGTAAAAAGCGTTTCAAAGGACAGCCGAAGCGTGGGCGACGGCACTGTGTTTGTTGCGCTCAAAGGCAATCACACAAACGGACACCGCTTTATAAGGCAGGCGGTCGAGAGCGGCGCGGTATGCTGTGTCGCGGAGCGCGGCGGAGACTACGGCAATATGCCGGTGCTCGAGGTGGATGACTGCACGGCGGCGCTCGGAGCAATAGCGGCGGCGTATCGCGACTGCTTTGATATTTCGGTGGTTGCGGTTACCGGAAGCGTGGGCAAAACCAGCACCAAGGATATGATTGCGTCGGTGCTGTGCCAGAAATTCAAGACGCATAAGACTCAGGGCAACTTCAATAACGAAATAGGTCTGCCGCTGACGGTTTTCGACCTTACGAGCGAAGACGACATTATGGTTTTGGAGCTTGGAATGAGCGCGTTCGGCGAGATAAGCCGGCTCACGAAAATAGCTCAGCCCGATACGGCGGTCATAACCAATATAGGTCACTCTCATATTGAAAATCTGGGAAGTCGGGAAAATATTATGAAGGCGAAGCTCGAAATTCTGGAGGGCTTGTCTCCCGACGGAGAGGTAATTTTAAACGGCGACGACGATATGCTCGCGACTCTCAACGGCGTTTTGGACTGCGAGACAGTGTTCTACGGCATCGAAAACGACAGCTGCGACATATCGGCGCGAAATGTAAAGCAGTATTCGGACAGCACGGATTTTGATATTAACCTTGACGGCAAAAAGTGGACAGTGACGATAAACGTCCCCGGTATTCACCACGTTTACAACGCGCTTGCGGCGATTTTGGTGGGAATAAGATACAACGTGCCTATGGAAAAAATCGTCAAGGGGATAAAGGAGTTTACGCCCGGCGCAATGCGTCAGAACATAACCGAGCTTGGCAGATTTACAATCATAAAGGACTACTATAACGCAAGTCCGGAGTCTATGCGCTCCGGACTTGACGTGCTTGCGTCCGCCTCGACGGGCAGAAAGGTCGCGATTTTGGGCGATATGCTCGAAATGGGTAACTTCTCGCGCGAGCTTCACAGAGATGTGGGCGGAGAGGTTTTCTCGCACGGCGTCGACTGCCTCGTGACCATAGGCGAAAACGCGAAGTATATTGCCGAGGGAGCGGTGGAGAGCGGCTTTGACGTATCCGAAACGTATGTGTTTGAGAGCAAAGCCGCCGCAAAGGAAAAGCTCCCCGAAATAATAAAGGACGGCGACTGCATATTGATAAAGGCGTCACGGGGTATGGCGTTTGAAGAAATAGACGAGTTTTTAAGTAATGTTTAAGGAGAAATTCAAATGACAGCTTTAATTTTATGTGCGGCGGCGGCATTTGTGCTTGCTGCGCTTTTCGGAGTGATTTTTATACCGATGCTCCGCAGGTTGAAATTCGGGCAGGAAATACGCGAGGTAGGTCCGTCGTGGCACAAAAATAAGTCGGGTACGCCGACAATGGGAGGAATTATATTTATCGCGGCAATAATCATTACCGTTATTCTGCAAAGCTGCGTAGGTCTGTTCGGCGGAGGTAATGCCGACTTTTCGCAGGCGGCGGCGGTTTTGCTGACCTCTCTCGGCTTCGGCGCGGTCGGATTTATCGACGACTACATAAAGGTTGTAAAAAAGAGGAACTTGGGACTTAACGAAAAACAGAAGTTTCTCGCGCAGGCTGTCGTGGCTGTGCTGTTTACGGTGTGGGCGTATTTTTACGCTCCGATGAAGAGCGAGATTTTTATTCCGTTTACCGATAAAACGCTGAGCCTCGGAGTTTTTTATATTCCGCTTGTGCTGTTTGTTATGCTCGGCGGCGTCAACAGCGTAAATTTGACCGACGGGCTTGACGGCTTGGCGTCATCGGTCACGGCGATAGTTTCGCTGTTTTTCTGTGCGGCGTTTATGTTTGCCGCGAGTCTGCCCTCCGAATTTAGCGGGGCGCCGGAGACATACGCGGGCGCGGCGTCCTTTGCGGCGGCTCTTTTCGGCGGACTGCTGGGATTTTTACTCTACAACAAATATCCCGCGAAGGTTTTTATGGGTGACACCGGCTCCCTTTTCCTGGGCGGCGCGGTCGCTTCTATGGCTGTCGTGCTCGGAAATCCGCTCATATTGATTTTGGTCGGCTTCGTGTATATCTGCGAAACGCTTTCGGTTATAATTCAGGTGACCGTCTACAAAAAGACGGGCAAAAGAGTGTTTAAGATGAGCCCCTTGCACCATCATTTTGAGATGTGCGGCTGGAGCGAGAGGAAGGTGGTCGCGGTGTTTACCTTTATAACCGCGGCACTTTGCGCCGTCGCGTATTTGGCTATACTTTAAAATACAGGAGGATATTATATGGCTCGTGCATATGCGTTCCGTGTAAAAGAAAAAAAGGCAAATGATAAAAATACACCCGCATTGAACAGAGCGCACGCGATGGACTATCAGCTTTTGGCTATCGCAATAGCGCTTTTGGCGTTCGGGCTTATAATGGTGTACAGCGCGAGCAGTCCGTCCGCATACATATATCAAAAGGGCGACAGCGCGTACTATTTCAAGTATCAGTTTATATGGGCGATTGTAGGCATGGTCGCTATGGCGTTTATGATTTTCTATGATTACAAAAATCTGAGCAAGCATATAATTTTGATTACCGCGGTTTGCCTTTTGCTTTTGGTCGCGGTGCTTATACCCGGCATAGGAATTAAGCTAAACGGCGCGCGCCGCTGGATAAACCTCGGAATAACCACGTTTCAGGCGGACGAGGCGGCAAAGCTCGGAGTGATACTTCTGCTTTCGCACAGCCTCTCAAAAAATTACGTCCGTCTGAAATCTTTTACGCACGGTCTGCTTCCGTATCTTCTGGTCGTGGGCTTGTTCGACGGTCTTATAATACTCGAGCCGCACAACAGCTGCGTGCTCATAATAACGCTCACGTCGGGAGTTATTCTGATTGCGGCGGGCGCGAAGATAAAGCATTTTGTGGGACTCGCGATACCGCTGCTTGTCGGTGCGGTCGCTTTGGTAATAGTTCAGCCTTATGTACTTCAGCGCGTGTTCACGTTTTTGGACCCGTGGTCTGACACTCAGGGTACGGGCTATCAGATAATTCAGTCGCTCTATGCCATAGGCTCGGGCGGCATACTGGGGCTGGGTCTCGGCAAGAGCCGTCAGAAATTCTTGTTTATCCCCGAGCCTCAAAACGATTTCATATTTTCAATTCTTGCCGAGGAGCTGGGTCTTATCGGCGTTATATTGGTAATAGTGCTGTTCATAATGTTTATTTACAGGGGCATAAAAATTGCAAGGCACGCGCCTGACCTGTTCGGTACGCTTACCGCGGCGGGCATCACCTCTATGATTGCAATTCAGGTAATATTAAACATTGCGGTCGTCACCTCGTCGATGCCGGTTACGGGCATACCGCTTCCGTTTTTCAGCTACGGCGGCACGGCTTTGCTGTTTAACTTCATAGAGGTCGGAATACTGCTCAGTATATCGCGCTACACAAAACCGATTTAAAGCGTGTCTTTATCAAATAACGCCGTCTGTCTATATTGGGCGGCGAAGCGGAGATAGGAGATTTTTATGAGGATATTGTTTGCGGGCGGAGGTACGGCAGGTCACGTCAACCCCGCGATAGCGGTTGCGGACTTTGCGCGTTCTCGAGATAAGGACTGCGAAATTTTGTTTGTCGGCACGCGGGACGGAATGGAAAGCGATTTTGTTCCCCGACGCGGCTACGACATAGAATACATAAAGATACACGGCTTTGAAAGGCGGTTTGAGCTTCAGAACTTCAAAAATTTTATCGAACTGCCGCTCAGCATACGAAACTCAAAGAAAATAATCAAACGCTTTAAGCCCGATGTTGTTCTCGGCACGGGCGGATATGTGTCGGGACCCGTGGTATATGCGGCGGCTCGGCTCAAGGTGCCGACGGTGATACACGAGTCGAACGGCTTTCCCGGGGTCACGACGCGAATACTGGCTCGGTTTGCCGACACGGTAGCCCTCGGAATTGACGGGGCGCAGGAGTACATAAAGAAACACGGGAAAATTGTGGTTACGGGCAATCCCGTGCGTCCGTCGATACTGTCGACGAGCGCGTTTGAGGCGAGACGCAAAATGGGGCTTGACGACCGACCGCTTATACTCGCGTTTGGCGGAAGCCTGGGCGCGCGCGACTTCAACGCCGCCGTTGCCGATTGGATATGTCGGGAGGCGGAGCGCGGAGAGTATCGGATTTTAATGGGAACGGGAAAAAATAATCAGTATAACTCGGTTATGGAGAGGATAAAGTCAAACGGGCTTGACCTTGAAAAGTATCCGGATATACAGGTCACGGAATATATATATGATATGGATATTGCGCTGAACGCCGCCGATTTGGTGGTGTCCCGCGCAGGAAGTACGATAAGCGAGCTGACGGCGGTCGGGAAGCCCGCCGTGCTTGTACCCTCGCCGTATGTGGCGGGAAATCATCAGATGTATAACGCGCGGGCGATGGAAAAGGCGGGAGCGGCGGTCATAGTGACCGAGGATAAGCTCTCGGCGGAGTCGCTCGGCGCGGCGATAGACGGGATTTTGAAGGACAGGGAAACGCTCCTGAAAATGAGAGCCTCGTCCGAAAAACTCGGAATAAAAAATGCTGCCGAACGTATTTATGACGTTATGAAGGAGTTGATATAGAACACACTTTTCGGTTGCGGCATAATATGTATATATATTTATTATACATATTGCTTGCGGCAATTTCGGAGGTGTGTTACTTGGATAAACTGATTGTAAACGGCGGCAGGCGGCTGGACGGGAGGATACGCGTCCACGGCGCAAAAAATTCGGTTCTGCCGATACTCGCCGCCACAATTCTTTGTGAGGATGAATGTGTGATACGCGATTGTCCCGACCTTTCGGACGTGAAAAGCGCGTTTAAAATAATAGAGTGCCTTGGCGGAAGTGTAAAATATGATAAGGATGAGCGCACGGCGTACATAGATACAAGAAATATATGTCGGTTTGAGATACCCGACCATCTTATGCGGGAAATGCGCTCGTCGGTTATGTTTCTCGGTGCGATAATCGCGCGTATGCGCCGCGCCGACATAAGCTATCCCGGCGGATGCGAGCTGGGCGCAAGACCGATAGACCTGCATCTTAAGGCGTTCCGCCAGATGGGAGTTAAGATAACCGAGCTGCACGGACACATAAAGTGCGGCGTAGACGATATAAAGCCGCAGAGGATAAACCTGCTCCTGCCCAGCGTGGGGGCTACCGAAAATATAATGCTTCTCAGCGCGACCGCGAACGGCACTACCGTAATTTCAAATGCGGCGCGAGAGCCCGAAATCGCAGACCTGCAAAGGTTTTTAAACGCTATCGGCGCGGACGTTTCGGGCGCGGGAACAGAGGAGATAGTGATACGCGGAGTTAAAAAGCTCCGCGCGGCACAGCACCGTATAATACCCGACCGAATAGCCGCGGCAACATATATGTGCGCGGCGGCGGCGTGCGGCGGAGACGTTTTGCTTGAAAATGTGTGCGCGGAGCATATAGGAATAGTTATCTCAATGCTTGAGGACGCGGGCTGTGAAATAGACGTAAGAGGCGACACGCTCAGAATAAAGCGCGGCGAACATCTCTTTTCGATAGACAGGATAAAGACACTGCCCTATCCGGGCTTTCCGACCGATATACAAGCTCCGTTTATGGCGGCTATGTGTATGGCGGCGGGTACGACAATGTTTATCGAAACCATATTTGAAAATCGCTTTAAGCACGCGGGCGAGCTTTTGCGTATGGGCGCGGACATTAAAATTGATGGACGCGTCGCGGTGGTACACGGAAACGGCGGTCTGCTCGGCGCTCCCGTTACGGCGGCGGATTTGCGCGGCGGCGCGGCGCTCACGGTGGCGGCTCTTGCGGCGCGCGGACAGAGCGAGATTTGCGGAGTTTCACATATAGACCGCGGATACGAGAGTATAGAGAGCGCGTTTTCGCGCTTGGGCGGAGATATAATCAGGGCGTCGGAGTAAACGCAGGAAAAGCAGAAAAAAGGAAGGATAGCTTTGAAACAAACGAGAACGAGCCAAAATCAGGCGAGAAGAAAAAGGGCGTTAAAGCGCAGACTGCAAATATTTGCGATACTTGCGGTACTGCTCGGTATTGCCGCGTTCATATTTTTCGCTCCGTTTTTCAATATAAGCGGAGTGGTTATAGTGCGCTCGGATATTTACAGCGAGCATAAAATCTCGGACGACGAAATAATCGCGGCGAGCGGTATTCAAATCGGAAAAAATATTTTTGCGACAGACATATCCAAGGTAGAGAAGGCGATAATGTCGATACCGTATGCCAAGAGTGCGGAGGCGCGCCGCGTTTTCCCCAACAAAATAAAAATCGTATTCGGCGAGGCGCAGAGTGTGGCGTGCGTTAGCTGTAACGAGGGGTTCGCTCTGATAAGTATGGACGGCAGAATACTTGAGATGATTGAAAATCCCGACGATTACAATGCCACGCTGCTTGAGGGGTTTGACATTGTGGAAGCGAAGGTGGGCGAGCAGATACCGACAGACGGCAACCCCGTGTTTGCGATGGCTCTCAATCTTATGGAGCTTCTCGACGAAAACGATTTGCTCGGCAAAACCGCGAGTATAGATACATCGGATTTAAACAATATGGAAATTATGCTCGGCGACAGAATGCAGATTTTGCTCGGCGACGGGGACGATTTGGATTACAGAATAAAATTCATTAAAAAGGTTATAGACGAGAAGCTGTCGCCATACGAAAGCGTTACGCTCGACTACCGTGCCGCGGACTTGTCGGTCAGAAGCTACAAGCCTGAAGAAAAGCCCACGGCAGACCCCGAAAGCAGCGAAAATCCCGAAAGCAGCGCAGACCCCGAAGGCAGTGAAGAACCAAACAGCAGTGAAAGTCCCGAAAGTACGGACGAGGGCGGCGCGGAAGGAGAGGACGAATGAGCAAGAAGTACAAATTTCAGCTTCCGATGGCGTTTGTTGTTATGGTGCTGAGCTTTACGATATGCTGGCAGATAAAGGGAGTGCACAACGCGGCGGGAGAAACCGAGATTTCATCGAGAATAGACACGCTTCAGTCCGAGCTTAAAAGTGCGATGGACAAGAGCAATTCGCTGAGCGAGGAAAACAGCGAGCTTAAATCTCAAATCGAGAATTACAGACAACAGCTTTCGGCGCAGGAGCAAAATTCGGACGAACTTCTGCGCGCCGACCTCGGCAGGGCGGAGATGTTTGCGGGGCTTACCGACGTCGAGGGAAGCGGCATAATCGTGGAGCTAAAGGACGCGTCAAATGTGCAGAGCGGGGTCGTGGACGGCTTTGTTATGGACAAAAATTTCGGAATAGTCCACGACGACCAGCTTCTGATGTTCTTAAACGAGCTTCGCGCGTCGGGCGCGGAGGCTCTCTCGCTGAACGATGAGCGAATTACGGCGACAAGCGAAATAAGATGTGCTGGCCCGACCGTCAGCGTAAACAACACCAAATGCGCCGCTCCGTTCGTAATTCGCGCGATAGGCGACCCCGATACGCTCGAGAGCGCGCTGAGAATTTCGGGCGGCGCGATAGACCAGGTAGGGCTTTACGGCATAGAAGTCACGGTAAAGCGCGACGACAAGGTGAAGATAGGAAGGTACACGGGCGCGACGTCGTTTAAATATGCGTCGGCGGCAGAGGAGGCGGAGCAAAAATGATTTTGGTTATAGCGGTTTTGATAGGCGTAGCCGCGGCTTTGCTTGTACCTTACGGCTTGAGCGGCGACCAGATGATTTATATTGCGGTCGGAATTATAGCCGCGCTCGACACCGTTTTCGGCGGTACTCGCGCGAGGCTTGCGGGAAAGTTTAACATATACGTTTTTATAAGCGGCTTTTTCGCAAACTCGGCTTTGGCAATACTTTTGACATACATAGGAAACAAGCTCGGCGTAAATTTGTCGCTTGCGGCGGTGGTGGTATTCGGAGTGAGGATTTTTAACAATTTCTCGGATATAAGGCATATACTGCTCGACAGATATATGCAAAAGAGGAACGGCGGCTCCGAAACTTCCGAAAACGCGCCCCAAAAGGAATAGTTTTCAAAAAATATCAGCCGTTTTGTAACGGAATTGTAACATTCCTGAAACATTTTTGAAATTTTTTGAAATTATGTATTTACAATGAAAAAAAATAATGTTATAATAAACTGTAATGATTTTAAAATGTCGAAACGCACGGAGAATTGTCCGCCTCGGCGAGCGCGTCCTGCGTTTTCGGAGTACGGACAAGCACCGCTTGGATAAAAAAACGGTTCGTTGTAATATTCAGCGATATTCAGTAATAATGGAGGAGGAAAAGGACAGTGTTTGAATTTGATACCGAGAACACCAATCCGGCACAGATTAAGGTTATAGGAGTCGGAGGCGGCGGAAACAACGCCGTTAACAGAATGATAGAGGCGGGAGTTAAGTGCGTCGAATTTATTGCGATAAATACGGACAAGCAGGACCTCAGCCTTTCAAACGCTTCTCAGAAAATCCAGATAGGCGAAAAGCTCACAAAGGGTCTCGGCGCGGGAGCGCAGCCCGAAATCGGCGAAAAGGCGGCTGAGGAAAGCCGCGAGGAGATTGAGGCGGCTTTAAAGGGCGCGGATATGGTCTTTGTAACTGCCGGTATGGGCGGCGGAACGGGTACCGGCGCGGCTCCCGTTGTCGCTAAGATTGCCAAGGATATGGGCATACTTACGGTCGGAATTGTTACAAAGCCGTTCTGGTTCGAGGGCAAGACCCGCGAAAAGAACTGCGCCGTAGGCGTTGCAAACCTTAAAGCCGCGGTTGATACGCTTGTGGTTATCCCCAACGATAAGCTGTTGGAGATTGCGGAGTCGAGAACTCCTCTTACCGAGTCGTTTAAGATGGCTGACGATATTTTGAGACAGGGCGTTCAGGGTATTTCGGACCTCATCTCAAGACCCGGTCTTATCAGCCTTGACTTTGCGGATGTTAAGACCATTATGAAGAACACGGGACTCGCGCATATGGGTATCGGCGTTGCGTCGGGCGAGAACCGCGCGGAGGAAGCGGCAAAGAACGCTATCAACAGTCCGCTTGTCGAAACCACGTTTGAGGGCGCGAAGGGCGTTATTCTGAACGTGACGGGCGGCAAGGACCTCGGAATTATGGAGGTTCAGGCTGCGGCGAAGCAAATTACCGACGCTTGCGATGAGGACTCCAACATTATTATCGGTGCAATTATAGATGAGTCTATGGGCGACGACCTGCAAATCACGGTTATCGCGACAGGCTTTGAGGGAAATAACAACAAGCAAAATGACGGAGGTCTGTTCTCGGGCAGAGACGCCTTCCCAAATCTCGACCTCAAGAAGGACTCCTCCGAAAACGAGACGAGCTCGAGAGGAACATCGAGCGAAAGCGCTCCGCGCAGAAGCCGCTGGAGCGAGGACGACGGAATTGACGTTCCTACGTTTTTGAGAAATAAATAAAAATAAATATAAAAGGGAGCGCAGTGCGCTCCCTTGATTTTTAGCAGAAAATCGTTAAAAAATAATCAAATAATTGTTGACAAAAAGGGCTTTAAATGGTATAATTGATATGTAAATAAAGATAAAGGCATTCTGTTTTATCCTTATAAATATTTTCCCCGAAACACTCAATATTTTTATTGAGTGTTTTTCGCTTAGGAGATGATATTTTGCTTCACATTAACGAGGTCATTGTGGTTGAGGGCAGGTTTGACCGTGAACGGCTCAGACGCATAACCGACGCGCCGATAATTTGCACCGACGGTTTTGAAATATACAGGAGCGACGCGCTTTTAAACTCAATACGTGCTGCCGCGAAGGACAGAGGCGTGATAATTCTCACCGACTCGGACGGCGCGGGCTTTCGCATACGAAATTATTTAAAACAGTGTCTTGGCGAGGAAAAGGTCAAGCACGCATATATTCCGCGCGTCGAGGGCAAGGAAAAGCGCAAGAGGACGGCGGGCAAAGAGGGCATTTTGGGCGTCGAGGGCATCGACGATGCAAGGCTCACCGAAATTCTCTCCCGTTTTGCAAATTCGGAAGGCGCGCCCATCGGCGAGAAGATAACAAAGCAGACTTTCTACGACGACGGACTCAGCGGCGGAGCGGACAGTGCGGCGCGCCGTCGCGCTCTGGCGCGTATTCTGAATTTGCCGCCGCGAATAAGCGCAAACGCGATGATAGACATTTTGAATAAGGCATACGGGTTTGAAAAGTACAAAGAGGCGCTCGAAATGCTTGACAAGGATAAAAATATCTGATACAATCTGAGAAAATAAAATATCACTTCGGATTATGGAAGCCGGTGAAAATCCGGCACAGGCTTACCCCTACTGTAAGCGGTTACAAAATCCGCATAACGCCATTGTCGTATATGATATGATGAGAAGGCGCGGATTTTGGCTATGCCGCAAGTCAGGATACTTGTCCGAAGGCGGAATGAACCGATTTTTGGGTGGGGATATCGAGCTTTTTTTGTTGTGCTTTCGCAAAATCTCTCCCGAAATTCGGGAGAGATTTTTATTATGCTTAAGGAGGCAAAAAAATGAAAACTCAAAGGACAAAACGACTTGCGGCGTGGCTTATTGCTGTAATATTTGCGCTTTCCGCGCTCCCGTCGGGGTCTGGCGCGGTGTTTGCCGACGATGTGACCGAAATCGGCTCGGCGGCTGAACTAAGCTCAATGAGCGCGGGCGAATACCGGCTCACGGGCGATATTGTTTTGGAGGATTGGTCGCCCGCCGAAGTCGGCGCGGGAGTCATTCTGGACGGCGACGGTCACACCCTGACGCTTTGCGGTACGCCGCTTTTTGACAGGGTAGAGGACGGTGCGGTAATAAAAAATCTGATTTTGGACGGCACCGTTACGTCGGAGAGCAGCGTCGGCTCTTTTGCGGTAATAAACAACGGCACGATAAGAAACTGCGCATCATATGCGGATGTTACATATTCGGGTACGGGCGGCTATGATTGGCTGCCCGACTATGCGGCGGGACTTGTCGGCAGCTTCAGCGCCGCTACCGGAACGCTGTCGGGTTGTCTCTATGCGGGAGAGCTCGATACCGGCAGTGCGCCTCTTTACGGCACTCTTGCAAACTTTCAGTTTTTCGCGGAGGGTACGATTGAAAACTGCGTGGGCGTAGGCTCGGACAGAATAGGAATGTCGGAGGGCATATCCTCAAACACCGTGATAGACACGGGCAGTAACGTGACTCTGACCACTTTTGATGAATTTTCGCCCGAGGAGTACGTCGATTTATTCAATTCGGTTCTTGCGGACGGGGATTTGCCCTGGAGCGTTGAGGACGGAGTTTTAGCGCCTCGAAAAAGCGGAGGTGAAACAGTCGAGCCTGAGGCGGACGAGGCTGACCTCGCGCGTTTGTCGGAGGCAATTTCAGCCGCCAAAGCGGTTGACCTCGGCAAGCTGTACACCGCGCAGAGCTTCGGCGCGTTCAAGACCGCTCTTGAAAAAGCCGAGGGGATAGACGCGGGCGCAAGCCCCAAAAAGTCGGCGGCAGTCAAGGCGGCGGAGGAGCTTCGCGCCGCGGTTGACGGTCTTTGCGAGAGGGCGGCTTCAAGCGTTGATTTAAGCGATAAGGACGTGACCCCGATAACCTCGGTCGCGGAGCTTGAAAATATGACGAGCGGCGGCTTTTACCGCCTTGAAAATGACCTTGAAATTACGTCTGACGATTGGTGGTTCGGCTACTTTAATGATATGGACTGCGTGCTGGACGGCGGCGGGCACACGATAACCCTTTCAAATGACAAGCCGCTGTGGAACAAAATAGGCGAAAACGGCGTTGTGCAGAACCTCGGAATAAAGGGAAGCGCATCGAACACCAACGATTTCGGCGCGCTCGCGGCTGAGTGCGCGGGAGTTATAGTCAACTGTTTCTCTCAGGCGGACGTTAAAATCACGGGCTATAACGACGCGGCGAAAAACGCGGGCGGCTTTGTCGCCGCGGTCGTGTCGGGCGGCGCAATAATAAACTGCTGTGCTACGGGAACGGTGAGTGCAAAGGGGCTTGTCGGCGCGGTTGCGGGCAGGTCGGAGGAAAATACGCAGGTCAAAAACTGCGTATGGCTCGATAGCACGGCAACCGACGCGATAGGTGAAAACAATAGCATAAGCGGGGACTTGAGAGCGTTTTCCCGCGCCGAGTTTTACGACCGCACGGTTATAGATATACTCAACGGCGGCAGAGATGAGTTTTCCAAGGAGTGGACCCTCAGCGACGAGGGCTTCCCGCACCTCGGAGACGAGGGCTCGTTTACTCCGCCCGAGGATTTCGCAACGCTTTCATATACGAGTTATTACGGCGGCGACGCGATAAGCTTTAAGAATACCGACGGAATAAATATTTCGCTCGCGGAGGCGGCGGAGCAGGTCGGCACGGCTTCGGGGTGCTTTGAGTACCCCGACTGCGACTGCGATACCGCGTGGGTGCCGCAGACCGTTTCGGGCGGCGCGAACAATGTGCTGGTAAGCGAGGACGGCGAGCTGTTCATATACGGCGCGGGAAGCATAGATGTGGTCGTGTATGACAAAACCTCGTGGAGCGGAACGCAGTATGAAAAGGAGCTTACCCGCTTTACGGTCAGCGTTTCGGAGATTGCCGCCGACGCGTTGAAAATTTCAATAGGCGGAGAGCATACCTCCGAAAACGGCGACGGAAGTTATACCGTCGAGGGAAGCGCGGTTGCGTCGATCGGGGTTTGCATAGAAATAGACGGAACGTGGAGGAACGCACAGCCTTTGCTCTTTGATTACGACTACGAGGGCGACGTGTTCTCATCAAGAAATACGTTTTATGCTTTAAAGCCGGGCAAAATCAAGGTTACGGTGTCGGGTATGGGGCAGTCCGCATCGGCGGAGATAACCTCGGAGTATGTTCCGGTTGAGAAAATTACGCCCGCTCCGAGCGGGGAGTATGTAATTCACGAGCGCAACGCGAACAGCGAAAGAAGCGGCAGCTTTTTGGACTTGACGCTCTCTCACGGCGCGGGAACGGTGGTTGTCGAGCCTGACAATGCGAGTTACCGCGATAACTGGGAGCTTATTTCGGACGCGCCCGACGTCGCGGAGTATATTCCCTCGTTTTTGCGCGCCGTACTGCCGTACAGGGCGGGAGAATTTACTCTTAAGGCGGTATCGACCGACCCCGAGCTCACCGAGGAAGTGAGCGGAACGAGTAAGGTTAAAATTTCGTACTTTAACCCGATAACGGATGTTTCGGTTCCCGAAAATGAATTTACGGTCAAGGAAAACGAGAGCATAGACCTGCCGATAACATTTGTCGGCGAGAGGAGCGCGGAGGGCTATCACGTGACCGAGCCCGATATGGTATGGAGCTTTGAGGGGGACGGCGAGGTGGAAATTTCGAGAGACAGTCTCGGCGTGCTGACGAGAAGCGAGCTTGAATACTGCATAGCAAACGATAAATTTAAGCTGACAGGCATTTCGGAGGGAACGGTTTTTGTGACCGGAACGCCGGTTGACGGCACAAATTCGCCAAGCCCGATAGAGTTTACGGTGACGGTCGCCTCGGGCAAAGAGGAAGCGCCGGTTGACTGCGAAAAGCTCGCAAAGGACGCGTCGGATGCGGCGGTGAGCCGTCTTTTGGATTTAAACGCGGGCAAAAGCTACGCATACGGTGACGAGTGGGATATATTCGCGCTGTGCAGAAGCGGCATAGCCGCAAACGGGCTTGACGAATACTTAAATTCGGTGGAGCAGGCGTACAAGTCGCCCTCCGAGACCGAGCTAAAGCCCACCACGGTTGCCCGAGTTATACTTGCGCTCGGCGCGGCGGGCGAGGATGCTTCAAACTTCCGCGGCTTAAATCTGCCCTCGCTTTTATATAACAGCGACCGCATAACCGAGGGCGGCAACGAGCCTGTCTGGGCGCTTATCGCGCTTGACAGCCTTAAATTTGACGTGCCGAGCGATGCGAAGTGGTCGAGGGAGGCGCTTGTCTCGGAGCTTCTTGAAAAGTATTATAACGCGGAGAGCGGCGGGTTCGGGCTGGAGGACAACGTCTCCTGCGATGCCGACGTTACAGCTATGGCGGTGCAGGCGCTTGCGCCGTATGTAAGCGAAAACGAGGCGGCGGCTGACGCGGTTGAAAACGCGCTCGGATACCTCAAAAACAGTATGAACAAAAGCTGTGATTTCGGAACCTCGGAGACGGGAGCGCAGGTGCTTGTTGCGCTGGCGGTTCTCGGAATTGACCCCGCAGATATTGAAAACGGTTTTGCCGCAAGCGCGGTAAAAAATGTCATAACGGGCTTGTATGCGTACCGCGCCGAGGACGGCGGCTTTAAGCATTTGCCGTCCGACGGCTTTACGACAAAGATGAGCACGATACAGGCGCTGTGCGGCTTTAACGCGTACCTGCGCTTTGCGGGCGGCGAAAATTCGCTGTACGACCTGACCGACTCCGCGAGCATTAAAAAGACCACCACGGTGAGATTGAGGATAGAGGGCTCGGCCGAAAATATATTTGACGGATATGTGTCGGCAAAGTCGGACGGAAGCGCGACTGTGGAGGACATTTTAAACAGCCTTGCCGAGTCGGGTCAGCTCGATATAGAGATGAAGGACAGCGTCTACGGCGGAAAGTACATAACCGAGATAGCAGGCGAGCGCGAAGGGCATTTCGGCGGCTATGACGGCTGGCTGTTTCGCATAAACGGCAGGCTTTCGGATTACGGCATTTCGTATGCGGAGGTAAGCGGCGGCGATGAGGTCTTGCTTTATTACGGGGATTATGATATGCTTTATCCCGAGATTGACACATCTCGGTTAAACTCGGACGGAGTGATAAGGTTTACGGCGACGTACACTTCGTATTCGCAGGACGAGAGCGGAAACCCGATTGAAGCGGAAATTACCGTGCCGATTGCCGACGCGTCGGTGACGTGGGGATACGGACAGGAGCTTACCTCAGAGTATAAAACAGACGAGAACGGCGAGGTGACAATACCGCAGTCAAGGCTCACAAACGGAGCGCATAAGCTCCAAATCGAGAAGTATGACGCGGCGGGCAAGCCACTGGTGATAAGGCTTTCGGATGACTTTGCCGTGACCGTGACGGTGAGCGGTCAGGGCGGAGGAAGCGCGGGCGGCACATCCGTGGGAACGGCGTACTTTACGCTTACGGGCGACGACCCGCACGGCGCGAACGGACACGAGAAATATACGACCTGGATTTCCCGCACGGCGGTATCGCTCGACGATTGCAAAACGGTCGGCGATGCGTTTAAAAAGGTATTAAACGCAAACGGCTATACATATACGGGCTTGGAGGACAACTATATAAAGAGCATAACGACGCCCGACGGCGTTACCCTCTCGGAGTTTACAAACGGTAAAAATTCGGGTTGGCTTTATACCGTGAACGGCAAAAAGCCGAGCGTGGGTCTTAACGACTATATTTTGAAAAACGGCGACTCAGTCAACTGGTATTATAGCGACGACTACACCTCGGCTTCGGGTACGAGCGGCGGAGGGTCGGGCGGAGGTTCGGGTACGGCAAAGAAAGAACCCGCCGCGTCCGACAAGCCGACGACCGAGCCGAGCGTCTCCGAAGATGCTGAATTTTCGGACATTGACGGGCATTGGGCGAAGGAATACATAGAGTATCTGTCGGGCGTCGGCGGGATTATAAACGGCAAGGGCAAAGGAGTTTTCGCGCCCGACGACGAGATTACGCGCGCGGAGTTTTTGGCTGTTCTTGCAAGGCTCAGCGGAGACGAAATGCCCTCGCCCGATAATAAGTTCTCGGACGTTTCGCCGTATGAATGGTATGCCGGTTATGTGGTTTGGGGCGTTTCGCGCGAAATCGTGAACGGAATTTCGGAGAGCGAATTTGCGCCCGACTCATATATTACGCGTCAGGATATGTCGGTTATGCTTTCGCGTTATCTTGAATATATCGGCGCGAAAAATTTAAGCGTCGGCGGCGCGGAGTTTGCGGACGACGGCGAGATTGCGGACTATGCAAAGGACGCGGTGTACAGGCTTAAAAACATCGGCGCGATAGACGGCAGGGGCGGAAATATGTTCGTGCCGCTCGGAACCGCAACGCGCGCCGAGGCTTCAAAAATAATCGCCGAGCTTCTCATTATGTGGTTTGGGGCGTTTCGCGCGAAATCGTGAACGGAATTTCGGAGAGCGAATTTGCGCCCGACTCATATATTACGCGTCAGGATATGTCGGTTATGCTTTCGCGTTATCTTGAATATATCGGCGCGAAAAATTTAAGCGTCGGCGGCGCGGAGTTTGCGGACGACGGCGAGATTGCGGACTATGCAAAGGACGCGGTGTACAGGCTTAAAAACATCGGCGCGATAGACGGCAGGGGCGGAAATATGTTCGTGCCGCTCGGAACCGCAACGCGCGCCGAGGCTTCAAAAATAATCGCCGAGCTTCTCAGAGACGGCATTTTGTAAAAATACGGCGGCGAGCTGTTTTGAAATAGGTGAAATATATGAATTTGTTTAAAAGAATAACGGCATTGGTGCTTATAATTTTAAATTTGTGTGTCTGCGCGTTTGCGGAGAGTAGCGACTTTTCGGATACCGCAAGGTTTCTTGTTGACACGGTTGCCGAGCCGAGCGTCGGTATGGTGGGCGGCGAGTGGACTGTTCTGGGGCTTGCGCGAAGCGGCGCGGCTGTCCCCGACGGCTACTTTGAGGGCTATCTTTCCCGCGCGGAGGACTACGTTAAGGAGCGCGGCGGCGTTTTGAGCGAGAACAAGTACACCGAGTATTCAAGGGTGATAATCGCGCTTACCGCGCTCGGCGTTGACCCGCGCTCGTTCGCGGGGTATGACCTGACCGCGCCGCTTTCGGACGCTGAAAAAACGGTCAGACAGGGCATAAACGGCGCGATTTACGCGCTGATTGCGCTGGACTGCGGCGGCTATTCGGGCGGCAGAGAGGAATATATAAGCGAAATCCTTTCGCTCCGGCTTGCGGACGGCGGCTTTTCGCTGTCGGGCGACACTCCCGACGCCGACGTTACCGCGACCGCGCTCCAGGCTCTTTCAAAATACACCGACAGAGCGGACGTAAGTGCGGCTGTCGCGTCGGCGGTCGATTGCCTTTCAAAAATTCAGGACGCGGACGGCGGATATTCGAGCGGCGGAGTCAAAACCTCGGAGAGCTGCGCTCAGGTTCTGACCGCGCTGTGCGAACTTGGTATTGACGTAAATGACAGCCGCTTTATTAAAAACGGCAACACGGTTTCGGACGCGCTTTTGTCCTACCGCACCGCGGACGGCGGCTTCGAGCATACTCACGGCGGAGGGGCTTCGCTGATGTCTTCGGAGCAGGCGTATTACGCGCTTGCAGACCTTGAGCGTGTGCGCGGCGGCAAAACCTCGCTTTACAATATGAGCGCGACCTCTCCGCTCCCCAACGCGGAAAAGCCCATAAAGACACTAATGCAGCTTCGGGAAAATCTAATATCGGCTTACGAAAAATATGTCGAACTTATCAGGGAATGATGATATGAAAAACAAAAGACTTTTAATAATTGCAATATGTGCCGCGATTTTGTCGGCGGTGCTTGTGCTGTGGGGCGTATTCGGCGGCTCGGAGCCTTCGACCGACGAGATTTTGACTCCGACCGAGAGTGCCGTGCCGACAGAGAGCGTTACGCCGACCGAAAGCGCCGTGCCGACAGAAAGTGTTGCGCCGACAGAGAGTGCTGCTCCGACTGAAAGTGCGGTGCCGACAGAAAGTGCCGCGCCGACAGAGAGCGCCGTTGCGGTGAACGCCGAGCCGAGCGAAACAGCCGCGCCGCTTACCTGCACAATGTCGATAAGCTGCGCGAACATACTTTCAAACAGTGACAAGCTCGCTCCCGAAAAGGCGGGCATAATACCGAGCGACGGCGTGATTTACGCGGAGCGGGCGGTGGAATTTAGCGAGGGCGAGACGGTGTTTGACCTGCTCCTTCGCGAGACCCGCGCAAACAAAATACATATGGAGTATGTCGACACGCCCGCGTACAATTCGGCTTATATCGAGGGTATTGCGAATATTTATGAGTTTGACTGCGGCTCGCTTTCGGGCTGGATATACAAGGTCAACGGCGTTTCGCCGGGCTACGGCTGCAGCAGATATGTGCTTAAAAACGGCGACAGAGTGGAGTGGATATACTCCTGTGATTTGGGCAGAGATGCGGGAGCGGAGGCGGTACAATGATAAAGGACGAGTTTTCGCGGTTTCATCCGATTGTTAATTTTGTGTATTTCGCGTTTGTTTTGATATTTTCGATGTTTTTTATGTCGCCCGTATACCTTGCTGTTTCGCTTTTGGGAGCGGCGGCTTATTCGCTGTACCTCGGAGGGCGCGGAAGGCTCTCTTTTATCCTTAAAATTTTAATTCCGATGATGCTTCTTGCGGCAATAATAAATCCGCTTTTTAATCACAAGGGGGCTACAGTTCTCGCGTATTTCCCGAACGGAAATCCGCTGACTCTTGAGTCGATTTTGTACGGCGCGGCGGCTTCGGTTATGCTTGCCGCCACCGTGCTGTGGTTTTCCTGCCTGACTACTGTTATGACCTCGGACAAGCTGATTTATCTCACGGGGCGGCTCATACCGTCGCTCTCGCTTTTGATTTCGATGACGCTCAGGTTTGTGCCGCGATTTGTAAAGCAGATGAGAAAAATCCGCGCCGCGCAAAGGGGAATGGGCTGCGACGCATCGGACGGCGGACTTATCGCTAAAATACGGCGCGGCGTAAAAATTATTTCGATTATGGTGACGTGGGCGCTCGAAAATTCGGTCGATACGGCGGACTCTATGAGAAGCCGAGGCTTCGGCACGTCGCCGCGGAGCGCGTTTTCGATATATAAATTTACTGTGAGAGACGCGGCGGCTTTGATATTTATTTTTGCGGCGGCGGGGCTTGTTATATTCGGCGTATCTTGCGGCGCGACGGCGTGCGGATATTTTCCGATGTTCTCCGCGCCCGAACTTACCGCCCCGCGCCTTACGTTTGCGGCGGCGTATCTCGCGCTTTGCCTTACGCCGTTTTTCGTGTCGCTGATATGCGGAATGAAAACGTCTGTTGAACTGCACAGAGGGGAGAACTGACAAATGGATATGTACATGATAAAAAATCTTACTTTTACATACGGCGGACGAAAAACGCCCGCGCTCTCGGATATAGATATGTCGTTTGAGCGCGGCTCGTTTACCGTGCTGTGCGGCAAGTCGGGCAGCGGCAAGACCACCCTTTTGCGCCTTTTGAAGTCGGCGACCGCCCCGTCGGGCGAGATGAGCGGCGAGCTTTTGTTTGAGGGGGAAAGCCTTGCGAAAACAGACGTGCGCCGTCAGGCGGCCGAGATTGGGTTTGTGGGTCAAAATCCCGAAAATCAGGTGGTGTGCGACAAGGTGTGGCACGAGCTGGCGTTCGGCCTTGAAAGCCTCGGGCTTCCGACTCCCGAAATACGCGCCCGCGTCGCGGAGATGTCGGCGTTTTTCGGTATAGAGCCGTGGTTTCACAAGGACGTGTCCGAACTGTCGGGCGGGCAGGTGCAGCTTTTGAATTTGGCGGCTGTTATGGCGATGCGCCCGTCCGTTTTAATTTTGGACGAGCCGACCGCTTTCCTTGACCCTATCGCGTCGGTTGAGTTTCTCGAAACCGTAAAGCGAATAAACTCGGAGCTTGGCGTGACGGTTATAATTTCGGAGCATAACACCGACGCGGTGATACCTATGGCGGACAAGCTCGCGGTGCTCAGCGGCGGGCGTCTTGAGGCGTTCGGCAAGCCCGCCGACGTAATACCCGGGCTGCCCGGCGATTTGATAAATCTTATGCCCGCGCCCGCGAGGGCGTGTGTCGCTTCGGGCGGCGAGGGCTGCCCGATAACCGTTCGCGAGGGGCGCGAGTGGCTGTCCGACGTTGTGAAAGACAGAAACGTAAACCGTGTGTCGGAGAGTAAGCCGCAGGCTTTAGGCGGTGTTATGGCGGAGCTTAAAAACGTATGGTTCAGGTACGAAAAAAATTCCGCCGATGTACTTCGCGGAGTAAATCTCTCGGTGCGCGGCGGTGAAATATACGCGCTTCTCGGCGGCAACGGCGCGGGAAAGACCACGGCGGCGTCGGTGCTGGGCGGACTTTTGAACCCGATACGAGGCTCGGTCTTTATAGATGGAAAAAAGCTGTCCGAAATACCGCGCACGGCGCGGTATCGAAATTTGCTCGGCGTTATACCGCAGAACCCGCAGACGCTTTTCGTCGGGAAAACGCTTCGCGAGGATATTGACGATATGCTTGCCGAGCTTAAAGTTCCGAGGGACGAGCGGGAGGAGTCGGCGCGGTCGGTGCTGGAGCTGTGCGAGCTTTCGGAGCTTGAGAACTCACACCCGTACGACCTTTCGGGCGGCGAACAGCAGCGCGCCGCGCTCGCGAAAATTCTTCTTACAAAGCCGCGGATACTCATTCTCGACGAGCCGACCAAGGGGATGGACAACTGCTTCAAGCGCACGTTTGGAGAAATTTTAAACAGGCTCAAGGCGGACGGCGCGTGCGTCATAATGGTGTCGCACGACACCGAGTTTTGCGCCGAGTACGCAGACCGCGCGGGGCTCTTCTTTGACGGCGAGATAGTCGCGGAGGATGAGCCGAAAAAGTTTTTCTCTCAAAACAGCTACTATACCACCGCCGCCGCGAAAATGGCGCGCGGCATCATAGACGGCGCGGTGACTTGCCGCGATATAGCCGGCGCTCTCGGCGAAAACGAAAAAGAGGACAGACCGCCGCGCCCTCCGAAGCAAAAATCGGACTCCGAAAATAAAAAAACCGCCGACGGCGGGAAAAATACTGATAAAAATATTAAAAGCGAAAATGTTTCGACGATAACCCGCCGCGGTTTTAAAGGGCATAATTTGCTCGTTCTGCTGCTTGCCGCAATAATCGTGCCGCTCACGGTGCTTGCGGGAGTATATCTTTTGAATGACAGAAAATTTTATTTTATAAGCCTTGCAGTGATAGCGGAGGCTTTCGCGGCGTTCGCTTTTGCGTTTGAAGGCGGGAAGCCGCGGGAGCGCGAGCTTGTCACGGCGGCGGTGTTCTGCGCCCTTGCCGTTGCGGGACGCGGTGCGTTCTTTATGCTCCCGCAGTTCAAGGCGACCGCCGCAGTGGTAATAATAGCCGGAATTTGCTTCGGCGGCGAAACGGGATTTCTCGTCGGAGCGGTGGCTATGTTTATATCGAATATGTTTATCGGTCAGGGCTCGTGGGTGCCGTGGCAAATGTTTGCGATGGGCTTGGTCGGCGGACTTGCGGGACTGTTGTTCCACAGCGGCATACTGCCGCGCAGACGAGGAGTGATATGCGTCTTTGGCGCACTTTCGGTGCTTGTGGTCTACGGAGGCATCATAAACCCCTCGTCGGTGCTGCTCGTCACGCCGTACCCGCAGTTGTCGGCTCTGCTTTCGTCATACGTTTACGGTTTCCCGTTCGATTTGATACACGCGGCTTCGACCGCCGTTTTCCTGTGGCTCATCGCCAAGCCCATAATGGAGAAGTTCGACAGGATAAAGGTGAAATACGAGCTTTTTTAAGACTGCGCCGCGTGGCTTTTTACTATATTTTCCACAAAAAATTTATGCACCCTGGCGTCGTCGTTAAGCTCGGGGTGAAATGCCGTAACCAGCCGGTTGCCCTGCCGCGCCGCAACGATGTTGCCGCCGACGCGGGCGAGAATTTGCACTCCCGCTCCGACCTCGCTTATATAGGGCGCGCGAATGAAGGTCATCGGTATTTTACCGATTTCTCCGAACTGTTCTTCGGTGTAAAAGCTGCCGAGCTGCCGTCCGTAGGCGTTTCTCACGGCTGTGATGTCCATAACCGCAAGATGAGTGCGGCTGTCGTTCTCGGTTTTCTTTGCGAGCAGTATAAGCCCCGCGCAGGTGCCGAACACGGGCAGCCCATCCGTTATAAGCCCCTTGATTTTGTCGAAAAGATTTAGCTCCCGAAGCAGCTTTCCCTGCACGGTACTCTCGCCGCCCGGAATGATAAGTCCGTCGAAGTCGGCGTCCAGATCCCGCTCCTGCCTTATCTCAAATGAGTCTGCGCCGAGGCGGGAGAGCATTTGCCTGTGCTCCTCGAACGCGCCTTGCAGAGCCAATATTCCTATATTCATATTACTTTCCTCTCTCCGCCATAAGAAGCTCTATCTCCTGCTCGTTTATTCCGACCATAGCTTCGCCCAGGTCCTCCGAAAGCTCGGCGAGCATTTTTGCGTCGGTGTAGTTGGTGACTGCCTTGACTATTGCTGCCGCGCGTTTTGAAGGATTGCCCGATTTGAATATGCCCGAACCCACGAACACGCACTCCGCGCCGAGCTGCATCATAAGAGCCGCGTCCGCGGGGGTCGCAACGCCGCCTGCCGCGAAATTCACGACGGGCAGTTTTTTGTTTTGATGGACGTAGAGCACCAAATCATAGGGAACGCGAAGCTCCTTTGCAGCGTCGAACAGCTCATCCTCGCTCATCGAGGCGAGACGGCGTATTTCGGACTGCATCATACGCATATGGCGCACCGCCTGCACAACGTCGCCGGTTCCCGGCTCGCCCTTGGTGCGTATCATAGCCGCGCCCTCGTTAATTCGCCTGAGCGCTTCGCCCAAATCCTTTGCGCCGCACACGAACGGCACGTCGAATGCGGTCTTGTCGATGTGGTATCTATCGTCCGCCGGAGAGAGCACCTCGCTCTCGTCTATGTAGTCGATTTCTATTGCCTGCAAAATCTGCGCCTCGGCAATATGTCCTATTCTGCACTTCGCCATAACGGGTATCGAGACTGCATTTTGAATACCCTTTATCATTTTCGGGTCGCTCATACGCGAAACGCCGCCCGCCGCGCGTATGTCCGCGGGTATGCGCTCGAGCGCCATAACCGCGCACGCGCCCGCCGCCTCCGCGATTTTTGCCTGCTCGGGAGTCGTGACGTCCATAATAACGCCGCCCTTGAGCATCTGTGCAAGATTTTTGTTAAGCTCAAACCTGTTGTTTTCCATTACATTTTCCTCCAATTCCAAATCATCAAAATCAATATTGACAACTGTTATTTCTTTGCATATAATTATACCGCGAACTGATACTGTTTAAAGAGCCAAAATACAAATTTTTAAAGGGGTCAGATTGATGTATAATTTTACCATCAGCTTTAATTCGGACGCAAAAAAGCCGATGTACGAACAGCTTTACGAGCATATCGCGGGTGAAATTCGGGAGAGAAAGCTCGCGGAGGACGAGCGTATGCCGTCCAAGCGCGGGCTGGCGGCGCACCTCGGCATAAGCGTCAACACGGTGGAGACCGCGTACGAGATACTTGTGCAGGAGGGGTATTTGGTATCGGTGCCCAAAAGCGGATTTTATGTGAGGTACATAGACGCTCCGACCGCGGGCGGCGAGTTTCGGGCTTCCGAGGAGGAGCGCGTCCCGAACGAGAAATACAGGGCGGACTTCAGGACGGGAGCGGCGGACATAAGCTCGTTTCCGTATGCGACCTGGGTAAAGCTGTCCAAAGAAATTATGTACGCCAATCCCGAGCTTTTAAATTCGGGCGAAGCAAAGGGCGACTATGAGCTTCGCGCGTGCATCGCCAAGTATCTGCACGAATTTCGGGGTGTGAACTGTTCTCCCCGTCAGGTGATAGTCGGCGCGGGAATAGAGTATCTGCTTATGCTTTTGTGCGAGCTTTTGGGGAGCGGCAGACGCTGTGCGGTAGAGGACCCCGGCTACGGTAAGATAGATTTGATTTTAAGGAACGGCGGCTTTGGCGTAAACTATGTCCCGCTTGACGAGGGCGGCATTTCGGCGGATGAGCTGAGCAAAACCGACTCCGACACGGTGTACGTCACGCCCTCGCACCAGTTCCCGACCGGTGCGGTTATGCCGATAGACCGCCGCGTTCGGCTGCTTAAGTGGGCGGAGGCGGCGGACGGACGCTATATAATAGAGGACGATTTCAGCTGTGAGTTTAACTACTCAAAGCGTCCGGTCACCGCGCTCCAGGGCATTTACGACAGCGAAAAGGTCATATATCTGAACACGTTTTCAAGGACCCTCGCGCCGTCAATAAGAATTGCGTATATGGTCCTTCCGAAGCGGCTTTTGGCGGATTACGAAAAGAGATTTTTCCGCTATTCGTCCACCGTCCCGCGCTTTGACCAGCATACGCTCGCGCGGTTTATCTCCGAGAATTATTTGTCGCGCCATCTGAGCCGTCTTAAAAATATCTATAAAAAACGGCGCGACGCGCTCACCGACGCGCTCCGCTCCGCGCGTTACCCGATAGAGGTCGGCGGCGACAGGGCGGGAGTCCATTTGACCTTTAAGTCGCCCGCCGCGACTGATATTCTCGCCCTTTCCGAGAGGCACGGCATAAAGCTGTATAATATGGACGACTATTACTTCACGCGCCGCGCTTCGTCCTCGAATACGCTTATCGCGGGGTATGCGGGCGTTAATGCGGAGGATATAAATTATTTAAAAGAGGTTTTAAGCCGAAAATAAAATGATAAAACGGCTGTTTTATTTGTCAATTTTTTCTTATATTAAGGGTGGACAAATTTATTAAATTGCGCTATAATCGTATTATTATACAAAGCTAATAGGAAATCTGTATATGAGAATGCGAAAAATTTTGAGGGGGAATTTTTTATGTACTGTGTAAGAAAAATAAAGGACGATTTGTTTTATGTCGGTGGAAGCGACCGCCGTCTCGCGCTGTTTGAGAATATGTTTCCCATACCGCGCGGAGTTTCGTACAATTCATATCTTTTGCTCGATGATAAAACCGTGCTTATGGACACGGTGGACTATTCGATAGGCAGGCAGTTTTTTGAAAATATAGAGTACGCTTTAAACGGACGTGAGCTCGATTACGTTGTTATAAACCATATGGAGCCCGACCACAGCGCGACGCTCGGTGAGCTTACGCTGCGCTATCCGAACGTTAAAATCGTGTGCAACACAAAAACTCTCACTATGATAAAGCAGTTTTTTGACTTTGACGCGGACAGCCGCGCGGTTATCGTGGGCGAGGGCGACACGCTCGAAACCGGAAAGCATACGCTGACGTTCGTGACCGCGCCGATGGTTCACTGGCCTGAGGTTATGGTGACCTACGACAGCACCGATAAAATACTCTACTCGGCGGACGCGTTCGGCACGTTCGGCGCACTCTCGGGAAATATTTTTGCGGATGAGCTGAATTTTGACGCGGAGTGGCTCCCCGACGCGAGAAGGTACTACACCAACATAGTCGGAAAGTTTGGCGCGCAGGTTCAGGCTCTGCTTAAAAAGGCAGCGGCTCTTGACATTGAGATGATTTGTCCGCTTCACGGTCCGATATGGCGCGAAAATCTTTCGTATTTTATAGACAAGTATCAAAAGTGGAGCTCATACACTCCCGAGGATAAGGCGGTTATGATAGCCTACGGCTCGGTCTACGGCAACACCGAGAACGCGGCGGACATTTTGGCGAATTTGCTCGCCGAGAGAGGCGTTAAAAATATCGCGGTCTATGACGTTTCGTCAACCCACTCGTCGGTGATAGTTTCGGAGGCGTTCAGGTGCAGTCATCTCGTGTTTGCGGCTTCGACCTACTGCGGCGGCGTATTCTTCAATATGGAGACCGCCCTCTCGGATATAGCGGAGCACGGACTTAAAAACCGCGTTGCCGCAATTATTCAAAACGGCACCTGGGGAGCCGTTTCGGGCAAAAAGATGCGCGAGACGCTAGAGGGAATGAAGGACATCACAATTCTTGACGCGTCTGTAAATATAAAATCGACGGTCAGCGAGGAAAATCTGAACGAGCTTGCCGCGCTCGCGGACGAGATAGCGGCGTCATTAAATAATTGAAAAATAATTAAAAATTAAATTTTAAAATATTTTAAGGAGGAAATTATTATGAAAAAGTATGTTTGCGATGCGTGCGGATATGTGTACGACGAAGCGGCGGGCGACCCCGATAACGGAATTGCCCCCGGAACAAAGTGGGAGGACCTTCCCGACGATTTCGTATGCCCTCTTTGCGGACTTGGCAAGGACGCATTTTCGGAGCAGTAAATTTTAAGAAAAACGCGTACCGCACAAGTGTGCGGTACGCGTTTTTTATTTTATTCCGCCCGCGTGAAACGCGGGCGTTGCGGGCGAACACGGTTCGCCCCTACAACGTCGCAAGTTTCCCTTTATGCTTCGATTTTCCTATTTGGAAAATCTGCGCGTTTACGGGAAACTTGCTCCTCTCCGACAAAAATCTGCGGATTTTTGTCGGTTAATTTTTTTATTCCGATTTAGTTCGGTAAAAATCATCGGATTTTTACCGATTAACACGGGGTTTTTCAAGGGGTGTTCCCTTGAACGCGCCTTTTGGTACTTTTCCCCGCGCGGGGAAAAGTACATAACCCCGCCCGCGTACAACGCGGGCGTTGCGGGCGAACACGGTTCGCCCGTACATTAGTAAAATACAGCCGTTAAGTTTAGCGGAAAACATTTAAATAAACCAATCAAAATTACGGATGTTATTTTAATTTATCGTATTCCTCGTCGCTCACGGGTTCGAGCCATTCGTTGCTCGCGTCGGTTCCGGGTATGTCAAATGCGAGGTGGGAGAACCAGCTGTCCTTTGCCGCGCCGTGCCAATGCTTAACGCCCTCGGGTATGGTTATTATCGTTCCCGGCGTAAGCTCCTGCGCGTCCTTGCCCCACTCCTGATAATAGCCGCGTCCGCCGACGCATATAAGCACCTGACCTCCGCCCGTTTTCGCGTGGTGGATATGCCAGTTGTTGCGGCAGGCAGGCTCGAAGGTCACGTTGAAAATCGGGAAGTCCGCGCCCGCGACGGGTGCGAGATAGCTCTGCCCTTTGAAATATTTTGCAAAGGCGTCGTTGGGTGCGCCGATAGGGAAAAATATATCGTTTTGGTGTTTTTCCTTTTCACTTTGCGGAGCGATTTCGCCGCTCCACACCTCTTTAGCCATATTAAACACCGCCCACGCCTTAGGCCAGCCCGCATAAAACGCGGTATGCGTGATTATCGCCGAAATTTCCGCCTTTGTTACGCCGTGCGACTTGGCATTTTGCAAATGGTATATGAGCGAGGAGTCGGTAATTCCCGACGACATAAGCGCCACGACGGTTACGATGCACCTCGTCTTTAAATCTATGTCTTTGTTGTTCCAGTTTTCGCCGAAGAGCACGTCGTCGTTATAATGTGCAAATTCGGGAGCAAACTCGCCGAGCTTTTCACGCCCCGCGGTCTGCACGATTTTTTCGTTCATAATAAATACCTCCGATGACTTAAAATTTTAATTTGCGGTCTTAAATGAATTTTTCAACAAGGTTCTTCATTTCATCATCCGATTTTACTCTGTTCAACACGCCCATTTCCTCGATAACCGTGTCGCCCGAAACGCTCGGGCGCAGTTCGGAAGCCGTGTTGCCCATACCGCTGCTACCCGATGTTGCGAAAAGGACAATTCGCTTGCCCGAAAAATCATAGCTTTCCAAAAAGGTGTTTACTATCGTCGGCGCGACGTACCACCATATCGGAAATCCGAGGAAAATCGTGTCGCGGCTCTCTATATCCGCGCTTTTGTCGGCAAGCGGCGGACGGAACGACTTGTCGCTCATCTCGACGCTGCTGCGCGATTTCTTGTCCATCCAGTTTAGGTCTGCCTTTGTGTAGGGCGTTTCGGGCTTGATTTCGTACAGGTCTGCGCCCGCCGCCCGCGCCAGTCTCTCCGCCGTGAGCTTTGTAGTGCCGCTCGCGCTGAAAAATGCAACCAATGCTTTTGCTTTCATTTTAAAGCCTCCTTATTTTTATAGGGCGCATAAAGCCATATATCCCGATGCGCCGCCGGATCATATATAAATTGTAGCACCATTCTGACGCCGCGTCAATACTTTTGTGAAAATTTTTCGCAAATTTTAAATCGGCGCGGGCGCGGGTTGTTTCCGTTGACTTTTTATTTTGTATATGATAAAATGGCAAAGATATATTTTATGATGAATACAATATTATCGTTTTAAGGAGCAACCGGGTATTTATGAGAAAATGGTTCGGCAAACTGTTATTTATTATAGTGATGTGCGCGGTCGCGGCTTCGGTCGTTTTGATTGGGGTCGTTTATTTTGATTTTATCTCAAACCGTATTTATGAGGACAGTGCCGACCATCTGGAGGAGATATACGGTCAGGTCAACCGCTCGTTCGGCGCGTTTTTCGAGAGAAACCTGGGGCTTTTGAACGACTGGGGCGAATATTTCTACCTTGTCGGAGACTCGGGGAGCGAAGAAATATCGAAGTTTATCGCCGACGAGAGGGAGTACTGGGGATTTTCGGAGTTTTATTTTCTCTCCCAAAGCGGTGCCGCCTGTATGACATCTGAGGGAGTCTATGCGAATATGGCGCTCGGCGCGGCTAAGGGAGACCTGGTTCAGCGCGGAGAGCCGGTTATGGCTTCGAGGACCACGGCGGCGGGGCAGGATATAACCGTCTTTGCAATTCCCGTCACTCCGGGAAGATATAAGGGCTTTGACTACGACGCGCTCGCGGTGAGCTATACAAACGCGGATATGGTAAAGGCTCTGAATGCGGACGCTTTTTCGGGCAAGGCGAATTGCTTTGTCATACGCAGTGACGGAAGCATACTGCTCTCCGCTCAGAACGGCGGTAATGTGTTCAGCGATTATCTCGCGTATCTGAAAGCCGCTTCCGATTTGGGAGACGAGGGTCTTGAAAAAATTCAAAGCGACTGGCAGAGCGGCACGTCGGGACTTTTGCAGTGCAAAATCGGCGGGGTGAGCAGCTTTATCATATATCAGCCCGTCGGCTACCGGGATTATATTTTGCTCGGCGCGGTGCCTCAAAATGTTGTGAGCGCGGGCTTTTTGTCGGTGCAAAGAACCACGCTTAACGCGCTTTTTGTGATTTTTCTTATAATAGGCGCAGTGATTATCACGCTCATAATTTTAAGGGGACGCAAGCAGTCTCGCAGGAGCATAACCGAGCTCAGATACAGAGAGCGTATGTTTGATGTTTTGTCAAACAGTGTAAACGATATTTTTATAATGCTTAATTCCAAGGATATAAACGTGGATTACGTCAGCCCCAACATAGAACGTCTGCTGGGTATTCCCGAGCGGGACGTGCGCGAAAACATAAGAGTTATGGAAAAGTGTGCGCTCAGCGACAACATTGTTATTCCGAAGGAGGAGCTGGAGACTATCCCGCTTAACGGCAACCGAAGCTGGGAATGTGAATATGTGCATCAAAACACCGACGAGCGGCGTTGGTACAAAATGACGATATATCATATGAGCATACGCGACGTTAAAAAATATATCGTCGTTATGTCCGATCGCACCCACGAACAGCTTATGAACAAACAGCTTCAGGAGGCTCTCGAGTCGGCGAAAAGCGCGAACGAGGCAAAGAGCAAGTTCCTGTCGAGTATGTCGCACGACATACGCACACCGATGAACGCCATAGTGGGCTTTGCGGTGCTTCTTGAAAAGGATGCGGAGGACGCTGAGAGGGTCAGGGAGTACACCCGCAAGATAACGGCATCAAGCCACCATTTGCTGAGCCTTATCAACGACGTTTTGGATATGAGCAAGATTGAGAGCGGCAAGACGTCGTTGAATTTAGATTGTTTCAGCATACCGAAGCTGATTGACGAGCTTAATATAATACTGAGGGCGCAGGCGAAGGCGAAAAATCAGGAGCTTAAAATCCTGGTGCGCGGTGCGTTCCCCGAACAGATAATAGGCGACAAGCTGCGTCTCAACCAGATTTTGATAAACATTTTGTCAAACGCGATAAAATATACGCCCGACGGCGGAAAAATAGAGTTTATCGTCAGCGAGCTTCCGAGCGATGAGCCGCAGAGCGTTAAGCTGAGGTTTGCGGTGCGTGACAACGGCATCGGAATGAGCGAGGAGTTTTTGCAAAATATTTTTGCGCCGTTCAGCAGAGAGGAAGGCCCGGCGGCCGACAAAATTCAGGGCACCGGTTTGGGTATGGCGATAACAAAAAATCTGGTAGACCTTATGGGCGGCGTGATTTTGGTAGAAAGCAAGCTCGGCGAGGGAAGCACCTTTACCGTGGAGATGTCCTTTGCTCTGCCCGAGCAGGAGGACGTTGAGGCGTGGTTCGACGGCAAAATCAAGCGTGTGCTTGCCGCGGACGATGAAGAGGAAATATGCCTCAATATAAAAGAGCTTATGCGCCCTGAGGGCGTGGAGGTATCGTATGTGACCGACGGAGACGCCGCGGTGGAGGAAGCTGTTTCGGCGCACGGCCGCGGAGAGGACTATGATGTGATTTTGCTGGATTGGAAGATGCCCGAAAAGGACGGAGTTGAGACTGCGCGCGAAATACGCGAACGCGTGGGAGGAGACGTTCCGATTTTGGTGCTGACCTCTTACGATTGGAGCGACATCGAAGCAGACGCGCATCAGGCGGGTATCAACGCGTTTATGTCCAAGCCGTTCTTCGTGTCCTCGTTCAGGCAGACGCTGGAGCCTCTGTTCTCGGATGAGACCGGAGCGGAGACCGGCGGAGAAAAGACGAGCGTGCTGGACGGACTGCTGTTTCTCGTGGCTGAGGACAACGAGCTTAACATTGAGATACTCACCGAACTGCTGAGTATGGAGGGCGCGCGGTGCGAGGTCGCGGGCAACGGACAAGAAGCCGCCGAAATGTTTGAAAAATCGGAAAGCGGGCATTACGATATGATACTTATGGACGTACAGATGCCGATTATGAACGGCTACGACGCGACAAGAAGGATACGCGCGTCCGCTCACCCGCAGGCTTTGACTATACCGATTGCGGCTATGACGGCGAACACCTTTGCAGAGGACGTTCGCGAGGCTATGGACGCGGGTATGGACGGACATCTTGCGAAGCCCATTGATATGGAAGCGGTAAAGGAGCTGGTCGGACGGCTCGTAAAACGAGACGGCAAAAGCACAGACGGAGGTGACGGAAAGTGAGAAAGAAAAGTTCTTTGATAATTTTGGCTCTTGCGGCGGCGTTTTTATTGACGTCCTGCGGCATAGCGCCCGACGCGGGCGACGGCTCGGACGGCGTGACATTGACGATTATGGGAAAGGAAAGCGACCTTAAAAAGAGCTATATGACCCGTATCTTCGAGCAGTACGAAACGGCTACCGGCAACAAGCTGGAGCTTATTGCAGTTGAGGACGCCGAATTTGAAAATGCGGCATCCGAAAAGTTTGCAGGCGGCGAAGCCCCCGATATATTTATGCACTTTAACAACGCGGATTTGAGGCGTTTTGACGTTGAAAACAATTTTTATTATTTGAATGACGAGGAGTGGGTGAGCGACCTCACGGACGGCGCGGACTCCTACTGCCGCGACCGAGACGGCAACCTTTTGGGCTTGCCTTTCTGGGAGAGCTCGGTTTCGGGCTGCTACTACAACAAGACCCTGCTCGACAGCCTGGGTTTGAAGCCTGCGACCAATCAGGCGGAGTTTGACGTTCTGTGCGCCGCGCTTTCCGCGACGGGTTACACTCCCATTTGCTGGCCTGCGGATGGCTGTTCGTGGATGGCTCAGTTCGGGCTTGACCCGCTGTTTTCGGACGACCCGACCCTGCTTGAGCGATTGAACAACAACGAAATTTCTTATGCCGACATTCCCGAGGTTACAAGTATGGTTCAATGGATAGCGGACGCCGCCGACAAGGGGTGGTTCGGCTCGGACTATCTCGATAAGGGCTGGTCTGACATAAGTCCTGCGATGAGCTCGGGCGAGGCGGTAATGACTTTTATATGGGACACCTGGTTTTACACCGACTTTGAGAAAGGAAACAAGTATTCGGTGGACGACTTTGCGCTTATGCCGGTATTTTTAAATACCGCCCCCGACGGCACATACGAGGGCGGCAACCTGAATATGATGATGGTGAACAAAAACGGCGCGCACCTTAGCGAAGCGCTCGATTTTCTGTCCTTCTGCGCCTCCGAGGAAAATTATAATATTGCGTTTGACGGAATTTCCACCGAGAGCTGTTTTAAGGGAGAGACGAGCAACATTCGCTCCAAAATGGTGACCGACGTAGCCGCGTCTGTCGCCGAGAAGTCGCGGGTTTCCACCGCCGTGTCCGGAATTGTAGGTTACAGTGCGGACGACGTGGCGGAGGCTCTGAACGCCATGCTTCGCAAAAAGACAGACGTGCAGGGCTGCGTGCGGCTTATGGACGAGTGCCGTCTCACGAGAGCCGCGGGGCGGTAATGTGAGATATGAATAATACAAAGCGACGACCCGTGCGGGTCGTCGTTTTGTATTGTATTAGGCTTTGTTAAAGTATAGTATAATTGAAAGTATAAAAATCCGCCGCAGACATATTGTCCGCGGCGGATTTGGAGCTACTGGTCGGACTTGAACCGACGACCTGCGCATTACGAATGCGCTGCTCTACCGACTGAGCCACAGTAGCACGTCGCAACCTTCGCTCGTCTGCTCGTTTGCCCGCAAGCGGTCAAACGTCGCTTAACGCTCGGTTGCTCCTTATCGAAAAAAGTCTTATGGACTTTTTTCGAGTTTTTTGTTTTTTGCAACTCTCGCTTTTGGCTCGTTTGCCCGTAAACGGTCAAACGTCGCTTTACGCTCGGTTGCCGTCGAACACCAATATATTATAGCACGGCTTTTTCAGTTTGTCAACTGAAAATTCAATTTTATTCTCTTGTTGACCGCGATAAGACCGAGCATAGACCAGTACGGTATCAGTATGCGCGGCTCGAACAGGGTGTGCTCGAAAATTCCCGACACCGCGATTGCCAGCAGTACCGAAAAGCCCGCGACAAAGAGCATTTTTCTGTCGTCGTTCGGGCGGAATATCGCAATAAGGCAGGTGTGCGCGAGGCGTATCGTATAGTACAAAAACGCGAACAATATTACCGCTCCCGCCTCGGTCAGTATTTTGAGATACGAAGCGGGGATCGGCATATGCGGAATTTCAATCGCGGCGTGAGACGCGGTGCTTCCGTAAATGCCCGAGTACGCGCTCATAAACTCGTTTGACGCAACGCCGGTGCTGTTGTGCCAGATATTTGTCCCCGCGAGCATAATTGCTTCAATAAGGTTTTTGCTCTGAAGATGATTTTGCCAGAAGTCGAAAATCTGCCTCAGCGCGCCGATCCAGAGCGCGGGGAAGAACAGCAGTATGAGCGGCGTCCAGCGGCGGTTGGATATGAGTATGAATATGCTTATCGAAACGGCGTAAGCCCAGAGTCCGTCGCCCGAGCCGGTCGCCATAACAGCCGCGAACGACAAAATTATAACGGCTCCCGCGTATATGTTGGTGCGTATGCGGGATTTTTGCATATTTGCGAACACAAGGCAAAACGGAGTGAATATCACAAGAAGCTCGGAAAACGCGATGCCCGACGAGAGAGTCGCGGAAATTCCGTACGCCCCGAAGCAGTTTACCGACTGCACGAGGGCAATCACCGAAAGAGCTACGGTGAGCAGATAAATCGGCGCGAGAAAAGAGTATATGTCCTCCTCGCTGTCCAGACCGAACGATACCAGAAAGAAGAACGAAATGGCGAGCGCGAGATAAAGGAGCGGGCGCAGCACCAGATAAGGAACCGTCAGCGAGCATATCGTTATTACAATCAGCATGGTAAATATGGCTGTCGCAAAGTTGCCGCCCATATGCGTCGCGGCGTTGTGCGACAGGAAAAGCAGAGCGCTCGCGGCGAAAATCGGGAGCGCGTAGATGTTTGCCCAGTGCGAATACGGTATCATAAGCATAACACAGAGCGCGATACCCAAAAAAGCGGGCTGATATTTTATTGAACTTTTGGGGATTTTTTCGCTCAGACGGCGCACGGGCGTGCTGAAAAAGCTGTATGTTCCGCTGAGGTACCACAGCCTCACCACCATCTCGTTCAGATAGTTCCAGACGCTGGTCGCGGTCTCGTATATCCTGAACGAAAAGCTATCAAATATCAGTTCAATAAACGATTTCACGCAAAAACCTACTTTATAATCAATTCTATATCGCTCAGATACGCGTCAAATACCGCGTCGCCCGCGATAATCGACACCTCGCCGCCGATAAAGTATGTTGTGTTTCCGAGCATAATGCCGTGTTCGAGCTTTGCGCCCTCGGCGTACGATTTGACCGAAAGCACTCCGTCGGGACTTACCTCCGAGCTTACCACGCGCCCGATAACGCTGTTGTCCGCCTCGTTCATAAGCTCCTCGCCGCTCTGAAGATACGGCAGAACCTCGTCGCGGAAGTCCTCCGCGACAAACACGGCGGTTATTTCCGCGTCCTCATAACCTCCCGAGCCGTCCCAAAAAATCCTCACGACGGCAATTATAACTCCGACAATTATTATCGAAAACAGTATGATGTCTATGATGTTGAACCTTCCGAAAAACTTTTTTTCCATAAAAATCAAAAATCTCCCGTCTCGCCGCTCCCACCCGAGTCGGAGGAGCGTGTATTGCTTCGGCACCGCTTTTCCCGCATACCGAAACGCAATTTTAACATAATATAAATTATAATCAATGTTATTATAAACAATAGCACAAAAATTTTCAATAAAAATAATACAATTTGTGAATATTTTTATTCGGCAAGGATTGACAAAATTTTAACAAAGGAGTATAATAACACTAAAGTTGTTAATTTTTTAACAATCGCCCTCGGCAAATACCGAGGGCGGAAATTAAGGAGGAAAATGTTATGGCAAAGTCTGTTCAGAAAATGATTGACGAGCTGGTTGAAAAGGGGCAGGAGGCTCTGCGCGAGTTTATGGAGCTCAACCAGGAGCAGGTAGACAACATAGTGAAGGCGATGGCTCTTGCGGGTCAGGCGGAGCATATGCGTCTTGCGAAGATGGCGGTCGAGGAAACGGGACGCGGCGTTTACGAGGACAAGATGACGAAGAACATATTTGCTACCGAATATATTTACCACAGCATCAAAGCCGAAAAGACGGTAGGCGTTATTTCGGAGAACGATTACGAGGACTATGAGATGATTGCCGAGCCTGTGGGCGTGGTATGCGGCGTAACTCCGGTTACAAACCCCACATCTACGGCTATGTTTAAGTCCATAATCTCAATAAAGGCGAGAAACCCGATTATATTCGGCTTCCACCCCAACGCTCAAAAGTGCAGCGTTGAGGCGGCAAAGGTGCTTTTGAAGGCGGCTGTCGAGGCGGGTGCGCCGAAGAACTGCATACAGTGGATAGACGAGCCTTCGGTTGAGGCAACCAACGCGCTTATGAACCACCCCGGAGTCGCGTTAATTCTTGCGACCGGCGGTCCCGGAATGGTAAAGGCGGCGTACAGCGCAGGAAAGCCCGCGCTCGGCGTGGGAGCGGGAAACGTACCCTGCTATATCGAAAAGACCGCGAACGTAAAGCGCGCGGCGACAGACCTTATTCTCTCAAAGACGTTTGACAACGGTATGATTTGCGCGTCGGAGCAGGCGGCGATAGTGGACAGGGAAATCTCCGGGGAGTTTGAGAAGTTCACCAAGGAGAACGGCTGTTACTATGTAAACGACGCTGAGCGCAAAAAGCTCGAAAAGGTTATGTATGACCCCGAAAAGACGGCTATACGTCCGAATGTTGTGGGACAGTCGGCGGTCAAGATAGCGGAGCTTGCGGGAATTGACGTTCCCGAAGATACTAAAATCCTTATGGTGCCGCTCGGCGGCGTGGGACTTAAATATCCCCTTTCGCACGAGAAGCTCAGCCCCGTGCTCGCGTACTATGTGGTAGACAGCACCGACGAGGGATTGAAGATAGCCGAGGAGATGCTCGAATTTGGCGGTCTCGGTCACTCTGCGGCGGTACACACCGAGGACGACAAGGTTGTGGACAGGTTCTCAAAGACGCTCAAGGCGGGCAGACTTATCGTAAATTCGCCGTCGACGCACGGCGCGATAGGCGACATTTACAATACGAATATGCCGTCGCTCACGCTCGGCTGCGGAAGCTACGGCAACAATTCCACGACGCAGAACGTGTCTACGTCCAATCTTATAAATGTAAAAAGAGTGGCAAAAAGGAGAGTTAATATGCAGTGGTTCAAAATTCCGGACAAAATTTATTTCGAGGCGGACTCGACGCAGTATCTTGAAAAAATGCCGGATATAAGCCGCGCGTTTATAGTTACCGACCGGTCTATGGTAAAGCTCGGATATGTGGACAAGGTGCTGTATTATCTCAGAAAACGCCCCGACCACGTTCATTGCGAGATATTCTCCGACGTTGAGCCCGACCCCTCGCTCGCGACTATTATGAAGGGCAAGGAGGCTATGGACACGTTCCGCCCCGATGTAATAATCGCGCTCGGCGGCGGCAGCGCGATAGACGCGGCAAAGGGTATGCAGCTCTTTTACGAGTACCCCGACTCCGACTTCCAGAGTATGGCGATTAAGTTTATGGACATCAGAAAGAGGTCGTATAAATTCCCGAAGCTCGGCAGAAAGACCAAGATGGTCGCAATCCCGACCACGAGCGGAACGGGCAGCGAGGTAACGTCTTTCTCGGTTATTTCGGACAAGGAAATAAATATGAAGTACCCGCTCGCCGACTATGAGCTAACTCCCGACGTCGCCATAATCGACCCGCAGTATGTCTATACCGTTCCCGCGTCGATTACAGCGGATACGGGTATGGACGTTTTGACCCACGCGATAGAGGCGTATGTTTCGGTGTTCGCGTCCGACTATACCGACGCGCTCGCAATGAAGGCAATTCAGATAGTGTTTGAGTACCTTATTAAATCGTATAACGGAGATAAGCTCGCGAGAGAGAAGATGCACAACGCAAGCTGTATGGCTGGTATGGCGTTTACAAACGCGTTCCTCGGCATAAATCACTCGCTCGCGCACAAGCTCGGCGGCGAGTTCCATATCCCGCACGGACGCGCAAACGCAATTTTGCTCCCCCATGTTATAGAATATAACGCGCAGAAGCCGACCAAGTTTGTGTCATTCCCGAAATACGAGACGTTTATAGCGGATAAAAAATATGCGGAAATAGCGCGCACGGTCGGACTTCCCGCAAAGACCGACGAGGAGGGCGTAAAATCTCTTGTCAAGGCGGTGCGCGGCCTTATAAAAGAGCTTCATATTCCCGCGACCATCAGCGAGTGCGGCATAGACGAAAAGGAGTATATGTCGAAGGTTGCCGACCTTGCGGATAAGGCGTTCGGAGACCAGTGTACCACGGCAAATCCCAGACTTCCGCTCGTTTCCGAACTCGAGGGACTGTTGATAAAAGCATATAAATAATAGTGCCGCGCTCCCCGCTCGTGGATGCACTCACACAAAAACTTAAATAGAAACGGTAAAATTAGGCAACCGCTTTACCGCCCTTGGGTTTTGACGGACGCTTTAGGCAACAGCCTTGCGTCCGTCGGGGTTTTTCAAGGGGTACCCCCTTGAATAGTTCTTTTGGTACTTTTCTTGCTATCAAGAAAAGTACATAATCCCCCGCCCGAGCGAAGCGCGGGCGGTGCGGGCGAACCGAAAATCAGGTTTCCGCGGGGAACAAACGAAATTGACATATTTTTGTCAAAAATGCTCTTGACACGGGAAGGCTTTTTTCTTATAATTGAGTTAATTAAAAATTACATAATTTGTGCGGCTCGTCCGCGCGTGAGGAGGTTTTTTATTATGGCTAAATGGGTATGTCCCGTATGCGGCTACGTTTACGAGGGAGACAATCCTCCCGAAAAATGCCCGCAGTGCGGAGTTCCGGGTTCAAAATTCAATAAGCAGGACGGCGATATGACTTGGGCGTCCGAGCACGTTGTAGGCGTTGCAAAGGGCGTTTCGGAGGAAATTCTGGACGGTCTGCGCGCTAACTTCAACGGCGAATGCACCGAGGTTGGTATGTATCTTGCGATGGCGAGAGTCGCTCACCGCGAGGGTTATCCCGAAATCGGACTTTACTGGGAGAAGGCGGCTTACGAGGAAGCGGAGCACGCGGCTAAGTTTGCGGAGCTTCTCGGCGAAGTTGTGACCGACAGCACCAAGAAAAATCTTGAGATGAGAGTCGAGGCGGAGAACGGCGCGACAGCCGGCAAGACTGACCTCGCAAAGATGGCTAAGGAGCAGGGTCTTGACGCTATTCACGACACCGTTCACGAAATGGCGCGTGACGAAGCAAGACACGGCAAGGCGTTTGCCGGACTCCTCAAGAGATACTTCGGTTAAGCGAATAATTGAATTTACGGAAAATCCTGCTTGCAAAAAGCAGGATTTTTTGTTTTTTATTGACTTTTGCCGCAAATTTGTTAAAATCATAATATAAATCAGATAAATAATTTATGTATCGAAATAATTTTTGTCAAATTTTAAGTGTGTTCTTTGGAAGCATTTTGTCCATATTTTGTTCATATAATTATACAAACACCTTTAAAAAAGAAAAATATAAAATTTATTTTAAATATTATCAAAAGGAGTTGTATTTCAATGAATGTTATTATGTCTGATGCAAGAAAGGAACGTCAGGCAAATCCGTTTTATATTGACGGAATTCCGATTGACCTTGTGCCGTGCGAACCGACGCGCATAGTTCCGAGCGAGCTTACCAAGCAGCTCAACGCCATAGGATTGAACTGCAGCGAGACCAGAGGCGCAAAGCTCGCCAAGAACATCGAAGAAGTCGCGGAGGCGGTCGGAGTCGGAACGCTTACCACGTTCGGCGTTTACCAAGATAAGCTCTGCGGGGACTTCGACAAGGCTTCGGACGATGTTCGCGGCATTAAGCTCCCCGACAGCAGCGTCAGAGGCACCGCGCTTTTGAACGAATTGCTCGACATACGATACGAACAGATTGCCAACGGAAAATGGGAGGAGGGAAGCGCGGGCAAGTTTAGCACAATGCTCCGTACTATTCAAAATAAAGAGAATTATAAATACTTAAAAGAAAAAATGCCCGATTTCCCGTATTGCGAGTATCCCGAAGATACGATTTCGGGCGAATATGCGACGGTCGACGCAATAAAAAATATGTTCAGGCAAGCCGCGGCTGCCTGCACTGCGGCGACCGTTGAAGGAATTGACCGAGTGACCCTGGAGGCGATTTTTTCAAACGCGATTGAGGGATTAAACGAAAGCGATATAGAGAGTGATTACGACAGTGGGGATTGCAACAGAGTTATAACGCTGGTGAGCGGCTATGACCCCGGGGCTAAAAAATGCGAAGGCGTCGGCGTTGTGACTTGCGATTGGCGTCTTAAAATAAAAAACTACAAGGAAAAAAAGAGCGAACCAAAACATAAGACCGAATTGACAATCTCCGCGCGTTCGGCTCTTTATACCGACCCCGACGCGCTTCGCAAGCATTACGATGCCGTGCTCGCAATACACAGGGTGGCGAGCGTGCTGGGCAATTCGTTTGACATAATAGATAAGGTCACGGTTTTCGACAGCCTTCCGCCTGCCGACATAGACACGTTTTCGCAGTCGCTCTTGTGTGTTTCCGATGAAAACTATGCCGAAGCCATGGTGTTCTATTCCTCGGACGTGCAAAAAATAGGATATATAGACAATACCGGTTCAAATGCGGAGGTAAAATACGTAAAGAGTATGACCAGCGGCTTTATGACTTCAAGAACCGTCGATATATCTACGGAGTTTAACTTTGAACTGGACTCCGAGGTGGTTAAGGCGGGAATAAAGGTCGGGTTCAATGTGTCTCTGACCGACCAATGGAGCAAGGAGCAGACCGAAACGATAGAGTTTAACGTGCCTGCGGGCAGCAGCGCGTTTTTGTATCAGGTAATCATACAGTGCGCAAGACTGCGCCTCGATACCTTAGCGGGCAAGTATTCCTACATAGATCACGGTAAATTCCTGACAAATTCGTACAAAACCACCGACAAGCCGCTTTATGAAAATACGTTGTAATAAAATAAATTGTAATTGCCGAAAATTTATAAAAACAGCCTGTTTGAAAACAGGCTGTTTTTATGCTATATGCATTTTTTACGGCAAATGTGCAAAAAAACAAAAAAATAAAAATTATTTTTTTGTATATATTGACATATTGAATTTATAATGCTAAAATTAATATGTAATATAGCCGTAATATGGTTGTAATTTTATTGTAACTTGAATTTGGTACCGACAGGGGCGGCTTAAGACATAATTTTGTAAAAAAATAATTAAAATAAATTTTATCAAAAAAGGAGTTTTGAAAATGCGAAGAAGAAAATGGCTCGCTTTATTGCTTACAGTGGCAATGATAGCGACAACGCTTGTAACAACCGGTATATCATCGGTATTCGCGGCGGACAGCGGTACATATATGTACGGCGATGTTAACGGAGATAATCAGGTTAACATCCAGGATGTTTCCGAAATAATCAGACATATACAGAAAAAAGCTGTTTTGTCAGAGGGAACTACTGCGTATGACGCTGCAAATGTAATACTTGACGATGCGGTTAACATCAAAGATGTTTCCGAAATCGTCAGATTGATTCAGCACAAGATCAGTAAGTTTGATATTGACCTTGACGGCGACGGATACGGTCCCGAGGGTTCGGTTCCGCATATCGCAACGCTTGAAGTAGGCGAAGGCGGCACTGCGACCATCACCAATTCGACCACGGGTACTGCGGCGGTAGCTTCGGTAGCTGAGGCTGCGGACGACGCTGAGGTTGAGACCGCGGCGGCAACCGTAACTCAGTGGACTATCGAGCAGTATAAGGAAGAGGTTGGCGCTGATTGGGTAGACGGAACATATGATTCAAATAACCCGCCTCCGATTGATAATTCCTGCACAACTTTGATGCCCGAGGATGAGGGAGTACCCAACAGCTGCGAAGACCATGGTACGGTGGTATTCCACAGCGGCGACATAATCGTTGATGACGAAAACATCAAGGTAAGCCCCAGTTATGGTACGGCCAGAACAAACCACTGGCACTATAAGTTCAACCAGGAACTTCAGATGCCTTGCCTGCAGGGAACCGGTAATGCTAAGGACGCCTTTACTGATGGTGCTGCTTTGCAAAACAGCGGCTCGTTCATGGTATATATGCCCAAGAAGAGCGGTACGCTGTATGTGAGAAACCTTGTATTCGGCGGCAAGAAATACGGCGTTATTCGGGTTGACGGATTGCAATATGACCCAGCAACCGGTATGATTTCAAATCCCGGTACGGTTGGTGACGTTTTGGATTACATCGAAACTGCGTCGGGTCATCCGGTATCTCAGTCGAGTGCGATAAAGGTAGAAGCAGATGAGATTTATTACTGCTTGGCCGGCGGCTCGAAGATAGGTATTCAGGGCTTCACGTTCGTTCCTAACGGTGCGACGGCTCCTGCCAACGACCCGAACGCGAAAACGACGGGCGATGCGGCTCCTGAGCCGACCCCCTTTGTTAAAGACCCGACCTTCTGGAAGGCTTCGGAGAACGTAACGACCGATACTAAGGAAATGACGAACGATGCGCTCACGTTTATGACCGATATGACATATTCGGGAAGCAGCAAGACCATAGACGGCGAGTCGTTCGGCGGATATGTATCAAATTCTGAGGACAGCGGCGGCTGGTCAGGCGGTGCGGCAACAGGTACCGCGCTTAAATTCACGGCTCCGTCAGACGGAAAAATAACCGCATATGTGACGGGTGCCGGAATAGGAAAGACCTTCTTTATAGTTGAAGGAGGCACCGAAACCAATCCGAAGAATGACCCGTCAGTGGCACTTGTATCTTACACGCCTGAAGATGAGGCGGGCAGAGATTTCAGCCGTTCGTGCGAAGTACAGAGCGGCAAGGTATATTATGTATATCTTGACGGTTCAAAGGGAAGATTCTGCGGTCTTAAGTTTGAAGCCGGTGGAACGGTAGACCCCGGTGAGACGACAGAGCCGACCCCGACTCCGGACGTTAATCCGACACCGACTCCCGACACACCGACCCCGACTCCCGAAGAGACGCTTCCGCCTCTCGCGGACAATCAGGTTCGCGGCGTAAAGGGCGACAAGATAGTTATTAACTCTACTCCCGACGCGGGATATAAGGTAGACACGATAACCGTTTCGGACGGAACCGAGGTTAAGTTCGACTCGGCTGACAAGACGGTTGCGTCGTTTGAGATGCCGTCCGCAGACGTTACGGTTACGGTTACGTTCAAGCTCGCGGGCAGCGACAGCTACGACGCTGTACTGACCGCCGAGGGCGGCGACGCTGAGCTTAGCGGCGAAGGCGTTACCGCGGTTGGCGCGGCGAGCGTTGACACTGCGTCCTGGGAGGATTTCCCCTTCGTAAAGGTTACGCAGGACGAGGTTACGAATAGGGTAACATACGCGGTAAACGGCGAAATGACCGAAGGCAATTCTAAAGGTGAGATTACCCTCGACGCGCAGGCTACCTACGGCGACGCAAACACAATGATATTCTACAATAATAACAATAACACCAACTGGAAGGTTGGAAGCGTCGGATATCTTCTTATGAAGACGAGCGCAACAATAGCGGATACCACCGATGGACTTGACGCGGTAGTTGCGGTAAAGGTTCCGTATGACTCCAAGCTCAGCGTAACTACGGGCGGCAACAGCAGTCATCCACAGGCTTCCGTTTACGCACAGACAGGTCTGGGCGCGGACAGTCAGGCGGCACGCAAGGTTATCGCAACGATACCTGCGGGAAAAAATGAAATCGCTACTTCAATAGAGGATGAGGAGTATGCGGCTAAGAAGGACGATGTAGTATACATTTACTGCACCGATATAGCTACAAAGTTCAGAAGCGTTGAGTTTATACCCGATGACGGCACAGATCCCACGCCTCCCACGCCGACCGCTACGACCGAGCCCGAGCCGACCGCTACAACCGAGCCCGAGCCGGCAGGAAAGACCTACACGGTTAAGGAAGGCTCGACCGTTACGGTTACCGGCACTCCCGACGAGGATCACGCGGGTATGAGCACAGTCGTAAAGGTTACGACCGAGGACGGCGCACCCGTTGAGGTTTCGGCGGACAACACATTCGTAATGCCCCCTCAGAACGTAAACGTAAGCGTTACGTTTGAAGTGGTAAGCAATATTCCGCAAGATAAAATTTGGAGAGCAGACAGTGCGGCGGTAAAAGCCGCACTGACCCCCACTCTTAATAGCAATATGACAACGGTAGCGGTTGAGGCTGACGGCGCAACCGTAGGTCCTAATCTGACTTATGATGCGGGAAAAAAGCCTACCTATGTGCATACCGACGGAAAAAGTTATTCGTTTACCATGGGTCTGCGCGGCGGCTCAGGCGGTACAACGGACAAATTTATATCAATAGTTCCCGAACAGGGTGCTGATTTGACTGTTACCGTAGTATTTGACGGACACGGCGGAGAAGGCAGAGAGCAGAATATTGTGTACGGCGATAAGAAAGAGACGGCGAAGTCGGTTGCAGGCGGTGCAAGTACGGTTGTAATGGATTTGACCAAGGAAGACCTTGCGGCAAATCCCGACCAGCCGATATTTACCTACGGCGGCGGCAGTAACAAGAACGTATATGCAATATTCCTTGAATATTTTGTATCAGAGCCCGAAAAGACAGTTAAGGGAAGTGTTACAAACAATACCGGTTATGATTTTGCCGGCAAGAATATAGTATTTACGAACGCATCTGACCCGAGCGAAACGTACACTACTCCTTACGGCGCTACATATTCGCTCTCGTTGCCTAAGGGCAAGACCTTTAACGCAACGATAGAGGGCTATGATGATGTTTGCACAACGCTTGAAACCAAGGACATTACGGTCAGCAAGAACAGATACGACCAGACGGTTGATATCACGTTTGTTAAGATAGAGGAACTGTCGGTTAAGGGTAATGTTTCGATGATTTCATCGCACGACGTTTTGACCCCTGTATACGACTATAATCCGGAAGTTTCCACAACTCTGGTATTCACAAACGCAGAGGGGGAAGGTTCACCTGTTGAGGCGGTGGTTGGTACCGACGGCTCGTACACAGTCAGCCTTATGTCTGCGGAAACTTATAATGTAAGCATTAAAGATGAGAACGGATATACGCTTTCGCCTTTGTCTCAGACCTACACTCTCGAAGGCGGCGACCAAGCTCCGTTTAAGAACATTCTTCTTATGAAGGACGTTGGCGACTCGATAGAATATAAGGACACCCTTACCGTAGGTACAGATAAGGATTATCCCTCGATAAGCGAGGCTCTTGCGGCTGTAAGACTTATGAAGGGCAGAACCGCAGGTCAGGTTGTTACCATTGCTATCGACCCCGGCACATATCAGGAGCAACTTTATGTTGATGTTCCCGATATTGCGCTTAAGGCTGCAAACCCTGACAATAAGCCGAAAATTACGTTCTACTATGGTATCGGATATATCTATTATTCGGTAGCTTCGTCAAACGGCAACGGCGGATATGCGGGCTGGTACAGCGCGGATTACGCGGTTCAAAAGACCGGCAGATTTGGCGTAAACAACTGGGGTGCTACGATAAGAACGACAGCTAAGGGCTTCTATATGGAGAACATAGACGTTCAGAACAGCTATAACCTTTATATTACCGAGCAGGAAGTTGCGGACGGAGTTATTCCGGGCGGCGGCGACGCAAAGACGGTTCAGAGAACAGACACGAGCACACCTGTTAATAACTCTACGTATAACGAGCGTGCGGCGGCAATCTTTGCGGGCGGCAGCGAGATAGAGCTTTACAAGTGCAGCTTCGTATCCTCGCAGGATACATTCGGCACAGGTGCGGATTCAATGTATGTTAAGGATTGCTTGATTTCGGGTAACACCGACTACATCTGCGGCGGAAATAACTGCTACTTTGAAAACTGCGAGCTCAGATGGCAGGGTATGACCGATAAGGACAACGGCGGCTACATCACAGCCTGCAAGACCTCATCCGCGACAGACCTCGGCTATTACTTAAAGGATTGCAAGATTACCAAGAACCCCGATTCGTCTATGAAAGCCGGCGGTGGCGGCACTTGGGGCAGACCGTGGGGCGGCGCAAATACTCCCACCATTTACGACCATACGATTATAGCGAATGACGTAAATAAGCCCAACGGCTGGGATAGTATGAGCGGCGCATCGCCTCAACAGGCAAGATTCAGCGTTATAAACGGCGTTTATAAAGAGAGCGATACTGAAGAGGCTACCGATTTGACAGCTAAGAATGATAATCCGAGTACGACAGTTCTTGATCCTCCCGACGCGACCGACTACTTCGGATTGTGGATGCCAAAAAACTATGAAGGTGAAGTTGGCGAACTTACCGAATACACCACTGTATGGCAGTTCGGCAGGGGAAGCGGTGCAGCGGATTATTCCATTGAGGGTGCTGCAAGTTCCCCGATTGAAATTGTCGGAAGCACAAACGGTCCTGCAGCGCAGAATCTTACGGTTGACGCAACTGTCGGAAAGTTCGAGAATACCACCAGAAACGATCAATGGGCGCAGGTTAACGCTGGCACGAAGTTTACCCTCCCGGTTGTTAACGGAACGGTTATAACATTTGGCTCAAATACTGCCGAGGAATTGGCGGTTGACGGTTATGCGTTTAATAAGAATGCTTCGTTCACCTATTATGGCGACGCAACTACACTTGAATTAACAGTAAGCGCAGGCGGCTATCTGTCATACATTCAGACTAAGTCGCCCGCTACTCCGACCGCATATGACAATACGCCGCACAATGTTTCAATAGCATCGGTTGCTTCGGAACAAGGTTCGGTTACTACCGACCCGAGCGGCACAGCTCCGATGGGTAAGATAGTTACCATAACCGCAACTCCGACCGAGACTTACAAGGTAAAGAACGGCGGAATTTCGGTTCAGACCGCAAGCGGAAACCCCGTAACACTCAGCGGCGATAAGTTTCAGATGCCCGCTGAAGATGTGACTGTTAAGGTTGAGTTTGATGAAAAGGTTACCGAACAGCCCTCTAATATTAATTATGAAATGGCATTTAATTCTGTCGGAGCGACTGTTGATGGCGTTAAAATAAGCTCACAGGGAGAATATAAGCTCTTTGATGACTTTGTAACGCTTGTTAATATGAAAAGTGATAACGATCACGGTATAGACGGTAACGGCGGTAGTATCAAGGTTCAGGTTCCCGGAAAGGTTAAGATAACCGTTGGAACTTGCGCGTATGACGACTTCAAGCTCGTTATTACTCCCGACGGCGGAGGAGATGCAATTACGGTTGACGATATAGTAGGAAATGCTCAGGGTATGTCAGCAGGCGGTATGGGCACATACAAGTGTTATAGCGCAGGCGATTCGCAGAGTTATGTTGAAAAAACCTACGAAGGAGGAGCAACAACGCTTACAATTACGTTTGAAAATTCCACAAATGGAGCAAACAACGGTGCGCGTTTCTGGCTTCCCTATCTCAGAGTTCAGACGGTTGAGTAATTGACTGATGAATAATTGAGCAATACATTACATCCCATCGGAATTTCCGATGGGATGTTTTTTACACAACGAAAAATCTCAGGAGGAATTTAAAATGAAAAAAGTAAAATGTTTATTATCCGTTTTGCTTATAGTTACTATGGTATTTTCACTCATTCCCGTTTATGCGGCTTCGCCGGAGGGCAACACCGAACACACAATAACCGAAAATATATCCGCCCCGCCGGATACAAAAATCAATATGTTTGACTATTGGACGGTTGGAGAACAAGATGATTCCGATAACAATGTGCAAATTGACGATATGCACGAGGTAGTAGGCGGCGGGATAAATCAAAACCACCTGCTTTTGTTCGGAAACGGCGACGGTGCATATTCGGGTATAGGCGAGAGTGATTGGTGCAAAAGCACTGTCGGAGAGTGGAACTGCTATACCGGAGACGTACCCGAAAAGCCGGTATTATTAGACGGCCCCGGCAATCCGTATCGCGGAATAGTCTCCGAAGAATTGGGAACTGACGGTTATCCCAAATTGGATTTGAAAGACGGTCATATTGTCGGATCTCATGATATATCTGTCCCGGAAGTATATTTTGACGAGACCGCGAGAATAAAGACAGACGAATCACTTGCGTATTTATTTGACCCGAATGAGACAAATCAGCCGGGCAAGGCTGTTTATGAAAATGCAAGCGGCTTATTGAGAAAAAATGACAACGGATATTATTATTTTAATTCGGACAATGATAACAATGGCAACAACTGTTTTGCCGAATTAAATACCGATAACGGCGAAAATAAGTTTGTGCTGTACGAAACGCCTTGGTTATACAAGGATAAGCCGCAGTTTTTCCCGTTTGGCAATCATACGGATTTTGTTAATGGGCAAGACTGCGACGTGACGGGAGCGGAAGTCAATCACTATTTCGGAATGACGATGGAATACGAGTTCACACAGCCGAAAGGCGGAATTGTCAAAACAGATACTTTGGGCGACAAAGATATGACTTTTGAAATATCGGGCGACGACGATATATGGGTATTCATAGACAACAAATTGGCGATTGATATGGGCGGAATACACCAAAGTTGCAAGGCGGAGATAAATTTTAAAGACGGAATTATAAATTATTACAACGTCAACGGATTTAAGTTCAGAGCGGTATATCTCAGTTATGCTATGGGCGAAAGAAACGGCGCGCTTGACAGCGAAAAGTGGAAAACATTACAGGAAGTCACATACAACGGAAACAAATTTTCGGTGGGAACCTTTGCGGATAACACGATACACACAATGAAAGTGTTTTATTTGGAAAGAGGAAACAACGATTCGGACTTCGGTATAAAGTTTAATACTACTAAGTCTGAGTTTAAGGAGGATAGCAATCTTCCGGCAGACGAGGTTTGGTCTGCGAGCGACGCTGATATGGCGGACACCATGCACGCTGATGCCACGGCCTATGAAGGTGTGGCGTTCGGTCCGATAAGAGGACTTTCGGGCTACGGCGGCTTTGTAAACGGCGGAGGCAGTCTGTCTATAGAACACAACGGAAAAACATACAGCCTTACGAAATCGTGGAAGGCAGGCTCCGGAAATACTACAAAGAGATGTCTTTACTTCACGCCCAAACAGGCTTGTATAGTTACGGTAGCTTATACCGCTACGCAGGGCAGAACCGTATCTATCCAGCAGAACGGTGTTACCCTCGCTTCGGGCGATTCGGGTAAGGTAGGCAACTCTCCCGCTACAATCGAGGCTGACATTGAAGACCCGAACGCGGGCGACGTATATATTATAAACGGAAGCTCCAACAAGGAGATTTACGCTATCTTTGCGGATTACTACGATCCCAACGTAATAGTAAATCAGCCTGTTTCGGGTAATATCGAGTACAGCGGCTCGAACGATACTTCAAATCTTAAGATAAGATTTACCTCGAAGAACGAGAAGGACGAAACTCCGTACTATGAGGTTCCGTTCGGCACGAGCTATTCGACCGAGCTTCGCCAGCAGAGAGACTACGACATAAGCGTTGTAGACGCTGACGGAAATAAGAGCGATAAGGTTGCGGTTACTCTCGGCACAAGCACGCTTTCGGTTAAGAAGCAGCCCGTTACCGCAAATCTTAAGGTTGTTGATATTGTAGAGACTCCTGTTTCGGGTGATGTAGTTGTTCACGATGTAAATAACGACAGTGAAAGCCTCAATTTGAGCGGAGTTACTCTCACGTTCACATCGAAGGAAAATCCCGAACAGTACACCTACACCGCAGCTATCGACGCGGCTCAGAAGAAGCTGAACGTAACCCTGATGCCCGGCGAGACCTACGATATTACGGCTACGGGTGCGGACGGATACACATTGTCCGAATTGTCCAAGACCTATGTAATGGCGGCGGGCGACGAAGCTCCGTTTAAGAACGTACTCTTTACCGAGGAAGTAAGCGCGGGCTCGGTTCCGTTTGCGGCTGAAGTTCACGTCGGCGCGAACAAGGAATACAAGACCATGACCGACGCTATGACCGCTATTAAGGCTATGGCTGAAAGACCCGCAGGCGAGAGCGGCAGAGTTACGGTTTTGGTTGACCCCGGAACATACACCGAGCAGCTCCAGGTTGACGCAAACTACGTTACCATTAAGGCTGCCAACGAAGCGGAAAGACCTGAGCTTCAGTGGTACTACGGTATCGGCTACCTGTATTACAGCGCAGGCGACAATCAGTATTACAGCGAGGATTACGCGGTTCAGAAGACCCGCAAGAGCAGCGTTACCAGATGGGGCGCGGCTTGCCGAGTAAGCGGAACCAATGTAAACATCGAAAATATAATTTTCAGGAACACGTTCAACTGCTTCGTATCTGAGGCTGAGCTTGCAGACGGCGTTGACGCGGCTAACAATAACGAGTACAGCGACGTTAACAACAAGCCCGAGAGAACTACCGCGAACTATGACGCAAAAAGCACAAGCGCAGTAGAGCGTGCGGCGGCGATAGCTCTCGACGGTACCAACACCGAGCTTTACAAGTGCGACTTCATCTCGTCGCAGGATACATTCTATACGAACAAGAACGCGTATGTTAAGGAGTGCTACATCGAAGGCGGAACAGACTTCATCTTCGGCGGCAACAGCATACTGTTTGAGGATTGTACCCTTGCATGGCACGGTTACAGCGACACGGCTAAGGGCGGTTATCTGACCGCTTGCCAGACCTCTGACGTTCCTGTTGCGGGCACGGCGAATATGAGCACCAACGGCTATATGTTCAAGAACACCAAGCTCACGAACTCCACCTACTATCCCGACAACAAGTTTGCTCAGGGCGGCTGGGGCCGTAACTGGGGCGGCGCTAAGTGCCAGGTAGTATTTAACGGCGTTACCCTCGGAGAGACAGGCAAATTTGCCGGAGTAAGCGGCTGGACCAAGATGGGCGGCGAACTCTCAGGCTCGGTACTCTTTGTAACCGACGTTAAGAATGCCGACGGCACGGCAGTAGACTCGAGCAGCACAGCTTTCAACCCGAACGGCACAATGGAGAGCAAGAATTACACAATGCTTAAAGACTCCGATTATCTCGGCGGATGGAATCCCCCGCACTATGAAGGTTCGGAGGAAATCACCGAGTACACCACAACATGGCGGTTCGGCGAGGGAAGCGGTGCTCAGAGTTATGCTATTGAAGGTGGGGACAATCCCTCGGTTGAAATTGTCGGAGACACAAATGCTCCGACAGAGCAGAAACTTACGGTTGACACTTCTGCGGGCGGTAAGTTCAACAATTCCGGCAGAGGCGATGAATGGGCGCAGGTTAACGATGGCACCAAATTTACTATTCCGGTTGTTAACGGAAGTAAGATTAGATTTGGCGCAAATAATGCCAACGGTACGCTTAGCATAGGAAATAAATCCTTTACAAGTTCCGAAGAATTCACTTACAACGGACTTGAATCAACCGTTGAAGCAACAGCTACGGGAGTTGGTTATATGTCGTATATTCAAGTTGTATCTCCCAAAAATCCGTCGACTGATGTTGAGGAAATAAAGGAGTACACCATTAACGGCACGATTGCCAACCTCGACGAGGCAGACAAAAGCACAGTTAAGCTTATAGGTAAACTCGGTGCTTCATATAAAGCTCTTGATGTTACAGACGGCACGTTTTCGATTGTGCTTGAAGAAGGCGATGAGTTTAGTATAAAGGGAGTTTATGGCGGAGCAAGCGCATATACTGTTCCCGACGGAACGAAATTAGTAACTTCGGAAACCACGCCGACGATTACGGCAACAAAGGTTACCGCAACAGCTACAACGGGAACAAGAGAATATAAACTTGGTGATGACAGCGTTATTCCCGCAATTTCGGTAAACTTTACAAACTTTATTACATCGGATGGACTGCTGAAGTTCGGCAATATGAAGTATCATAACGACCATGGAGTTTGTAATGCTCAAACAGGAGCTTTGACGGTTACTATCCCCGTTGCGGGCAATTCGACAATTTCATTCTTGGGTTGTCAATTTGCAGGTGACACAACTCAGATTACCGCTCCTGAAAATGTAACACCGGCAAGCGCAAATCTGAAAACAACCGCTTGCAACACAGCGATTGACTTCACTTATACGGGCGAAGCGACAGAATTGACTTTCTCGATAGACGGAGGAGCAATTTATCTGCACGGCATAAAGGTTGTTACTGAGTAAACTCAATTTCGCAAAATTTTTGAGGCAAGCCCAAATGGGCTTGCCTCTGTTTTTTTCGGCTATGTTTAATCGTCCTGCGCGAAAGCGTTTTGCATTTAAAATAATAAGCTGTTGACAAATTGTGAAAACGGGTATATAATAATTATGGAAAGAGAAACGGCAGAGCGTAAAAACGGTCAGTCGCTTCGGTAGTTGTATTTAACAACCGCTAAAGTGCCAACTTTAAGAGCGGTTGTTATTTTTTATTGACATTAAAAAGATATTGTGTTATAATATGATTACATCAAAAGGAACGACATTGGTTGTTCCGCAAATCAGTTAAAAAATAACCGCTCTCGCGTCAACTCGGGCGGTTATTTTTTTATGTTCTTTATTATTTCCAATATTGCTATCAAAACCAACAATATAAAAATAATATTTAAATCCATAAAATCACCTCCCTCGTACGCTTTTTATGTCGTGTTTGGGAGCGCAATAACCGCCGTCATTCCTTGAGATGCAATCACAATTTTATAATACCATATTTTGTAATGTCTTTCAACCGTGTTAGCCGAACTGCAAAGGTTTTGTAACCGAATTGTAAACCAAAAAATAAAAATATTTGAAATTTTGTGTGCGTTATGGTACAATAACTCCGTGTAGATTTTTCAAGAGGCGATAGTATGTTTAAACACTTAAGGAAGTATTGGTTTTTTGCCATACTTGCACCGCTTTTTATGATAGGCGAGGTTAGTATGGACTTATTTCAGCCCGCGATTATGCGAACGATAGTGGACGAGGGCGTTCTGGGCGTATCGAGCGGCGGCGTGGGCAATCTCAGTCTTATAATTTCAGAGGGCTTAAAAATGCTGGGTCTTGTGGCTCTGGGCGGCGCGAGCGGCGTTTTGTCGGGAGTGTTCGCCAATATGTGCGGTCAGCGTTTCGGCAACGATTTGCGAAAGGACTGTTTCCGCGGCATTATGTCGTTTTCGTTTGAGCAGACCGACAAATTTTCGACCGGCTCTCTCGTCACCCGTGTGACAAACGACATAACGCAGTTACAGAACCTTGTAACCCAGTGCATACGCGGCTTTGTGCGAACGGGCACGTTTTTGTTCGGCGGATTTTTCTGTATGATGAGCCTGCACGTCAGCTTTGGCGTTGTGACCGCCTGCACCATTCCGCTGGTAGTCATAATGATAGCGTTTTTTCTCAGAAAAGCAAGTCCTATCTTTTCGGTGCTCCAAAAGAAGCTCGACCGCGTGAACAGCGTTATGCAGGAGAACGTCGCGGGGGCGCGTGTCGTCAAGGCATACGTCAAGGAGGAGCGCGAGAAGGAGCGTTTCGGCACGGCGAACCGTGAGCTTATCGACACGCAGATGCGTGTCCTCACGATTTTTGCATATATGATGCCTCTTATGAACATAGTTATGAACTGTGCGGTTGTGGCGGTAATATACGTCGGCTCTATCGAGGTCAAGGCGGGCGCGGTAACGCCGGGTACCATTATGGCGGCGATTACATATCTCTCTTTGATTTTGCACGGAATTATGATGCTGGCGATGATTTTCCAGACTATTTCGCGCGGAAGCGCGTCGGCGCGCCGTATAAACGAGGTTTTGCGCTGTGAGCCGGCAATCGCGAGCGGGAGCTTTTCGGGCGACACCTCGGTACACGGGCAGGTCGAGTTCCGAGACGTTTCGTTCTCCTATCCGGGTTCGGGCGGCGAGGCTGTGCTGAGCGGAATAAATCTGACCGTAAATCCGGGCGAGACGCTCGGCATACTCGGCTCGACGGGCTGCGGCAAGAGTACGCTTGTAAGCCTTATCCCCCGTTTTTACGACGTGACGGGCGGCGCGGTGCTGCTCGACGGCGTTGACGTGCGCGAGTACGACCTGAAGGTGTTGCGCGACAAGGTGGCTATCGCTCTCCAGACGAGCGAGCTTTTCAGCACCACCATACGCGAAAATATAAAGTGGGGCGACCCGAACGCGACCGACGAGGAGGTTGCGCGGGCTGCCGAGGTCGCGCAGGCGGCTGAGTTTATAAACTCAAAAGAGGAAGGCTACGACACTATGATTGCCGAAAAGGGTATGAGCCTTTCGGGCGGTCAGAAGCAGCGCGTGTCTATCAGCCGTGCGATACTCAAAAACGCGGAAATCCTGATTTTCGACGACTCCACCTCAGCTCTCGACATAAAGACCGAGGCGCGGCTCTACGACGCTTTGCGTCGGGAGTACGCCGGAGTGACGAAGATAATTATCGCGCAGAGAATAGCGTCGGTAAAGGGTGCGGATAGGATAGCCGTGCTGGACAACGGCGGCATTTCGGCGTGCGGTACTCACAGCGAGCTTATGGAAACGAGCGAGATTTACCGCGATATTTACAACTCTCAGTTGAAGGGAGTGGATATTGATGGCTGATAAATCAAAGGGTATTCCGAACAACTTTAAGATGCCTATGCGCCGCGGCGGCGGTGCGGCTATGCGAGCCATGATGACGGTGGAGAAGCCGCATAATATGCTCAGCACGCTGTCGCGCCTTATGAAGTATTTTAAAAATCAGCGGCTTATGCTTATTATGCTTTTGGCGGCTGTCATATTCGTGGTTATCTGCAACGTGGTGATGCCCGCAATTCAGAGCGAGGCGATAGATTTGATTGCCGAGAGGCAGTTCGGCAAAATCCCCGCGATACTTATGATAATGCTTGCCACGGCGCTTTTGCTTTCGCTCGGCACGCTTTTCCAGCAGCTTCTCAGCCGAACGCTGAGCCAGCGTATAGTCGGACTTATGCGCGAGGACTTGTTCGACAGGATAGTAAATCTGCCTATACGCTACATCGACAACCACCCTCACGGCGACATAATGAGCCGAATGACGAACGACGTTGAGAACATTTCAAACACGGTCTCGCAGTCGTTCAGCTCCCTCGTTTCGGGCGTGTTCACAATAATCGGCACGGTCGGAATTATGTTTTGGTACTGCCCGCGTCTCGCTCTTTTGTCCTGCATTACGGTGATTTTGACCGTCTTGGTGACGAAGTTTATGTCCAAGCATATGCGCCGATTTTTTACCAAGCGTCAGGAGCTTTTGGGCGAGCTTAACAGCGCGGTTGAGGAAAACGTCGTCGGCTACAAGACGGTTGCCGCGTACAACAAGCAGGAAGCGGTCATAGAGGACTTCAACAGCACGTCCGACGAGCTTACACGGGTCGGAATTGTCGCCGAGATTTTGGGCGGTTCCATGGGTCCGATTATGAATGTTATAAACAACTTAGGCTTTATCATAATTGCGGCGTTCGGCGGATATTTTGCGCTCCACGGGATAATTTCGATAGGCGTTATTTCGGCGTTTATCGTCTATGCGAAGCAGTTCGGACGTCCGATAAACGAGATTGCAAACCTCTACGGGCAAATTCAGACCGCGCTTGCGGGCGCGGAGCGTGTGTTCGCGGTTATGGATGTTGAGAGCGAGGACAAGAGCGGAAGCCGGGAAATGGACGGCGAGGGCGTTGTCACGTTCAAGGACGTGAACTTTTCGTATTACGAGGGCAAGCAGGTTTTGTACGATTTTAACCTTGAGGTGCGCTCGGGTCACAAGGTCGCGCTGGTCGGCGCGACGGGCAGCGGAAAGACCACGGTTGTCAATCTTTTAATGCGTTTTTATGATGTTGACAGCGGCGAAATTATGGTTGACGGAGTTAACATAAAGGATATAAAATGTGACGATTTGAGGCGGGGAACCGCTATCGTTTTGCAGGATACGGTGCTGTTTTCGGACACGGTGCGAAACAATCTCAAGTATGCCAACCCCGACGCGACCGACGAGGAGATGGAGCGTGCGGCGGAGATGAGCAACTGCCGAAGAATGATAAGCAGGCTCCCGAATGGATACGATACCGAGCTTACCGAGTCGGGCTGTAATCTGTCGCAGGGTCAAAGACAGCTTCTTTCTATCGGGCGCGCGTTTTTGGCAAACCCGAAGATACTTATTCTGGACGAGGCGACCTCCAGCGTTGACACGAGAACCGAAAAGCGTATTCAGGACGCGATGACAAATCTTATGAAGGACAGAACCAGCATAATAATCGCTCACCGTCTTTCGACCATACGAGACGCAGACCTTATCGTTGTTATGGATAAGGGACGCATAGTTGAAACAGGTAACCACGATGAGCTTATCGCGAAAAAGGGACGCTATTTTGAGCTTTATATGACGCAGTTTGAGGGCAACGCCATTTAAAGCGGAATTTTTAAGTGAGGAATGTATGTTGAAGCTGAAAAAGGCGGTTCGGGCAATATTGCTCATACTCGGCGCGGCGTTTTTTATCGACGGCGGCTGTATGGCGATTTATTCAAATATAAATTTGGGGACGGTTTTGACGCTCCTCCTCGGTTTGCTGTTGCTGTTTTGGGGCGGTTTTTATGACGAGTTGGGCAAAAAGACCAAGCGCGGTGCAGGACGCGTTTGCAAGTACGTTGTTATGGGCGGGCTTGCCGTTATGCTTTGCGGCTGTGTCTTCCTCGTGGCTTTCGGCAGTATCGACACTGCGGATTACGACGAGGACGCGGTGATAGTTCTCGGCTGCGGCGTTGTCGGCGACAGACCCTCCGCTCTGCTTGCCCTGCGGCTTGACGCGGCGCTGGAGTATGCCGGGAAAAACCCGAAAGCCGTTATCGCGGTGAGCGGCGGACGCGGATTTCAGGAGGACGTCAGCGAAGCCGAGGTTATGACCGAGTATCTTGTCGAGCGCGGCGTGGACGCCGACAAAATTATACAGGAGAACAGGTCTGCGAGCACAAGCGAAAATTACAGATTTTCAAAGGAGCTTTTGGACGCTTACTTCGGCGGCGGAGAGTACAGAGTGGTTACGGTCACGAACGATTTTCATATTTTCAGGGCAAAAGGTATAGCGAGGCACAACGGTCTTGAAACGACAACGTATTACGCGCCGACCATGTGGTATATGTACCCGAGCGTTTGTATGCGTGAATGTTTGGCGGCGCTGTACTTCGCCGTGTTCGGCAGTTGAGAATAAAAGACCGTCGTATGACGGCGTGGAAATACGAAATGGAACAGCGAATTTAATATAATTATGTAACAGCAAAGCAGGAGGAATATATTATGTTTAGAAAAATAATCAAAATCGACGAGGAAAAGTGCAACGGTTGCGGGATTTGTGCCGAAGCCTGCCACGAGGGAGCTATCGGTATAGTTGACGGCAAGGCGAAACTGCTCCGAGAGGACTACTGCGACGGTCTTGGAGACTGTTTGCCCGCCTGCCCGACAGGAGCGATTACTTTTGAGGAACGTGAGGCGCCGGCATACAACGAAGCTGCGGTAAAGGCGGCAAAGCAGAATAAAGGCGCGGAAAAACTGCCCTGCGGCTGCCCCGGCACAGCTTCAAAAGCAATTTATCGTGAAGAAACACCGGCTGAAAGTGTGACAGTTTACAGCCGCCTCTCTCAGTGGCCGGTACAAATCAAGCTTGTTCCCGTAAATGCGCCTTATTTTGACGGCGCAAATTTACTTATCGCCGCCGACTGCACCGCTTACGCTTACGGTAACTTTCACAATGATTTTATCAAAAACAAGATTACATTGATTGGCTGCCCGAAGCTGGATATGGTGGACTACACCGAGAAATTGACACGGATTATCGCCGAAAACGATATTAAGAGCGTGACCGTTGTCCGAATGGAAGTACCCTGCTGCGGCGGCATCGAAAATGCGGTAAAGCAGGCACTTCAGACCGGCGGGAAGTTTATCCCGTGGAGTGTTGTGACGATTTCCACAGACGGTCGGATAATCGAATAATCAGAATACGAAATAAGGAAGCTCCTCACTTCCGAATGGCGGTTCGGGGGATTTGTTTTGTTTATCAAAAATTCAGAGAAAGAGGCACAGGTATGAAAACGAGCAAGACAGAGCTTTTTGAAACAACACCGGTCACACGGGCGGTTATCGCTTTGGTAGTTCCTACGGTAATCAGCCAGATTATAACTGTGATTTACAATATGGCGGACACCTTTTTCATCGGTCAGGTGGGCGACCCAAATCAGGTAGCTGCCGCATCTCTTTGTCTGCCGCTGTTTCTGGTGACTACGGGGCTTGCCAACCTCTTCGGCATAGGCGGCGCCAGCCTAATTTCACGAAGTCTGGGAATTGGTGACACGGACAAGGCGCGGAAAACCTCAGCCTTCTGCATCTGGACATCTGCCGCAGTTGCGCTTTTGTATGGAGTTGGGATATTTGCTATCCACCGCACAATTCTACCTCTGGTCGGAGCGGACGAGTACACCTATGATTTTTGCAACAGCTACCTCTTTTGGACGCTGACCGTGGGCGCAATACCGACTGTGCTAAACGCCGCCCTCGCGCACCTCGTTCGGGCGGAGGGATATTCGGGTCAGGCGAGCTTCGGCGTGGCGCTTGGCGGCGGTCTTAACATACTTTTGGACCCGGTGTTTATTTTTGGTTTTCATCTTGAGGTCACGGGAGCGGCAATCGCCACGATGCTTTCCAACTTGATTGCTACTTTGTATTTTGTGGTTTTGATACTTGGAAAACGCGAAAAATTCCATCTGTCCTTGAACCCTCGACATTATTCCGTATCGGACGGCATACCCAAAGAAGTGCTGTTGGTGGGGCTCCCCAGTTCTATTATGAACGTAATGGGAATTTTCTCTAACATTACCCTCAATAAATTGCTGGTCAACTACTCCAACGCGGCGGTGGCGGGAATCGGTATTGCCAAGAAGATAGATATGCTGGCGTTTGCGATTGCCAACGGTCTGAGCCAGGGCGTTATTCCGCTGATTGGCTATAATTTCTCCGCAAAAAATATCGGGCGTATGCGCTCAGCCATAAAGGTGACGCTGATACTCAGCCTTGTCGTCACGACGGTCGGGGCAATTCTGCTGTTCACCTGCGCGGGTCCGCTGGTACGGGCATTTATCAACGATGCGGAAACTGTGCGGTACGGCAGTATGTTCCAGAGGATAATTTGCATCACGGGACCGTTCACGGCAATTACAACTGTCATTATTTCAATATTTCAATCTGTGGGACAAAAAGGGAAACCGCTGGTGCTTTCCATGCTGAGAAAAGGCGGGCTGGACGTGCCGTTTATGTTCCTTTTGGACTCCCTTGCCGGAGTTAACGCCATCGCGTGGGCAACTCCTATTGCGGACTGCGGAGCTATGCTGGTAGGCATTCTCCTGTTTGTGCCGCTATGGAGAAAAATGGAAAAAGAATAGTAAAAAACTCCTCACTTCATATTAAAGTTTGAAGTGAGGAGTTTTCTTATTCATACATATACATATGGTTTAATGGACCTTTGCCGCGCCCGAGGTCGAGGTTTGCGGCAATCGCGCCCGCGACGTAGCGTTTTGCGTTTTTTGCCGCGTCGGGAATGTTTTGACCCAACGCGAGGTTTGCGGCTAACGCCGACGACAGCGTGCAGCCCGTGCCGTGCGTGTTGGGGTTGTCTATGTGACTGCCCTCAAGCCACGTCTCCGTGCCGCCGCAAAGCAGCAAGTCGTCGCACCTGCCTGAGAGGTGACCGCCCTTTAAAAGCACGTTCACCGAATACTTTTCGGCAAGCTGCGCCGCCGCCCGTCTCATTTCTTCGCGCGATGAGATTTCAAAGCCGCACAAAAGCTCGGCTTCGGGTATGTTGGGAGTTATGATGTCCGAGAGCGGAAAGAGCTTTTCACACAGCACTTCGACCGCGTCGCGCGAGAGCAGGCAGTGTCCGCTTGTGGAGACCATAACGGGGTCGAGAACGACTCCGCGCGGCTTGTAGTGCGCGAATCTGTCCGCAACCACGTCGATTATTTCCGCCGTTGACAACATTCCCAGCTTTACCGCGTCGGGGAAAATGTCGGTGAAAACCGCGTCAAGCTGCGCGGTTATATTTTGTATCGGTGTGTTCGCTATGTCAAAAACGCCGGTTGTGTTTTGAGCGGTGAGCGCGGTAATAACGCTCATACCGTAGACCTTGTGCGCCGCGAACGTCTTTAAATCCGCCTGAATACCCGCGCCGCCGCTGCAGTCCGAGCCTGCAATCGAAAGAACCGTCCTCACTCTCCGAACACCTCCAGACTGAGCTTTTTAAGCTCCTGAGCCGCCTTAAATACGTCGCGCTGTCCGAAAACAGCCGAGACGACCGCAACTCCGTCAACGCCGGTGCCTTTGAGATAAGAGATGTTTTCTTTGGATATTCCGCCTATCGCGACGGTGGGTATCGAAACCGACGACGTTATTTCTCTCAGGGTGTCGCCCGAGATTTTTATAGCGTCGAGCTTGGTCGAGGTGGAAAACACCGACCCTATTCCGAGGTAGTCTGCGCCGCCGCGCTCCGCCGAAATTGCCTGCTGTACCGTCTGCACCGAAACGCCGATGATTTTGCTGTCTCCCAGCATTTTGCGCGCTTCGGACAGGCTTTCGTCGCTCTGACCGATATGAACGCCGTCCGCGTTCGCTCGGAGCGCGACCTCGACGTTGTCGTTTACAACAAACGGCACGCCGTATTTTTTGCATATCGCCTTTATTTTGAGCGCGAGGGACAAAAGCTCGCCCGCGTCCGCGTGCTTTTCGCGAAGCTGAACAAACGTCGCACCGCCCTGCAGAGCAAGCTCCACCGATTTTTCAAGCGGCACGGGGTCGAGCGGGGTTCGCCCCGTGACCGCGTAAAGCCGCATATCCTCTTTTTTTACCTTTACCAAACTATTGCCTAAACTCAATTTTGATCCCCCGATTTAACTTTTCTGCCGTCATATTTGAGGCTTCGTCTATAATCCCGGTTCGCAGACTTCCCGTGCCGACATAATTTTGAGCCGCGTATTCGCCGCAAAGTCCCATAAATGCGACCGCGCATACAGCCGCGTCAAAAATTTCGTCGGGATTTGCGCCGCAGAAGCCGCCGAGGAGGGAGGAGAGCATACAGCCGCACCCCGTCACCCTTTTCATAAGAGGGTGTCCGTTTGATATTGCCGCGCCGCGTATGCCGTCGGTCACGAAATCCGTCTTGCCCGTCACCGCGACGGTTGCGCCCGTCAGCGAGGAAAGCCGCTTCGCGTTTTCAAAGACGGCTTTGGAATCGCTGTCGCTGTCGGAGTCCGAAACGTCAACGCCGCGCGACTTGCCCGCTCCGCCGCACAAAATTTTTATTTCGGAGGCGTTGCCGCGTATTACGCTGAACCTTATCTCGTTTATGAGCCGCATCGCGGTTTCGGTTCGGAGCGCGGACGCGCCCGCGCCCACGGGGTCTAAAATAACGGGTTTGCCAAGCTCCGCCGCGCGTTTGCCCGATATGAGCATACTCTCTATCGTGCGGGAGTTAAGCGTGCCGATGTTTATGACGAGCGCGTCGCATATCGAGGTTATCTCCGCGGCCTCCGCCGCGTCGTCCGCCATAATAGGCGACGCGCCGCACGCGAGCAGAATATTCGCGCAGTCGTTCGCGGTCACATAATTCGTTATATTATGCACCAGCGGGGCTTTGTTTTTTAAGTTTTCAAAGATTTTTTCAAACATAGTCTGCATCTCCGTATGCTTCTATTCTGACTTATTACTCGGAAAATGTCAAGAGTTTAACGTGTTTTTAATCTTGTCGAGCGCCTTGGTCTTTTGGAGCGCGGTCACAATAACCGCCGCAATCACAACGCCGCCGAGAGTGCTTATAAGGAACGGTATTATGTAGGTGTAGATAACAGCGGTGGAGTTTGGAATAAACAGCTTGGCAACGGGATACGCGAGCAGCGCGCCGACAATACCGGTGCCGAAGAGTTCTCCGAGATATGTGAGCCATACGTTTTTGGTCTTGAGGTAAATGAGAGCGCAAATCAGCGCGCCGCACATACTTCCCGGAAACGCGAGTACCGAGCCGGTGCCGAATATTACGCGGAGCAGAGCGGTGACAAACGCCATACATACGCTGTAAACGGGACCGAGCAGTATCGCCGCGATTACGTTGACTGCCGCCTGCACGGGGAAGCATTTTGACGCGCCTACCGGGATACTGAACGGCGAGAGCGCGACGCCTATGGCGACAAGTACCGCCGCCACAGTGAGTTTTCTGATTGATGTTTTTTTCATGGTTTAACACCCTTTCTTAAATTTTGCTTTAATTCCGACAACGAGAAACGGACGCACCGCGAGGGTACGTCCGTGGCTTATGCGTTTTAAGGCACAAAAAAACATTCCCTACGTTGGCATTATCCAAATCAGGTTATGGGTAAAGACCGCATAAGGTCTACTCTCAGCCCGCTTAGCGCAAGCTCCCCGTTGAAAATTAAAGTTTTTTCGGCATACGAAAGAAAATTATTTTCTCCCATAGCCTGTACACAGTATATACGAAAGCTCGTAATATGTCAAGCGATATTTTATATTTTTTACATCCAGAAGGCTATCAAGTGCTGTATGTTATAGTAAACCGTCGGGTTTGCGGTGCGTATGGTGTATTCGCTGTGCGCGAAAACGCTCAAAAACGCCAGCGCAAGGGACGCCGCCGACAGTATGAGCGTCATCCTTATGAGCGATTTTCCTGCCGCTCCGCCCCTATATTTGGCGCAGAGCGCGAATATCGTAATACACGACGCGAGCGCGATAAGCCACGAAAAGTCGGTGTAGTAGCGGGTCAGCAGACCCGCCATCTGAGCGTCCAAAACGGCGACCGCTGCCGCCGCCGCGACAGCGGTCAGCGTTATCGCATATGTGCGTTTGTCGGCAAACAAATCCTTTCTGAATAGCCCGTACACGCCGAAAAGCAGTATCGGGAACAGAAACAGTATTCCGCCCATCATATATTCGCTCAGAGTAAGCCCCTGATATGTCGTTTCTATCGGGGCAAAGTCGTGCAGGAACGGAAATACCGCGTCAATTTCGAGCGGCTGAAGCAAATACGTGAAAATTCCGAGCCCGCACCTGCCGAACACCAGCCCGCGCTTTGTCATATCGTTGCTCGTGAGGTTGTAATTCGCTCCGAAGTCAAACGGAGAGCCGAACCTGCCCGCGTTATAGAGCATTGTAACCGCGCCGACTATGACGAACGGCAGACATACCGCGGCGGTCTGCTTCACGCTTTTTTTGGAAAACAGGGTGCGTGAGCCGAATACGTATTTCCAAAACAGCACGACTCCGAAAATCACCGAAATCAAGAACTGCGGTCTGCACAGAGCCGTGAGCGCGACGCAGGCGGAGCCGACCGCGAGCCGCCACGGAACGAGGGCGGTTTCGCCGTCCGTTTCTCGTTCGGCGGACAGCCAGAGCGCAATTCCGAAAATTGCGAACATCATAGCCGACGTGATGGGAACTATATAGAAGTCCGCTTTATATACGGGGTATGACAGCACTATCGCGGAAAATACCGCCGAAAGCAGAAGATAGAGCACAAACGGCGTGCCTTCATACCACTTTTTTATCACTTCCCAAAGGAGCAGGAAAATTCCGATTATCACCATTACACCGAATATAAAGGCGGCGATATAGTTCGGCAAATCCTTGCCGCCGCTTATCAGGTTGTACGGAAGATACAAAAGTGCCGCGGGAGCCGCGCCGAAGTAGCAGTAGTATTTGCCGTTATAGTATGCGGCGTCCCACTTATATTCGGAGAGGGACATAATTTTGTCGCGCTTTTCTTGGTCATACGGATTTTCCATATTTTTGAGCTTATCGGGAACGGAAATGTCTAGGGAGAGCCGCCCGTGCTTAAAGGCATCGACCAGAGAATAGTATTGGTCCTGCCCTTTTGTTATATGATATTCGAGCATATCGTTGTTCAGGTTTATAATGTGCCACATAACGAGAGAGCATACGATTATCAATGCGGCGGCGCAAAGCCTCTGAACGGGATTTTTCATATTCGTCTTGTATTTATAAACGCCCGACGAGGGACGCAGAATATACAAAAGCATAAGAATAAGCGCGAAAATTATCACGCGCATCCACGAGAACATAAGCGGAACGCGGGCGTTCAAAACGGCGCAGTCGTTTTGGAGAGTGTACCCGTCCGCATTCTTTATTTCTATCTTAAGATCTTTTACTTTTCCGCTAAAGTGCAGTCTTACATATTGGGAGCGCTCCGCGTCGGCGGCAACTATGCGGGCGGGCGCGGACAGGGGCAGTTCGTTTGCCTCGTCGGTCGCCGAGATGACTATTTCGGCGGTGCGTCCGGCAAAGCCCTTGCCGGGGGAAAAGCGAAGATATTTAAGCTCCTCGTTTATATCCTTAAATTGAATTACCGCAGAATTTGACGAAATGGTTCGGTACGAGCCGCCCCCGTTTTGCGAAAAGCCCGAAACAAATTCGGGCTTTATTTCGAGCGGCTTGTCAAACGCCGAGCCGACCCACTTGAAGTTAAACACAAAAAGCTCGCAGAATATTGCAGCCGCGAGTATTATAAGAAAAACGAAGCTGTATTTTTTAAGGCGTTTTCGATTTACGGACGCGAGCTCGTCCGCACATTTGCTTTTGAGAGTATCAGAGTTCATTTGGAGTATTTTCCTTTGCCAGCTTTCTTTTAAAATCGTCCTCAGCCCTGATGAGGTTTATTTCAAAGTCATACTTGCTCTTTCTCGCGATTGTCGAGAGTATAAGTCCCGTAAAATATGACTGCATCGCCGCGACTACGGCAAATCCGCAGACTATAAGCGTGGGTATTCTCGGCACGAGACCCGTTTTCAGATAGTCCGCGAACACGGGCACGAAGAAAATCGCCGCGAGTATCAAAAGGACTGCCGAAACGGTTGAGAAAAATCGGAGCGGCTTATAATTTTTATACAGCTTGGCGATGGTTTTCAGCACCTTGAAGCCGTCCGAATATGTGTTGAGCTTGGAGACGCTTCCGTCGGGACGGTCGCGGTACTCGATTATTAAATTCTCGGTATACATATTTTTGTCGACCGCGTGTATTGTCATTTCGGTTTCTATCTCGAAGCCCTGCGACAGCATCGGGAAGGTCTTTACAAAGTTATAGCTAAACGCGCGGTAGCCCGTCATAATGTCCTTTATATCGCTTTTAAACAGCTTGTTAATGCTTGCTCTGACGATAGAGTTGCCGAGATTGTGGAACGGACGTTTATTCTCGGTAAAGTATGTGGACGAGAGGCGGTCGCCGACCACCATATCCGTTTTTCGCTCCAAAACCATATCCGCCATTTCGCGCGCGGCTTCGGCGGGGTATGTATCGTCGCCGTCCACCATTATATACGCCTCGGCGTCGATTTCGCGGAACATCCTGCGTATAACATTACCTTTGCCCTGCATATATTCGTGCCTGACGATTGCGCCCGCTTTTTCGGCGAGGTCTGCGGTGTTGTCGGTGGAGTTGTTGTCGTAAACATATATTGCGGCTTCGGGCAGGACGCGCCTGAAGTCGCCGACCACCTTTTCTATTGACTTGCTCTCGTTGTAGCAGGGAATTAAAACAGCTATTTTATCCATAATTTCACCTGTCGCTTTCAATTATTTGTCCGCCTCTTCGGTGTTGCTCTCTTTGACTATAAAAATCGGGCGGCGTTTGCTCTCCATATATGTGCGCGAGAGGTATTGACCGAGTATTCCGATGCAGAGAAGCTGAACTCCGCTGACAAGCAGTATTATGCAGATAAGAGACGCCCAGCCGTATGCGCTTCCGCCCCATACGAGCTGGCGCACTACGACGAATATAATTCCGATTAGCGCGATAATCGAGAAAAGCACTCCGCACACCGAGGAAACGGCGAGCGGTGCGGTGGAAAACGAAACTATACCCTCGATGGAGTATTTAAACAGCTTCCAAAACGACCATTTTGTTTCGCCCACGCTTCGCTCACGATTTTCGTACTCAAGCCACTTTGTTTTAAAGCCGACCCACGAGAAAATTCCCTTTGAAAATCGGTTGTACTCCGAAAGTTCCAGAATACTGTTCACCATTTTTCGGCTCATAAGCCTAAAATCCCGCGCACCGTCAACTATTTCGGTGTCCGAGATTTTGTTTATCAGCTTGTAGAAGCAGCGCGCGAAAAACGAGCGCAGCTTAGCCTCGCCGACGCGGTTGACGCGCCTTGTCGCGGCGCAGTCGTACTCCCCGCTCCTTACGAGGTCGTACATTTTCGGTATAAGCTCGGGCGGGTCCTGCAAATCAATGTCCATAATAACGATATAGTCGCCGTGCGCGTGCTTCATTCCCGCGTACATTCCCGCCTCTTTTCCGAAGTTGCGCGAGAAAGATATATATTTTACCCGCTTGTCTGCCGACGCGAGCTTTTTAAATTCGTTTACCGTGTTGTCGCTCGAGCCGTCGTCCACAAAGATATACTCTATGTCCGCGTCTATGCCCTCAAGCGCGGCGGAGGTAGCCTTGTAGAATACGGGGACAGCCTTTTCCTCGTTGTAGCAAGGCACTATAATACTTATTACGCTCATTTGTTTCACTCCCGAAGACTGATTTTAAATTTATTTATAACTATGCTATTCTATCATATAACTTACAAAAATGCAATCATCTTCTCATACGCTCGATTTTAGCGTATGCCTTGCCGCACAAAACCGAGGCGAGGTATGCCGCGAGCGCGCCGATTGCCGCGCCGCCGAGTATGTCGGTCGGCATATGCACATAGAGATACAGCCGCGAAAACGCGATAAGCGCCGCTATAATCAGAGCGGCGGTGCCGAGCCTTCTGTCCTTGAAAAATATCGAAAAAGACGCCGCGACCGACGCGGTGGTATGCCCCGACGGGAACGAAAAGTCGCTCGGAAGCTTTATAAGAATGTCCTCCGCCGTGACCGCCGCGCTCTCAAGGTAATACGGGCGCGTCCGCGCAACAATGTTTTTAAGCCCCAGATTGGTGAAAATCAGACCGAGTACGAGCGACGCCAGCACACACACGCCGATTTTGCGGGTGTCGGTGCGTATCAGCAGTAAAAGTCCGGCTAAAATCCAGAATATCCCTCCGTCGCCCAGGTGCGTTATAAACGTGAAAAACGCATCGAGAAACGCGCAGGAGAGGTGGGTGTGTATAAAATTCAAAATTGCTATATCGGTTTGCGTTATAATGTCCATAGAAAGCTCCGTAATTTGTAAAAACTATTGCTCCGAAAAACTCGGAGCAATAGTTTGAATATTTTCAGATTTTTTCGGATTCGATAAGTCCGTAATTTCCGTCGCGGCGTTTATAAACTATGTTTACCGCGTTGGTGTCGGGATTGTTGAAGATGAAAAAGCTGTGTCCGAGCATATTCATCTGCAAAATCGCTTCCTCCGCCGACATCGGCTTTGCCTCTACGAATTTGGTTCGGATAATCTTAAATTCGCTCTCCTCCCCAATTTCCTCCGAGGGCGGCACTGATGCGATAACCTTATCGAAACCGCTGTCGCGCAGTTTTTTGGAAAGACGTGTCTTGTTCTTTCTTATCTGCCTGTCGAGATTTTCAAGGCAGACGTCCGCCGCGGTGAGCATCTCGCGGTCTTTTGCTTCGGCGCGGAAGAAAAAGCCTTTATAAAAGATTGTGGTTTCGACTATCATTTCTTCGCGCTGCTGGGAAACAACAATTTTTGCCTCGGTATCCTCGGCGAAAAACTTTTCGAGCTTCTTCATCTTTTTAAGAAGCTTTTCCTTACTGCTATCCGCCAGTTCGAGCTTTTTACAAATAATGTTGTACTTCATAAATTGTGCCTCCTTTTGTTTTGATGCAATTATTTGCTTGTGTAATTATTATATCATATATTTGCAGGAGGCGAAAGCCTCCGCCGCCGCTCGTGAACGTCAGTTCGCGTTGTGGGGGCAAAGTATGATAAAATGTTCTCACAGGCGTCAAAATCTTTGATTTTGGTAACGCCGTTGAGGTTATTATACAATAAGCCAAGGAAAATTTCAATAGTTTTTGTGAAAATTTCCTAATAATAATATTAAATTTAAATTACCCGGCTCAAATGACGCGTTACGTGGCAGCTTATATTGACGGCTACCGGGAGTCCCGCGATATGGGTGGGATAGGTCTCCACGTTTACTCCGAGCGCGGTGATCACGCCACCCAGTCCCTGAGGTCCGACTCCGCTTTCATTGATTTTTTCGAGCAAGGTCTGCTCTAAATCCGCGTAAAATTTATCGGGATTGCTCTCTCGTATGTCGCGCAAAAGCGCGTGCTTCGACATAAGCGCCGCCTTTTCCATTGTGCCGCCTATTCCGACTCCGACCACTATCGGAGGGCAGGGGTTACTGCCGCCGCGCCTTGCGGTCTCGGTTACGAAGTTAATGACGCCTTCTATCCCGTCCGACGGCTTGAGCATTTTGACCGCGCTCATATTTTCGCTTCCGAAGCCCTTCGGCGCGATTGAAATTTTAATTTTGTCGCCGTCGATAATCTCGGTGTGCAAAACCGCGGGGGTGTTGTCGCCCGTATTTCCGCGGCGTATCGGGTCGCGCACCACGGATTTGCGGAGCCAGCCGTCCTCGTAGCCCTGCCTTACGCCCTCATCAACCGCGCCGCGCAGAGAGCCGCCGACGATTGCCGCCTCCTGACCGATTTCCATAAACACGACCGCCATACCGGTGTCCTGGCAGATTGGAACGCGCTCCTCTTTGGCAATATCGGCATTTTTGAGTATATCACCGAGAACCGACTTTGCTATGGGGCTGTCCTCCCGCGTAAGTCCGCTCTCAAGCGCGCCGCGTATATCGCCGTTTAGATTATAGTTTGCTTCGATGCACATTTCGCGTATCGCGGAAATGATTTTGTCTATATGAATTTCTCTCATAATCGCCATCCTTACTTAATTGTAGAATACCCACTGGTCAGACCATCTCAAAAAGTTCTCCGCGTAGCTCTGAGGTATCTCCACGCCCGACAGCACGGGGTAGAACATCACGAAGAGAATAGCGCACAGCGCAAGGAATACGGTTGTCGCGTATTTGAACTTCGGGAATTTTATCTCCAGCTCCCGTATTGCGTAGACGAGGAACATAATCATAAACGGTACGCTTGCGAAGAAGTGGTATATAAACGTACTGCGTGCTATAAACATCCACGGCACATACTGCGACGCGAGCGAAATAACGAGGAACAGTATCGTATAGCTCTTTTGTCTCACGCCCTTATAGAGGGAGTACGCAAAGCCCGCAATAGCCGCCCACCATATGAGCGGGTTGCCCATAATCGAGATACAGCCTATTATGCCCTTTGCGGTGTCGGGAGCCTTATACGCCCACAGCGGACGGTATATGGTAGGCCACTGATACCACCTTGACGCATACGGATGCTCTTTGCCGCCGCCCGTGTGATAGTTGAACATATACTTTTGATTGTCGAGCATCGCTTTAAGCGGGGAGCCGTACTGCGAAGCGCCGCTGCTTGTCTTGACGAGCGAAATCGGAATATATGCCGCAACGTATATGCACAGCGGAATTAAAATGAAGAACAGCGCGCACCACAAAACTATAATTATCAGGTTTTTGGTGAGTATGCGTTTTCGGTAATCCTCGCTGAGGTTTGCAAACATTTTTACCGTGGTAATCAAGAAAATCGCGAAAAGACCGAAGCCCGCGTATATCGCAATCCACTTTGACGCCGCGCCCAGTCCGAAAGCAATTCCCGAAAATCCGAGCGGCAAAAGTATGGACATAAGCCGCTTTCTGTCTTCGAACAGATCGCCCTTATGCTCTCTCGAAAGGCTGAGAGCGCGTATCATAAACTTGTACATAAAGAAGTACATCAAGATTATGAAGAACACGGGGTAGGAGTCTATCGTGCCCATTCTCGTGAGCGAGAAGTGCATAAAGTCGAGCGCGAACAAAAGCGTTCCGAGTGTCGCGTAGCGCGTTTTGCCGAATATCTTTTTAAGGAAAAGGTAAAACAGCGGAAGCATAAGTACGCCGAACAGAGTACCCATAAAGCGCCAGCCGAACGGCGTCATACCGAACAGCGCTATGCCTATCGACATAATCAGCTTGCCCAGCGGCGGGTGTGTGGTCTCGTAGTACGGCATAAGATGCAAATGCTCATATGCGGTTCTGGGGTGATAAATTTCGTCAAAGTAGGTTCCGTTGCGGTAAGAACTCTTTTCGGGAACGCAGTCCTGCTCGTCCGCTATCGGCGAGTAATCGCCGCCGTACCGTCCTATTATTTGTTTTACGGGTATCTGATTGCCGTCTGCGTCAAAGAAGCCGACTTCGCCGAGGCGAATTTCGGTGCCTATGAACGTGCCGAGCGCAAATCTCGCGTATGCCGGAGTGTCGAGCTCTACGCTGTCCCATTTGAACACCGATTTCAGCTCGCAGCTCTCGTCCGCATCGGTCCAACTGTCGCCGTCGAGCGAGAAGGAGTAGGACACCTTCGGCTTGTCGCCGACCTGACCGACACCGTAGTAGTAACTGATTTTGCCGACCTCTACGGGGCTTTCAAACTCAACTATAAAGCTGTCGCCGTTTTGAGAGGGCTTATAAAACGTCTGCGGAGCTTTGGTGTCGCCTAAGTTTATAAACGCAACGCAGGAATAGAGCACTACGATTATCGAGATTATAATGTAGTCGATACGCACCAGCTTCACGTTTTTCCATATGTCGCGGTTTTCGCCGTTGAACACGCGCAGTAGTACGGGAGTTGTTTCCTTGTCCGAATTTTGCGCGGATTTGGACATCGGCGGAGCGGTGAGTGTCGGTGCGGATTCTCCGCGCGTTTTATAAAGCCAGACAAGCGCGAGTATTATAAGCAGTACCTGAATGAACGCTATCGGAATTACCACCGAATTTTTAGTAGCCATATTGCCGTTTAAGTTGCAGTACAGAACATAGGCGACGTTTGCCGCGTTTGCCGCGCTCAGTCCGCCGAAAAGCAAAAGCGAGCGTATGTCCCTGGTCGAAATATAGAGCATAAGCAGGAAGAATATCGCGGGATAGATGTATCTCTCGTGCATATTCGTGTCAAACGCGTAAACTACCGCTATTATGAAAAACGCGGTGCCGAAAATCTTAGCCCATCTGTCCTTGAGCTTGAAGTACACAAAGCCGGACGCGGCCATAGCCGCGATGGTTATTATCCAGCCCCAGACCTCATAGCTGAGGAACAGGAATTTGTCGTCTATGGGCTTCCAGTTTGCACCGAACAGCGCGTATATATTGAAGGCGTTGACCGTCGCGTATTTGTATATTGCGAAGGAACTTGCGTATTTGTCGATTATCCACGCGGGGTTAAAGCTCTTTATAAGGTTTAAGAAGAAGTTGCCGCCCTCACGCCACACCGGAGAGAACGGTATGCAGATTGCGATGAGCAGCAGCGCGCCCAGCAGAATAGATTTTATTATCAGCTTCGGGTCTTTGGTCTCAAGGTACGCAAAGAGGTACACCGTGCCGAGCATAAGAGCCTGCGGTTTTATAAGCAGCGCGAGAATGAACCACACCACGCCCGAATAGTATTTTTTATTATATACGTCATAAAGAGATATGAGCAGGAACAGTGTCAGAACGGAGTCCACCTGTCCCCATATTGCCGACGTTATATATGTCAGCGGATTTAAAGCCACGACCGCCGTAACGATAAGTGCGATTTTTGAGCCGAGAGTTTTATACGAAATTTTAAACACAAAGAGCGCGATAAGTATGTCGCAGATTATGGCGGGCAGCTTCATAACCAGCCATGTGGCGTTGTCGGAAAGATTGAACATAGTCACGATTGCGCCTATCACCCGCAGTACATACATATATCCGGGCGGATAGTCGGCGTAATAGTCGGGCGAATAGAAGTTGGGAATGCCCTTGCTCTGCAGTCGGTACATCCACGCGGCAAAGTTGTTCATATCGGTACCGTGACCCTGAACGTGATGCGCGTAGGCGGCGTCGAAGATAAACACAGCACCCAAAATTACACAGAGAGCGATCACAGTACCCTGTGTCAGAACATATTTTTTATCCTGCTGTAATTTTGACGCCTTCATTTCCTTGGCGCCTATTTTCAGAACTCCGTAAGACAAACAGAGAAACGCAATTAAGTATAATACTATACAAACGATTAAATCTGTCATAATTCCACCTCTTAAACTATATCTTTTGTCTTTTGGGATTATTTTACTACGAATTGAAATTTTATGCAATACTTAAAATTTAATATGAATAAAGAAAATTAAAATGTTTTGACACATCGGGTCGAACTGTGGTAAAATGAGTATGTTTTTGTAAAATATTCCGCACTCCGTGCGGGAGGGTGCCCGCGTTACACGCGGGCGGGGTTATGTACTTTTCTTGACGGCAAGAAAAGTAACAAAAGAACCGTTTAGGGGCGTTGCCCCTAAAAACCCCGTTTTAATCGGTAAAAATCCGATGATTTTTACCGAACTAAATCGGAATATACGCGGCGAAGCCGCGTATTCCCGCAAAACGTGAATTGTTTAAGGAAGGGCGAGGATATGTATAACTTTTGCAGGTGGCTTATAATTTTTTATGCGTACTGCTTTTTTGGCTGGTGTTTTGAGTCAGCCTATGTTTCGCTGTGCGAAAAGCGGCTTGTGAACCGAGGCTTTATCAAGGGCCCGCTCCTTCCCATTTACGGTTCGGGTGCGGTAATTATGCTGTTTTCCACAAGGAACTGCACGAATATAGTTTCGATGTACTTAGTCGGCGCGCTCTCGGCGACCACGCTTGAGTTTTTTACGGGTATGGCGATGGAGAAGCTGTTTAAAATAAAATATTGGGATTACAGCACTCACCGCTTTAATTTCAAAGGGCATATATGCCTGTCGTCCACCGTGGCGTGGGGATTTTTCACCCTGCTTTTGTGCGAGGTCGTACATCCGCCCGTTGCGCACCTGATTGACAGCATACCGCATACCGTGCTTATTATCGCGGCGGCGGCAATAACGGTTCCCGTGGCGGCCGATTTTATAACCTCGTTCAAGACCGCGCTCAACATACGCGACTGGCACGTTAAATTTGAGGAATACAAGGAATTTGCCGCGGCAGAGCTGCACAGCCTGGGCGAAAAACTGAACAACATCAGGGCGGAGGAACAGAGCGAGTTTGCGGCAAAAATGCACGAGCGGCTTTCGCGTCTTGCAACGCGGGATAAAATCCGTATGCTGAGGCGCAACCCCACTCCGCATAACGCACACCTCGCAGAACGCCTGGAAGCGTTGAGGAGAACAAAATAAGTTTTATGTTCTTTTCTCCTCAAAATTAAGTTTTTGCGTGAGTGCGTCCGCAGACAACCAAAAAAATAACCAATTTATAAGTCTTGCATATTTTAAGGGAGGTTAAAAAATGGCAAGGGCATCGGGAATTTTAATGCACATTTCGTCGCTTCCGTCGCCTTACGGCATAGGAACGATGGGCGAGGAGGCATACAAGTTTGTTGATTTTTTAAAGGCGGCGGGTCAGAATTTCTGGCAGATACTTCCGCTCGGTCCGACCGGAGCGGGAGACTCGCCGTACCAGTCGTTCTCGACTTTTGCGGGAAATCCGTACTTTATAGACCCGGATTTGCTTGAAAAAAGCGGCTATTTGAGCCGCTCCGACTACGAGGACATCGACTGGGGCGGCGGCGCTTGCGTGGACTATGACAAGATTTTCAAGAACCGTTTTAAGGTTTTGAAAATCGCGTATATGAACGCGCGCGAGCCTTTGCGCGCCGAGCTTAAAGAGTTTCGCGCGCAAAACGAGTATTGGCTCGAGACATACGCGATGTTTATGTCGCTGAAGTTTCATTTTGACTTAAAGCCGTACCGCGAGTGGGATGAGGATATACGTCTGCGAAAGCCCGAAGCGGTCGAGACATACCGCGAGAGTCTCGCCGACGAAATCGACTTTTGGGTCTTTGTGCAGTATATGTTTTTCAGGCAGTGGAACGCTCTTAAAAAATACGCCAACCTGTGCGGAATAAAAATAATAGGAGATATACCTATTTATGTTGCGGAGGACAGCGCGGATTCGTGGTCTCACAGCGAAATTCTTTGGCTTGACGAAAATCTGACGCCCGTTCGGGTCGCGGGCTGTCCGCCCGACGCGTTCACCGACGAGGGTCAGCTTTGGGGCAATCCGCTTTACGACTGGGACGCTCTCAAAAAGAGCGGTTACGATTGGTGGATAAAGAGAATTGAGGGTGCGTTCAAGCTGTATGACGTGGTGCGTATCGACCACTTCCGCGGCTTTGAGGCGTTTTACACCGTACCCTACGGCGCGCCGAACGCTCGCGGCGGAGAATGGCTGAAGGGACCCGGTATGGATTTATTCCGCGCGGTGCGCGAAAAGCTCGGCGACGTTTCGGTAATCGCCGAGGACCTCGGCGATTTGACGCAGGAGGTCTATGCGCTTTTGCGCGAGAGCGGTTATCCGGGTATGAAGGTGTTGGAGTTTGGGTTTGACCCAAATATAGATTCGGAATATCTGCCGCATAATTACCCGAAAAACAGCGTCGCGTATATCGGCACTCACGACAATCCGACCGTTATAGGCTGGCTGGAGAGCGAGCCGAATGCCGAATTTGCAAAGGAGTATTTGCGCCTTAACGATGAAGAGGGGCTAAATTGGGGCTGTATAAAGGCTATTATGGCGTCGCCTGCCGACACCGTTATCATACAGATGCAGGATTTGCTCGGCATAGGCGCGGAGGGCAGAATGAACACGCCGTCACAGCTCGGCTGCTGGCGTTGGAGAGCGGAGAAGGGTTACCTCGACGGCGGTATTGCGGATAAGATGTATAAGATAACGAGGACTTACAAGAGGTTTAAATGATATTTTGTGCGTCGTGCGGGCGGGACGCCGAGGGCACCGTCCCGTACAAAAAACGCACCGACGGCGCGTAATATCCCAAAAAGCGACTTGCGCTTTTTGGGAAGAAGTACCCAACGGGGCACAATTCACACTAAATTCGCAAGCACATAACTTGCTCATTAAGTGTTCATTCGAAGCGGCAGCCGATAAAGCGAAGCCGTGAAAATCGCAAAAAGCGACTCGCGCTTTTTGTGAAAGAGCGCCGAAAACGGCGGTAAGACAAGAAGACCTTGCTATGCAAGGTCTTCGAAAAAATCCGCCCAAAAATAATAAACGCGGAGAAGCCGCGCAATGTCCCAAAAAGTCCAAAGGACTTTTTGGGAAAAGGAGGAGCAAGGAAGCGGGCGCAGACTTTCTTTTTGAAAAAAAGGAAGTCGGAGCAAAGCGAACTTTGCTCCGACATGGTCGGAGTGACAGGACTTGAACCTTTTTCCAAGCGCACTATATCGCTGGGTTCACGCATTTTGACTTTTTATTGACTTACAAATTTTTTATTTGCTGCTATGTCAGCCCGTATAAGTTGCTTAATATACCCAGCCTTGTTCGGTACGCTTTCAAGTTTCTTTATGATGTCGGCTTCTGTGGTTATAATGCAATCAATCTTAAATTGCTTTTTGTTCTTTTTCGCATATCGCTCCTGCGGCGTTATTTTGCGTTCCATAACAAGCACCCCCGTTAAAATAATTCGTTTTCTGCTACATATCTTTTAAGGTCGTTGAAAGTTTCGCATATTTCCTTCGGGATATTGTAAAAAACACCCATTTTTGAAGCGTCGGTTTTTATATTCCATTGCTTCGCGGTTTCTGTAACGACATAGACGCGACCGTCTTTTTCAATTCTCATACGCTTAATTCCTCCGCATCATTGACAATTTTATATAAAAGTGCTATAATAGGACTTACGAGGGGCGACCGCGTCGCCCGCTCTGCCTTTTAGCATTACTTGCTATTTGGTTTAGCCTTGTTCGGTTTCGGCTTTTTCAATGTGATTGTAACTTTGACATTTTGGACGGTGTCGTTACTTTCAACAGCTTTTGCCAAATCCTGCAAGGCTTTTGTTATGTTCTGCATTGCTGTTTCCTCCTTTCCTTAACTTCTGTATATATTATAACATAGTCGTACGCCTATGCCAATACTTTTTCTAAAAAATTTCTAAAAAATTTTTCAAAAAAGTGTTGACATACTACTAATAGTATGGTATAATATTCTTGTAAGGTTGAGGGAGGCAATCTGAAAGAAGTCCATCAGAAAGAGAGGTGTAAAAAATGGGTGAAAATAAAAAACCTACCGCCACAGAAATTATCGATTTAATTATTAAGGCAATAGTTGCGATATCCGCCTTGATAACTGCGGTAAAATGGTGGTAGGTCTGAGGGGCGAATGCCCCTCTCCCCTTATGGGGGAATATATTTATTATAACAAATAAAAAGGAGTTTTGCAAGTGCTTAAAGAAAATTTTTGGTTTATTTCGTTGGTGGCATTATTGATAATAGGCGTTGCCGTAAATTGGAATACACCTATCCGAATTACTGTAATTGCGAATGCCGTTATAGTTTTAATAGACGTATTTTATAATATCAGGAGGATTGTTTATGCCGGTCGAGAAAAGAAAAACTAAGACATCTACGGCTGTAAAATATCGTTACAACAGTAAACACTACAAACAATTTAATGTGCAAATCAAGCCGGAAGTTTTTGACGAAATAGACACATTTTGCAAAGCCAAAGGCATAAGCCGTTCGCAATTTCTGGAAATGGCGGTAAAAAATTTATCCGAATAAGGGGAAAACAACCAAATTTAGAGCACGGTCGCTGACGTTTCGCAAACCGCCGCATCGTAAACAACGGTTTTGTGTTTTTTGAAAAAACACAAAAAATTCGGGGATTTCACAAGATAAAATTGCGGGAACCTTTTAAAATTTAAAGGTTCCCGCAATTTCTGGCGGAGATGGTGGGATTTGAACCCACGTGCCGCTCATCACGGCAACACGATTTCCAATCGTGCTCGTTATG
>CANQBQ010000004.1 GCA_947589045.1 uncultured Clostridia bacterium | reverse complement strand
ATATACCATAACACAAAAACGGAGTTTCCGTATATTCTTTTTTTCACTATTTGTAACACTTCTATTGTAAACCTACATAAAGGGAAACTTGCGACGTTGCGACGAGTTGACAAATCCATATCCTTGTGGTAACCTTTTTATATCTGCCGAGTGTTAAAGAATTGCGGTTTTGCTCGGTTTGACACGTCAATGAGGTGATTTTTTTGGAAAAAATGCTTTCGGTTATCATACCGTTCTACAACGAAACGCAGATATCCGCGGGCGTGGAGCGCGTCATTTCGGTTTTGAAAAACGCCGGCATACCCCACGAGTTAATTCTCGTGGACGACGGCTCCGAAAACGGCTGCTGGAACGAAATAACCGATTTGACCGAAAAATACGAATTTATTACCGCCATCGCGCTGAGCCGCAACTTCGGCAAGGAGAGCGCACTCTGTGCGGGGCTTGACGCGGTGCAGGGCGATTGCTGTGTGTGTATTGACGCCGATATGCAGCACCCGCCGGAGGTCATTCCCGAAATGTACCGTCTCTGGCGCGATGAGGGTTATGAGGTCATCGAGGGCATAAAAAACGAACGTCCCGCGGAAAATCCGCTGTACCGTTTCTGCGCGGACAGCTTTTATAAAATTCTTAAAAAACTGTCCGGCATCGACCTTAAAAACGCATCCGACTTCAGGCTCCTGGATAAGTCCGCGCTTGAAGCGTGGCGCGCTATGCCCGAAAAGGAGACGTTTTTCAGAGGTATGTCGTCCTGGATAGGCTTCAGGCGAACCAAGGTGTTCTTTGACGTTCCCGAAAGAGAGCACGGCAAGTCAAAATGGACGGCGAACCGCCTTTTCGGTCTGGCGGTCAGCGCGATAACGTCGTATTCCTCGTTTCCGCTCTATATTGCCACGGGCTTTGGACTGATGTTTTTGATATTTTTCCTCATAATGTTCGTTCAAACGCTGTATATGAAGATTAACGGCGGCGCGCAAAGCGGCTTTACCACCGTTATAATACTTCAGCTCATAATCGGCTCGGTAACTATGATAAACATCGGCATAATCGGAATTTATATAAAGAAGATTTACGAGGAGGTCAAAAACCGTCCGCGTTATATAATAAGAAGAATTGTTAAAAAAGATAAAGAATAGTTTGCGATTACCTCTTCCCCGCGGCATATTGTTGCGGGGAGTTTTTTGCGGGCGGAAAGACCGAAAAAACGGCGCGGCGAGTTAAAAAATTCGATGCGGGAGAGCAAAAGTCAAACAAATCCGCGCACATCGGCTCAAATTGTGAAAAAAGCTTGACAATACGGGGAAAATCTGTTATTATATAACAGCTATTGATTTTCTGTGGCAAATTTCATATATAGGAGGTGAAAAAGATTGCCTACATTTAACCAACTGGTAAAGCACGGACGCCGCACAAGCGAGAAAAAGTCCACCGCGCCGGCTCTTTTGAAGGGTATGAACACTCTTAAGAAAAAGCCCACCGATCAGGACTCTCCGCAAAAGAGAGGCGTTTGCACCTCGGTTAGAACTATGACCCCCAAGAAGCCTAATTCGGCGCTTCGTAAGGTTGCCAGAGTTCGTCTTACAAACGGTATTGAGGTTTCGGCTTACATTCCGGGTATCGGTCACAATTTGCAGGAGCATAGCGTTGTGCTGATAAGAGGCGGAAGAGTTAAGGACCTGCCGGGTGTGCGTTACCACATTATTCGCGGAACGCTTGATACTTCGGGCGTTGCAAACCGCAACCAGGCTCGCTCCAAGTACGGTGCGAAGAAGGCGAAAAAGAAGGCTTGATTTTTCGCAAAAATTTTAATTAAGGTCGAAAATTTAGTGCAATGTACTATTAAATATATATTATTTAGTCTGTGTACATCGCACGACAGTATCCTAAAGGGATATTGAGTACCCGCGGCGAATGCCGCATGAACAGGAGGGAAGAAAAGTGCCTAGAAAAGGTTTTATAGCACGCAGAGATGTGTTGCCGGACCCGATGTATAACAGCAAAACCGTTACGCGTCTTATCAACAATATTATGCTTGACGGTAAAAAAGGCGTAGCTCAGAAAATAGTTTATGATGCGTTTGACATTATAAAGGAAAGAACGGGCAAGGACCCCGTTGAAGTTTTTGAGGACGCTATGAACAATGTTATGCCTGTTCTTGAAGTTAAAGCGCGTCGTGTCGGCGGTGCCAACTATCAGGTTCCGATAGAGGTAAGAGCCGAAAGACGCGAAACGCTCGGTTTGAGATGGATCACGCGTTACTCACGCGAGAGAAATGAGAGAACAATGGCTGAAAGACTCGCAAACGAAATTATGGATGCGACCAACAGCACGGGCGGAGCTTTCAAGAAGAAAGAGGACACTCACAAAATGGCGGAGGCAAACAAAGCATTCGCACATTACAGATGGTAATGACAGTCTGAGTAATAATTTTTTGAATATTGAGGAAAACTCGTTGTTAAATAAGTTTTTTCTCAGGAAAGGAGAAATATGGGCAGAGCATTTAGTTTGGAAAATACCAGAAATATCGGCATTATGGCTCATATAGATGCCGGTAAAACAACCACAACAGAGAGAATATTGTTCTATACCGGACGAACTCACAAAATCGGTGAGGTTCACGAAGGCGCCGCTACCATGGACTGGATGGAGCAGGAGCAGGAACGCGGTATAACAATTACCTCAGCCGCTACCACTTGTCAGTGGAAGGGCAAAAGAATAAATATTATAGATACTCCCGGACACGTTGACTTCACGGTTGAAGTTGAGCGTTCGCTCCGTGTTCTGGATGGCAGCGTTACGGTTTTCTGCGCCAAGGGCGGCGTTGAGCCTCAGTCCGAGACGGTTTGGCGTCAGGCGGACAAGTACAGCGTTCCGAGAATGGCGTTCGTCAACAAGATGGACATTATGGGCGCGGACTTCTATAACGTTGTAGATATGATGAAGGACCGTTTAAAGTGCAACGCTGTTCCCATTCAGCTTCCGATAGGCTCGGAGGACACCTTCAAGGGTCTTATAGACCTTATCGAGATGAAGGCGTTTGTTTACTACGATGACCTTGGAAAGGATGAGCGAGAGGAAGAAATTCCCGAGGATATGAAGGCAAAGGCCGAGGAATATCACAATGCGCTTATCGAAGCTGTCGCGGAGACAGACGAGGCTCTTATGGAAAAATTCTTCGACGGGGAGGAGCTTACCGTCCCCGAAATCAAGGCGGCTATCCGCAAGGCTACCATAGCCAACGAGATGGTACCCGTGCTTTGCGGTACTGCTTACAGAAACAAGGGCGTACAGAATTTGCTTGACGCAATAGTTGATTTTATGCCGTCGCCTGTTGACATTCCCGCTATCGGCGGTACGCTTCCGAATGGCGAGGCATCCGAGAGAAAGCCGTCCGATAACGAGCCGTTTTCGGCGCTGGCGTTTAAGATTGCTACCGACCCGTATGTAGGTAAGCTCTGCTTCTTCAGAGTTTATTCGGGAACGCTCTCGAGCGGTTCTTACGTTTATAACTCCACAAAGGACAACAAAGAGAGAATAGGACGTATTCTTCTTATGCACGCAAACCACCGAGAGGATATCGAAATGGTATACTCGGGCGATATAGCTGCGGCGGTCGGACTTAAAAACACCACCACGGGCGACACGCTTTGCGATGAGAAGGACCCGATTATTCTTGAGTCTATGGAATTCCCCGAGCCTGTTATCCGCGTGGCTATCGAGCCCAAGACTAAGGCAGGTCAGGAAAAGATGGGTATCGCTCTTGCAAAGCTTGCCGAGGAGGACCCGACGTTTAAGACATATACCGACGACGAAACGGGTCAGACCATTATCGCAGGTATGGGCGAGCTTCACCTGGAGATTATCGTTGACCGACTTCTCCGCGAATTTAAGGTAGAAGCGAATGTCGGAAATCCGCAGGTTTCTTACAGAGAGACTATCAGAAAGCCCATTCATCAGGAGCACAAGTACGCAAGGCAGTCGGGTGGTAAAGGTCAGTACGGTCACGTTGTATTTGACATCGAGCCGCTTGAGCCGGGCGCAGGCTATGAGTTCGTGAACAAGATTGTCGGCGGTGCTATTCCCAAGGAATATATCCCCGCTGTTGACGACGGTATTCAGGGCGCTATGCAGACCGGTGTTCTCGCGGGCTATCCCGTTGTGGACTTCCGCGTAACGCTGGTAGACGGTTCGTACCACGAGGTCGACTCGTCCGAAATGGCGTTTAAGATTGCGGCTTCGATGGCGTTCAAGGAGGGTTGCCGCAAGGCGGATCCGGTTATTCTCGAGCCTATTATGAAGGTCGTTGTAAACGTACCTGAGGAGTATATGGGCGATGTTATGGGCGACCTTAACTCCCGCCGCGGTCAAATCCAGGGTATGGAAGCAAGACCGGGCGCGCAGGAAATAACCGCGAACGTGCCGCTCTCCGAAATGTTCGGTTATGCGACCGAGCTGCGTTCGAGAACACAGGGACGCGGACAGTATTCGATGGAGCCGAGCCACTTTGAGGAGCTTCCCAAGAGCATTATGGAGCAAATCGTTAAAGAGCGAAGCAAGTCGAACGATTAAATTTTCAAAAACTATTGAAATTTTTTGAAAAAAGTAGTAAAATTATTATAATTTGTAAACTAATTTATTTTTAAAACCTAAATTAAAAATTAAGGAGGAAAACAAAATGGCAAAGGAAAAATACAATAGTTCCAAACCGCACGTTAACATTGGAACTATCGGACACGTTGACCACGGTAAGACGACTCTTACCGCGGCTATCACAAAGGTTCTTGCTATGAACGGTCAGGCGAAGTACGAAGCATACGATATGATCGACAAGGCGCCTGAAGAAAGAGAAAGAGGTATTACGATTTCGACAGCTCACGTTGAGTACGAGACGGACAATCGTCACTATGCACACGTTGACTGCCCCGGACACGCCGACTATGTAAAGAATATGATTACCGGTGCGGCTCAGATGGACGGTGCAATCCTGGTTGTTTCGGCGGCTGACGGTCCTATGCCTCAGACCAGAGAGCACATCCTGCTTTCGCGTCAGGTTGGCGTTCCCTACATCGTTGTATTTATGAACAAGGTTGACCAGGTTGACGACCCCGAGCTTCTCGAGCTCGTTGAAATGGAAATCAGAGAGCTTCTTACCGAGTATGAGTTCCCGGGAGACGACATTCCGATTATCAAGGGCAGCGCGCTTCAGGTTCTGGAGTCCGGCGCGACCGATCCGAATGCTCCCGAGTATGCTTGCATCCACGAGCTTATGGAAGCTGTTGACAGCTACATCCCCACTCCCGACAGAAAGAGCGATCTTCCGTTCCTTATGCCTGTCGAGGACGTATTCTCCATCACCGGCCGTGGTACTGTTGCTACGGGTAGAGTTGAGAGAGGTACTCTTAAGATGTCTGACGAAGTTGAAATCGTTGGTCTTGCTGACGAGCCGAGAAAGGTTGTTGTAACCGGTATCGAAATGTTCAGAAAGCTCCTCGACGAGGCTGTTGCGGGCTACAACATCGGCGCTCTGCTCCGTGGTGTTCAGAGAGACGAGATTGAAAGAGGACAGGTTTTGGCTAAGCCCGGAACAATTACTCCCCACACCAAGTTTAAGGGCGAGGTTTACGTTCTGACCAAGGAAGAAGGCGGACGTCACACACCGTTCTTCACCAATTACAGACCTCAGTTCTATTTCAGAACAACCGACGTTACGGGCGTTGTTAATCTTCCCGAGGGCGTTGAAATGTGTATGCCCGGAGATAACATCACCATGACGGTTGAGCTTACAACCAAGATTGCTATCGAGGAAGGTCTCCGCTTCGCTATCCGTGAGGGTGGCAGAACCGTAGGTTCGGGCGTTGTTACCGCTATCATTGAGTAATCTTAATTAAGAGCAACAAAAATCCACCTAAATCTTGATTTGGGTGGATTTTTTATTTCCGATTTTTAATCTAATTATATAATCTTATCCGCGGGTCTGACCGTTGCCGTATATGACGTATTTTGTGGTGGTGAGCTCCTTAAGCCCCATAGGACCGCGCGCGTGAACCTTTTGCGTGCTTATTCCTATTTCCGCACCGAAGCCGAACTCAAAGCCGTCGGTAAATCGGGTGGACGCGTTCACATACACCGCCGCCGCATCTATTTCATTCAAAAATCGGCGGGCGTTTTTGTAATTCTCGGTAACTATGGCTTCGGAGTGCTTGCTGTTGTACTTGTTTATGTGCGCGATTGCCTCGTCTATGCTTTCGACCACTTTTATGCCGATAATCATATCCAGATACTCGGTTCCCCAGTCGTCCTCGGTTGCGGGTATAGCGTCTTTGCAAAGGGCGCACGTCGTCTCGTCGCCGCGTATCTCCACGCCGCTTTGCGCGAGTGCGGCGCACATATCGGGCAGAAATTTTTCAGCCGCGGCGCGGTGTACCAGCAGCTTTTCCTCCGCGTTGCACACGCCCGGGCGGGAGGTCTTTGCGTTTAACACTATCTTTTTCGCCATATCCAAATCGGCGTCCGCGTCAACATAGACGTGGCAGTTGCCCGTGCCCGTTTCAATCGCGGGCACCGTGGCGTTCTCAACAACCGAGCGGATAAGTCCCGCGCCGCCGCGGGGGATTATTACGTCGAGATATTCGTTGAGTTTCATAAGAGCGACCGCGCTTTCGCGGGAGGTGTCCTCGACAAGTAAAATGCTGCCGTCGGGCAGACCCGCTTCCGCGCCTGCGCTCTGCATAATTTTAACGATTGCGAGATTTGAATTTTTGGCTTCTTTTCCGCCGCGCAGAATTACCGCGTTGCCCGCCTTGACGCACAGCGCCGCCGCGTCCGCGGTCACGTTCGGGCGCGCTTCGTAGATTATGCCGATAACGCCGAGCGGCACGCGCTTTTTGCCTATTTCAAGACCGTTCGGGCGAACGATTTGCTCCACCGTCTCGCCTATCGGGTCGGGGAGCATAACTATTTGGCGTATTCCCTCCGCCATAGCTTCGATACGGGCGCGGTCAAGCCTGAGTCGGTCGAGCAGAGTATCTCTCATATTGTTTTTGCGCCCGTTTTCCATATCTATCTCGTTTTGCCCGATGATATAGTCGGCGTTTTCGCAAAGAGCCGCCGCTATTTTCTCCAGCGCGTCGTTCTTTTTTTGGGTGGAGAGCAGAGCCAGCTTTGCCGCCGCCGCCTTTGCCTTTTTGCCCTTTTCAATCAATTCGTTCACTTTAATCACCCGCTTGTAAAAATTATTAAGATGTGTCTTATTATCCCGTACAATTATATATCGCATACAAAAATTTGTCAAACGGTTTTGCTCCGCTTGATTTTACGGGTGCGCTGTGGTAAGATAAATCTGAGGTGAGAATAATGCGGGTAAAGCTCAACAAGAACAGCGAAAAACCCCTTTATATACAGCTTTTTGACGCAATCGCGGAGGAGATACGCGCGGGCAGGCTCCACAACGGCACGAAGCTGCCGCCGCGCCGCGAAATGGCGGCGTCTCTTGACGTGTCGGCAAACACGGTGGACAGCGCGTACAAAATGCTTTTGGACACCGGCTACGTCATATCCATACCGCGGCGCGGGTATATGGTTTCGTTTAAGTCTATGGCTTACGAAAGCTCGACCCCGTGGGAGCTTGCCGCGCCCGAGGAAATCGTTTTCAGTCCGAACGGAATTGACTTTTCGTATATTGACCGCTCCGCCTACGCGAAAATCGTGCGCTCGCTCGCCTACAACGACGGCGCGGGTATTTTTTCGTATGTGTCCAAAAGCGGCGAGGACGAGCTTCGGAGCGCGATTTCAAAATATTTGTACTCATTCCGCGGCATAAAATGCTCTCCCGATATGATTATAATCGGAGCGGGCGCGGAATATCTGCTCACCGCACTGATGATGATATTTCCCCGCGAGATACCGATAATTATGGAAAACCCCTACGACCCGCACTTCTACCATACAGTGAAGGACTATGGGCGCGAGGTGCTTATGCTCCCCGCGTCCTCGGACAGGTTTAGAGCGGACGCTCTTTTAAAAGCGGAGCGCGGACTGCTGTTTATCGACCCGTACTCGCGCTTCCCGCGCGGAAAGGGACTTGACCGGGCGGCGCGGGAGGCAGTAACCGAGTGGCTGAGCGGAGGAGGGGAGCGGTACGTCGTTGAAAACGGCGAACGCGCCGAAATTTCGCCGTATTCGGATGAGCCGCTGGTATGTGTTGACAAAAGCGAGAGGGCGATATATCTCGGCTCTTTCGCAAAGTCGCTTTGTCCGTCGGTCAAAACCTCGTATATGGTTCTGCCCGAAAAAATATCGAAGCTGTGGAAAAAGCGGCACACATACTACTATGCGCTGACCTCGAAGCTGGAGCAGTATGCGGTTGCGGAGTTTGTCGAAAAGGGACATTTTACCAAGCATTATAAAACGATGAAAAGGATATACAAGGATAAGCTCGATTACCTTATCGGACATCTGCGGCACGAATTTGGCTTTGACGCGGAGATTTGCGACGTATGCGGGACATATATGACGGTGCGCTTTAAAAACAGGGACGCGGAGGAAGTAAAAAGGCTTGCGCGCGGCAACGGAGTAAGGCTGATGAGCTTAAACTCGTTCTGCGAGGACGGCACGGAGCTGCCCGCCGCCGAAAATAAGGTCGTGTTCGGCATAGGCGACCTGCGCCGTGACGAAATACGGCGCGGCGTGGTACTGCTAAAACGCGCGTTGGAGCTTGGATAATTGAATAAGAGAAAATTAACAGCCCTCGGAGCTTTTAAATCTCCGAGGGCTGTTTTGGTTTTAAAAATTTTTCACATCACCGCACGGTGACAAAATCCCGTATTGCATCGAGCGTGCCCGTTCCTATGCCGCTCACGCAGAGTAAATCTTCGGGCGACTTAAATCCGCCCACCTCATCTCTCAGCTCAACTATCGCCGCCGCTTTGACCTCGCCTATGTCGCTCAGCGAGGTAAGCTCGGACGCCGAGGCGGAGTTTATGTCTACAACGCCGAGCGAGCCGTTTTTCATATCGACAATATCGACGCCCGAACGCTCCGCCGCACTCCTTGCGGCAGGGTCGCTGACGTAGACCGTCCTCTGCGCGGGGTGCGCGTAAAAACCTATGCCGACCGCCGCGGCGAAAAACAATGACACAAGCAAAATTTTCAAATCCTCTTTTATTCGGGGAGTAAAAATTCTTCTCAGCATAGCCCTTTATTTGAGGGAGATTTCGGACAATGCGTCCACCACCGACTGCAAATCCTCTTTATATGTAATTCCGAACCATTTGTCGGCGGTTTCAAGCAGAGTTACGCTCACCTTTCCCGATTTTATAAGCCCGTCTATTATATTCGGGAGCAGATACTCCGATTTTAAGTCATCGGCGGGGAGATTTCCGAGAAATTCATCGAACCCGCTCTCCAAAATGTCAAAAAACGCGGGAGTGAGACCCCACATATTCATCGAGACGTATAAGTCGGGGTCAATTTCCTTTATAGCACCGTCGTCGCCCATAACGCCCGCGCCGCTTTTAGTCTTGACTATATTTTGAGTTTCGTTTACGTTGACGAGGGCAAATTTGTCGTTGATCTCGCATAAGCCGCGCGTCACGCCGCCGTTGTCGCTGAGCGTGTTTTTGAGGATAAAGCCCGCCATACAGTACTCGTTGTCGGCGCGTCCGTCCGCGTATATGAAGTCGTGTATTTTTTGGAACGCGGCGTCGCCGTAATAGTCGTCGGCATTTATAACCGCAAACGGCTCCTCGACCGCGCCCTTGCAAGCCAGAACCGCCTGACCCGTACCCCAGGGCTTTTGTCTGTCAAACCTGCCCTTAAATCTCTCGGGAACATCGTCCACCGACTGATACACGTATTTTACCTCGCAGAGCTTTTCGACGCGCTCGCCGATTATCTCTTTAAAGTCCGCCTCTATATCGCGGCGGATAATGAACACGATTTTGTTAAAGCCCGCTCTGAGCGCGGCGTTTATCGAATAGTCCATAATAATTTCGCCGTCTGCTCCGACCTTTGCGAGCTGTTTAACGCCGCCGCCGAAGCGGGAGCCTATTCCCGCCGCCATAATCACAAGTGTTTTTTTCATCTTTGTTTCCTCCAATTTACTTCCTTCAAATTTGCCAAATTATAAACATTAAATCAATCACAAGGTTAAAAGTTTATTGCCCTGCTCCTGCAATGCACGCTCTCCACCAGCCCTATCGCGATAAGGTTTGTAAGGAGCGACGAGCCGCCGTAGCTGAAGAACGGCAGCGTAATACCCGTGACCGGCATTATGCCGATACACATACCGATGTTTTCAAAGCCCTGAAACAGAAACATCGCCGCAACTCCGATGCAAATGTACTTTCCCACGTTGTCGCGCGCCCGCTGTGAAATAATGATACATCTCACTATTATTGCGACCAGCAGAGCAATAGCCACCAGACCGCCGATAATTCCAAGCTCCTCGCATATGACCGAAAAGATAAAGTCGGTGTGGCGCTCGGGCAGACTTCCGAAGCGGCTTGCGCCGCTGAACAGCCCATATCCGAACAGCTTTCCCGAACCCACAGCGATTTTGGACTGAATGACCTGATAGCCCGTGCCGAGCGCGTCGGTTTCGGGATGGAGCATAGAGAGAATCCTGTCCTTCATATAATCCTTAAGCAAGAATTTCCACGCGAGCGGTATTGCCGCGCCAAGACACACCGCGCCTGTGAGTGCGTATTTGTAGCTTATGTTCGTGAAGAACATCATCGCGATGAATATGCACAAAAACACCGCCGCCGTACCGAAGTCGGGCTGAAGCAAAATCAGCGCGACAAGCGTTCCGATGTGGAGCAGGAGAAAGCCCACACAGCCTATGTCGTTTATTCTGTCCGAAACTCGGTTGATGTGCGTCGCCATAGTTATGATGAACGCAATTTTTACTATTTCGGCGGGCTGTACGCTTATCAGGTTCCCGAAGCGGAACCAGCTTCTCGCGCCGTTGGCTTCGTAGCCGATGTGCGGAATAAGCACCAAAATCAGCAAAATTATCGAGATAGCGTAGAGATAGCCCGAAAGCTGAGACAGATGTTCGTAGTCCCAGACGGTCAGAAAGCCGATTGCGGCAAAGCCCAGTATGCACGCCGCTATCTGCACTACGACATATTTGACCTCGCCGCCCGCGCTCGCCACCATAATTATTCCGAACAGTGATATTATGGCGGTCAGCACCAGAAGCGGTATGTCGTAATTCTTAATAAGCTCTCGGTTTGAATATGCGTTTTCCAAGATTAATTCAATCCTCTTTCTGTTTTAAAGGGCGCAGGCCCGACTAATCTTTAAGTTTATAGCTCAGCGCAACCCCGTCTCCCACGGGAAGAACCACGGTGTTCAGGCGGTCGTCCTCCTTGAGCATATTGAGATACATACGAAGCCGCTTTACGATGGTGCGCTTGCGGTGGAGCAAAAGCTCGTCGGTCGCGGTCATTCCTTTGTAGAGCACGTTGTCGGATATGAGCAGACCGCCTCGCCGCAAAAGCCGCAGACAGTGAGGAAAAAACTCCATATACTGCGCCTTTGCCGCGTCCACAAAAATCGCGTCGTAGGTGTCGGAGAGAGTGGGTAAAACCTCTTTTGCATCCCCCTCCAAAACCGTGATTTTGTCCTCCAGACCCGCGCGGCGGACGTTGTGGCGCGCCCGCTTTGCCATTTCGGGAGAAAGCTCTATCGTGGTGACGCCCGCCCCCGAATGACGGCTCATCAAAATTGCGCTGTAACCTATTGCCGAGCCGACCTCAAGCACCGACTTTGCGCCGCTTATCTGCAGGAGAATTTCAATCAGCTTTATCGTTTCGGGCTGAGAGATAGGTATTTCCTCGGCTTTTGCGAGTGCTTCAAGCTCGGACGCGAAGCTGTCCTCGGGAGTCAGCTCCTCCCGAATGTAACGTATTATATACTCATAATTTATATTGTCATCTATCGGCATACTTTTACCTCACGAAAATATGTTTACGATGCCGCTGTAAAACGCCATTATCAAAATGCAAAGCATTACGGGCAGACTGAATATGTTTTGCGCCGCCATACGAAAGTCGTTTTTACCCGTTGTAATTTTTCTGTCCTTAAAAATTTTAAGGAACAGATACATAAGTCCCGCAAACGCGGCCGTTGCGAGAGAAAACAGGATAACGAGCGACTGCGTCTCCATTGTGAACAGCCCCGTAAAATCTATCACGAGTGCGAACAGGTTGCTGGTAAAGTGATAGAGCATAGCGGCGTAAATGGAGTTTGCCTTGTAAAGTATAAGCGCAAGCACCGCGCCCAAAAACAGGTTTCCGAGAATAAATCTGTACCCGTGGTGCAGAAGTGCAAATATTATTGTTGTAAATATTATAGCCGCGCGGGCGCTCTCCCGCTCGAATACCGAAAATATAAAGCCTCGGAACATCAGCTCTTCCATAAGCGCTGGAAAAATCGCTATGGCGACAACTCCGATTGCGAAGTCGACCGCGGTTATCTGTCCTCCGCCCTCTCCGCCGAATATGCGGATGGCGGGAATGTTCAAAAGAACCATAACCAGCTCGCCCGCAATTCCGAGCAGAACCACCAAAAGTATGATGATTGGCGAGACGGGGTTTATCCTGAGCGACTCCCGAATATCCTCGCTCTCCTCCGCCTCGGCGGCGGACTCCATTCGGGAATAAACCATAAACGCGCTGAAAAACGCGATAATCTCTATTATCATAAGCTCCAGATACTGCATAAACTCGCCGAGCGACGCGGGCAAAAACGAAAATATTGCGTTGGCAAACAGGTTTGCCGTGGTTTCCGCGACCACAAAAACGAGCAAAAACCACCGTATCCGCCTCAGCCTTCTGCGCTGTATCAAATTCGGATTTCTCATAACAAAAGCCCCGTAAAATCTCTAAATAATTCAATCGGTCAGCACCGTATCGGTGCGGACGTCAAACCGACCGCGCGGGAGCTTGTCCGTCATACATTCCGAAAAGCAAAGCCCAGCCGACAAGCCGGTAAAATCCTTTAAAAATCGGTCGTAATAACCGCCGCCGTAGCCCAGCCTGAAATTATCTCTGTCAAACGCGAGAGCGGGAACGGCGACAATATCTATCTCGTCCTTGCCGCACAGCCTTATTTTGGTCGGCTCCGCAATTCCGTACGCTCCCGCCTTGAGCTCGCCGAGAGATTTAATCTCGCAGGGCAAAATCTCGCCCGTTTCGATGTTGCACTTCGGAACGACGAGCCGCCTTCCGCTTTGCAGAACGCCGCGGACAATGTCCTCCGTTTCGACCTCCGAGCGAAAGCTCATATATATCATAACCGTTTGCGCGCGTTCGTACTCTGAAAGCGACAAAAATTTCCGACATATTTCGCGGCTTTTTGACGTGCGCACCTCAGTCGGAATACCGCCGCGAATTTCCGAAAACTTCTCGCGCAGCTCCCGTTTTGTCATCTCTTTTGCATTTGTCTCAAAACCTTGTTGCCCGCGTCCGACTTGCTTATGTAGTTGACGATTGCCGCACCGAATTCAAGCGTTACGCCGCCGCCCCGAGCGGTTATATAGTTGCCGTCAATCACTACGTAGTCGTCCGCCTCGATGGCTCCGACAAGGTTTTCCTCATATCCGGGGAAGCAGACGGCGCGTCTGCCGTCCAAAAGACCCATATCGCCGATAATCATAGGCGCGGCGCAGATTGCGGCTATGAGCTTGCCGTTTGCCGCACAATGCTCGATAAGTTCCTTTACCTGAGCGCTCTTTTGCAGGTTGAGCGTTCCGGGCATACCGCCGGGCAGAACTACGCCTTCGGCGGCGTCCTTGTCTATTTCGTCAGCCGTGATGTCCGCCTTTACGGTAACGCCGTGCGCGCCCGTAATATATTCGCCGCCGACGCCGACGGTCTTTATGTCCAGCTTTGCTCGTCTTATAACGTCGAGAGAGGCTATCGCTTCGGTTTCCTCAAAGCCCTCCGCAAGTGTTAAATACAGCATTTATAACCATCCTTCCTATGGAAAATCCGCAATACAGACCAAATTTTGCCTGTTTTATTTTTTGTGTGCGACAACGGTAATCAAAAACTTAGGCAGTGCAAGACATCGCACAAGTCTTGACGGTTGCTTTGCGAGACGGTAAAACCACTCTAAGTTGTGGTTTACAAAAAAGTCGGGCGCGCGCTTTACGTCGCCCGCGAAAACGTCCAAAACTCCGCCGAGCCCCATACAAAGCCCCGCGTTCAGACGCTCCCTGTTTTGATAAATCCAGCTTTCCTGCTTTTTCATTCCGAGGCAAACCAGCACGAGTGCCGCGCCCGAGGCGTTTATTTCCTCGACTATGGCGGGAGTTTCCTCGTCCTTAAAATATCCGTTGTGAACTCCGACTATCTTAATTCCCGAATAGCGTGACTTTATCTCCTCCGCGGCACGCTCCGCAACACCCGGTTTTGCGCCGAACAAAAACACGCCTGCGTCGGAGTTCTTTATTTTGTCGAACACCGCGCACACGGTATCAAACCCCGTGACCCGTTCGGGAAGGGGCGTTTTCAGTATTTTTGCGCCGTATATAACGCCTATTCCGTCCGCCGTGCAAAGGTCGGCGCTGTTTAATATCTCTTTAAAATCGCTGTCGCCGCGCGCTGCCATAATTATCTCGGGATTGGGCGTAAACATCATCGCCGCGCGACCCTCGGGGCGGTTTTCAATAAACCCGACCGCGCGCTCGACCGCGGCGGAAGCTGTTATATCGTCTATTTTTACTCCGAGAATATCGACCGTTTTCCGCATTGAAGTGTTCGTCCTTCCGACATAATTTTCCTTTAAAAATAATTTTATCATAAACAATGCTTCAATGCAACATAAAACAAAAAATTAACAAAAATTTAAAATTTGTTATCCGGCTTTCGCGCGGATATTTCAATGGCGATTATCGTCGTGTCGTCATTGAGCTTACCGCCGTTTTCCAAAACGGCGCGTCCCAGTAAATCCGACGCGAGCTTTTTCGACGAGGAGCAGTCCGCAGTCTCAAGATACTTTTTGAGCCACGCATCGCCGCCCGTCTTGGTCGCCGCGCCGTCGGTCGTCATAACTATGCAGTCGCCCGCCTTTACCCGCCGCGCAAAGCACTCGGGCTCCACGCTCGGGAACATACCCACGGGGAGGGACGCGGCGCGCACCGTCTCGACCTGACCGCTTCTTTTGATGTAGCTCGGCTCGGCTCCCGTTTTCATAAATTCGACCTCGCCCGAATACAAATCGATAACGCACATATCCACGGTCGCAAACGCCTCCCGTGCCGACCGCATAACCATTATCGAGTTTACGAGGCGCACCGCGAGCCTTTTGTCAAACCCCGCGCATAAAAAGTCGCCGAGCAGCTTGACTATCGCTTCGCTGTCCTCGGACGCGCGTCTGCCGACACCCATACCGTCGCTTACCGTGACCGCGATTTTGCCGTCGGGCAGCGAGGTAACCGCGTAGCGGTCGCCGCTTATCTCCTCCGCTCCCCTTGCCGAGCAGCCGACTCTCGCCGTGAGAGCCTCCTCCTCGTACAGACTTATTTTTACCGTTTTGCCGTCCTCCCGTTTTATCTCGGTGACGCGCATTTCACGCGGCAAGACGGGGCGTGACACAGCGAGTATTCTTTTGCACAGCCCGCGCGCGTCCCGTCGGCACACGGCGAAAATCTCCGCGCTCAGCCGTTCCGAAGGGGTGCGGGTCATACGCACACATTGAGTCCTTATTCCGCCGAGTCGAAGCCTAAGCGAAAGCTCGTTTTCAAGCCGCAAATCTGTCTCGGAGGACATATCCGCCTCGAGAGATAATTTTTCAAGAATTTCGGAGACAAAGCCGAGCTGTTCTCCCGCAAGGGCGCGGTTTTCGTTCATTCTCCTGCGCCACACCCTGTCGTTGCGCCCTATTTCGTAAAGGCGGCTCAGCTCCCGCACAAACGGTCTGAGGTGCAGACACGTTTCGGCAAATTCCCGGGGCGCGTCGTCGGGCTTTACCTCTCCGCGCGACTCCAGCACCCCGAAAAAGCGGCACATCGCCGCGTAGGTCGCAGAGTAGTTGTCCTGCCAGCACAGCGCACAGTTAACGCATTTGCGGCATACTATGTCCGCCGCGCCGTCAAATATTTCGGAGGCATCCGCGATGTCCGAAGGCGCGCCGCTTTGAGGTCTTACCAGCGTTTCGGCAAGCTCCTTTATCGACTGCGCCGCATCATACAGGCGCTTTTTGGTTTGCTCCTCGGCGTGCGCCTTGGGCGGCGGCGGGGGAGTGAACATATCCGATATTGCGGTATAGACGCGGGTGGGTATCAGAAACTGAAGCGCGCCCGCCGCCGCGGCTTCGATTATCGAAAGCGGCGTGCCGAGTATATCCCCTTCCGCAAACCCGAGCGCGGCACAGCTCAGAGCCGCGCCCGCTGCTGCAACTATTCGTCCGTACCGTTTGAGAACGCCCGCAGTCAGGGCAAAAACGCAGAGGGAGCCGAGAATAAACAGCATATCCCCGCTCCCGACTCCGCAGAGCACGCCGAGAAAGACCGCGGTCGCCGCCGCCGCGCCCGCCCCCGCGGAGGTTGCGACGGGCAGGATTATAAGGCAGGCGGTGGCGTTGGCGAGCGAAAAGCCGCCGAAAATACTGATTTTACGCAGACTTAAAACAAAAAGAGCGCACACCGCAAGAGAGCAAGCCTTTTCCTCAAGCGACATTCGGCGCGGGTCAAAACGCCCATCCTCCGCGGCGCCCTTTACTATGTCGAAAGCCACCGACGCCGAAAGACACGCGAAACATTCGCAAAGCAGCATAACGAGCGCGGATATTTCAAATCCGTTCCAGAGTATGAAAAGACAGCCGCTCAAAATGAACGAAACCGAGATTACAAACGCGCTGTCCAAAAGGCGCAGGGGCTTGTCCTCTTTTCTCGCAAACAAAAACAAGAGATATATTCCTCCCGCGAGAGCGTATTTTACCACCCTCATATCGCCGAACAGCCAGAGCGAGCCGAGCACGCCCAGCACATAGTTGAGCACGGCGAAAAGCGAAGGAGAGCGCTCTACGGTGAGAAACGACAGCCCGAACGACGCAACTCCGCCGAGAATGGATATATGCCCGAACAAAAGCCCGAGCGCCCGTACGGCAATCTGGTATGGGTCGGGTCTTTCCCGTACTGCGCCGCGGCTGTCCTTTTTCAGTATTTTATGCGATATCAGCTCGAAAATTGCCATAAAAATACCCCCGTAATACACTTTACGGGGATATTATAGCCGACCCTTTCGGATTTTTTTGTCACAAAAAGTTAAGCAAATCAAAAAATTTACTTTTTAATCAATATTTTTAATATTTTCAAGTCGTTTGGCTTTTAATCCGAAAAATCAAAAAATTCGGAGTTGCGCTCCTTGAAAACCTCGTAGACCTCGGAGAGCACTTCCTCGTCCTCCACCGAGCGGAGCGATTCCTCGCCGCCCTCGTCGGAAACGATTTGCAGGATTTCGACGCCGTACTCCTCGCTGTCCTCTACGGGAATGAATATGCAGTACTCTCCGCCGTCAAATTCGACCGTGTCAAGATGCTCAAACTCGCACGCCACTCCGTCCTCGTCATATAATGTGTAAATATTTTCGTTGGTGTTCTCGCTCATAAATTATCAGCTCCCGTTTAAATTTTTAATTTTTGCTGTCCAGATAGCTCTGGAGTATATACGCGGCGGCGATTTTGTCGACTGCCGCTTTTCGCTTTTTTCCTCTCGTGTTGGTCTCGTTCATAAGACGGTGCGCCGAAACGGTGGTGAGACGCTCGTCCCACAGCACTATCGGGCAGTCGGTAAGCCCCTTCAGCTTTTCCGCAAACGCGGAGCATTTTTGCCCGCGCTCACCGACAGAGCCGTCCATATTGCGCGGCAGACCGACCACAATCTCCTCCGCGCCCTGCTCCCGCGCCAGATGCGCGGCACGTTCGGCAACTTTATTAAAGTTCTTTTCGCTGAAGGTTTCGAGGGTCGCCGCGATAAGCCCCGAGCTGTCCGAAATTGCAAAGCCGGTTCGGCTGTCCCCGAAATCCACTCCGAGTATTTTCAATAAAACCATATCCTTAGAAAGTCTCGCTTTTCGGCAGTTTTCCGCGCCCGCGCACACGGGTGCGGGAAAATCCGCCCACGCGCCCATTTTAACATATGCGCGGCGGTTTGTCAAAGCGAAAAAATTATTGACATTATATATGTTCTGTGACATAATATAATAGGTATTATATATTTGCATCACATATTTATTGAAAGGACATCAAAGCTATGAAAAAAATATTTTTGATTTTATTGTCCGTTTCGATGCTGGCGAGCCTTTGCCCGTCTGTCGGAGCGGCGTTTGCAGAGGATAACGGCGCTTCGCCGACAATCAGATATACAGCGGATAACTCGGTTATGACGCTTGACGCAGAGGAGCCTCTGCCCGAAAAGTACGATTCCCGTTATGAGCTTACTCTGCCCGCGATACGAAATCAGGGGCAGGACGGCGACTGCTGGGCTTATGCGTCCATAGCGGCGGCGGAAATTTCGATTTTGAAAAACGGCGGTTCGCTTTTTGACTTCTCCGAAGCACATATGGCGGACAATATATACTTCAACGAAAAAAATCCGTGGAGTCTTGACCAGACCTCGGGCGGCAACCGCGAAACAGCCGCGATGTACTTCTCGCGCGGAAGCGGCCCCGTGCCCGAGGAGAGCTTTTCAAAGGACGACACCGAAAGGGTATATACCGAGGACATCTCGGAAAATCTCGCGGCGTATATAAACAGCATAATCTATCTGCCCGATACCGAAAGATATATCCACAGTCCGCATTACATAGATGACAGTGCGGGTGCGGCTTATCCCGAGGACGAGCGATATACTCTTGCAAACGATAACGGCGACAACACAATAAACACAGGCTACGAGGACGCTGTTCCTTACGACGATTACGAAGTCCTCCGCGACGACAACGGCACCGACGACCCCGAAGACGACACTATGTTTTTCAACATAGGCAAAAAGGCACGCGACGAGCAGATAAAGAGAGCGATTATGAAGTACGGCTCGGTGTTCACATCTTATTATGCCGACCCCAAAAACAATTATTTAAACCAAGAGACATCGGCATACTTCTATCCGTACAGCACTATGAGCGAACCCGAATACGGAAACTTCCGTTATGTTAAAGAAATAAACCACGCCGTATCGCTTGTCGGCTGGAGCGACGGCTTTCCGAAGGAGAGCTTTGACCCGATGCCGCCTGCCAACGGCGCGTGGATAGTGCGAAACAGCTGGGGTGAGAATGTGCTGGAGGACGGCTACTTCTATATCTCGTACTACGACTCGACCATAGGCGAAAACTCGGCGATATTCACGGACGTTGAAACGGACGTGAGCTTTGATGCTATCTATCAGTACGACCCGTTCGGTCAGACCGGCGTATTTGATATGCCGAGCGGAACCTGGGCGGCGAACCGCTACGACAAGCGAGCAGAGGGCGACGAATACATTACCGAGGTCGGCGTATATTGCTATCAGCCGAACACCAAGATAGACATAGCGGTAAATCAGTATGACCAATACAGTGAAAAATCCTTTATAACCTGGTATGACGAGGAATATGAGGCTTCGATAAAAGATTATGTGGAAGGACATGAAGGGTTTGCTTACCGCTCCGACCACCCGATGGCGGAGCCGATAAAGTCGCAGACCTTTGAGCTTCCCGGCTACTATGTCATAAAGCTTGACCAGCCCGTTAAAATAGAAACCGAGTCGTTTGACGTTGCGGTGCGCTACTCCGACGCGGCGGGCGGCGATATGGTCGGCGTTCCCGCCGAGGTCAGGCTGATTGAGAGAGAACACAACAGCCACGCGACGGCAGGCGAAAACGAGAGCTTTTTGCTTTATTACAGCGAGCTTGTCGGCGAGGACAACAGCACGGTTGCCGAATATGAGAGCTGGGGACCTATGATAAGCGGCGACGGCGAGAGCGAGGACTTTGTTCGCTGTAACGCCTGCATAAAGGTTATGACAACTGCCAACCCGTATCCCGAACATACCGTTTCTTTATCGGACGAGAGCGGAAACGTGGAGCTTATGCACGGCGACGCCGCAGTATCGGAGCTTTCCGCCAGAGAGGGCGACGTTATTACGGTCAGGACGAAGCTGAGAGCAGGCGGAAACTATAAGCTCTCTACCACGCCCAAAACAGATATAAAACACACCGAAAACCAAGGCGGGTACAAGTATTACAGCTTTGTTATGCCCGACGCCGACGTTGTTGTAAACGCTGAGTGGAAGGGTGACAAGCAGCCCGACGCATACGCGTATTCCGGTGAGGGAAGCACGCGCATAGAAATGGCGAACATCGAAAGCGGAACGGTCATAGCGGCAAAGTATGACGAGGAAGGAAACCTTTTGGGGTTTGTGCCCGTGCCGGCGGACAGCGCGGAAAAGACAGAGGACGGCGCGACCCTTACGATAGAGGGCATAGAGGCAAACCGAGTATTTATCTGGAAGGATTTGAACTCAATGATGCCTCTCGTAGACGCTCTCACGCCTATGGCGAAATAAGGAGCTGAAATGAATTATGAGTGAAAATAGCGAAAATAAAGAAAAAAAGCAAAAGCTGCACCGAACTTCCATAGGCGGGCAGGCGGTTATGGAGGGCGTAATGATGATGGGACCGAACCTTATTGCGACCTCGGTGCGCAAGAGCGACGGCGAAATCGTCACGGATATAAAGCCGGTCGGCGCGGCGGTAAAGTCAAAGATACTGCGCCTGCCGATAATTCGCGGCTGTGTCAACTTTTTCCGTTCAATGGTTATCGGAGTTCAGTCGCTTATGTTTTCGGCGCAGTTTTTCGACGACGAGGAAGCGCCCGCCGACGCAGAACCGTCAAAAATTGACAAGTGGCTCGAGGAACATGTGGGCGACGAAAAGGCGGTTCAGATCGCGATATATATCGCGGTGGTGCTGTCTCTTGCGCTCAGCGTGGGCCTGTTTATGATTTTGCCGAACCTGGTCGTAAGCGCGATAAAGGCATTCGGAATTGAAAGCGCGGTCGTGCTGAATTTGTGCGAGGGCGTTATAAGAATTGTGATTTTTCTCGCCTATCTGCTGTTGGTTTCGATGACGAAGGACATAAAGCGGGTGTTTATGTACCACGGCGCGGAGCATAAGTCGATACACTGCTACGAAAAGGGCGAGGAGCTGACGGTCGAAAACGTGCGTGCTCAGTCCCGCCTGCACCCGAGATGCGGCACCAGCTTTTTGCTTATAGTCGTCGTGATAAGTATTATTGCTTTTTCGTTTTTGAGCTGGGAGGTCGCGTGGTATGCGCGCGTGGGAATGAGACTGCTTCTGCTCCCCGTGGTCGCGGGAGTTTCGTATGAGATTTTGAAGCTGGTCGGAAGGCACGACAACGCGTTTACCAAGGTGGTACGAAAGCCGGGGCTTTGGCTTCAATATATCACGACCCGCGAGCCGGACGACAGCCAGATAGAGGTTGCCGTAACGTCGCTTAAAGCGGTAATTCCCGAAAACAAAGATGAGGATAAGTGGTAATATGCTCACTGTAGACGAGCTTAAAAAAATCGGTTTTGAATACGCGGATAAACTCGGTGCGGACAGGTCTGCCTCCGAGTTTATTATTATGCACAAATTCGGCGTGACGCGCGCCGAGCTGATAATCGGCGAAAAGACGCTTTCCGACACAGCGGCGGACGAACTGCGCGGCGGTCTGGAGCGTTTTTCGCGCGGCGAGCCGCTTCAGTACATTGTCGGGTCGGAGGGATTTATGTCGCTTAAGTTTAAGGTAACGTCCGACGTGTTAATTCCGCGCCCCGAAACCGAGTTGCTTGTCGAAACGCTCATAGATATGTTTAAAGATTTTGACGCGCCCACGTTTATTGACGTCGGCGCGGGGAGCGGGTGCATCGCGGTGAGTCTTGCGAAATATCTGCCGACCGCGCGGATAACCGCGCTTGACATATCTCCCGCCGCACTCTCGGTCGCCGCCGAAAATGCCGCCGAAAACGGCGTTTCGGACAGGATAGATTTTATCAGGCACGACATTATGCGCGGCTTTCCGAATTTGCCCGCCGCCGACTGCGTGGTTTCAAACCCGCCGTATATCAGGGACGGCGAGATACCATCTCTCGATAAAAACGTGCGCGATTTTGAGCCGCTTATTGCGCTTCGGGGCGGAGAGGACGGGCTTGATTTTTACCGCCGCATAACAAAGTGCGCGGTTTTGAAAAGCGGAGGAGTCCTTGCGTATGAGACGGGGTTTGACCAAAGCGCGGCGGTAGGAGAGATACTGCGGCGGCAGGGATTTAAAGACATTCGCATAATTCCCGATTTGGAGGGGCGCGGCAGAGTGGTTCTGGGCGTAAAATAGCCGCCTTGTTTTGCTTTACAAAGCCGCGGTTATATGTTAAAATACTTATTGATTATTGATATATTTTTTTACAAAAGGTGATTGCTTTGAAGGCACTTGTAATGTCTGTTTCGGCGGGTCAGGGGCATAATCAGACCGCCAAAATAATATGCGATTGTTTGGAGCGCAGTGATATAAGCGCGGAATTTTTGAACACGTTTGAATTTATCAACCCTCTTTTGTCCGACTCGGTGGAGAAGGGTTATTTGCTGTCCACAAAAAATCTGCCCAAAATATACGGCAAGGTGTACAGCCACGCGGAAAAGCGCGACCACAACCCCGAAGCCAATCTCATATCCATATCGCACATTACTACCGCTCTGCTCGCGCAGAAGCTGAAAAAATACATTTCTCAATATTCGCCCGACGTGATTGTTTGCACCCACGTCTTTGCGGCGATGCTTGTCACATATCTGAAAAATTCAACGGGCTTGGACGCAAAAACGATAGGAATAATCACCGATTTTACGGTTCACCCGTTTTGGGAGACCTGCGACCTTGATATTTATGTGACCGCGAGCGAACTTATGAATTATCAGATGGAGCGAAAGGGTCTGCCCGCCGAGCGCATTAAGCCTATCGGAATACCGATAGACCCCAAATTTGCCAAGAGGCGGTCGAGCGAAGCGGCGTGCGCCGAGCTCGGGCTGCCCCGCAAAAAGACGGTGCTTGTTATGAGCGGAAGTATGGGCTACGGCGATATGCTGAGCATAGTAAAACAGCTCAACGATACGCCGCTGGACTTTCAGATTATCTCGGTGTGCGGCAACAACGAAAAGATGTATAAGCAGATTGAAAGCGCGAATTTCAGCAAGCTGGTCGCAAACTACGGCTTTGTCGGCAACGTGGACGTTCTTATGGACGCGGCGGACTGTATCGTTACCAAGCCGGGCGGACTCACCGTGAGCGAGGCTCTGGCAAAGTGTCTGCCTATCATTATGGCAAACCCCATTCCCGGGCAGGAGGACCGCAACGTGGAGTTTCTTTTGAACAACGGAGCGGCGGTCAAGATTAGCGAGACATATATGATTGACGACGCGATTTTGCGTATATTCGGAAGCGAGGAGCGGCTCGCGGCGCTCAAAACCAATATCGGTCTGCTCGGAAAGCCCCGCGCCGCAGAGGATTTGGCGGAGATAATTAAAAGTATGTAAATTATAAAATTTAGCTTGAAAAACAGCGGTTCGTATGATATACTTTGTTTAACTACCGCAGATTAAAATTTTTGGAGGATTTTCGTATGGCAATTTCCGACACCTTATGGCTGTTACTGCTTTCAATGCTGCCTATCTCGGAAATACGCGGCGCAATGATATATTGGTCGGCAAATAAAGATACCTTAAACGTGATTTGGTGTTACGCCTTGTCGGTTTTCGGTAACTTTTTGGTGGTTCCGTTCATTCTTTTGCTGTTTCGCCCCGTTGTGAAACGGCTTAAAAAAACAAAGCTGTTTCGCCGCCCCGCGAACTGGCTCGAAACGAGAGCCAAGAAGAAGGCGGAGGGGCTTATGAAGGCGAGCGCGATAGGTATTTTCCTGTTCGTTGCCATTCCGCTCCCCACTACCGGAGCGTGGACCGGCTCAATGATAGCTGCGCTGCTCGATATGCGCTTTAAGTATGCTTTGCCCGCGATTTTCTGCGGAATAATGGTATCGGGTATCATTATGATACTTGTGCTGACCGGAATATTAAATCTCGGCGCGCTCGGAAACCTCATAACGGGATAGCGCGAAAATTTTTTCGGAATACACGCCTTATTGAAAGGAGTTTCATATATGCGTTCGACAAACGGTTCGACATCAATGTCCACAAAGCCCGTAAAAACAAAGAAAAAGGGCTCGATAGGAAAGAAAATAGGTCTTGTGCTCGGCGTGATACTTTGCGCGCTGGTAGTATTTTGCGTGTCCTTTATCGGCGCGTGGACTTTGATAGGAAACAGAGATTTCTCCTCCGACACCGATGAAATGAAGGAAACGATACAAACTCTTGAAACCGAAAACGAAACGCTCAAGGAGCGGGTCAAGGACCTTGAAAAGAGCTCGGGCAAGAGCGACAAGAGCGACGCGAAGGCAAATACCGCCGCGACGTCCGCTCCGAAAAGCACAAAAGCCCCGTCCGACAATTCAAGCCGCGCGACCGCTGCGCCGTCTCGTTCGACCGGCTCGGGAAGCTCAAATAAGTCAAGCTCGTCCGGCTCGTCAAGCAGTTCAAGCGGTTCGAGTAATTCAAGCAGCTCAAGCAGTTCGGGAAGCTCAGGTTCATCGAGCGGTTCGAGTAATTCGGGCAGTTCAAGCAGCTCGGGCTCGTCAGGCGGCGGTTCAAGCAGCTCGGGAAGCTCGTCAAGCGGTTCGGGAAGCTCGGGAAGCTCCGGTTCGTCAAGCTCGTCAAACTCGGGCGGTTCAAGCTCGTCGGACGATGACATTCCGGTTGTAAATATTGATTAAAATTCAGGCTGAAAGCGACAGCGAAACGGAGGGCGTTTATGAAACCCAAGTACAAAAGAGTTATGATTAAGATAAGCGGAGAGGCGCTTGCGGGAGGCAACGGGTTTGGCATCGACACCAAGACCGTGAACACCATTTCGCAGACCATAAAAGAGTGTTCGGATATGGGCGTTGAAATTGCGATAGTCGTCGGCGGCGGAAACTTCTGGCGCGGACGCGAGGGCGAGGGAATGGACCGAAGTCGAGCGGACTATATGGGTATGCTCGCCACGGTAATAAACTCTCTCGCGCTTTTGGACGGACTCGAAAACGCGGGGCTGACCGCGAGAGTTCAGACCGCCATTGAGATGCGTCAGATAGCCGAGCCTTATATCAGGCTCAAGGCGGTAAGGCACCTTGAAAAGGGCAGGGTTGTAATTTTTGCGTGCGGCACGGGGAACCCGTTTTTCTCGACCGATACCACGGCGGCTCTGCGCGCTGCGGAAATCGACGCGGACATAATTTTGCTCGCGAAAAATGTGGACGGTGTGTATAACAGCGACCCGCACATCAATCCCAAGGCGAAAAAGTACGAAAGTTTAAGCTATATAGAGGTATTAAATCAGGGCTTGGGCGTTATGGACTCCACGGCGACCTCGCTTTGTATGGACAACAAAATTCCGCTGCTCGTATTCGGAATTAACGAGCCGCAGAACATAAAGCGTGCCATTCTGGGCGAAAAGGTAGGCACGTTGGTAAGCTGAAAAATTTTTGAGGGAGATGAAATATTATGAAAACCGCTGAAAGCAAAATGAACAAGGCGATAAATGTGCTGACCTCCGAGTTTGCGGCTATCCGCGCGGGGCGCGCAAATCCCGCGTTGCTTGACCGCGTGACGGTCGACTACTACGGCGTACCCACGCCCGTAAATCAGGTCGGTTCGGTGTCGGTACCCGAGGCGAGGACTATAATTATCCAGCCGTGGGATGCGACGATACTTTCCGAGCTTGAAAGGGCGATTTTAAAGTCGGACATAGGCATAACGCCGAACAACGACGGCAAGGTTATAAGGCTTAACTTCCCGCCGCTCACCGAGGAACGCCGCCGCGAATTGGTGAAGGACGTTTCAAAAAAGGGCGAGGCGGCAAAGGTCGCGGTGCGCAACATAAGACGCGAGGCGATAGACCGCTTCAAGGCGCAGAAGAAGAACAACGAAATAACCGAGGATGATTTGTCGTCGCTTGAGGAGGATATCCAGAAGCTGACCGACAAATTTGTTAAGGAAATCGACAAGCTGACCGACGGAAAAGAGAAAGAGATACTCGAAGTATAATCAGGCAAAGACTTGCTTCGTCTCTTGTGGGCGGAGCATTGTTAAATAAATTTATATTGAGAACTTTGGCCTGTGTCGGGCATCTCGGTACAGTCCGTTTTCTTAATATCGCCATAGGCGGTGACATATATGTGGTTTAAAACAAAAAAGACAAGTCCGAAAAAGGGCGGCGCAAAAGCCGCAGTCCCCAAGCACATCGGCATAATTATGGACGGCAACGGGCGTTGGGCGCAAAAGAGAGGGCTTCCGCGCACCGCGGGACACAAAAAGGGCGCGGACACTCTGGAGAGAATAATAGAATACTGTGACAAAATCGGCGTGAAGGCGGTAACCGCTTACGCGTTTTCCACCGAGAACTGGTCCCGCCCCAAAGAGGAAGTGGACGCGATTATGGATATGCTCTACAACTACCTGCTTCAGGCGGACAAGAAATTCGGCGGGCGCAACATCCGCTTCCGCGTAATCGGCGATTTGTCGCGGTTTGACGATAAATTTTTCGGCGCGATACGCCACGCCGAAGAAATAACCGCCGGAAACGACGGAATAATCTTCAATATCGCGCTCAACTACGGAGGGCGGCGCGAGATAGCGCAGGCGGCGAGCCGCGCGGCTCGTGACGCGGCGGAGGGCAGGATAAGCCCCGAAAAAATTGACGAGGACTATCTCGCAAAATATATGTATCTGAGCGATTGCCCGAGCGTAGACCTCATAATACGCCCGAGCGGAGAATATCGGCTTTCAAATTTTTTGCTGTGGGAGGCGGCGTATGCCGAGCTTTGGTTTTCGGACACGCTCTGGCCTGACTTTAGCGAGCGCGATTTAGACCGCGCCGTGGAGGACTTCGCCGCGCGAAACAGACGCTTCGGCGGAATTTAATTTTTCAATCATTCCGACCCTTTAATCCGGAGGTGCTTATATGCTGAAATCAAGAATATTAACCGCAGTCATAGGACTGCCGCTCGTTATCGTTTGGCTTTGGTTTTCAAACGCGTATTTTATTGCGGCGGGCGTGGCTGTGTTTTCGGTGTTGGGAGTCTTTGAGCTTTACCGCGCCGCGGGACTGTGGAGCGGCAAGAAGGAAATTTGCGCGGTGGGTCTTATCGCGGCGGCAATTATGCCGTTTAACTTTATGTTTCCTCACTCGCTCTGTCAGTCGCTCTGCGTTTTAATTGTGCTTGCACTGTTCTTTTTGATGTTCAGAAGGCATAAGGATATAACGCTGCCCGACATTTCGGTTGTTATGTTCGGAGTTATATATATCGCGTATCTTTTGTCGTTTATGGTGTCGATACGCCTGCTCGACCGAGGCGGCGTGTATGTATGGCTCGTGCCGACGGCGGCGTTTTCGGCAGATACCTTTGCATACATAGCGGGGCGGCTTTTCGGCAAACGTAAGATGTGCCCCGAAATCAGCCCCAAAAAGACGGTTGCGGGTGCGGTCGGCGGCGTACTGGGCTGCGTGGCGGCACTTATGGTTTTCGCATATGTCGGGCACTTCAGCATCCAGCGCTTTGCGCTTATGGGCGCGGTTACCGCGGTGGTGTGTGAGTTCGGCGACTTGTTTGCGTCTATTATAAAGAGGCAGTACGGCGTTAAGGACTACGGAAAGGTGCTGCCGGGACACGGCGGCGTTTTAGACCGCCTGGACAGCATAATCGTTGCCGCGCCGGTCATATATCTTATTTTGACAACATTCAGATAATATCGTTTTATTAATTATTAAAGGAGAAATTATGAGACTTTCGATTTTAGGCTCGACCGGCTCGATAGGCAGGCAGGCTCTGGAGGTCGTCCGCGATTTAAAGGGCATTTTTGATATTGAGGTCACGGCAATCAGCGGAAACACAAACCTCCGATTGCTGGAGGAGCAAATACGCGAATTTAAGCCGAAAATCGCGGCGGTATTCGACGAGGCGGGCGCGGCGGAGCTGCGCACAGCCGTTTCGGATACCGATACGCGCGTTGTGTGCGGCGAAGGCGGACTTTGCGAAGTTGCCGCCGAGCCGTCGGCGGATATGGTTCTGGCGGCAATCGTGGGCTTCGCGGGGCTTGTCCCGACCCTTTGCGCCGTTGACGAGGGCAAGGACATCGCGCTTGCGAATAAAGAGACCCTTGTTACCGCGGGCGACATCGTAATCAAACGCGTCTCGGAGCGCGGCGTTCGGCTTTTGCCGGTCGACAGCGAGCACAGCGCGATATTTCAATGCCTGGACGGGGAGGAAAAAAAGAGCGTGCGGAAAATTCTGCTCACCGCGTCGGGCGGACCGTTTTTCGGCTGTTCGCGCGAGCAGCTTAAATCGGTTTGCGCGGCGGACGCGCTGAAGCATCCGAACTGGTCTATGGGTGCGAAAATTACGATTGACAGCGCAACTATGATGAACAAGGGGCTTGAGGTTATCGAGGCGAAGCATTTGTTCGGCGTGGATATTGACGATATTGAGATTTTGGTACACCGCGAGAGCGTCATTCACTCTATGGTGGAGTTCTGCGACGGGAGCGTTATGGCACAGCTTGCGCGTCCGTCTATGAAAATGCCGATTTCCCACGCGCTGACCTACCCGCACAGGCAGCCCTCCCGCGACGCGCGGCTGTCGCTTACGGATATAGGCTCGCTCACGTTCGCAAAGCCCGATTACGAGGTTTTCGGCTGCCTTGCTCTCGCGCTCGAAGCGGGGCGCGCGGGCGGAATTATGCCCACCGTGATGAATGCGGCAAACGAAGCGGCGGTCGCAAAATTTTTAAGCGGAAAAATTTCTTTTTTGCAAATTGAGGATATAGTGCGCGATACCTTGGGAAAATACAGTAATACGGAAAATCCGTCGCTTGACGATATTTTAAAGGTGAACGCGGAGGTTCGGGAGCGTCTCGCCTGAAGAGCGGAGAGTGTGAATGATGATAATTACGATTATAGGTGCGATTTTAATATTTTCGGTGATAATTTTCGTGCACGAGCTGGGTCATTTTATGACTGCGAAGTGGTTCGGCGTAAAGGTGAACGAGTTTGCAATCGGAATGGGTCCCGCGCTTTTCAAAAGGCAAAAGGGCGAGACGCTCTATTCGGTGCGCGCAATTCCTATGGGCGGATTTTGTCAGATGGAGGGCGAGGACGGCGAAAGCGAAAATCCGCGCTCGTTTAGTTCAAAGCCCGCATATGCAAGGCTCATAATTCTTGCGGCGGGCGCGGCGATGAACGTCCTGCTCGGCTTTGTCGTGTGCCTTGCCATGACCGTTACGAGCGTGGTGTCGGACGGCGGCATTTATGTGCCGGTCGTGGGGAATGTTGTTGAGGGTACGAACGCCGTCGGCGTTTTGCACGAGGGCGACAGAATTTTGAGTATAAACGGCGAAGCGATACACACTCAGCGCGACACCGCAACTCTCTCGCTCGGCGAAGGCGAGGCGACGGTCGTTGTGCGGCGCGGCGGAGAGAAGCTCACGCTTGGCATAACGCCCACGCCTCACGAGGGAAGATATATCATAGGCTATAACGCCGCGCAGACCAAAAACGTGTTTTGGATAATCAAAGAGGCATTTTTCCAGACGGTGTGGATGGTGCAGATGGTGTTCCTCGCGCTTCAAATGCTGATTTCGGGTCAGGCGGGCGTTAAGGATTTGTCGGGACCCGTCGGCGTGGTGTCCGCTATGAACACCGCCGCAAGCACGGGCTTTTCGCAGTTTATATTTTTGGCGGCTTTTATCGCCGTGAACATCGGCGTTATGAACCTGCTGCCGCTCCCCGCGCTGGACGGCGGACGAATATTCTTTATAATCGTCAACGCGATTTTGCGGCTTTTCAGAATTAAACAGCTCAGCCCCGAAAAAGAGGGAATTGTCCATATGATTGGAATGATGCTGCTGATTTTCCTGATGATATTCGTAACGTGGAACGATATATTCAGAATAGTGTCGGGCTAAAAGCGCGGCTTGTAATTTTCGGCAATCGGCTTTGCTGAAGGCACCGGCTTTGTAATTTAACTTCTTTTGTTATGGGAGAAATTATTAGGAATGTGTGGTAGCATTAAAGCCGCGTGTTTTTGGAATGCATAACTTCGTAACGTTGTTATGCATTTTTTGTTTTGAAAAATGTCGTAATCTGTATGTCGAAACTTGCGAAAAGCACTTTACAAAACCGCGTAATTATGATAATCTTTAATCATACCACAATTCTTTAACAAACCGAATATGGAAAACTTTTTCGATTAGTTTAAGTTAGCCTTGCCTTAGGCGCTGACTTTAACCCTAAACTTATCCTAATCGAAATATTTGGAATGTTAAGGAATGTGTGGTAGCATTTTGGAAGTCGTGCGTTTTTGGGATGCATAACTTCGTAAATGTTGTTATGCATTTTTTTATTGCAAAAAAGGAGGCGCGGGAAGTGAGATATGACGACGTAAGCATAAAAGGTGAGATATGTGTGCAATCCATGGGGCGAGTGGTAATTCCCATTGACATACGAAAACGTTTTGATATTAAAGACGGCGAATACCTGAATATAGAGGCAAACGGGCACGAAATAATAATCACCAAAAAGGGCGACAGGTGCTGCTTTTGCAATTCCGACAATTCCACAATAAAAATAAACAACTTCCACATATGTGAAAGTTGTTTTGAAAAGCTGAGCGAGCTTCGCAACGCTTTGTCCGAGTAAAATTATCGCAATATTTCAGATTTATTTCAATTATGTTACAAATATTGCGGTTTTTTGCCAAGCGTTGTATAATATTTATGTCGGAAATTTTTCCGACATAAAAAGGCAAGACTCTTTGACAGCGATTATTCGCGGGCGGTTATGCCATCCATTTCTTGATTTTTTCGGGAAAGGAGTGATGGCTTATGGATTTGAATTACATAATTTCCTTTATGATAATTATGCTTCTAATAATCATCTCTATAAAAAAATAACCCCTCGCTCGTAATAGGGGTTATTTTTTCTACCCTATATGGCATAACCGCTTTTTCAAAGGTCTTGCCTTTTCTCTATACTCATTATAATACCATATCCTTAATTTGTCAACAGTTTTAGAACATTTTGTAGCATTTGCCGCCGATGGAGACCTTGGCGGCGTTATTTGTCGTGTCTATTATATGCGCCTCAAACCGCTCCGCGTCCGCATCGGGAATATACAGCGATATTTCGGCGTCCTCGGCGTATGAGACTTCGCCGCGCAAAAGGTCAAAGGAGGACAGCTCGTTTTGGATTTTGCCGAGCAGATTGTACTCGCACCTGATGCGCACCTCGCGGCAGAGCCGCATTGTAACGGGAGTTGTGCGCGAAAGAGCCTCCTTTGCCGCCTTTGAATAGGCGTGGACGAGCCCGCCCGTGCCGAGCAGGATGCCCCCGAAATAGCGGGTCACCACTACCAGAACGTTGGAAAGCCCCTCACGCTTTAGTATATTCAGCACGGGGACGCCCGCCGTACCCGCGGGCTCGCCGTCGTCGCTGCACCGCTCCAGACCGCTTTCCTCGATTATATACGCAAAAATATTGTGCCGCGCATCGCGGTGCTTTTTTCTTATCTCCTCAAGACGCGCCTGCGCCTCCTCCTCGCTTGCGACGGGCATTACCACGCCGATAAAGCGGGAGCGTTTTTCAACTATTTCCGCCTGCGCTTCGCCGCCGACGGTTGTGTATATGTCACGCATAATATTACTCCTTATAGGAAATATTAATCATATTCTACCATAGCCGTAAAAAAATAGCAAGCAACCGAGATTTCCGCAAACGGTATTCCGAGAGGAGAGTGATTAAAACGGTAAGCAAAAATTTGACCGAGAACAAAAACCGTATGGTTCAAACCCTGAGCATACCCGAAAACTTTGACGTGGTACTGCGCGAATTTCAGGTGCGCTTTTCGGACGGCTACGCCGACGCGTTTTTGGTATATTACGACGGAATGTCTCAGCAAAATCTCATAAACATCAACATTCTCTACCCGATGATGCTCGGAATTGAAAGTGCCGGCTCCGAGAGCCGCGAGGAGAGCGTTTACAGGCGCATAATCGCGGCAGGGCAGCTTTCAAAGGTGTATGAGTGGGACAAGGTGATAGAGGGAATTGAGTTCGGCGAGTGCGCGGTTTTTGTGGACGGGTGCGAGTGCGCTTTTGTAGCCGACACAAAGGGCTGGGAAAAGCGCGGCGTGGGCGAGCCGACCACCGAAGCGTCTCTTTCGGGTCCGCAGGAGGCGTTTATCGAGACCATAATGCCCAACATCGCGCTGATACGAAAGATAGTAAAGGACCCGAATTTGATTGCCGAGAAAATTTCAATCGGCACAAAGAGCAAAACCCCCTGCGCGCTTATGTATATATCCGATATTGCGAACAACGCCTTAGTGAGCGATGTGCGCTACCGTCTTAAAAGCATAGAGCTTGAATATCTGATTTCGGTGTCCGAGGCGGAGCAGCTAATAGAGGACAACTCGTTTTATCCCGCGCCGCAAATTCTGAAAACCGAACGTCCCGACAAGGCGGCGAGCGCGCTCGCCGACGGGCGGTGCGTGGTCATTGTTCAGGGAAGTCCGTTTGTTATGGTGCTTCCGTCGGTCGCGCTCGATTTTATCGAAGCGTCGGAGGACAATTACGTCCGCTTTCCCGCCGCAAACTTTATGCGGTTGGTGCGTCTTTTCGGAGCGTTTTTGGCGCTGTTTCTGCCCGCATTTTTCGTGGCGGTCGCGCTTTACCACCACGACATAATACCTGCCGATTTGCTTTTGTCCATTGAGGCGACGCGTGAGGGCGTGCCGTTTCCCGTGTTTGTGGAGCTGATTTTGATGGAGCTGGCATTCGAACTTATAAAAGAGGCGTCGGTCAGGATACCCAGCCCCGTCGGCTCGACAATAGGCATAATCGGCGGCTTGATTTTGGGGCAGGCGGCGGTAGAGGCGAATATCGTCAGCCCGATTTTGATAATAATTGTGTCGATTGCGGGGCTCGGCGCGTTTTCGGTGCCGTCGCTCGCTCTTTCGCGCTCGATAAGCGTTATGCGGTTTGCCTATACGATTGCCGCCGCACTGTGCGGCTTTGTCGGAATTGTGAGCCTGCTTTTGATTAACATTTTCTATCTCGGCGGACGGGAGAGCTTCGGCACGTCGTACCTTGCTCCGATTTCGGGATTTGGCGGCAACTTGTTTGTAAGACCTATGTGGAAAAAGGAAATGCGCCCCGAAATATTAAAGGCGAAGCACGAACGAAAACAGCCTCATATGTCTAAAAAGTGGGAGGAGCGAAAGTAGATGAAGGATAAATTCAGCAAATGGGAGAGCGTGTGCATTCTCTCCAACGTTTTGCTTCACCGCTCGCTTACGTATTCGGCGGGCTGTGCCTTTCGGCATACGGGCAGCGGCGGCACCCTTTGCACGGTAATTGCGGGAATTGTCGCGCTTATCATACTTTACGCCCTGCTGACGCTCTATAAAAAATACGGCACTACGCCGATAACGAGGGTGTCGGGGCGGGCGTCGGTGCGCGGCTTGCTTTCGGGCGCGGCTGCTCTGTTTTTGTTTATTTCGGTGTTATGCACGCTGTACGACTTTTCGTATCTCATAAAAAATCCCGCGTACCCGAACACGCCGATATGGTATATTTTCGCGTTTCTTGCGGTCGCCGCGCTCTGCGGCGGGCTGAGCAAGAAACGCTCGATAGCCGCGTCACACGCGATAGTGTTCCCGATTGTCGCGGCGGCGATTGCGGTGCTGTGCCTGTCATCTTTGCCGCGGGCGGACGTTTCAAATTTGTTTCCTTTGCTCGGCGTCGGCGGCGGACAAATTCCACTCGGCATACTCTCCGCGCTTTCGGTCTATGCCGATGCTATCTTGGTGTTTTTGGTCATAGAGGACTTCCCCGACTATCGGCCGCCGCGCGGCATAGCTATGACGGCGGCGGTCGTTGCGGTAATTTTCAATATCGCTGTGCCGCTGTGCTTTCAGCTCATCACGCTTAACAGGAGCGAGCTTATATCGGTGATACCGATTTATAAGCTGACAAAATCCATATCGTACGGGCGGTTTTTTCAGCACCCCGCTGCACTTTTTATCTCGTTTTGGGCGATGTCGGGAATACTCTACTGTGCCGCCGCTATACATTACGCGGTTCGCGCCGTGCGAAATTTGAGAGATAAGGGGGTGAGCGGTCATTAAAAGGCTTATAAAAAACCATCTTAAACCGCTGTGCCTGGTATGCGCCGTGCTGTTTGCCTGCGTCGTTTTGAGTAGCTGTTACGACGCGCAGGAGATTGACAGCGACAGCTACGTTATAGCAATCGGCGCGGATACGGCGGAGAGCGGATATGTGTTTACGTTTCAGTTTTCAAACCCGCTCAGCATCTATTCGGACGGCGGCGGAGACAGATCCTCCTCCGGCACCGTGACGCTGTGCGCTGAAAATTTCAACACCGCGAAAAGTCTGCTCGGCAGCTTCATAGGCAAAAACGTGAACCTCTCTCAAACCAAGGTCATAATATTTTCGTATGATACCGCGAAGGCGGGCGTTTCAAACCTTGTGCGGGATTTTTTGGCGGACAGGGAGATACGCGAGAACGCCTATGTGCTGATTGCGTCGGACACCGCCGAAAATTTTTTGGGAGAGGTTGACCCCATACTGTCGATAAGCGCGGCAAAGTATTACGAGAATTTATTTCGCGACGAGGCGCTCAAGTTTGCGCCGCTGACCGCGCTTAAAACCGTCGGCGAGACGCTTGAGAACCCGTGGCTCGACTGCGTTGTTCCCCTCGCGGGAACGGCGGAGGAGGGCGGCGTTTCAAACGCTCCCGCCAACGTCGATTTCGCGGCGGGCGAGCAGCCTCGGCGCGGCGGCGAAAAGACCGAGGTTATAGGTATGGGCGTAATGAAGGACGGCTCTCTCGTGGGAGAGCTTTCGGGCTACTATGTCGCGCTTTTTAAAATTCTGGACGGAAAGGCAAAAAATCTGCCGCTGTCGATAGGCGGCGCGGCGTTTCAAATTACCCAAAATCCGCGCGTTTCAAAGCGCGTTTCGGTAAAGGACGGTATCCCTCAAATATCGGTAGACGTGTCGCTCACCGTCAACAGCCGAGCCGCTCCGCAGGCGCAAAACGCGCTTTGCGCCGAGCTGGAGAGTTTGCTGTACCGTTCGGCGCGGGAGTACAACGCCGATATATTTGGGTTCGGCAACATTTGCCGCCGCAGGTGCCTGACCGACCATAACTGGGAAAGCACCGACTGGAGCGAAATATATAAAAAAGCCGAGTTTTACGTCAAAGTAACAATAAATCCGCAATAAGGGGAAGGATAACCGCAAATGACTCGCCGCCCGTTTGAGGGCGGCGTTGTTTTTTTTAGAACGGTGCAGCCTAAGCGGTGTTATTTATGTTTTGCAAAGAAATAGAGAATTACCTATATTGATTTATTAAATAGGCGTATGTAATTTTGTTTTGGGCTTGAAGATTTTTAATAAATATGATACAATAACTAAAGAATTTTTTGTGAGTGTGAATATGATGAATCCATTAATTAAATGGCCGGGTGGAAAATCGGGAGAAATAAATAAAATAAAACAATATATTCCGAAATATGATAGATATATTGAACCCTTTTTTGGAGGCGGAGCTTTGTTTTTTTATCTTAATCCTTGCAGAGCGGCTGTTAATGATATATCTCAATCACTCATTCAGTTTTACGGATTGATAAAAAGTCAAGATCGTTTATTTTATGATATGCTTTTATGCTATAATAATAGTTTTTGTAATCTTATTGATATATGTAGTGACAATTATATGGATGTTTTTAATTTGTATAGCAAATTGTCAAGTAAAATTATTAACAAAGACGAAATGGAGTTGCAGTTATCCGAGTTGTTATTAAGCTGGACAGATAAAATCAACTCCGGATTTTCAGAAAAATTGTTATTGGATAAAAAAGAGTTTTTACAGCAAATAAAAGAATCGGTTTCCGATAAAATACAGCGTACAATTAAGAACAATGAAAGAAAATCCTTTTCTGCCGAGGACTTAAAAAACAATTTGATCACAGGTTTTGCAAGCGGTTATTATATGTATTTCAGAAAGGTATATAATGATATAAACCTTGAAAGAATTAAAACGCCGTCCTTGCAGTATAAAATAGCAAATTTTTGTTTTATTCGCGAATATTGTTACGGTTCGATGTTCAGATATAATCGAAAGGGCGAGTTTAACATTCCATATGGAGGAATGACATATAACAAGAAAAATTTTAAAAGTAAAATAGAAAATATGTTTAACGAAGCGGTAGAAAACATATTTAAAAATACGGATATATATTGTTTGGATTTTGAGGATTTTATTAAAGATTCGCATCTTACAAGCAGGGATTTTATATTTTTGGATCCACCGTATGACACAGATTTTTCGGATTACGAGGGAAAAGACTTTACAAAAGAAGATCAGGAGCGATTAGCATATACATTGAAAAAAACAGTTGCTCAATTTATACTTGTTATTGAAAATACGGATTTTATATATTCTTTATATAAAGACAAATTTAATATACTGTCGTTTAATAATCGTTATACTTATAATGTACGCAGTCGCAATGAACGAAGTGCTGAACATCTACTGATAACAAACCTCCCTGTTTAATTACAGGGAGATTTGTTATAGATTTTTATTGTTTTAAAAACCACTGACGATCTCTTTCCCCCACGGTATATACCATGTCAGCTATGGAATTATGACTCTTAATATTTCTTACTATTTTTTCAAGGTTAACTATTGATATATTTCGGTTTCCAAGTTCTACCGATGCAAGATAAGTTCTATCCATACCGATTTTTAATGCAAACTTTTCTTGACTTAAACCCGTAGCAGTGCGTAATTCGCGTATGCGAACACCGATTTTTCTTTTTATCACCAAACATCACCCAAAGTTGATTTTATCAAACTGCAGTAAATACATCAACGGATTATAAGTAACAACACGAGAGTTTATTATAAATTATATGATAGATAAAAGTCTTGAAATTTGCGGGCAAAACGCTATGTCCGCCAAACAACAAAAGAGCGCATCGCTTTGCGATGCGCTCCATTCCTTAATAGTTTTCGGCTTTGATTTCAAAGAAGGCGCGGGGGTGGTCGCAGACGGGGCATATGTCGGGCGCGCAGTTGCCCACGACTATATGACCGCAGTTGCGGCAAATCCAGATCTTGACCTCGCTACGCGCGAACACCTGCGCGGTCTCCACGTTTTTGAGCAGAGCGCGGAAGCGTTCTTCGTGTTCTTTTTCAATCGCGGCGACCTTGCGGAATTTTTCCGCAAGCTCCGAAAAGCCCTCCTCGTCGGCGGTCTTTGCAAATCCCGCGTACATATCGTTCCATTCGTAGTGTTCGCCGTCCGCCGCATCGGAGAGATTTTTTGCGGTGTCGCGGAGCCCGTCCAGCTCCTGAAACCACAGCTTGGCGTGCGCTCTTTCGTTCTCGGCGGTTTTGAGAAACAGCTCCGCTATCTGTTCGTAGCCCTCTTTTTTGGCGGCCGACGCAAAATATGTGTACTTGTTTCTCGCCTCGGACTCTCCCGAAAACGCCGTTTGCAAATTTTTCTCGGTTCGGGTGCCCGAATATTTTGTTGTGCGGGGCTCCTCCGCGACGATGTCGAGGCTGTCGCCCGCAACTCCGCAGACCGGGCATACCGCCGGCGCGCCGAGCGGTATGTCAAAAATTTTGCTGCACACCTTGCATTTGTATTTTGTCATCTTCATATCCTCACTTTCGCTTAATTACAGGCAAACGCCAAAAGTACAGTCTTTTGGCGTTTGCACTATGTATTAAAATCAAGTGAGTAAACAGGATTTATGATTTATCCGATAAGACGGTCGTAAAGCTCCACATACTTATTCGCGGAGGATTTCCACGAGAAGTCGGTCTGCATCGCGCGCTTCATAAGATCGCGCCAAACCTTTTCGTCGGGATAAATATTCAGAGCGCGTCTTAAGGTGAACATCATATCGTGCGCGTTGTACGGAGCGAACGAGAAGCCGTTGCCGGTGTTTTCAAACTCGTTGTAGGGCTGAACCGTATCGCGCAGACCGCCCGTTTCGCGTACCAGCGGTATCGCGCCGTATCTCATCGCAATCATCTGACCCAAGCCGCACGGCTCAAACATAGACGGCATTAAGAATATGTCGCTTGCCGCGTAAACCTTGTGCGCCAGCTCGTTGCTGAAGGTTATGTTTGCGGAGAGCTTCTGCGGATTGCACCACGCGTTGTGTCTGAACAGGTTTTCGTACTTTTCAACGCCCGTTCCCACAACGACGAACTGAATATCCATACTCATAAGCTCGCCCATCGCCGCTTCAATAAGGTCAAGACCCTTTTGGTCAACAAGGCGGGAGATAAGACCTATCATAGCCTTGTCGGGGTCAACCTCAAGTCCGAGCTGTTCCTGGAGCGCGGTCTTGTTTGCCTTTTTGCCCGCGAAGTAAGAGCGCGAGTCAAAGTTCTTGAAGATATATTTGTCGGTCTTGGGGTTATATACGTCCTCATCAATTCCGTTGATAATTCCGAAGAGCGACTGGTCGCGGGCGCGGAGCAGACCGTCAAGCTGTTCGCCGCCCTCTATCGTCTTTATTTCCTCGGCATACGACGGGCTGACCGTTGTAACGTAGTCCGAATAGGTTATGCCGCCCTTGAGCAGGTTGGCGCAGCCGTGAAATTCCAGTTTATCCGGCGTAAAGAACGAGCCGTTGAGCGAGAAGAAGTCGGCAACCAAATTCGGAGCGTAAATACCCTGATACTTAAGGTTGTGTATCGTAAATATCGTTCCGATATTCTGATAGAACTCATCGTTGCAGTAATATGCCTTCAAAACCACGGGAATCATACCCGCCTGCCAGTCGTGGCAATGGATGATGTCGGGCTTGAAGTCGAGAGTTTTCAGAATTTCCAGAGCCGCCTTGTCAAAGAACGCAAACCTCTCAAGGTCGTTCCACTTATATATAAAGGTATCGCCGAAGTAGTATTCGTTGTCGATAAAGTAGTAGGTCACGCCGTCGCGCTTAAGCTCGAAAACGCCGCAGTATTTGCGCCGCCAGCCGAGCGGAACGTATATGAAGAACTTAAACTCCATAGCCTCGCGGTATTCGTTCGGAATACAGCCGTAGCGCGGCATAACGACTCTTACGTCATTGTCGCCGAGCTTTGCCAGAGCCTGCGGGAGTGCGCCCACAACGTCGCCCAGACCGCCGGTTTTCGCAAACGGTGAAACTTCCGATGAAACCATTAAAATCTTACGCATAGCAAAATCAGTCCTTTCAAGTTAAATAATTAAATTGTTCTCGACTTTTGCTCTATATTAAACCACCGTTCTCTTGCCGATAACGACAGGATAGGTTTCCTGACCTACCAGTTTCTTGCCGCTGCGGAGAATGACCTCTTTATCGAAAATCGCGTTTTCAACCATACAGTTGTCCATAATATCCGACTGCTGCATAATTATGCTGTTTTCGATGCTCGCGCCGCTGCCGACGTTTACGCCTCGGAAGATAATGCTGTTTTTGACAACGCCCTCGATTTTGCAGCCGTCCGCAATAAACGAAGCCGATACATCCGCGCCCTTGCCGTACTTGGTGGGAGTCATATCCTTGGGCTTGGTGTAAATCTTGTTGTCGCCGTCGGTTGCGAAAAGCTCGTCGCGGATTTCCTTCTTGAGCAAATCAAGATTAAACTTGAAAAACGTCTGAATAGAGTCGATGGTCTGGTTGTATCCGTCGAATATATACGCAAAGACCTTTCCGTTCTTTACGCGGCGAAGGAGCAGATCCTTTGAGATTATATGCTCGCCGTGAGATACGCAGTCCTCAACCAAATCGATGAGAAGCTCGCGCTTTATGAGGAAGGTGTGCATATACGACAGGTTGTTGCTCTGCTTTGACGGATAAATCTGAATATCAGATATAAGACCGCTCTTGTCGTTTGCTTTGACGAGAATACTGCGCTTGAGCTCAGCCTCTTCGAGCTTGTCGACCTTGAAGCATACCATTGTTATGTCCGCGTCGTTGTCGATATGAGCCTTAAATACCTTGCGGTAGTCGATGTTGCATATCGTGTTGCAGTTGCTCACGATAACGTATTCCTGACGGCTCCTTTTGAGATAATCCATCGCGCCGTGAATGGTGTCGATACCGCCGAGAACCGTGTCGCTCGCGGTCGCGCTCTCGATATACGGCGGGAGCAGGAACAGACCCTCGTTCTTTCTGTCGAGGTCCCACGAACGGCCTGTGCCGATGTGGTCCATAAGCGACTGATAGTTCGACTGAGTGGTAATTCCTATGTTAATAATGCCCGAATTTACCATATTCGAGAGTATAAAATCAATAATTCTGTATCTTCCGCCGACCGGAACCGCGGCGAGAGAACGGTTGTTCATAAGAACGCCCAAATCTACTTCCGGATTGTCGGCAAATACGAGTCCCAATACTTTATTTTGCATTGTTTTCACCCCACATTTATTTTAAGTGTTTACCAAATATATAATTTTAAACCGTAATTTATAATAAATTACTTTTTACTTTTTAGCGTCGGTCTTTTGCTTAACGCTTCTTGTTACCATAGACTGAGGAGCTATTTTAATGCCCTCGTCTATTGTAATTCCGACGCCTATAACGCTTATGCCGTCCGAACAGATTTTAAGGTTGGTGTAGCTGTCCAGAGCGTCGTCCGCGTCGGTTCCGATTTTTACGTTGTCTTTAAGAACGCTGTCGTTTCCGACAATCGCCTTTCTCACAACGCTTCCCGCGCCCACATACGAGTTCGGGAACAAAATCGAATCCTTGACGATTGCGCCTTCCTCTACCGTAACGCCCTCAAAGATTATCGAGCGCTCAACGCTTCCTTTTATTTCACAGCCCTCTGTTATAAAGCAGTTCTTGACCCTTGCGGTGTCTGCTATGAAATGAGGCGGGAGAGCGGGATTTTTGCTGTATACGCGCCACTCGTCGCCTATCTCGAACGCGGGAGTCTCGTCAAGCAGCTCCATATTTGCTTCCCAAAGACTCTGAATGGTTCCGACGTCCTTCCAGTAGCCCGAGAAGCGGTAAGCAAGCAGCTTCTTTCCGTCGCCGAGCATCGCCGGAATAATGTTTTTACCAAAATCGTTCTCGGAGTTCGGGTCGTTCTCGTCCGCGATAAGATACTTTTTAAGCACCGACCAGGTAAATACGTAAACGCCCATCGAAGCGAGGTTGCTCTTAGGCTCCTTCGGCTTCTCCTCAAACTCGGTTATGCGCATATCCTCGTCGGTGTTCATAATTCCGAAGCGGGACGCCTCGTCCCAAGGAACCTCTATTACCGCGATGGTCGCGTCGGCCTTTGCCTTTTTGTGCGCCGAAACCATTTTTGAGTAATCCATCTTGTAGATGTGGTCGCCCGAAAGGATAACCACATACTCGGGGTTATACTGGTCTATAAAGCCCTTGTTCTGATAGATTGCGTTTGCGGTACCCTTGTACCACTCTCCCTTTTCCGCCGTCTGATAGGGCGGGAGAACGTAAACGCCGCCGTCCTTGCGGTTTAAATCCCACGAGCTTCCGCTGCCTATGTAGGTGTTGAGCTCCAACGGCTGATACTGCGTCAGAACTCCGACGGTATCAATTCCCGAGTGGGAGCAGTTGCTCAGCGGAAAGTCGATGATACGATATTTTCCGCCGAACGGAACCGCGGGCTTAGCCACGTTTTTGGTGAGAATTCCAAGCCGGCTGCCCTGTCCGCCGGCAAGAATCATTGCCACACATTCCTTTGATTTCATATATTACTTCTCCTCCTTAAGTAACCTATTGGTTTCTTGGTTTGATAGTTTTCGGTTTTATTACGCCTTTTTCGAGGACTTTGTGCCTTTGGCGTTGGTGGCGTGTGCAAGCTCGCCCTTTTTCAGATATATGCTTGTAAGCGCCGGAACGGTAATCTTGATTGAATACTCAAAATCTCCGAAGCTCTCTTTTTTAGCCATATATTTGCCGCTTCCCGTGCCGTCTCCGCCGAATTTTTCGTCGTTGGTGTTGAGCACAACGCTGTAAATTCCGTCCGACGGAACGCCTATTGTGTAGGTGTTGTAGCCCACCGGCGTAAAGTTTGCAACGCAGATAACGCTGTCCTTGCCTTCTTTACTGTAACGCACAAACGAGATGATGCTGTGCTCGTCATCGTTCGCGTTTATCCACTGGAAGCCGTTCCAGTCCTGCTCGTTCTCGTAGAGCGCGGGCTGAGATTTGTAGAACTCGTTGAGCGTCTTGCAGTAGAAATTGAACTTTCGGTGCATATCGTAGTCCAAAAGCTGCCAGTCAAGCCCTTCGTAGTATCTCCACTCGATAAACTGAGCTATATCGTCGCCCATAAACAAGAGCTTTTTGCCCGGGTGAGCGAACATATACGCGTAAAACAGGCGAAGCCCCGCGAATTTTTCCTCATAGGTGCCGTACATCTTCTCAATGAGCGACTTTTTGCCGTGTACGACCTCGTCGTGCGAAAGCGCGAGAATGTAGTTCTCCGAGAATGCGTACATAAACGAGAAGGTCACGAGGTTGTGGTTAAAACGTCTGAAATACGGGTCCATGGACATATATTTCAAAATGTCGTTCATCCAGCCCATATTCCACTTAAAGTTGAAGCCGAGACCGCCCTCGTGTACGGGGTGGGTAACTCCGCCCCACGCGGTGGACTCCTCCGCAATCATAAGTGTGTTCGGGAAACGCCTGAACACCTCCGAGTTGAGCTTGCGGAAGAACTCTATCGCCTCGATATTTTCCTTGCCGCCGTACTTGTTCGGAAGCCACTCGCCGTCGCGCCTGTTATAGTCGAGGTAGAGCATACTCGAAACCGCGTCTACGCGCAGACCGTCGAGGTGGTACTCCGAAAGCCAGAAGATTGCGTTCGATATAAGGAACGAGAAAATCTCGCTCTTTTCCCAGTTGAATATCAGGGTGCCCCACTCGTAATGCTCGCCGCGGCGAGAGTCGGGATGCTCGTAAAGGCAGGTGCCGTCGAACTTTGCAAGTCCGAACGCGTCCTTTGGGAAGTGCGCCGGAACCCAGTCCATAATTACGCCTATTCCCGCCTCGTGGCACTTATCGACAAAGTATTTGAAGTCGGTCGGCGAGCCGTAACGGCTGTTGACCGAGTAATAACCGGTTACCTGATAGCCCCACGAGCCGTCGAACGGATACTCGCATATGGGCATAATCTCGATGTGGGTGTAGCCCATATCAACGAGATATGACACCAGCTCGTCAGCCATCTCGCGGTAGTTGTATAAGCTGCCGTCCTCGTGAGTTTTCCAGGAGCCGAGATGAGTCTCGTAAATACTTATCGGTCTGCTGTACGGCTCGGTTTCGGAGCGGGTCTTGAGCCACTTCTCGTCGTGCCAGTCGTAGCTCAAATCGGTCGTCACCGAAGCGTTTGCGGGACGAACCTCCGAAAAGAACGCGTAAGGGTCGGCTTTTAAAATTATATCGCCGCTCTGCGTTTCTATACTGTATTTGTAGTTCTCTCCGGGCTTTGCGCCTTCAATAAAACGCTCCCATATACCGAAATCGGTGTGCAGGAACATATAGCCGTCCTCGCGTCTCCAGCCGTTTGCATCGCAAACCACCGACACCGACTTTGCGTTGGGAGCCCAGACCGCGAACAGATAGCCGTCCTCCCCGTTTTCACCCTTGCAGGGATGCGCGCCGAGCATCTTATAGCTCTCGTAATTTTCGCCCTGCGTGAATATATACATCGGGAAATCGCTTATCATACCGCCGTTTTTGTTGTTGTCATTTGCCATTGGATTTACCCTCCCGTAGGTTAAATTAACGAAGAAATTTTTAATTTGTATATTTTATTACGTATAATCTTTATAACAGTTTAACACAAAATTGTCTATTTGTCCATATTTTGCACAAAAATTTTTTGAAATTTTAAAAATTTTTTGTCAAATTGCAATATTTTATGTGTTTTTTTAATATAAAAACCGTATTTTTTGAAAATGTTGGGGTAAACAACGGGCAAAATGTTTGTTTTTTGCTTGCAAACTTGAATTTTTAGTGGTATAATCGGCATTGTGTTTGTTAAAAATGTATGCGTTAAAAATTAAATTATTATTTTAATAATAGTTGATTTTTAATAATATAAAGAGAATAAAAAGGAGGAGTATATATAATGGCAACAGGAAAAACTGCCGCAAGTGCGGCTATGTCAAAAAAAGAATTTGACAAGAAAAAGGAAGAAATCAAAAGTGAAATTTCGGGCAAGCTCCGCCGATATTTTGCCAAGACCATTGAGACCGCAACGCCTCAGCAGATTTACAGGGCGTGCGCTATAACGGTCAAGGACCAGATTATGGAGAAGTGGGCGGTATCGCGCGAGAAGCAGGAAAAGACAAAGCAGAAGGAGCTTTACTATTTCTCGTTCGAGTTCCTTATGGGACGTGCGCTCGGCAACAACCTTATGAACATTATGCAGACCGACGTCTACCGCGAGGCTCTTATGGAGTGCGGTCTGGACCTCAACGTGATTGAAGATATAGAAAACGATGCGGGTCTCGGCAACGGCGGTCTCGGCAGACTTGCCGCGTGCTTCCTTGACTCTCTCTCGACTCTCGGACTTCCGGCTTACGGCTGCGGAATACGTTATGAGTACGGTCTGTTCAGGCAGAAAATCGTGGACGGCTTCCAGATAGAGATGCCCGACCCGTGGCTTGAGGATGGCGGAAACGTATGGGAGGTCGAGCGCTCGGAGGACCAGGTCGAGGTTCACTTCAACGGAAGAATTGAGGAGTACTTCGAGGACGGCAGAATGAAGTTCAGACACGTTGATTACAACACCGTAATCGGCGAGCCGTTCGATATGCCGATAACGGGCTACGGTTCTGACCAGGTGAACACGCTCCGCCTTTGGAAGGCGCGTTCGCCCAAGATTATGGATATGCGCAGCTTCAATCAGGGCGACTACGCGAAGGCGGTCGAGGACCGCGCACTCGCCGAGGTTATCTCCAAGATACTCTATCCCGAGGATAACCACTACGAGGGCAAGATGCTCAGACTGAAGCAGCAGTACTTCTTCGTTTCGGCAAGCATACAGTGGATACTCCAGAGAATGAAGCGCCGCGGTATTCCGCTCAATAAAATGCCCGACTATGTTCAAATCCACATCAACGACACCCACCCGACAATCGCAATCCCCGAGCTTATGCGTCTTTTGATGGACGATAACGGCTTCGGCTGGGACGAGGCGTGGGACATTGTTACGCGCACCTTTGCGTACACGAACCATACAATTATGGCGGAAGCTCTCGAGAGATGGCCTATCAATATGATGGAAACCCTGCTTCCGAGAATAAATCAGATTGTTTGGGAGATAGACCGCCGTCAGAAAGAGGCTCTTCAGGCGCGCTTCGGCGGAGACTGGGGCAAAATCGACTATATGTCAATCATATCGAACAGTATGATTTCGATGGCGAATATGTGCCTGACCGCCTGCCACAGCGTTAACGGCGTTGCGGCTTTGCATACCGAGATACTCAAAACCGAGACTTTCAAAGACTATTACAGTATGTATCCGAAAAAGTTCAAGAACGTGACCAACGGCGTAACTCAGCGCCGCTGGCTGAAGCTCGCGAACCCCGCCCTTGCAGACCTGATTTCGGAGTCGATAGGCGACGGCTGGATAGTTAAGCCCGAGGAATTTGAAAAACTGATGCCGTTTGCAAACGACAAGGCGTTCTGCGAGAAGTTCGCTAAAATCAAGCACGACAACAAGCTGCTTCTTATGAAGTATATAAAGGAGCATAACGGAATAGACGTAGACCCCGACTCTATGTTCGACGTTCAGATAAAGAGACTGCACGAGTATAAGCGTCAGCTCCTCAAGGTATTTCATATTATATATAGGTATAAAATGCTCAAGGAGGACTTCACGAACGCGGATAAATCCAAGCAGACCTTTATCTTCGGCGCGAAAGCCGCTCCGGGCTATCATATGGCGAAGCTGATTATCAAGCTGATAAACAGCGTCGCGGAGGTTGTAAACAACGACCCTGTCGCAAGCCAGTACATCAAGGTAGTATTTATAGAAAACTACAACGTAAGCATTGCGCAGAAAATCGTTGCGGCGGCTGAGCTTTCGGAGCAGATTTCGACCGCGAGCAAAGAGGCTTCGGGTACAGGAAATATGAAGCTGATGATGAACGGCTCTCTCACAATCGGCACCATGGACGGCGCGAACGTAGAGATTGCGGAGCAGGTCGGCAAGGACAACATCTTTATCTTTGGTCTTACCGCACCCGAGGTACTCAGCATATATCAGCACGGCAAGTCGGGCAGCTCGACCATATACACTCAGAATATGGTAATCAAGTCGGTTGTGGACACGCTTATCGACGGCACGTTCTCGGCAGACCAGCCCAATTTGTTCCAGGATATATACCACTCCCTCATATTCGGCTCGAACGGATTTGAGGACCCGTATCTGGTGCTCCGCGACTTTGAGTCGTATGTAAACGCTTGCCAGGAGGTATGCAACCAGTACGAGAAGCCGAACGTATGGTGGAAAAAGGCTGTTATCAACGTCGCAAAGTCGGGCGTATTTTCAAGCGACCGAACCATCAGCGACTACAACAGGACCATATGGCACCTGAAATAACTTCAGACGCTGAAAAGCTCGGTCTATTGCAAGCAGAAAAAACAAATCCCGCGCAAACTGCGCGGGATTTTAATATGTCGAAAAACTCGGTCTGCCGCAAGCGGAACGGAAGATATACCTTCGTTTTTCAACGTCTGTTTTCAGCCTAAGGCGACGTCCAAAATCATCATAATGATAAATCCTGCCGCCACGCCTATTGTGCCGATGTCGGTACGGCTTCCGGTCTGCGCTTCGGGTATGAGGTCCTCCACGACCACATAAATCATCGCACCCGCCGCAAAGGACAAAAGGTACGGAAGCACGGATACGACGGCGTTGGTCAAAAATATGGTTATCACCGCCGCGATAGGCTCCACGATGCCCGACATAAATCCGCATACAAAGGATTTGAGCTTTGACATTCCGCGTCCCCGAAGCGGCATTGAAATGATTGCGCCCTCCGGAAAGTTCTGTATCGCAATTCCGAGCGCGAGAACTATCGCCCCGGTTATGGTAATTCCCGCGTTTCCCATCAGCGCGCCCGCGAACACCACGCCCACCGCCATTCCCTCGGGAATGTTGTGGAGCGTGACCGCGAAAACCATCATTGTGGTCTTTTTGAGCTTTGCGCGCATTCCTTCGGGGCAGTTTTGTTCGGGGTGCAGGTGGGGTATGAGCTTGTCGAGCAGCATCAAAAACAAAATACCGAGTATAAATCCGAAGGACGGCGAAATCCAGCCGCTTTTGCCCTGTTCCACAGCCATCTCTATGGCGGGAATGAGCAGCGACCATACCGATGCGGCTATCATCACGCCCGACGCAAATCCGAGCAGCATTTTTTCAATCGGCGGATTGAGAGTTTTCTTCAGAAAAAATACCAAAGCCGCGCCGAGCGAGGTTCCGAGCAGCGGCAAGAGCAGACCCGCCGCCGTGTATATGTTTAAATTCATTTTTATGTTTCCCCTTTCGCTTAAAGCGAGTTACAGCGTTTATTTTTTGCAGGTATATGCAGTATCCCGCAATTACATACTATGCGGCAACACAGGGAAAGTGAATGAGTGTAAAGGTTGTCGCAAGTCTCCCAAAAAGCGCAAGTCGCTTTTTGGGAGATTACGCGCCTGCGGCGCGTGTTTTATTGTAGGGTGCGGCGCCCTCGACGCACCGTGTAAATAAAAAATTGACACGGTATGTCATTTAGTGGTACAATAAAATAAATATGTTTAAAAACAAGGAGTGCGGGCGGTGTTTCTTTCGGACAAGTGGCAGGATTACGAGTTAATAGACGCGTCGGACGGCGAGAAGCTGGAGAGATGGGGCGACGTTATACTCGTTCGTCCCGACCCTCAGATAGTCTGGAGCGTTGCCGAGGGAGAGAAGTCGAAGCTCTGGTGCAGGGCTGACGCGCGTTATATACGCAGCTCAAGCGGCGGCGGACACTGGGAGTATTACGGCAAACGTCTGCCCGACTGGGAGATAAAGTACCGCGATTTGAGCTACGGCGTAAAGCCGATGGGCTTTAAGCATACGGGGCTGTTTCCAGAGCAGGCTGTGAACTGGGACTGGTTTTCGGAGCTTATCAAAAACAGCGGCAGAAGCAGTGTCAGCGTGCTCAATCTCTTTGCATACACAGGCGGCGCGACGGTCGCGGCGGCGAAGGCGGGCGCGAGCGTTTGCCACGTCGACGCGGCTAAGGGTATGGTCGCCTGGGCAAAGGAGAACGCCGCGCGTTCGGGTTTGGAAAGCTGTCCGATAAGATACATTGTGGACGACGTGAAAAAATTTGTCGCCCGCGAGGGCAGACGCGGACGGCGTTACGATGCGGTAATTATGGACCCGCCCTCTTACGGACGCGGACCGTCGGGCGAGGTGTGGAAAATCGAGGACGAGCTTTTCGGCTTGGTCGAAATGTGCTGTGACATTCTCAGCGAAAATCCGCTGTTTTTCCTTATAAATTCTTATACCACCGGACTTGCGTGCAGTGCGCTCAAGAATGTTATGCGTCTGACAGTGGAAAAACGTTTCGGGGGTAAGACCGCTGCGGACGAGGTGGGGCTGCCGATAACAAACGGAAATATGGTTCTGCCCTGCGGTTATTCCGCGAGATGGACAAAAAATTAAAATTCAAGCCGATACTAAATCGGGATTACGGTGATTATATGGGTACTGACGATATAATTAAAATTGAAAATCTTAACTTCTCATACTCAAATTCGGAGACGGGCGAGTCGACCGAGGTTTTGAAAAATATAAACCTGAATGTGCGCCGAGGTGAGTTTGTGGCGGTTCTCGGGCATAACGGCTCGGGCAAATCGACTCTTGCGAAGCTGATGAACGCGATACTCACGCCTACGTCGGGCAGAGTGCTGGCGGACGGGATAGACACGTCGGACGAGAGCAGACTTTTTGACATAAGGAGCCGCGTCGGAATGGTGTTTCAAAACCCCGACAATCAGCTCGTTACCACAATAGTGGAGGAGGACGTGGCGTTCGCTCCCGAAAATATGGGAGTTCCGCCCGCCGAGATACGGAAAAGGGTGGATTACGCGCTTAAAACCGTCGGAATGTACGAGTTCCGCCGAAGCGCGCCGCACCACCTGTCGGGCGGTCAGAAGCAGCGCGTCGCCATAGCGGGCGTTTTGGCTATGATGCCCGACGTCATAGTGCTTGACGAGCCGACCGCAATGCTTGACCCGTCGGGCAGGCGCGAGATTATGGACACGGTTTCCCGCCTCAACCGCGATGAGGGTATGACGGTAATACTTATAACGCATTATATGGATGAGGCGGTGCGCGCCGACCGCGTAGTGGTTATAAGCGACGGTGAAATCGTGCGCGACGCTCCGCCGCGGGAGGTGTTTTCGCGGGTGGACGAGCTGAAGAAAATCGGTCTTGACGTTCCGCAGTCAACCGAGCTTGCGTATCTTTTGTCAAAGGACGGATTTGATATAAAAACCGATGTTTTAAACGCGGATGAGTGCACATCCGAAATTGAGCGTCTGCTTATGCAGACCGGGAAATAAGTGAGAAAGGGCGTACAGTGCAGATGTTAAAGCTCGAAGACGTTTCTTACGTTTACCAAAAGGGCAGCCCGTTTGAAAAAGAGGCTCTCAAAAATGTTAATATAACCGTAGAGGACGGCGAGTTCGTAGGGCTTATCGGTCACACGGGTTCGGGTAAGTCCACGCTTATTCAGCTTTTTAACGGACTGCTTAAGCCCTCGTCGGGCAGGGTGCTAATCGACGGCGTTGATATAGGCACGCTAAAATCTCTGCGCGACGTTCGCTTTAAGGTCGGTCTGGTTATGCAGTACCCCGAATATCAGCTTTTCGAGGAAACGGTATATAAGGACATCGCCTTCGGACCTCGGAATATGGGGCTTTCGGAGGAGGAGACCGACCGCCGCGTAAGATTTGCGGCGAGTATGGTCGGGCTGTCGGAGGCGGCGCTTGATAAGTCGCCGTTTGAGATGTCGGGCGGGCAAAAACGCCGCGCGGCGATAGCGGGTATTTTGGCTATGGAGCCGAAAATACTTGTGCTTGACGAGCCGACCGCGGGGCTTGACCCGTCGGGCAGAGATGAAATTTTGTTTAAGATTAAGGATATGCACGCGAGAACGGGCGCGACCGTGATTTTGGTTACGCACAGTATGGAGGACGTAGCCCGTCTGGCGGAGCGTATAATCGTTATGAACAAGGGCGCGTTGGCGATGGACGGCTCGGTCAGAGAGGTGTTCAGCCGCGGCGCGGAGCTTGAAAAAATGGGGCTTGCGGTGCCGCAGGTCACTAAGATAACCGATAATCTCAGAGAGAGAGTTCCGTCTGTGAAGAGGGGTATTTTTACGGTCAGAGAAGCGGAGAGAGAAATTGCCGCGGCTTTGAGGGAAGGAGAGGTGAACCGATGATTACGGATATTACTATCGGTCAGTTCTTTCCTGCCGAGTCTATTATACACCGCCTTGACCCGCGGACAAAAATTCTTTTGGTGCTTGCCTATGTCGTGGTTGTGTTTTTTGTAAAGAGCTTTGTGGGATATATTATTCTCGCGCTCTTTGTGATAGGCTGCTGTGCTATGGCGAGAGTGCCTGTGAAATTTATACTCAAGGGGCTCAAACCCGTGATGTTTTTTATCGTAATAACCGCGCTTTTCAATCTGTTTCTGACGTCGGGCGGCGTAATTCTCTTTCATTGGTGGATATTTACGATTACCGACGAGGGGCTTCGCTTTGCGGTGTTTATGGTTTTGAGACTGCTGTTTCTGATTATGGGAACGTCTCTTTTGACCCTTACCACTTCGCCGATATTGCTCACCGACGGTATGGAGCGTCTGCTCCGTCCGCTCGGCAGGATAGGAGTCCCCGCGCACGAGATTTCGATGATGATGACTATTGCGCTGAGGTTTATTCCGACTCTTTTGGAGGAGACGGATAAGATAATCAAGGCGCAGAGCGCACGCGGCGCGGATTTTGACAGCGGAAATCTGATAAGGCGGGCAAAGGCTATGGTGCCGATTTTAATTCCGCTTTTTATAAGCTCTTTCCGCCGAGCTGACGAGCTGGCGACCGCCATGGAGTGCAGGTGCTACCGCGGCGGCGAGAACAGAACGAGTCTCAACAAGCTGGAGTACGGCAGGAGAGACGCATATGCGTGGCTGATTTTCGCGGTGTTTACCGCGGCGGTTTTCACGACAAATTTCTTGTTTGCGTTTTGAGGAAGGACTATGAAAAATATAGCGGTTAAAATAACCTATGACGGCTCGGCTTTTCACGGCTGGCAAAGGCAAAAAAACGGAATAAGCGTTCAGCAGACGGTGGAGGAGGCGCTCGGCGAAATAACCGGAGAGAGCGTCTCGGTCACGGGATGCAGTCGTACCGATGCGGGTGTTCACGCGCTTGAATACGTTTTTAATTTCAAAACAGAGAGCACGGTCCCGCCCGACAGAATATGGGTTGCGCTTAACACCAAGCTGCCGTGCCAAAGCGTTGCCGCGCTCGGCTCGGCGGAGGTCTCGGACGAATTTGACGCACGCTTTTGCGCAAAGGGTAAGACATACGTCTATTATATTTTCGGCGGCGCGGCGCGAAGTCCGTTTATTGAGAGGTACTGCTGGCGTATTCCACGACCGCTTGAGCTTTCGGATATGCAAGCGGCGGCAAGGGCGTTTGAGGGAAGGCACGATTTCGCGGGCTTTGTCTCGGCGGGCGGCTCTCAAAAGACCACCGAGCGCACCGTGTCAAAGTGCGAGGTGTACAGGCTTCCCGAAAATCCCGATATACTTGCTCTCGAAATAACCGCGGATGCGTTTTTATACAATATGGTGCGTATCATAACCGGCACCGTGGCATACGTCGGAGCGGGCAGATTAGGCGCCTCGGAGATACCGTCGGTAATAGAGTCGTGCGACCGCTCGCGGGCGGGAATTACCGCACCGCCGAACGGACTGTTTCTCAAAAAAGTGTACTATGAAAATTTTAAATTGCTGTCGGAGGAGTAAGATGAAAACAGAAGATATAAAAAACAAAAAATCGGCGATTTTGCTCGGCGTTGCGATTTTGGCTGCGGCAATTATACTTGCGCTTATATCCTCCGCTTCGGGCGGCGAAAAAACACAGCTCGGAGAAGTCATACCCGAGGAGACGGTGCCGTATAATGATAATGTATTGCTTGTTTCGGCGGACGGACTTCGGCTTGTGGACAGCGGCGGAAACACCGAATGGACGCTTGACGTGCCGAGCTCCGAGGCGCTCGTTCGCACGCGCGGAAAATATATTCTCGTTTCCGATTTTTCCTCCAACAAAATAAATCTCTCTTATGCCGACAAACCGCTTTGCGAGTACGCTTCGGGAACGAACATTATTTCCGCGAACGTGAATAAGCGCGGAGATATGGCGGTTGCGTGCGACGACGACGGCTATAAGGGAATGGTTGTGCTGCTCGACAAAAAGGGCAGGGAGAAATACCGCTGGCACTGCGGCGAGGGTTATCTTACCGATGTGGATTTGTCGGCAAACGGCAGATATGTTGCGGTGTCGCTCATAACGACGGACGAGAGCTCCGCAGGCTCAAAGCTGGTCGTTTTGGATACCAAGGCGGGTACGGTTTTCGGACAGACGACCCGCCCCGATACGGTGATGGGGACGGTAAGGTTTACCGACAGCGGGAAAATCGTCACGGTTTCGGACAGCGAGCTGGTCGGCTACAACAAGGACGGCAAGGTGCGCTTTGAAGTCAGCTTCGGCGGACGAAGCGTGTCCGAGTTTAACATTGATGATGAAAATAATATGGCGTTTGCGGTGGTCAACAGCAAGAACAACACAACGCTTGAAATATATTCGGGCAGAGGAAAGCTCCGCGGCAGCTACGAGGCGAGCGGAGAGCTTAAAAATTTGTCGGTGGACGGCGGCGTGATTGCGGCGAGTTTTATGCGCGACATATATTACATAAGCTCGGGCGGAAAGCTGAGAAACACCGAAAAATGTGAGCACGAAATAAAGGACCTGTGTTTGTTCGGCGGCGGACGGCGCGTTTTTGCGGCGGGCGGAAGCGGTAAATACAGCATTGTTAAAATCAGGTAGCAGGAGATTTGCGGCGGAGGAATTTATATGGTCTTGGATATAATAGCGGCAGCGGTTATCGCGGTTATGTGTATTTGGGGAGTTAAAAGGGGAATACTCAAAACGGTTGTGTCTGTATGCTCCTGGCTCTTGTCCACCGTTTTGGCGTGGATATTTTATTCTCCCGTAGCCGAATTTTTGAAAACCACCCCCGTGTTTGAATATATATTAAACGCTGTAAAAACGGGCTTTACCGAGCCTCGGGCGGCTGAGACAAAGAGCGCGGTCCCGGAGCTTTTCAGAGGCTTTGTCGAGGCAGGCATAGACAACGGCGCGGACGCCGCCGCTCTCGGCATCTCAAATGTGATAATCGCGCTTTTGGCGTTTGTTATGACGCTGCTTTTGTGCCGAGTGCTGATTTTACTGCTCGCGGCAGCGTGCAAGATGGCTTCGCGTCTGCCCGTTGTGAAGCAGTGCAACAAGCTGCTCGGCGGCTTGTTGGGCGCGGCGGAGGGCGTGCTGATTTTGTACATAGCCGCCGCTTTGGTCTTTGCGTTTGAACCTGTCCGCGGCTCCGAATTTTTTGAGGACCAGCTTTCGCAGTCGGTCGCGGCATCGCAAATTTACAATAATAATTTCATAATCAATTTTTTAAACCATACAAGTATCGAATAAATTACGGAAGGAGACAAAAAATATGTTGTACGAAGAGCTTGCGAAGAAAAAAATAACCGAGTTGCACAAGCTCGCTCACGACAACGGGATAAAGTCGGTCACAAAATATCGAAAAAAAGAGCTTATAGAGCTTTTGAAGCCGTTTTGCAGCGACGCGGATGAGATAAGCGAAACGCCCGCCGAAACGCCCGCTGAAGAGGTTGCGGAGTCTGCCGCGCCGGTGCGCGAAAATGTGTTCAGACCCGAAAGGCGCGAGAGGGTCATTGAGTACAGCGACCCTGTGCGTCAGACCAATTTGAAAAGCGGCGTTTTGGAGGTGCTTCCGGAGGGCTACGGCTTTCTGCGCTCCAACAACTACCAGTCGGGTGAGAACGACGTTTATGTTTCATCGAGCCATATAAGGCGTTTTAATCTCAAAACGGGCGACTACATTGTGGGCAACACGAGGATGCAGCACGAGGGAGAGCGTTTTGAGGCACTGCTTTACGTTCAGACGGTGAACGGCGACAAGATAGACGTTTCGATACACCGTACCGCGTTTGACGATTTGACCCCGATTTTCCCCAACGAAAGACTGAAGCTCGCGCTTGGTGAAAAGGATTATGCTATGCGTATGATAGACCTTGTTTCGCCCATCGGCAAGGGGCAGAGAGGAATTATCGTCGCACCGCCCAAGGCGGGCAAAACGACCCTTCTCAAGCATATTGCCAATAGCATAACCAATGCAAATCCCGACATAAAGCTGATTGTTTTGCTCATAGACGAACGCCCGGAGGAGGTTACCGAGATACAGCGCTCCATAAAAGGCGATGTTATCTACTCCACGTTTGACGAGGAGCCGCAGAACCACACAAAGGTTGCCGAAATAGTTTTGGAACGTGCGAAACGACTGGTCGAGCATAAAAAGGACATCGTGATATTGCTCGACAGCCTGACCCGTCTCGCGAGGGCATATAATCTTACGATTGCTCCGTCGGGCAGAACGCTGTCGGGAGGACTTGACCCGTCCGCGCTCTACCGCCCGAAACGCTTTTTCGGCGCGGCGCGTAACATAGAGGAGGGCGGCAGTCTGACGATTTTGGCGACAGCCCTGATTGAAACGGGCAGCCGAATGGACGACGTAATTTTTGAGGAGTTTAAAGGTACGGGCAATATGGAGATACACCTCGACAGGAGACTTCAGGAAATGCGTATCTTCCCCGCGATAGATATTTCAAAGTCGGGCACGAGGCGCGAGGAGCTTTTGATGCGCGGCGACGAGCTTATGGCTGTCTGGAGCATAAGGCGCGCGCTGTCAAATCAAAATACCGCCGAGGTCACCGAAAAGCTGTTAAACTTGATTTCAAACACAAAGAACAATGACGAAGTAATAAAAATTGCCGGAAAGGGTTTGTGATGAAAATGAAAATGCCAAAATGGTTCAGAGGGGCGGTTTGCGTACTGCTGTCAATACTTATTTTCCAGTGCGGTATGCTGAGTGCGCTCGCTGACGAGAGCGACGAGGTCAAGGTGCCGATTTTGCTGTACCACAACATAACGTCGGACGACAGCACGGGCGACCTCGCCAACATCTCGGCAAAGGATTTTGAAAATCATATGAAAGCGATAGTAAACGCGGGATATGACGTAATAAAGCTGAGCGACTATATAGCATATGTCAGGGGAGAAAAGACTTTGCCCGATAAGCCGCTGGTAATAACGTTTGACGACGGCTATCTGAGCAACTACGAAATCGCATATCCGATTTTAAAACGACTGCAAATTCCAGCGACGATTTTTGTGGTTACGGGTACCGTCGGGGAGCGGGTCGAGGACGGCAAGGTGAACAATTCTCACTTTAGCTGGGTACAGGCATTGGAAATGCAGCAGAGCGGACTTATAGACATCGAGTCGCATACCCTGTCCCACGTCGACCTTTCAAAAATGAGCAAGTCGGACATTCAAAAAGAGCTTCGTATGTCGAAGTTTATGATTGAAAAGTACCTCGGCAAGACCTGCGAGGTAATAGCGTTTCCGTACGGCGGCTATGACGAAAAGCTGGTTCCGCTCGCGGAGCTTGCGGGCTACAGGGTGGAGGTGCTTGTGGATGACAGGCTCAGCTCCGACCCGAGCTACGCCAACGTAAAATGGGACGGACTGCACTCGATAAAGCGGCTTACCGTCATAGGCGGCACGACCGGCGCACAGCTGCTGCAAATGATAAGAAACACAGTAGGTGAATGAAAAAACACCGCATCAACCTTGATGCGGTGTTTTTGTTCACCTAATTTTTAATTTCCCGACGTGATTATTACGGTCATAGTGTCGTTATTCCGGTCCACAATGCAGCCGAGAGCCTCCGAAACCGCCCTTACCGGTATCATAGTCTTGTCGCCGAGCAGCTTCTTTTTTAAGTTCATTGAAATTTCCTCCGGGTGTAAAATTTATATCAGACTCATTACCGAGCCCAAGCTGTCGTTTATGACAATATCCGCTAGCTTGTCGTAAGGCGTGGCGGACTTGTTTATTAAAATCAGAGACTTCCCGCGATAGTATTTTATAAGTCCCGCCGCGGGATATACCGAGAGCGACGTCCCGCCGACTATAAGCACGTCCGCATTTGAGATTGCGCGCACCGCGCCGTTTACGGTCTTGTCGTCCAGCCCCTCCTCGTAGAGAACCACGTCGGGCTTTATAACTCCGCCGCAACTGCACCTGGGAATCCCCGTACTGCCCGTTATCGCGTCAACGCCGAAGAACGCACCGCATTTTTCGCAGTAATTTCGGTGTACGCTCCCGTGAAGCTCAAATACGTTTTTGCTTCCCGCCGCTTGGTGCAGACCGTCAATGTTTTGGGTGACCACGGCGGTGAGGACTCCCTCGCGCTCAAGACGCGCGAGCGTGGTGTGGGTAATGTTGGGCTTTGCGTCGGTACACAGCATTTTGTCGCGGTAAAATTTGTAAAACTCCTCGGTTTTGTGCTTGAAAAACGAGTGAGACAAAATCACCTCGGGCGGGTAGTCGTATTTTTGATTGTAAAGCCCGTCGACGCTTCTAAAGTCGGGTATTCCGCTCTCGGTGGAAACGCCCGCGCCGCCGAAGAACACCATCCTCTTGCCTCCGTGCACGGCGTCTAAGAATTTTTTAATGTTTTCGTTTTCCGACATAATGCACTCCTCCAATTCAATTTTCGATTTTATTTTGCGTGTTTTGGGCATAAATTCCCCTAAAACGAGATAGTCCCATTTTATTTATTCTCTATTCTTCACAATCATCCTCTAAATTTTCAAGAGCCACACGCACCGCTTCAACAACAAAGGCGGAAAAGGTGCAGTCCACGCCCTTTATCGCGTTTTCAACCGCCTCTATCACATCGTCCGGGAACCGAATACATTTGTTTGTGGAATGAGGCGCAACCGGAATTTTAAATTTTCTCATAACAGCTTCTCCTTAATTTGTTGCCTTCGCCGGCAATACAATATTTAATATTATTATATTTAGAGAATTTAAAATAATAAATATTTAAACAAGCAATGCAAAAAGTATAGTAATGTTTATGATTGTGTATTGCAATATATAATGCAATATGCTATAATTCAAAAAAGATATTTGACAAATCAAGCGTTTTGGAGGAAAAAATGAAAAGTGAAGAAATAAGGAAATATATGACACTGAATAATCGTTTTACCGCCGCTCCTGTATTGCTTTTTGCATTGACAGTCGCAGTTTCGTCACTGGGATTTTTGCTGGGCGGACACACGGTCGTTGTGAGTCTGCTCGCCGCCGCGGCGGTCATAATTATTTTGGGTGTGAAATTTGACCGCACCCTTATTTTTGCGCTTGCGGTCACCGCCTTATCCGTTGTAATATCGGCGGTGATTTCGGGGCTTGTATATGACATATCATATGACGGAATGTATTTTCATAAGGAGGCTGTGTGGGCTATCGCAAACGGCTGGAACCCGTTTTATGAACCGTTGTCCGGCTTTGACCGCCTTGCGTCTGTGCAGGAGCTTTCCCTGTGGCTCGACAATTATCCCAAGGGAGTTTGGTCGTTTTACGCCTGTATATACGCTCTGTGCGGAAAAATCGAGTGTGCCAAAGGAGCAAATATAATTTTCGTACTGATGTTATTTTTCTCCGCGTATGACACTGTAAAGACGGTCTTTGAAAAGCGCGGAATTACTTGTCTTTTGCTCGCGCTTGTGTTTACGGCAAATCCGGTGATTGCGTCGCAATATTTTACGTTTATGAACGATCTGCCGACGGCGGCGGTAATAATGGTGTGCGCGTTTTTGGGAATGAAGATTTTTTCGGACAAGGCGGATAATTGGGATTACATATGCCTCGCCGCGGTATTCTCGTCTTCGTTTGCGATAAAGTTTACCGCGCCCGTGCTTTGCGGATTTACCCTTGCGTCGTTCGGGATTGCATACGGAATAAAAACGCGGGGAAGAAAGCTGCTCAAGCCCTGCGTAATTGTTGTTACCGCCGCCGCTTTGGGCTTTTTTGTGATGGGCGCAGACCCGTATGTAAAGCATATCGAAAACGGACAGCATATTTTCCATCCCGTTATGGGAGAGGACAAATGCGATATTATGGGAGCAAATGCGCCCGAAGAAATTAACAATATGTCCAACGTCGGCGCGCTTTTGACGTCGCTCTTTTCAAAGTCGACACATTCGCCGCTTGAACCGCCCGAGCTTAAAATACCATTTACGTTTACACTTGACGAGGCTATGGCTATGGGCGTTCCCGATGTGAGAATGGGCGGCTTCGGAGTGCTTTTCAGCGGCATATTGCTTGTTTCGATTGCCCTCGGTCTTATCGCGCTTTTTAAGGCAAAAAGCGCGGCGAGCGTAATTCCCGCAATCGCGGTGTTTATCCTTTTGGCAATATTTTTTCCCGAAAGCTGGTGGGCGAGGTACAGCCCGTATGTCTATTATATACCCTGTCTGCTTCTGCTCGCCTTTTCGTGCGTTGACGGTGTAAAGCCATGCGCCGCGGCGGTGTCGGTCGTGATGCTTTTAAACAGCGCGGTCGGATTTGTAGGCGTGCCGACGTATTTTTATATGACCACGGTCGGCTTGGAAGAAAAAATGACCGAAATACGCGAGAGCGGGCAGAGGGTGCTTTTAAATATCAACGATTTCCCGTGCCACGCAATATGGTTTGACGAACACAATATAGACTACGAGCTTATATATGACGGCGAGGGCATAGAATGGCAGGACTTTTACGAGACGACAAGGTATCACTTTGATTAAATACGAAAATATGAAAATGTATTCTTTTATTAAAATAATGTAATACATTTGTAAAAAATGTGTTGACATTTTTAATAAATGTGATATACTAAAAATATAAAAAGCAATGTATATAATGTATATGTTGTATCGGAGCGAGAGACAAACGGATATAACCGACTTTAAAAACAATCGTAACGGGGGAACGATTGGAGAGAGGAAAGACAAGGGGGACGCTCCGGTTCAAAGGAGGAAGAAAGAAGTGGCTATAATATCAACGAGAGTGGAAGATTCTGTCAAACGAGACGCAGATAAAATAGCAAGTGAAATAGGAATTCCGTTGAGTACGGCGGTGAATATATTTATAAAAAGGTTTGTCGCGAACCAAGGATTTCCGTTCAGTGTTGTAGCGCCGGCAAGCGCGCAATCTGTACCGATTATGGATGCGGGACAATTAGAGACTTCAATAAAGAAGGCAATCGCCAATCCCGACAATACCGGCATACCGCACCGATTTACCTATTTAGACCCCGTTTCAAATGAACCGATTGTAATAAACAACAGAAGGGAGTAATGTCCTTATGAAGTTCCCCATCCTTTTGGTTATTGCCGGACCAAACGGCTCGGGCAAAAGTTCGGTTATATCCGAAAACTCACAGTTTAAACCGATTGGCGATTATGTCAATGCGGATGAAATTCAGCGCCATTTAAAATGTACGGCGCTTGAAGCGGCTGTTTGATATATGCGATGAGCTTTATGTATTTGACAATTCTATCGACCGAAACGAAGGGGAGCCTTCAATGATATTGAAATGGCAATTCGGAAATCTGGTGACCGTTCCCAACGCTGTTTGGAGCGAGCAGATGATTGAAAAGCTGTGCAAAGGTGTGTTTGCTTAAAAAATCGGACTTTAATCATATGGGAAACATATAAAAAATCCACCGCCGTCGCGGTGGATTTTTAAATTTTATTTTCGTTATATTATCTCGACGTTTTTTGATATTTTAAATTGAATACTAAAACAGGAGCTATACCTCCGACTCGCCCCAGTACTGCTGTACGGCAAGCTCCGAAACGCGCCCAAAAGGACCGAAGCGGGCAGGGGCTTGGGGAGTTCCGAGAAATGCGCAAAGCTTGTTTTTCAAAAGTTCCGCGTCCGCGGCGGGCATTGTTTTTTCAATCCGTACTGTGGGAAGCATACCTGTGCGCTCCCATGACCACGAAGCGGCTTTCGGCAATCCGATATAGCGCCATAACTCATTGAGGCGCGCGTCTGTTTTTGATAATATGTTCATATCAATAATAATTCCGTTTGAGCAAATTTGTATATCCGCGGGCGGCTGCGCGGGAATTTCAACGCACGGCAGTCCGTAATTTCGTGCGTACAGATGCGCCTTTGAACCTGCGGCGCATTGTATCAATGGTTTTGCCGATTTTCTGAAAATATCACGGCACATTATTTTTACGTTTGAATGAATAGTTATCTTTTCCAGCGACGGAGTGTCAAACGCGAAACTGTTTATCGAATACAGATTGCGCGGCAATTCTATTTCCTTGAGCGGCGTGTCTGAAAATGAACCGTATCCTATATGCAAAACGGATTGAGGAATGTTAATTTCGGATATACCCGTATGGCTAAGCATTCCGCTGCTTATATATTGCAGACTGTCCGGAAGCAAAATCTTTTTTAGGTTTGTGCAGTAACCAAATGCGTATGACCCGACCACTCTGACATTCGGCGGAATTGCCGCTTCGCTGAGACTCTTGCAGCCGCTGAAGGCGCTGTCGCCTATTTCGATTAAGCTTTTCGGCAGACGGAGCTTTTTTAAATTTTCGCATCCGGCAAAAGCATTTTTTCCGATATATTGACAGCCTTCTTCAAAAATTACTTCTTCCAAATCAACGCATTTTTTAAAGACGTCGTTCCACACGCCTATAACCCTTTTGCCGTTTACAGAGGAAGGTATGGTTATTTTTTTGTCGCTGAATCCGTTATAGCGAACTATGAGAGCGCCGTCTAAATCGTCTTCTGCTGTGAAAAGACTTGCAGCGGATTTTTCTGTTGCCGGAACGGAGGATTTGTTTATTTTTTTACCGCATTTTGGGCAAAATGAAAAATTTTCCTGAAGCACGGTATAACAAAATTCACACTCCAATCCGGTATTAACATAACGGCTTTCGTAATCGGCGTTTTGCCGCTCTGTATCTCTGAGCTTTGAGTTGAGATTGACGATTTCTTTCTTGCGGGCGGCTATTTCCGAGTTTAACAGAGCTATGGTTTTCTCCTGCTCCTCAATGCGTCTGCTCATTTCGAGTTTATCTGTAAAAATACTCATATCAACGCCTCCCGTTTATGATTATAAAATATATTTACAACAAATAGTGTATTATTTTCGTTATATTATCTCGACGTTTTCGAGTGTGAGGTTTTCGCAGTTTGAGGTTTCGATTTGACCCGCGCTCCTTATGGTGATGTTGCGAAGCTCAACGTCGTGAATGGGCAGCTCGGGAAGTCCCGCAATCGAAATCGGGGTCTTACAGCCGTCGCATACCACGTCCTCGATTTTTATATTTTTAAATTCGGGCGTTTTTTCGCTTCGCTCGGTGCTGTCGTCGGGGGTGCCGTTCGCGTCGTATGCGGTGGTGAATATTATCGCCTCGTTTTTTATGTCGGTCATATTTACTCCCGATATGCTGATGTTTTCCACAACTCCGCCTCTGCCGCGGCAGCTTTTAAAGCGCAGACCCACGTCGGTGCCGATAAACGAGCAGCCGTACAGACGCACGTCGCGCACGCCGCCAGACATTTCGCTTCCCACGACAAATCCGCCGTGACCGTGATATACGATGCAGTTTTTAATTTCCACATTCTCGGTCGGGGTGGCGAGCCGTCTGCCGTATTCGTCCTTGCCCGACTTCATACAAATCGCGTCGTCGCCCACGTCGAAGCTCGAATTTTCAATCAGTACGTTTTTACAGCACTCTATGTCAATTCCATCGCCGTTTTGCGAGAACCACGGGTTACGCACGCAAATGTCGGACACCTTTACGTCCTCGCACATAAACAGGTGCAGGCACCACGCGGGAGAGTTTTGAAACGTCGCGTTCTTTAACGTCACGCCCTTGCACTCGCGAAGCTGGAGCAGGGTGGGTCTGAAAAACCGCTTGTATTTTATGTAGTCGTTCGGGTTGACAGTCTCTATATCTATTTCCTTCATAACTTTCGCGCCGTCCGCCGCGTACTCGTCAGGCCACCACACGCCGCCCTCGCGGCTGTCCTTTACACAGCCGCCGCCGGCCAAGAGGTTTTTCCACTGCCTTTCGGTGACTTTCATCTGCTTTAACGGGCGCCACACGCCGCCTTCGCCGTCAAATATGCCGCCGCCGGTTATCGCTATGTCGCTCAGATTGCAGCCGTTTATCGGCGAGGTGCAGCGGAGCGCGCGCGAGCCCTCCCAGTCCGTCTTGACAAGCGGATAGTCGTCCGCGTCGCCGCTGAAGCGAACTATCGCGCCGTCCTCTGCGTGGAGGGTGACGCCGCTTTTCATCGTGATAGGTCCGGTGAGCCAAATTCCGCGCGGTATCACTACCGTGCCGCCGCACTTTGAAGCCGCGTCTATCGCCGCGGCAATTTCTGCCGTATTTTTATAAACTCCGCCGCTTTTTGCGCCAAAATCCGCTATGTTGAAAACGTCCATAATTGCTCTCTCCTTAAATTTAAACAATTTTATAATCAAAACCAAGTACATATTACCATAATATTGATAAAAATTCAATTACTTATTGACGTTTGAGAAAAATTTTTGTATAATGTCCTAGTATTTGGAATTGGAGGTTTTTTATTATGCCATTATCACACGGCAACTGGATTGCCGACCTGGGAAACGGAAACTACAGAAATCCTATTCTTTACACCGATTACTCGGATCCCGACGTTATTCGTGTGGGTGACGACTTCTTTATGACGGCGTCGAGCTTCACGTTCGTACCCGGACTGCCTATCCTTCACTCCAAGGATTTGGTAAACTGGGAGCTTATAAATTACGCGGCGCGCCGACTGCCCGAAGTGTATGACACACCTCAGCACGGCTGCGGCGTTTGGGCTCCGTCAATGCGTTTTCACGACGGCAGATATTATATATACTACGGCGACCCCGACTACGGATATTATATGACCTCAACCGACGACCCGTACGGTGAGTGGGACGAGTTGACCCTCATTAAATCGGCAAAGGGTACGATAGACACCTGCCCGTTCTGGGACGATGACGGCAAGGCATATATAGTACACGCCTATGCGGGCAGCCGCACGGGCGGATTTAAGAGCAGACTTGCAATATGCGAGATGACTCCCGACGGCAAAGAGATTATTTCGGAGGACACCATTGTATTTAACGGCGAGGTAAGCCATACCACACTGGAAGGTCCGAAAATGTATAAGCGCGGCGAATATTATTACATACTCGCTCCCGCAGGCGGCGTTCCTATCGGCTGGCAGGTGGCTCTGCGCTCCAAGAATATATACGGACCCTATGAGGACAGAATAGTTCTTCGTATGGGTCTTACAGAGATAAACGGACCTCACCAGGGCGCGCTTGTAGAGCTTGAAAACGGCGAGAACTGGTTTCTCCACTTCCAGGACCTTGAGGCATATGGACGAATTATCCACCTTCAGCCCGTTCAATGGATGGACGGCTGGCCTGTTATGGGCGAGCGTGTGGACGACGGCTATTGCGGACAGCCGGTTATGGAGTATAAAAAGCCTGACGTGGGCGGCACATATCCTATAACCACGGTACCCGCGGGCGATAACTTCGATAAAGAGGAGCTTGACCTCCAGTGGCAGTGGCAGGCGAACCCGCAGGAGAGCTGGTACTCGCTCACCGCGAACCCCGGCAGTCTCAGACTTTACGGTCAGGGAGTTAAGGAGGGTATGGAGGGACATCTTTGGAATATGCCCAATGTACTCACTCAGCTTTGGCACGCGCCTCAGCTTAGCGCGACCGTCAAGGTGGAGCTTCCCGACGGCGACGAAAACACCTACGCGGGAATAGCGATAGAAGGACTCACTTATAACTATATAGCAATCAACGGAAAGGGCAGAATATCTCATATGCGCGGCGTTGTGAAGCAGTATTCTCCCCTTGAGGTAAGCGATGCGGGAATAACCGAGGCGGAGGACGGAGATACCTTTGAATATGAAGTCGCCTCGGCGGACGCGGGAACAACGACGATATATCTCAGAGCCGAGGTAATGGGTCAGCCCAACGGCAAAACCGCTCCGTGCAGAATGTTGTACAGCACTGACGGCAGAAGCTTTACCCAGCTCGGCGATATATTCTATGCCCGCGAGGGTAAATGGGTCGGTGCAAAGCTCGCGCTTTTCTGCGCCGGCGACTCGTTCGCAGACTTCGGAGAGTTCACGGTAGAATAAAGAAAAATAATTGCTGTAACCCGAGTTAAATTTAAACACAAAAAAACCGACAAAAATCTATGGATTTTTGTCGGTTTTAATTTTGCGGACATATTTACGCAAAGCCGTAATTTTTTAAGTTCGTAGGGGCGAACCGTGTTCGCCCGTTCGCGGCTTTGCCGCGTTTTTTATTCCGATTTAGTTCGGTAAAAATCATTGGATTTTTACCGATTAAAACGGGGTTTTTCAAGGGGTGTTCCCTTGAATAGTTCTTTTGATACTTTTCTTGATAGCAAGAAAAGTATATCCCGTCCGCGTTTCACGCGGGCAAAACGGGCGCACACGGTGCGCCCCTACATTGGAAAAATGCAATCGCTTAGTAAAGCGTTAAAAACATTTAAAAACAAATTTCCCGTCCCGCGCAGAGCGCGGAAAATTCATCATTATTCTTCAAGTCCCATATGAGAACGTATGGCGTCTCTCATTTCCACAAGGGTCGGGACGGTGTACATCCAGTTAATTTGTTCGTCGGCGTTTGAAGTATTATACGACCTGTCCGACAATACAAACGCCGCGAATACCTCGGGGAAATCCTCTGAGACTTTACTTGCGGCATATTTTGAAACAAACCTGTCTGTGTACTGAAGCGGCGTTATGAAAATATCGTCTTTGTCCAACTTGCAGAATTTGTCATAGAACTGCTTCAACAGGCTCAAATCCGTCGCACTTTCCAGCTTTTGCTGTCCGTATTCGTCCCCTTCAATTTGCGTTCCGTTCCAGTTGTTGTACTCTACCGCGTGTCCGAACTCGTGTACTATCGTATGAATGAGAGAGTTATATTCGGTGTAATTTCCGTCCTCGTCGGTGTAATCATAAATATCAACGCTCAAGGCATATTTGCTCGCGTCAAATTTTCCGTCGACGTCCGTCATAGAGGTCGTCGCCGTAACGCCTTTCAAACCGTCGTTGATAAATCCGATAGAGCTCATATGGTTGAGATACTCCGGAGGGATTACCGATTTTACCGCTTCCCATATTGCCTGCTCTCTTTTCGTAAGCGTTCCGTCGGGCTTGCCGTCCGTAACGGGAACTATCTTGCTCGGCGCCTGCGTTCTGTCGCAGTCGATAAACACATCATATCCGCCGTCCTCAAGAGGCGCAAGCACTATGCACTTAAGAGCGTCGCGGTATTCCCAGGTGTACACGCCGTAATCCTGCACGGGTTCACCGTAAACCGCCGAAATCATCTTTATCGCCTCATCCTGCGAATATCTGGCATCCTGCATTTTTATATTCACATCTATAAGACTGTCGTATGTATCATACCTGAACAGCGTCTTAAACGGCACGCCGTTTTCAAACCAAACAAGCGAATTGTAAATATACGTCGATTCGTGGAGCTCGCTTCCGTCGTCAAGCAAAACGGGCGGCGCTATTTCGTCGTAGCTAATTCCCAAAAGCGACTCCACAAACGGGAGCTTCATACCGAAGAATACCGGCATATCGCGCGTTACAGAGTGGATTTTGCCGTAATCCGCAGACTCCTTTGCAAGCGCGCTGTACTGCGCCTCAGGCGCGGTCAGCACCTCCAAAACCGTATTATATACGTTTTGGCATACCTCCTGCACAACCGAAACGTCCACATTTTCCATACGGTCAAGAATTGTATGGTAGCCCACGGGACACATATTCTGGCTTATACCCGTCGCGGGTATTCCGACGCGGCTGAACGCGGAGTGGTCGCTCATACCCTCTGTTTTCATTCGGTAATTTTTATGATTTGTTTCGTTGATTGCCTTTGAGAGCGCGGTTTCCACACCGTTTATCGTGTTGAATACTGTTTCTCCGCAGTCTATGCCGCCGACCATATCAATGTTGATTGCGCCGACGCTCCTCGACAGTTCATCCTCCGAAAGGCTCTGGCAGTACGCGGTAGAGCCCTGCATAAGATTTTCTTCGCCGCCGAAGAAAACAATTCGCAGCTCCCTGTCCGAGGACACGCCGCTGAGAAGTCTTGCTATCTCCAAGAGTGCGGACGCGCCCGTCGCGTTGTCGTTTGCGCCCATTGTCGTAAAGACCGAGTCGTAATGCGCCGATATATAGAGTATATCCGGATTGCTTACGTTAGCCTTTTTCACCGCGACAATGTTTTCGGACGAAAGCTGTTTGTTAAAATCACTATCGGTAAATTCAAACGGAACTGCCGAGACTTCGTATCCGTAGCTTTCAAGCTTTGACTTCAGCATATCGGCAGCCGTTTTGTCGTAACCCGTACCCGCGCCGCGCTTGTATGACGTGAGATTTTTCATCGTATCGCATATGTTCGCATAGCTTGCGCCGTCATCGCGCTCGGCGTTTTTAATTCGCATAAGGGCGGTAATAAGCTCCTCCGCCGAAATCGGAGAGTTGGGGTCAAATGTTCCGTCCTCCTTGCCCCTGATAATGCCCGCATTGGTCACCGCTTTAAGCGGGGCGCTGTAATACGCATTGTCGTCAACATCGCTGTATGTAATTTGAGTATCTGTTTCCTTTATATCGGCAAAGCGCACCATTCTGCCGAGTATGGTCGCCGCCTCCGCTCTTGTTATATTGTCGTCGGGGCAAAACTCAACATCGCTTTCGCCCTTGATTATGCCCTCCGAAAAGAGGGTGAAAACATACTGCGAATTTGTATCGCGAAACGGATTTGAAAATACCTCTGTCGGCGTTTGCAGTGTTATGAGGTCCATTTTGTCCAAAAGCTCGCACGCATATTCGGCAAAATCCCCTCTCAAAAGCGGCGCGGTAAAGTCGGCGTCCGCGCACGAAATTCCCGTTTCAATCGCCTCCGCCACGGCTTCCGCCGCCCATTCCGACGGCGCGCTTTCCGCAGATGCGGACACGGGAATAAGCGTAAACAGCAAGCTCAAAACGACAAGAACAGCTATAAAACCTGATTTTTTCACTTTGTCATCCTCCTAAAGTAAAATTAAACCAAAAAATACCGTAAAAGCAAAAGCGACTCCGTATATAAACGGAGTCGTCTTTTTATACAAAATTATTCCTGTACGCCTACATACTCTGACTTGCCGAGTCCCAATATCAAGAGGAAAATGGGATTGAGGAAAAGCAGACCGACAGCAAATCCGCCGCCTTTTCCGTATGCCTTTGCCAGCTTAACGTAGAACACAATGCCAAGAATAGCTGCGGCTATTGACAAAACAACCGAAATTATTGCTGCAACCAGATTGTCGAAACCCGACAAAAATCCGGATGCAAACAGCAAAACAAACCAAACCCAAAACATACTTACCTTCCAGGAAAGCTTAAACATCACATATGTAGAATAGATGGGAATGATAGCTTTCCAGCCGGGCTCGCCGGCCTTGGTAAACAATCCCCAACATGCAATTATGGAGATTATCCACATTATAACACCAACAACAATCGTAGCTAACATACAACTGCCTCCTATATAAAATTTTATGTTCTGATTATATCACCCGATAGGCTCAATGTCAAGTTTTTTTGACAAATAACGGATTATTTGGCAAAATATATCGGATATTGACCGTATTCCTATATTTTCGCAAATATTATAATATTATAACCCCCGCTATTTCATTATATATATCGCCATAACGTCCTTTGAAACGCTGACGCTGAGCAAAACGTCGCCCTTTTTGAACGCTCTGCCTATCACGTCGCCCACGTCATTCGTCTCCTCAAAGCCGTCCGCCTTTAACTGCTCGATATACTCTTCGCTCTGCTCGGGCGTTATGTCCTTAAAAAATATCGCGTAGCTTTTGTTCTTCTTATTTTCAAGCACATAATCGGGCGTGCCGTAAGACGGCGGAGTTATCTCCTGCGTGTATTTGTTTTGGGGCCACTCCTCGACCGGCTCTGCCTCAATTCCGCCCGGATTTAATATATGGTAAACTATCGCCGAAACAGCTATCACGACCGCCGCGGCAGCCGCGATTGCACAAATAATTATGATATTTCTTTTTTTCATTTGTTCTTCTCCTTTTTACTGCTTTCTGCCAAACTACTTTATCTCAGGCTCCAGCGGAAGTCCGAGCGGCTCCATATTCTTATCCCACAAAAACGCTTTCGCGCTGTACGCTCCGAGCGGCACATTCAGCTCCACGCTTTTTGTTTCGCCCGCCGCAACCATAGCATACTGAGCGTCTGTCAGCGTGCCGCTTTCATCATAGTACGCGATAATAACAGATGCGTCGGTTTTTGCTCTGTCAACGGTCGGCTTGCCGCCTTCCAAAAACCAAATCGGTCTTTTGTAAACGCTTACGCCGACGTTGTCGAGATACATCTCGTAGCCGCCTCGGCGCTCAAAGTGAAGCTGTGTAAGCGGAATACTCGTATCAAAATCAAATTCGTACTCAAATATCGGCTCACCCGTCTCATAAACTCCGATTGAGGAGTCGTACTTCTCATACGGCTTGAACGAGTAAGTTCCTTTGCCCGTGTCGTAGTTTAAGGTCATCTCGACCTTGTACCACTTTTCAAGCTCAAATTTGCTGTCGGAGTACGGCTTCGCTGTCGGGCGCGGCTCAACCTCGTCATAGTCGATGAAAAAGCCCAGGTCGTGCTGTGCGTAAATGCTCTTTATTTTTACGGTGTTGCCGTCCTTGTCGGCTCCGCTTAGCATAAATCTCGCGCCCGCCTTCTGATTTACATCCGCTCTCGAATTGCTCGACGTATAAAAATCGGCGGTCGCCGTTATAACTCCCTCGTCCTGCGGCTTGAAGCTGCGGTAAGCCTCGCCCCAGAACAGCAGAGCGACGCTCGAATTTCCGCCGCGCGGCGCAGTCTGCAGGTCGCTCACCTCGCCTATCGCATTATACCATTCGGTGTTGTCAAAGTCCTCGTCGGTAAACGGCACCTTGCCCTCCTCAACAGTAACGTCGCTCTCGCCGTTCAGCGTAAGGCGGCTGAACTTAGCCATAGAGAAGCCCTCTTTCACCGAAACGCCGCTTGCAGAGTCGGTCGCAAGTCCGACATACATCACCTCGGGCAAATTGTCATACTCGATCGTCACGGGCTGGCGGTCGTTGTCGGTCCAGTCTATACCCATATTTGAAACGCTGAAAGTCAAGCTGTTGCCGCTTCGCTGTATTCTCATATATTTGGGCATTGAATAAGAAGTCTCGTCGGTTTCGTTGTCGCAGTTTTTGCCGTTTTTATCCTTAAAGAAGGTTTCTGTCGCGGTCGCGCCTTTTTTCGCGCGGCTGTATATACGCATATTCTCGCCGTACTTCCACCAGCCGTCGCCTATCATAGCCATAATGTCGTTTGAGGCAAGTCCGGCGCGAACCATAAGTCCGCTCACCTGCTGATTTTCAAACTTGGGTATCTTGTCGGCGCGAACGGTTATATCAAAGTCGCCGCTGACCTCTTTATACATAAATCCGCAGCTGTCATTCGCCTTTGTGGTTATGCGCCCCGAGCCGCAAATCGTGTAAACGCCGTCGTCATTCATCGACGCGCCGCCCTTGCCGACATAGCCCTTGTAGCTGCTGTCGCGTATCTCGGTAAACGAATAACTGCCCGAAGGCGCGGAAGGCTTTACATACACTATCGCCGTGGTACTCTGCGCCTTTTCGCCGAGCGTGTTTATTGCACGGCAAGTCAGATAATGCTCTCCGGCGGGCAGAGACACCTCGGTATCAATAACATTTCCATCGAACTCACCAAGCTTTGTATTTCCATCATAAAGCTCCATCTTTACGACCTCGTTACCGCCGACCGCGATACCCGCCGCTTTGTATTCCACATTTTCGCCCTCGGTTACTACCGTCCATTCGCCGCCGTTGACCGTCAAATCTTCTATGGTGTTCGACGAAGCAGAAACAGCGGGAGACTGCACAACTATATTCGGATTTGTCGGCGGGGTCTTGCTCTTTTCCTCGGTCCATTCGTTGACATACGCCTCTATGACCGAATAGCCCGCAAACTCGCCCTCGCTTATTATGTCTCCCTCGGATTTTCCCGAAAGTCCTTTTTCCTCCAGCCAATCGCTCGGCACTTCAAAGACGCGCGTCTCTTCCTCGATGGGAATATGTCCGCCCACCTCAGCCGCATTGTTTACTATGCGTCCGGTGCCGTTTTTAACATCGTTTATCACGCGCGCGTCGGTCGCGTCTCGGCGCGGAAGCGTCGCGCCCGCATTATTCAGAACGTACTCGTATGCCTCCTCCGCGGGAATTTCGTCAATCGCGTACTCGCCCATATCTATTCTCTCGTCGAGCAGGTCGGCATTTTGATAATTTCTGACATAGTTCTCGTTTTTGTAATTCGTTACAAGATTGCCGTTTATATAGTTGTCTTTAAAATACAACTGTGTTTTGAGATCGCCCGCCGCAAGCGGAGACGTAACGTCAAACACGCGCGTTTTCAGCTTGTCGGCCGTGGCGGGTCCCGCCTTGTAGTAATTGCCTATCCAGTTTATATAGGAGCCGCGCTTCGACGTTTCGGAGGTGTCGTAAGGCTCAGCGCCGTATGCCGAGTTGGTCTGACCCCAATCGTATATTACGTTGTTTATAACGTCGGTACCGAGCAGCTCGCGGTCAAGCCTCGGACTGCGGCTGTCGTGATGAGCCAAAAGGTTGTAAAGATAGCTCGCGTTTGTGCCGCCCCATATCGCGCCGTAGCCGTGTGCTCCCTTGACGTGGTTGCTCATTCTGAGGCTTTCGGAGCCGATGGTGTTTTGTATGGTAAGATTACTGCCCGGAGTGCCGAGGCTCACGGGTCCCGCATACAAGGTCAGAAGCTCGTCAACGCACCACGACGTACTGCAGTGGTCGAATATGACGTTTTTGTTAAAACGTCCGCCCATACCGTCAGGCTCGCCGCCGTTGTTGTCGGTCGGGCGCACCTTGAGATAGCGCACTATAACATTTTCCACGCCGTCGCCCAGCATAACCGATCCGCCGGTTATCGTAACGCCGTCGCCGGGCGCGGTCTGACCGAGGATTGTAATATTGCTTCTGTTTATCGAAATATCGCTCCTGAGCCTGATGTATCCGCTCACGTCAAAGACTATAACTCTGCCGCTCTTTGATACCGCCTCGCGGAACGACCCCGCGCCGGAGTCCGCAAGAGAATTGACGTGGTATACCTCCACGCCTTGCCCCGACGCACCGCGTGCGCCGGTTGCGTACTTTCCGCCGCCCTCGGCTCCGGGGAACGCGAGGGTGGAGCCGTCCGCAAACACAGCCAAGCCGACCGCCGACGCAACCAAAAGCATCAAAATAGTTATGATAATCTTTTTCATAAAAACAGTCCTCCTCATATTTATCGGGTTTTCGGCACATGTGCCGCATACTCAGCCATCACATAAAGTAAGTCGGACAGCCGATTTATATACTTTCTCATTTCGGGCGTTACCTCTATCGCCGCCGCCGCGCGTTCGGCTCTGCGCACACTTGTCCTCGCGAGGTTTATCGCCGCTTCGCCCCGCGTCGCTCCCGAAACCGAAAAGCCGCAAAACCCGCCCGACAGCGCACAGTAGCCGTCAATCGCTTCCTCAATGCGGCGCACATCGCCTTCGCAGACCGCACATTCGCCGCCCGCAAGCTCTCCGCATACCTCTATCAAACGCTTTTGTATAGTCAAAATATCGGCGCACAGCCTCTCGTCGTCAAGACTGCTCCGCGCAAGCCCCAAGAACGCCGAGCACTCGTCAAGCGAGCCGAGGACTTCAAAAATCGGACTTGCCTTTGAAATATTCTTTTGAGCGAGGGTGTCTGACCTGCCGCCGTCGCCCGTGCCCGTATATATGCGCGGTGATTTTCCGTTATCCATACCCGAAACGCCTCTCTTTTGCAAATGAGAATTTTACCGTTTAAAATCAACTTTTTTGTCATTTATCCCGCAGATTGCCGAAAATTTGCAGTATTTGCACGAGTCGTGCTCTCCTATCACCACGGGGTTTGGCTCGATTTTGCCCGACAGTATGTTCTCCGCGGTCTCCTCCGCCTGTTTTGCGGCGCAGGTCAGCGTCTCGTCAAACTCCTCCCGGCTGAGAGTGCGCTGCTGCTTGATAAACGCCTCGCCGCGCTTTTCGAGCAGGTTTGCGTCAAGCGCGCCCCTCACCGCTTCGTCGCTGAGCACCCAGCCCTGCGCGCGCATATTTTCACGCACCGCAAGTTCCAGCTCCTCATCTGTCGGCTCGGAAGCAAATTTCGTTATCGGGTCGCTCGTCGCCATATACAGCATAGCGGCGGGCGAAAACCCCTGTTCCCTGAGAATATCGGTGTAAATAAGCGGCTGAAAACGCAGTCCGCGCGCCGCAAGCTCCAAATCGAGCGACTTGCCCGACAGCTTGTAGTCGGTGACCGCCATATACCTCTCTCCGTCTATCTCGGCGGCGTCGGCGCGGTCGATAAAGCCCTCCAAAACCGCGCGCCCGTTCCCTGTTTCAATCACGCGCGGCGGCAAATCTCCGCCCTCGCCTATACTCATCTCAAAGCCGAGCGGACGAAACGCGCTTTGGCTGTAAAAACGCACTATTTCCCACGCCGTCGCGCCCGCTATCCGCTTCATACGCATAACGAGGTATCTGTAATACGACGACGTTTCGCAAAACTCGTCGCCGCTCGCCGCCTTCTCCACGAGCTCCGCGACCGCGCCGAAACATTCGTCACGGCTTATCTCTCCGTAGTCCGCGCCGCTCTCTTTAAGTCCGCGCAGATAGCCCTCCAGAGCCGCGTGGATAACAGTACCCATATTGCTCGGCTCAAAGCCCGCGCGGTCGCGTTCTCTGACTATAAGCCCGTACTGCAAAAAGTACGCAAATGCGCAGGAATTGTATTTTTCGAGCTTCGAGACCGACAGCCGCGCGGTTTCTCCGTACAAAAGCCTTACCTCGTCCTCGGACAAAAGCTCCCGTCTGCCGACCCGCTCCAGCATATTTTCAATTTCATCAAACTTATTTTTAAAACGCTCGTTTTCACTGAAATATTCAAGTGCCGCACGGGTTACGGGCTCGTCGTCCGACACACCCGCCGCCGCTCTCGCCGCGAGAAGGTCAAGCACCGCCTCGCCACCCTCAAACCCGTCCTCCTCGGAAAGCGGACACGGCTCGATTTTAAATATTTTTTTCACGGTTTCAAACACCGGGGACGGGCGCAGATAATTGCCCCTGCCGTCCGATACGGGAGCGGACAAAATCAGCTTTTCGCACGACGCGGTAAGCACGCTGTATATAAGCGACTGTTCCTCGGCTCGGCGCATATTCGCGGTCGGTGCAAGCTCCACTCCGAGCGGCGACAGCACCTCTCTCTCCGAGTCGGAAATAAGTCCCTCTCCTATATATTTTTTCGGGAAAATCCCGTCGGTCACACCGAGGACGATAACCGCCTTCGCATCGTTTCGCCTGAAGCGGTCTATCTCTCCGACCGTCACGCTGTCGAGCGACGGCGGCACTATTCCCACACGACATTCCTTTGCCGCCGCGCCGAGCAGCTCGGCAAAGCCCTCAAAGGTTATGTAATCGTCCCCCATAATGTCCGAAAGCTGGGAGATAAGCGTTATAGTGCTGTTCCACACCTGCCTGTACTCCGCCGCCGCATCGTGCCGTCCGCTGTCCGCGAAGCGCTTTATCCTGTCCGCCATAATTTCACAGGCGCGGCTCTTTTCGAGCCAATCAAACAGCGCGTCGCAAATTTTGGTACACGTCTTTCTGCCCGAAAATGCGCCGCGAAGCTCCGCGACGGGCTTTGCCACCGCCGCCGCAACGCGGTTTATAAGCTCCATATCGTAAATTTTCTCATTGGGATTATACTCCCACTCTCCCGCCCTGCTCCACATCGCGTGAGAGGGGTCGGCTATCAAAATATAATTTTCAAATATATCCGCCTCGTCGGGCGTAACATCATAAAATCCGCTTCGGAGCGCGGTCATAACCCGCTCATACGAAAAGCCGTAAATCAAAATATCGAGAACGGCGTTAATATTTCTCATAAGCGGATTTTGAAGTATGCCGCGTTTTGAGTCCAAAAATACGTTTATTCCGTGCTGACCGAACACCGACGGTATAATTCGGTCGTAATTCTCCGCAGAGCGCGTGAGGAGCATTATATCGCCGAAGCGGTACCCCTCCTCGCGGCACAGCTTTAAAATGAGCTTTGCCGCGGTACGCACCTCGTCGTAGTAGTCCTGCGGCGTATACAGCAGTATCTCGCCGTCCGCTTCTCCCCGATATTCGCGCGGCGGCACGCGGAAAAACTCGTTCCGCAAATGTCTGAGCGCGGGTGAGTTTTCAAACTTATTCTCGGCGTTCAGAAAAATCGGCTCTCCGATTTCCACGCCCTCGGCGCGCGCGACCTCGCAAAGGCGGCGGTATGTACCCGACGCGGTAGAAAAGTGCGGCTCGGTCGAGTGCAAATCGTCGGTCGTAAGAGACACGCACACCTCGCACATATTCATAAGCGCACCCACCGCCCGAAGTTCAAGCGGTGTAAAGCTCTTAAAGCCGCTTATATAAAGCTTGCCCCGCAAAAAATCGCACTTTTGTATGCGCTCCAAAATAAGCGCGAGATTGTCCTCTGCGTCCGCGTTTTTCTCGTTTATCGCAAGGCTGTATTCCTCAAAAATCAAAGCCAGCTCACACAGTTTGTCCGCAAAGCCCGCGTCCTTCGCGCTGTCGCTTTGGGCGGCGGCTCTGAGCGCGTCGGGAGTTACCCCGTAACGCTTAAATTCCGAGATTGCGTTCACGGCAATTTTCGCAAAGCCCCGCTGATGCACGTTTGAAGCAAACACCGACAGCTTCTTTTCGAGGCGCTGCATAGTGCGCTGTGCCACAATATATTTTCCCGCGCCGTCGATGTACTTCATCCGCATAGGTCCCGCGATGCTCATAACCATATTGCACAGCCGCGAAAAGGTCAGCACCTCAACATACGTCTGTGCGCCCGTGCCGAGCCGCGATATAACGCCGCGCTCGGTCTGCATTGAAAACTGCTCCGGCACAAGTATGAACGTGCGTATTTTATTTTTTATATTTTCCTCAGCCCTGCGGAAAATATACTCGGTCTTTCCCGCTCCGGCATTGCCGTAAACCGCATAAAACATAACGCACCCCGCACATTTAAGGCTATAAAGTACAGCCTGATATTTCGCCTATATCGTCTATCACAACGTCCGCGCCCGCCGCCTCAAGCTCCGCTCTCGAAAATGAGGTGGTCACCGCGACGCATTTCATTCCCGCGCTCTTTGCGGAGCGCACTCCGTTCAGCGCGTCCTCTATGACGACGCACTCGCTCGGCGGTGCCGAGAGAGCCTCCGCCGTCTTTATGTATATTTCGGGAGACGGCTTTTTTGCCGAAACGTCGTCGCCCGACAAAATAACCTTAAACTTATTTTCGTCAATACCCGCCGCCTTGAGCGAAACCGTGAGCTTGCGCCTTGTCGCGCTGCTCGCTATCGCAAGAGAGACGCCGCGCCCATAAAGTTCATCAATCGTGCCGAGAACCGAGGGGAACACCTTCAGTTCGGTATAGACGGTCTGCTCGTAAAATTCAAACATACGTTCGAGCATTTCGTCAATAAAGTCCTCTTTGCCATATTTTTTGGCAAGCTCGACAATAAATTTTTCCTCGCCCGCGCCGATATAAGGCATAAAGTCCTTGAGTCCGGCTTTTATACCGCGTTCGGCGAGGGCGCGGCTCGCCGCTGTGGTTATGACCTTCTCGGAGTCTATAAGCACTCCGTCAACGTCAAAAATAACATATTTCAAAATTTTGCCCTTCCTCACTTGACAATTTGTATCACATTTATATATTATATATTAGTATTGCAATTTCCGCAAGATTTTTTCGATAGAATCTTTATCGACATAGGAGCGTATTATGAATTTATATCACAATTCACGCGATATTCGATACCGCTCGCCTCTCGGCGCGGTGGAGACGAATACGCACATAACAATCAAAATAAAGGTGACGGCAAACTATGTTTCGTCGGTCAAACTTCGCTTATGGATGGACGAAACCGAACACCTCCTCGATATGCACGGCGAGGGCGGGGATATTTACTCCGCCGGATTCGACGCGCCCTCGACTCCAATGCTCATATGGTACGGCTTTAAGGTTGAGGCGGACGGCGAAACGCTGTTCTACTCCAACGCCGACGACGGGCTGGGCGGAGAAGGAAGTATAGTCGGAGAGATTTTAAAGTCCTATCAGATAACCGTCTGCGAGCACGGCTTTAAAACGCCCGACTGGTTCAAAAACAGCATTATGTACCAAATTTTCCCCGACAGATTTTTCGGGGTACACAGCGGCGCACCCGTCAAAAAGCGCGAGGAGTACGTCATTCACGGCGACTGGTACGACCCTCTCGCGTTTGACGACCACCCGTATGAGTACGGTCCCGCGTGCAACGACTTTTACGGCGGAAACCTCGCGGGAATAACCGCGAAGCTGCCGTACCTGCACGACTTGGGAATAAGCGTCATATATCTCAATCCGATTTTCGACGCATACTCAAACCACAAGTACGACACGGCGGACTATATGCGTATTGACCCGATGTTCGGAGACGAAAAGGATTTCTCAAAGCTGTGCGCCGAAGCCAAAAAGTTGGGTATAAAAATAATTCTGGACGGCGTTTTCAGCCACACCGGAAGCGACAGCGTGTATTTTAACAAGTACGGTAAATACGGCGAGCACAGCGGCGCGTACCGCGATCCCCACTCTCCGTACCGAAGCTGGTACAATCTGCACGGCGACGGCGGCTACGACAGTTGGTGGGGCTGCAGTAATCTGCCCAATGTGAACGAAATGAACGACAGCTACCTCGACTTTATTTTGCGCGGCGAAAACTCGGTCGTTAAAAAGTGGCTCAGGCTGGGCGCTTCGGGCTGGAGATTGGACGTCGCGGACGAATTGCCCGACGAATTTATCGAAATTCTGCGCCGCGAGGTCAAGTCGGTAAAGCCGGACGCGGTAATAATAGGCGAGGTCTGGGAGGATGCTTCAAATAAAATAGCTTACGGAAAACAGAGAAAATACTTCTTCGGCAAAGAGCTGGACGGCGTTATGAACTACGTTTTAAAAGACAGCTTCATAGGCTTTCTGCTTAAAAACTTTGATGCGGAAACTCTCGACAGGCGCGTTATGAGCCTTGTAGAAAACTACCCCGCCGAGGCTCTCTATTCGCTTATGAATATTGTCGGAACGCACGACACAAAGAGAATAAAGACCGTTTTGGGCGAGCTTGGCGGAGAAGAAAATATGAGCCGCGACGAAAAAGCCGCCGCACGGCTTTCCGCACCGCAGGAAACGCTTGCGATAAAGAGAGTCAAGCTCATCTCGTTTATGCAGATGACGTTTTTCGGCGTACCTTGTATTTACTACGGCGATGAGATAGGTATGCAGGGCCTTTCCGACCCGCATAACCGTATGCCCTACACCTGGAGAGCGGTAGACCCCGAATTGCGCGAGCATTACCGCTCGCTTGCAAAACTGCGCAACGCCTCTCCCGCTCTGAGGACGGGCGGCTTTAAAACGCTCCGCGCGAGCGGCGACGTGTTCGTCTATGAGCGCACAATATCGGGCGGCAAAGACGCGCTCGGCAACCCCGCAAAGGATGAGACTGTTGTATGCGCGGTCAACCGCGGAGATAACGAAGCCCGTTTTACTGTCGACTGCGAAAACATTAAGCTCGGCATTCATCTCCCGTCCTACGGATTTAAACTTTACAAACTTGAAAACGGGGAATTTAAATCTGAATTTTAAATTTTTACGCACCGCAAAAAATTAAAAAACGCGGCGTAGCCGCGAGCGGGCGAACACGGTTCGCCCCTACATCGTCGCAACTCGCCCTTTTTGCTTGCTTTGCCTTGTTCAGGCAAAGGCGCGCTTTCGGGCGGTTGCTTCGAATGAACACTTAATGAGCAAGCTCCATATGCTTGCGAATTTAGTGTGAATTGTGCCCCGTTGGGTACTCTCCGACAAAAATCCGTGGATTTTTGTCGTTTTTTTTCAATATCCCAAATGTTTCAGCAGGGCGTTACAGCCCTCAAGAATATCGTCGTAGGTCTTATCAAAGTTATGGGTGTACCACGGGTCGGCAATATCGCGCGGATTTTCCGAAAAGTCGAGCAGGCGCATCACCTTATGCTCGGGATCGTCGCCCAATATTCGCATAATGTGAGATATGTTCATTTTTTCCATACCGAGAATAAAATCATATTTCCGGTAGTCCTCGCGCGTTAGCCGTACGGCGCGTTTTCCCGCGACGGATATGCCGTACTGCGCGAGCTTTTCACGCGTTCCGTAGTGGACGGGATTACCTATCTCCTCGGTGCTTGTGGAGGCTGACGCGATAAAAAATTCGTCGTCTATCCCGCGCCGCTTTACCATATCTTTAAGTAAAAATTCCGCCATCGGCGAACGGCATATGTTGCCGTAGCATATAAATAATATTTTAGTCATATTCTTCACCGTTTAGCTATATTCTCGCAACGCCCGACCTGCGCGCCGCGTCTGCGACCGCCGCCGCTACGTTTTCGGCAAGACGCTTGTCGAAAACGTCGGGAACTATGCGGTCGGGGCGAAGCTCGTCGTCGGGAATGAGGCTTGCTATGGCGTGCGCCGCCGCCATTTTCATCTCGTCGTTTATGTCGCTCGCCCTTACCGACAGCGCTCCCTTGAATATACCGGGGAACGCCATAACATTGTTTATCTGGTTGGGATAGTCGCTTCTGCCCGTACCCATAACCTTAACGCCTGCCGCAACGGCGATGTCGGGCAAAATTTCGGGCACGGGGTTTGCCATAGCGAACATAACGGGGTCCTTTGCCATCGTTTTTACCATTTCCGCAGTGACGAGATTGGGAGCAGAAACTCCCACGAACGCATCCGCGCCGACAAGCATATCCGCAAGTGTGCCGCGCCTGTTTTCGGGGTTGGTGACCTTTGCCATCTCCGCCTGAGCGTCGGTCATACCCTCCGCGCCCTCATAGAGCGCGCCGATTTTGTCGCACATAATCACGTTTTTAACGCCCGCGCTTATAAGCAGCTTTGTAACCGCTATGCCCGCGCTGCCCGCGCCGTTTACGACGAGCTTTATCTCGGACATTTTTTTGCCCGCGACCTTGAGCGCGTTTATCATACCCGCAAGCACGATTACCGCCGTGCCGTGCTGGTCGTCGTGGAACACGGGAATGTCACACTCCGCCTTCAGGCGGCGCTCTATTTCAAAGCAGCGCGGCGCGGAGATGTCCTCTAAATTTATTCCTCCGAAGCTGCCCGCAATCAATTTTACGGTGTTTACTATTTCGTCAACGTCCTTGGAACGCACGCAGAGCGGAAACGCGTCCACGCCTCCGAACTCTTTGAAAAGCGCGCACTTTCCCTCCATAACGGGCATACCCGCCTCGGGACCTATGTCGCCGAGCCCCAAAACAGCGGTGCCGTCGGTGATTACCGCGACAAGGTTGCCGCGTCTGGTATATTTGTAGGAAAGGTCGGTGTCCTTTGCAATCTCAAGACAAGGCTCCGCAACTCCGGGAGTGTACGCAACCGAGAGCTGCTCGCGATTTTTGACCTCTGCACGGGAGATTACTTCGATTTTCCCCTGCCATTCCTCATGTTTTTTCAGTGCAAACTCTTTTTTATCCATAACGAGTCCCCTTTCAGTCGTCCTGCGCCTTATTGAAAGCCGATATAAGTATATAACAAGATGTGTTGCCGCGTCAAGTGTTGACAACGGCGGCGGAGGGTAATATAATAAAAAACGGGAGGCGGAATTATGATTATCGAGAATTTAAAAAGCTACGGCGCGGACGTTGACGCCGCCACAGAAAATTTTGATTATGACGAGGAGAGCTATATTTCTGCGGCTCGTGCGCTTTTAAAAAATAAGAATTATATTGAGCTTTTCGATTTGGTAAAAATTAAGTCATACGACTCGATTTTTACCAAGGCGCATAACTTTAAGGGCGCGTGCGCGAAGCTGGGGCTCGAGCGACTTTGCGCGGCGTGCGACGGCGTTTTGTCCGCCGCAAAAGATAGAGACGGCGGGCTTTGCGCCGAGCGTGCGGAGTCGCTCCGCGCCGAGTTTGAGCGTTACGCGGCAGCGTTGAAATAAGGCAAACGAAAAAGTATAACCCCGACAGGCTTCAGGCGTATCGGGGTTATTTTGTGTTTGTTATGCGATACATTCAGCGTCTTTTTTCTTGTTGATAATGTATTCTATGTCGTTATCGTCTAAAACCTTAGGCAGATATTTGCTTGTCATAATATGGTTCATCTTGTTTATGTTGTTTTTATCCTTAAGAGCTTCAATATTGTTCGCGAATATAGTTGCGATAAGTCTTTTGGCTTTGTAATCGTAACGCTCTTTTTCGAGGCTTTGAAGGTAATAGCCGAGTCTTTGCATTTGAATGGCGTTCAGCTTATGGCTGCTGTCTCTTATGTAGTGGCGAACGTCGAGAATTTTCATATCAACGATTTGCTCGTTGCTTTCCATATTTGCAACAAAACGGTCTATCTGAGACATTACTTGAATTGCCTGAGTGAAAAACTCGCAAATATCAAAGCCTTCCTCCTCTAAGACAGTAGTCTTGGTCGGATTGCCGAATTCCCTTATTTCCGTCATCATATGTTCGTTGCTCCTTTCGTCCAAATCGTAAATTTTCCAATTATAATTTTTAATTTCGCCAGGAATACATCTTAAAAAATTCTTAGCGGCGCTCGAGGTTTTAAAGCTAAGCGCCTTTCCGATTTCCCTTACGGCGACCGGTCGTCCCCGCAGCCCCTGACCCACAAAAAATTCGGTGTCTTTTAATAAATAGCACATTTGTCATACCTCCGTTTCTTTTTATGCTTTTATTTTACCAGATGATGTGTCCGTAAAAAAGGACAGTGAAAATTTATTGCTCCGTCCGGTATCGAGCGCAGAAACACATACCGGAATTGCCGCCCGTTTTAAATTGAGGGCGAGTGGTAATATACAAACGCTTTTTCGCATATATATGACCTATAAAAAAGTATTGGGGGCATAGTATGTGAAAAGCTACATAGAAGAGAGAACGATAGAGCTTGCAAACTACATAGTCGAAAATAAATGCACCGTGAGAGACGCCGCAAAAAAGTTCGGTATAAGCAAATCCACCGTACATACGGAAGTAACAATATAGAACGGTTCATATGGGCGATACAATGACACCCATAGAAAAGGGGCAGGAGGTATTCGGACGAATATTTCCTGCCTCTTTGTTTTGCCAATGCTTCGGCAAAACGGGGTTTCCAAAGGGTACCCCTTTGGCACACGACTTTGCTGGCAAAGTGTAGTGTGTTATACCTGCTGTCACGACTGACGGGCGAAATAATCGTTTCACCGGGTGGAAACGACTATTTTGCTCGGCAGGAAAACGGGCAGGTTTTTGCGAATGGAAATACGCAAAAACCCGGGCGGTTTCGGGAGTGACAGGAGGGATATGTAGTTTTATTTAGAACAGGCCCATTTTAGAAGTCGGATGCTCGAAAACAGGAATACCATTCCATAGAAAAAAGTGACAATTGAACAGTAATCTAAAAATCTCTTACCAAGTAACAGATTTTCCGTCATGCCTGTTTCAACAGGAAAAAGATTCATTGATATTAGCATGAGTACAACGGAAATCAGAAACATCGTAATGGAAGAAATAAAAATTTTATAGATCATTGTATCACTTTCAATTTTTTTGAGTAAAGCCAATTTTTTATTACCCTCTAATGAGATAAGAATTGAAACCCCTGCTAATTGAAAACCCAGCAAGGAAGCAGACAGTTCTACTGTTTCATTAGAGATTAGACGCAAAGCTATATTCAATGGTTGCTTAAGAACGAAATATATTAACCCCCATAAACATCCCATTAGAATTGCTCCAATTAAAATATGAGCAATATAGTATGAATTCTCACCATAAATCCAACGACCGATTCTATTCTTCATCACATCTGCTCCATATACTTTAACGCATTGTCTTTTTGTTCGTGATAAGCCTTAATTAGTGCAGCAAACATTTTTTCAGAATTCACATATTTTGAACGATTAGATATTTTCTCAACCCATTCTGTTTGAACCAATTTTTCATCCAACAAATCATATGGGATAATCTTGCAGGCATCTGCGTCTAAGCCACGAAGCTTTGCCTTCCTAAAAATTTCCTTACTGCCATCAGCGGCATTCACTTCTTCTGTTTTTACTTTTTTTATCATGCTTATGACTTTTTGTAAAAACGCCGATAGATTGGATATTGGCACGTGTGAACCTCTTCCACCACCTGAAACTTCAATATCAATATAAAAATCCGTTTCAGAATCCACCATACCGGTAAGTATATCATATCCATTTATAATTCCAGATTCTTTTAACGCTTTTAAGCCAGGTTCCGCAACCTTAAACTGTAATTTTGACAGAGAACGGCAATTTGCAATACGAGTATAATAATCTGGTATAATTATTGGGTCAATACTAATTTGATAGCTTTTGCTGGGCATAACCCGCCCCATAATACTGCTAAGATAATTAGCCAATCTTTCAATTCTTGCACCATGAAAATTAAATTCACTAACTATAAGATTTTTGCTAACAAAACAACAAAAATGTGTTTGTTCCATAAGAGTATCATCATCGCCGGCAGCAATCTCTTGTCTATTGCCATTTAGTAAATTGAATAAATAAGGAAAATCTGTGGAACGCAAGCTATAAAATTTCCCTTGATAAACATCTTTATCATATTCATGTTGCATAACCTCAAGAAAATGAAATTTGTCATAAAAAGGAATAGCTAGTCCGCGTGCCTCAAGATTATTTCCGTCATTGTTGTAGAGCTTAATGTAATAATCAAAAAGTTCACCAATCGAAATTGCCACTCCATCGCAACTACAAGTAACCTTGTAGTAGTAAACTTTGCGCTCGATAGATTTATTCTTTGATTCTTTTTTCTCTTTAGTCATGACTTTATTCCCTCCTCTTTACTCCCCCGAATTAAATTTCACAAGTTTTTCCCAATCAATGCTGCCATCTTCAAGGCAAAATTCCTGTGTAAATTCTTTTACCAATCTGTTTGCTGCCTTTTGATAGGAGGCGTCAAAATCTTCCACATATTTTTCAGGCAGTTTATCCATGAAACGAATGAGTTTTATGTAAAATTCTTCATCTCCGGTCAACTCCGTCCAGAAATCCTTTCCGGCCAGTTCCATATAAAATTTAGGCAAGCCACGGGTTGACATTTTCTTTTTTCCGTAGCCATATCCTACAATCGGTACAAACCGTTTCTTTGCCTGTTGCGCCAATTTGCTTGCCGCCATAAAATTCTGTTCCTGTTTCTTGCGGCTGTCCGCATTGAAAACGCTTGTGCCGGATTTTACAGCAATGGCATAAATTGTGTTATCACGTTCCACCATGATGTCCACACCCTCTGCCAAAGCTTTCTGTCCTTGTGCTGCCGCAGTTGCAATCGGTTCAAAGAACACATTGCCAAAAATGGTTTCTTCTGAGGATGATATAAATGCAGCAAGGATGGCTTCTACAATTTGTGCAGCTCCATTCATCGCTTTTGCGCGAAACAGGTATGGATTCTTTCGTTTCATAACTTTTTTAATATTCAAGCTATCAATTTTAGCAATCAAGCTGGTGTAAAAGTTGTCTAATGCAGCTGCAATGGATTCCACGACAGCCTGCTCTTGATATGTTTCATTTATAGACATAGTTACTACCTCCAATTTCAATAGCATTTTTGATTTTTTGATGCACATCTGTCCCTCGAAAACGCTTGGTATGTATTTCAGAAGATTGATCTGCAACCGAAAGAAGCACTTTTCCGATTGATACAGCAAGACCTACCGGAACTGCATTCCCTATCTGTCTGTATTTAGCTGCACTCGTTCCACGAAAGACCCAATTATCGGGAAACTGCTGTATTCTTGCATACTCTTGTACACTCAAAGGACGATTTTGCCTTGGGTGACACATCATGGTGGCCTTTTGAACCGGTGACGTTACCAAAGTGGGAGAGGGTTGATTGTAGGACAACCGTCTATAAAAGCCTACCTTTCCGCCTCCGGATTCATATGCGCCGCCCATAGCTGCTCTCTTTAACTCGCTTGGCAAATCCCTCCAGTTACCACCCTCCGGAACAAGGCGCAAATACTCTAAACGTTCTTGGCTGAATGATGCACATTCACCGCAATGATATTCCAGATCCTTAATGTTGTCCCAGAGGGTTTGCCAGCGGTAGATTGAATCCTGGTGCATTTGGAAATGTGTTGGTATCGGCAAAAATATATCCTCATGATCCCGGCTTCCAATCAAGACAAAACGTTCTCTGAATTGTGGCACTCCATAATTAACTGCATCTAAAATTCCGTAAACAGTTTTATACCCTAACTTTTCAAATTCTGACAAGATAACTTCCAAGACTGTCCCGGGACGCTGAGCGGAGTCCTGTTCATCTTGCTGTGTGTTTGGAATGTGTTTTAAGGGGGCAGACATAATCCCTTTAACATTTTCCATCACAAAAAAGCGCGGACGGATATAATCTATCATACGAATAAAATCCATGAACAAACTGCCGCGAGGGTCATTTATTCCCAATCTTTTTCCCGCCGTTGAAAATGGCTGACAGGGTGGTCCGCCACAAATCAAAAACGGTTCTCCCGGTTTTAGCCCTGTCATTCCCAATAAATCTTCGGCTTGAAGCGCTCGTATATCTCCGCCTAAAACGCGGGAGCCGTTAGCACGCATGGTAGCAATGCAAGCGGCATCAAAATCCTGCCCTATGATTACATTTAGTCCGGCCTTTGACAAACCAATATCAAGCCCCATAGCCCCGGAAAACAAAGAGATGACATCTCTGTTTTTATTGCTATCTTTAAAATGCAGCGTTTCCATTGTGATCCTCCCGATTAAACCTCATCGCCATTTGGAAGAATAAATTTTCGTTCAAACGAACAGTTTAAGGTTTGAGCTATATTCTCTAATTCAGCAATCGTAAAACTTTCTCTTTTTAGCTTTGCATTAAAATTTTGCGGAGATGTCCCTATTCTCCTTGCCAATTCTGCGGCGCTGACATTGGAACGCACACATAGGATTTTTATCTGTTCTGATATTGTCATAAGGGTACCTCGCATTAGAATCAATGTTTTAAGTTATAATATAAATTTTTTATTTTATATTATAAACATAGTCCCTACTTCTTTATTATAACATGGTATTTTAAAAATAGCAATCCCTAAAATGCAATATGTGACATTTATTTTCGATTTTTCCCTCTTTGCGGAACATAGCTTTTTGCCAGCTCGGATTTTTGTGCGATGCGGATCAGCCATTGCTTTTCCTCGTCTGTCAGTTTGGCATAGCGCAGTTTAGTCTGTTTACAGAATATCATCACGAGCTGTTCCAAGCGGCTGCCTTTGAAATTGGCCGCTTCCTCCAAATCCTGCTTAAATTCTTCTGCGATTGAATTTTCCGGTGCGCTCTCAGAATCGTTTTTGTGATTTTCCCGTATATCCCGAATAATGGCATCCATATCTGCATGTACCCGATTTCTGAAATACTCATCCTCTTGAATATGAGCGGCTTTAAGCAGATAAGCCGTTTTGTCATATTTTTCCGGCTGATATTTCTCTATGATTTCATTTCTCGCTGCGTCTACCCATGCGTTCAGATTTTGTATCTGCATGGCGGCAATTCCGTCCACATAAATCTCAACATCCGCCAGCAGCTTTGCAAAATCCTTGTGCGTCGCGATTTCGCAGAGCAGCCGATTATTGATTTTTTCACTTTTCAAAAGCGCAGTCATTTCATCATTCAAATGCAGTTCGGACAGTTCGGCGTTTGAATGCTTTTTGCTTTCCGTCAGACCCAGTAAATAGTCAGCAGATACACCGTAGAATTTTGCCAGCGTTACAAGATTAAACAGGCTGATGTCTTTACTCTCATCGCCTTCATAGTTGCCCAGGGCAGAACGGGAAAGTCCGGTTTGCGCCGCAAGCTGTTCCAGGGTCAACCCTCTTTCCACCCGCAAATCCTTTAGCTTTTCCTGTATAGTTAAGGCTGTTTTCATACTGCCGCCACCTTTCCTGTATATTCTACCATAAATCCAAGAGCGTGGCAAGGCCGTTCTTTTGGGCTCATTTTCCGACGTTTTGGATATACGGCACAGCGGTTCCAAAAAGTATATACTTTAATCAGTTCACCGATGGACAAACAGTAACGAAAAGGAGGTGGCGTATGTACACGCCAAGCTATTGCGGACTGCCGCCCATAGAGCGCAAGCCAGATGGTTCGCTTTACCGCATGAAACCGGCGGAGCGAAAACAGGCAAACGCCCTGCTTCGCCGGGAGTGCTGCAACTATGACAGCGGAAACTGTATTTTGCAGGACAACGGAGAAACGCACATCTGTACGCAATGTATTTCTTGTTCCGTCTGCTGCAAATGGTTCCGACACAGCGTTCTGCCGTTGGATAAAGCGCTGGAAGCGAAAATTTTCCAAACAGACAGAGCAAAACAATGTTTGATATGCGGACATTCCTTTGTATCAAAATCCAACCGGGCAAAATACTGCCCGAATTGTGCCGTCAAAGTTCACAGGCGGCAAAAGACAGAAAGTGAACGGAAACGGAGGTTAGGCGTGGACAAATAAAGGCTCAAAAAGGCTGATACAGCAAGGTCTTTTCAATGCAAAACCGGGGCGGGCAATATAGAATACTGTTCGCCCCGGAAAACAGGTCTTTTATTGTCCACAAAAACTATGACGAGATACATCTATCTGCATCAGGCGGAACCCAAACTAAATTTTGTTCAGCTTCCCAGTTTTCTGTTTACAGCGCCCAGTTATCAAAAGGTTTCCAACGAAGGGAAAATCCTATATGCCTTTATTCTGCGGCGGACGGAGTTATCCCGCAAAAACAGATGGGCGGACGAATTTGGACGGATTTATCTGTATTACCCGATCTGTGAGGTGATGGCTCTGCTCCATTGCGGCCGGCAAAAGGCAATAAGAACCCTGCGGGAATTGCAGTATGCGGAACTGGTTGAAATTCGTAAACAGGGCTGTGGAAAACCCAACAAAATTTACCCAAAATCCTACACAGCGGTATCAAATGCCGACTTCAAGGATTACAGATGAGGCACGCCGGAGGGCTGAACACCGTACTCGTAAAGTACGGCAATCAGCCCTGTGGAGTACCAAAACCGGATTAAATATAGAAAGAAATAGTATAAAATATTTAGTTATATTCTATCCATTCCCATCCTATCCAAGCTATTTTTCGCCGGATTTTCCCTGTGGAAAACTTGGTGGGTTGGAATGAGGAAAGGAGAGAAATGGAACAACATGCAATTTTGAGATTTGAAAAACACAAGGGCAACCCAGCAAGGCCGCTGGAATCACACCATGAACGGCAGAAAGAAAGCTACGCCAGCAACCCGGACATTGATACCGCACGAAGCAAATACAATTTTCATATCGTTAAACCGGAAGGCCGATATTATCAGCTGATTCAAAAACGTATCAAACAAGCGGGATGCCGCACACGAAGGGACAGCACCCGCTTTGTAGATACGCTGATTACTGCAAGCCCGGAATTTTTCAAAGGAAAATCTCTCAAGGATACGGCGGCATTTTTCCGGCGGGCGGCGGAATTTCTGTCACAGCGGGTAGGACGGGAGAATATCATATCGGCGGTGGTACACATGGACGAGAAAACGCCGCATTTACATCTGACCTTTGTTCCGCTGACCGAGGATAACCGTCTGTGTGCAAAAGAGATTTTAGGCAATCGGGCAAGCTTGACAAAGTGGCAGGACGATTTTCACGCTTATATGGCAGAACAATATCCAGAGCTGGAACGAGGCGAGAGCGCCAGACAGACAGGGCGGAAGCACATACCCACCCGGCTTTTTAAACAGGCGGTTTCTCTCTCCAAACAAGCAACTGCAATCGAAGCCGTACTTTCCGGCATGAACGTCTTAAATGCCGGAAAGAAAAAAGAGGAGGCCATTGCCATGCTGAAAAAGTGGTTTCCGCAAATGGAAAATCTCAGTAGTCAGCTTAAAAAATACCAAAGCGTCATCCGAAGCTTGGACGCTGAAAACAAACGCTTGGAAGAAAGAGCCAAAGCCGGCGAAGCGAATAAGATAAAAAATACAATGGAACGGGCAAGGCTGGAAAGCGAACTATATAACCTCAAACGTTTTGCAGAGAGGATTCCACCGGAACTTCGGCGGGAAATGGAACAGCAGGCGTCCGCTCCCAAGCGTGGACATGAGCATTGAGCAGGAAAAACCTGTACTATTTTCCGTGTTTTCTTCATAAACATAGACCAAGTATGAACGGAAGAAAGGAGAGAATCCCTCCGGTGTGACAGAGCGCAGATTACATTACCGATTTCACAACCCAAACCCGGTGGAACGCACAGCCGCCGATTTGTTGAAAATCTTTCTGGAAGCGGATGCAGAAAAGGTTAAAACGGCCATTCAAAAAGCGGCAGACACGACTTTGGAGAACATTCATAAGGCACAGGAAAAGCGTCCGATGTAAATGAACTGCTCCAGTTTGTACAGACAGTACAAAAAAAGCACGCTATAGTAGTCTAATTAAAATTTAATCAACATACTG
>CANQBQ010000003.1 GCA_947589045.1 uncultured Clostridia bacterium | reverse complement strand
CGGCATAAAAATTAAATTTGAAAAATTTTAAAAAAGTACTTGACAAACGCACGGCGCGATACTATAATATTTGGGTAAAGCAGAGGTTTCCGCTTCTCCCCTCAGCGCACAGCGAAAGGGCAGTAACTTAATATTCGTTTGCCGAATATACGCGGATAGCTTAGCTTTCCGCGTATTAGTTTTTTGGAGGTGTTTTGCATAGCTAAACAGGATTTAATGATCAATGAGGAAATCAAGGACAAAGAGGTCAGGCTTATAGGCGAGGACGGCACTCAGCTCGGAATAGTCTCCAACAGCGAGGCTCAGAGCAGGGCGGAGGCGGCAAATCTTGACTTGGTAAAGATTGCTCCGCAGGCAAAGCCGCCGGTGTGCAAGATTATGGACTACGGAAAGCATAAGTTTGAGCTTGCCAAAAAGGAAAAGGCGCAGCGCAAAAACCAGAAGGTCGTAAGCATAAAAGAGGTTAAGCTTACGCCCAATATCGGCGACCACGATTTTAATACCAAGATGGGCGGTGCGATAAAGTTCCTCAAGGCGGGCGACAAGGTTAAGGTTTCGGTCAAGTTCAGAGGACGTGAGATTACTCATTCGTCATTGGGCAAGGAACTGCTCGATAAAGTAGCGGAGACGGTTTCGGAATACGGAACGGTGGAAAAGGGCGCGAAGATGGAAGGCAGAAATATGGCTATGTTCATAACACCCAAAAATAATGCGTAAAAAATCAGGTTCATAAACGGAAGGAGAGAAAAGAATATGGCTAATACGAAAGTTAAGACCCATAGAGGCGCGGCAAAGCGTTTCGGCGTCACCAAGAACGGTAAGATTAAAAGAAGCAAGGCTTATAAAAGCCACATCCTCAACAAGAAAAGCACAAAGAGAAAAAGAAAGCTGAGAAAGGCGGGCTACTTGTCACCGGCAAATGCCTCGACCATCAAAAAGATGATGCCTTACAAGTAAGGTAGGCTAAAAACGCACAAGTCGTAAAGTTAAGAAAAGGAGAACAAATCTATGGCAAGAATAAAGGGCGCGGTCAAGACCCGTGCAAGACATAAAAAAATATTAAAGCTTGCAAAAGGTTACAGAGGTGCAAAGAGCAAGCTGTATAAAACAGCCAATCAGGCGGTTATGAAGTCGCTGTCTTATGCTTATCGCGACAGAAAGCAGAAGAAGAGAGATTTCAGACAGCTTTGGATTGCCCGTATAAACGCGGCGGCAAGGGCTAACGGAATGAGTTACAGCAGATTTATGAACGGTCTTAAGCAGAACGGCATTGAGATTAACCGTAAAATGCTGTCCGAAATAGCGATTTCCGACCCTGCGGCGTTTACAAAACTGGTTGAGAAAGTAAGATAATTAAAAAAAGTTATACCTTTTGGTATAACTTTTTTCGCTGTAAGATAACTTAATTTTTGGTAGTTTAAAATATGATAAGACACATAGAAAGCAAGGATAATAAGTATGTAAAGCTCGCAAAATCCCTGTCCCGGAAGAAGTACAGGGAGAAGCTCTCCATGTTCTGCGCGGAGGGCAAGCGCCTCGTCTCGGAAGCGCTTTCGGTCGGCGCGGTCGAGTTTGTCATACTCTCCGAGAGCTTTTTTGAAAAAAAATCCGATTTTTCGGACGAAAATGTTTTGACGCTCGTCGTTTCGGACGCGGTGTTCAAAGACATTTGCGACACCGAAAACTCCCAAGGTGTGTTTGCCGCCGTAAGAATTTCACAAATCCCTCAAAACCTTGATTTGGCGCGCTTTGTGCTAATTCTCGACGGCGTTTCGGAGCCCGGGAATATGGGTACGATTATCCGAAGTGCGGAGGCGCTTGGGGTTGACATAATATATACGACGGACGGCTGCGTGGACGTTTACAATCCAAAGACGGTTCGCGCCACAATGGGCTCGATTTTCCGTATGCCCATTGACCGCGGAAAGAGCCGCGCGGAGCTTCTCGAAGTTCTCAAAGAGCGCGGATTTACGGTCTGCGCCTCGTCGCTGTCGGCGGAAAAAAGCATTTCGGACATTTCGGACTGCGGCAAAATCGCGCTCGTGATAGGCAGCGAGGCTTGGGGCATATCGTCCGAGATTGAGGCGGGCGCGGACATACTCTTTAAAATACCGATGAGCGGCGCGGCGGAGTCTCTTAATGCGTCGGTCGCGGCGGGAATAGCGATGTATGAGCTTGGGAGGAAGGCTTTATGATAAGCTTTGATGATTTGCTCAAGGACTTGTGGCTCAGCAGTGTGTGTAAGCACGAGCCGGCGGTTATCGACAAACATATCCGCGCCTTCGGAAGCGCGGACGCCGTTTACCGTGCCGACGCGGCTCAGCTTCGGAAGTACGGGCTGGGCAGAGCCGCTCTGAAAAAGGACACGCGCGAAGCGGAGCGAATTTATCGCGAATGTACGGATAGCGGAATACATATAATAACGATTGACGACGAGAATTATCCGTTCAGACTGCGCCATATAACCTGTCCGCCTCGCGTACTGTATGTAAAAGGCGACCTCCCCGACTTTGACAATCTTCTCGGAATAAGCATAGTAGGCTCGCGCCGACCTACCGAGGAGGGTATGAAGGTGGTGTATTCCATCGCAAAGGATTTGGCGGCTCGCGGCGCGGTCATAGTCAGCGGTATGGCTGTCGGAATTGACCGTATGGCGCACGTCGGCGCGCTTCACGCGGGCAACAAGACGGTGGCTGTGCTGGCGGGCGGAGTCGATGTGGTATATCCCAAGGTCAACGCCGACCTGTATGAGTGTATAATAAACAACGGCGCGGTTGTAAGCGAACGCCCGCCGCATTATCCCGCCGAAGGCAGGCTTTATTCCCAGAGAAACCGAATAATCGTAGGCTTGTGTACCGCGACGGTCATAGCCGAGGGCAGATACAAAAGCGGCACCTCGATGAGTGCGCGTCTGGCGGAGGAAAATAACCGCGACGTGTTCGCAATACCGATAACGCCCATAGTCAGAAATTCCGAGCTGCCGAACAGTCTGCTCAGCGACGGAGCGTATATCATACGCGACGCGCAGGACGTTATAAATGAGTACGCCTCGGTGTCTCCCGAGCTTTTGAGTAACGGCGAAGCACTGCTCGGGGAGCCTGTAAATATTGCGATGAGCGGTGAGGAGAGCGAAAAGCCGCGTCCCGCCCGCGAGAAAAAGATAAAGGCGGAGAGCGTCAAAAAGACGCCGATAGAAACGATAACAGCCTCGCTCGGCGACGACGAGCAGGTTGCGATAGTCAAATTTCTGCACGAGCACGGCAGCGCGATGATAGACGATATAGCCGACGGGTGCGGAATAAGCGCGGGCAGCCTCAGCGCAAAGCTTTTGCTGCTCGAAATGAAAGGCATAGTTAAACGCGGTGCGGGAAACATATACTCACCGGTTTTTAAATGACAACGGCTTTAAAAGAAATAAAAGATTAACTGAAAGGTAATGAATTATGGCAAAGAAACTTGTTATTGTTGAGTCTCCCTCAAAGGCAAAAACCATAAAGGGCTACTTGGGCAGCGGCTACGACGTTACCGCGTCTATGGGGCATCTTCGCGATTTGCCCAAAAGCCAGCTCGGAGTTGACATTGAAAACGATTTTGAGCCTAAGTACATCACGATACGCGGCAAGGGACCGCTTATTTCCGACCTCAAAAAGAAGGCGAAGTCGGCGGATAAGATTTTGCTCGCAACCGACCCCGACCGCGAGGGAGAAGCGATTTCGTGGCATTTGGCAGCCCTGCTCGGCATAGACCCCGCCTCAAAATGCAGGGTCACCTTCAACGAGATTACCAAAACGGCGGTACGCGAGGCGGTCAAGGTTCCGCGTGCCATTGATTTGGATTTGGTTGACGCACAGCAGGCGCGACGCGTGCTTGACAGAATAGTGGGCTATCAAATAAGCCCTCTGCTTTGGAAAAAGGTAAAAAAGGGGCTGAGCGCCGGACGCGTTCAGTCGGTCACGACCAGATTGGTGGTCGACCGCGAAGCGGAGATACGGGCGTTTGAGCCTGTCGAGTATTGGAGTATGGACGCAAAGCTCACCAACAGCGCGGGCAAACAGCCGTTTGTCGCGAAGTTCCTCGGCGGAGCGGACGGCAAAAAAATAGACCTGCCCGACGAAGAAACGGTGCGCGCGATTGAAAAAACGGTGCGCGGTGCGGACTATGCGGTCAAGTCCATAAAAAAGAGCGAGAAAAAGCGCAACCCCGCGCCGCCGTTCACTACCAGCACTCTCCAGCAGGAGGCGTCGCGAAAGCTGAATTTCACGGCGAGACGCACAATGAGTACGGCACAGCAGCTCTACGAAGGGGTTGACATAAAGGGAAAAGGCACCGTCGGACTTATAACATATATGAGAACCGACTCGATGAGAATAGCCGTTGACGCGCAGAGCGCGGCGAGGCAGTATATTTCGGAGCGCTACGGAGATAAATACCTCCCCGAGAAGCCGAGAGTATATAAGTCGCGAAACGGCGCACAGGACGCGCACGAGGCAATCAGACCGACAAATATGAGCCTGCCGCCCGAAGCGGTCAAGGACTCGCTTAAGTCAGACCAGTATAAGCTGTACAGGCTGGTGTGGAACAGATTTTTGGCAAGTCAGATGTCGAGCGCGGTGTTTGACACGGTGCAGGCAGACATTTCGGCGGACAAATATATATTCCGCGCAAACGGCACCACCGTTAAATTTGACGGCTTTACCGCGGTCTATGTCGAAGGGCGCGACAATGCGGAGGAAAAGAAGAGCAAGCTCCCGCCTCTCACCGAGGGTCAGGAGCTAAAGCTCAAGGAACTGATTTCGGAGCAGCACTTCACACAGCCGCCCCCGCGATACACCGAAGCGTCTCTCGTCAAGGTGATGGAGGAGGAGGGCATAGGACGTCCGAGTACCTATGCGCCGACGATAACCACCATAACCTCGCGCGGATATGTGGCGCGCGACGGAAAGACGCTTTTCCCGACCGAGCTCGGAATTATCGTTACCGAGCTTATGAAAGAAAACTTCAAGGATATAGTGGACATCGAGTTTACCGCGAATATGGAAACCGAGCTTGACGAAATAGAAAACGGCGACACGCCGTGGAAGGATATAATACGCGGATTTTACGGCCCTTTTTCAAAAACGCTCTCTCTTGCCGAGGAGAAAATCGGCGACATTGAGATAAAGGATGAGGTTTCGGACGTAAAGTGCGAAAAGTGCGGCAGAATGATGGTATATAAGCAGGGAAGGTTCGGAAAGTTCCTCGCCTGCCCCGGCTATCCCGAATGTAAGAACACCAAGTCTATAACAAAGGAGCTGGGCGTCGACTGCCCCAAGTGCGGAGGAAAAATCCTCGTCAAGAGGTCGAAAAGAGGAATTACTTATTACGGCTGTGAGCATAATCCCACCTGCGACTATATGTCGTGGGACGAGCCGACAAACGAGAAATGCCCTCAGTGCGGTTCGATGGTGGTAAAACGCCGCCCGTACAGAGGCAGAAATTTTGTTAAGATTGTGTGCAGTAACGAGGACTGCAAATGGGAGAAGAAGCCGTCGGGCAAGAAAAGCGAGAATAAAGAGAAAGCGGAAGTTTAAAAGCTATGGAGATAAATGTAATCGGAGCGGGACTCGCGGGCTGTGAAGCGGCGTGGCAGGCGGCACGGCGCGGAGTTTTGGTACGGCTCTTTGAAATGAAGCCGCATAAACGCTCGGCAGCGCACAAGAGCGATAATTTTGCCGAGCTTGTGTGCAGTAACTCTCTGCGTGCGGCGGGTCTTGGCAACGCTGTCGGGCTTTTAAAAGAGGAAATGCGAAGGCTCAATTCCGTTATAATGCAGTGCGCCGACCAAACGCGCGTGCCTGCGGGCGGAGCGCTTGCGGTCGACCGCGAAGGCTTTTCGGCGGCGGTCACCGAAAAAATCAAGGCTCACCCCAACATAGAGGTTATTTCGGAGGAGGTAACCGAGATAAATCCCGATGAATATACCGTTGTTGCGGCGGGACCGCTCGTTTCGGACGCGCTCTATGAGAGCATACGAAACCTCACGGGCAGTAAATACCTTCACTTTTTTGACGCCGCCGCGCCTATTGTGGATATAAATTCGGTGGATATGACCAAGGCTTTCCGCGCCGCGCGTTACGGCAAGGGCGGCGATGATTACATAAACTGTCCGCTCAGCCGTGAGGAGTATCTGACGTTCAGACGTGAGCTTGCCGCCGCCGAGACAGCGGAGGTACACGGTCTTGAAGGCGAGCCCGATGTGTTTGAGGGCTGTATGCCTATCGAGGTTATGGCGAAGCGCGGAGAGGACACTATGCGATTCGGACCTATGAAGCCGGTCGGTCTTACCAATCCGTACGACGGCAGTCGTCCGTATGCGGTGGTTCAGCTCAGGCAGGACAACGCGGCGGGCAGTCTTTATAACATCGTCGGATTTCAGACGCATTTGAAGTTCGGCGAGCAAAGAAGGGTGTTCGGGCTTATACCCGCGCTGAAGGACGCTGAATTTGCGCGTTACGGAGTTATGCACAGGAACACATATATAAACTCGCCCGACCTGCTCGACAATACGTACCGTATGAGAAAATACGAAAAGCTGTATTTCGCGGGTCAGATAACGGGCGTTGAGGGATATGTGGAGTCCGCCGCGTCGGGGCTTTTGGCGGGAATTAACGCCGCGCTCTCCGCGCTCGGCAGGGAGCGGGCGGAATTCAGCAAAAGAACGGCGATAGGTGCGCTCGCGTGCTATGTCTCAAATCCGGGAATTGTCAATTTCCAGCCGATGAACGTAAACTTCGGAATTTTCGAGGATTTGGGAGAGCGCATAAAGGATAAAAAGCTGAAAGCCGAAAAATTCGCTCAAAGAGCTTTAAAGGAGATTGATGATGCGGCAATTTTCATATGACGAGACAATGAATTTCATTCACGGCAGACTGCGCTTCGGCTCCAAGCTCGGGCTTGACAATATAACAGAGCTTATGCGCCGCCTCGGAAATCCGCAGGACAAGCTGAGCTTTGTCCACGTCGCGGGAACCAACGGCAAAGGCTCTACCGCGTCGTATATCGCAAATTCCTGTACGGCGGACGGCAAAAAAACGGGTCTTTACATTTCGCCGTTTGTCCGCGTCTTTGAAGAACGCATACAAATTGACGGCAAGCTGATAGACCCCGACTCCCTCGCGCATTGCGTTTCAAGGGTTGCCGACGTTATGGGCGATGACCTTGAGGCGACCGAGTTTGAGGTGGTGACAGCCGCCGCTCTGCTGTATTTTTACGAGCAAAAATGCGATATTGTCGTGCTTGAGGTGGGGCTCGGCGGTCGCTTCGACGCGACAAACGTCATAAAGCCGCCCAAGGCTTGCGTTATAACAAGCATAAGCTATGACCACACCGAGGTTTTGGGTGACACTATCGGCAAGATTGCATATGAAAAGTGCGGAATTATAAAGAGCGGTTCAAAGGTTGTTGCCTACTGCGAAAATCCGTGCGAGGCAAACGAGGTTATAGAGCGGACGGCGCGCGAGAAGGGCGCGGAGCTTGTTTTCGCGGATAAGTCCGCGCTGAAAATAACCGAGCAAAATATGTTCGGAAGCAAATTTTCGTATAAGGGCGCGGAGTATGAAATTCCTATGCTCGGCGTTCACCAGATATATAACGCGCTCACCTCGATAGAGGCTTGCGCGGCGCTCGGTTTGAGCGAAAATGCGGTTCGCGAGGGTCTTAAAAATACGCGCTTTTGCGGCAGGTTTGAAAAAGTCGGAACCGAGCCGACCGTCATAGTTGACGGCGCGCATAATTTGGCGGGAGCGGAGGCACTCAGGCATACCGTTGAAAAGTATGTCGGCAAAAAAGTGATACTTGTTATGGGTATGCTCTCGGACAAGGAGTACGAAAAATGTCTGCGCGTCCTGGCGCCGATTGCTAAGAAGTTTGTCGCCACACAGCCGCAAAACCCGCGCAGGCTCGAAGCCGAAAAGCTCGCGCGGCTTGCCGGGGAGTTTTTTGAGGATAAACCCGCTTCGTTTGAAAATCCGTCCGATGCTCTCGCGTTTGCGAAGGAGTCGGCACAGAGCGATGATGTTATAATAGTTTGCGGTTCGCTGTATATGATTGGAAATATTTAGTTGGAGGTTTTAATATATGTTGACACTTGATAAGATTTATCACGCGGGATTTGTTCTAAAAGAGGTAATACGCCCCACCGACGTTATTTACGCGGCGGGACTCAGCCGCAAAGCTGAGGTATATTTAAAGACCGAGAATTTGCAGGTCACAGGCTCGTTTAAGGTGCGCGGCGCGTACTACAAAATATCTCAGCTCACAGATGAGGAGAAGGCTCGCGGAGTAATAGCGTGTTCCGCGGGGAACCACGCGCAGGGAGTCGCGCTTGCGGCGAGCAAGAACAATATCAAGTCTATGATTTGTATTCCCGACGCCGCGCCTATTTCAAAAATCGAGGCGACAAAGAGCTACGGCGCGGAGGTTTGCCTTGTCGAGGGTACATACGACGACGCGTACGAAAAAACGCTCGAGCTTCAAAAGGAGAGCGGCGCGACGTTTATCCACCCGTTTGACGACGAGCTTGTTATAGCGGGTCAGGGTACGATAGGTCTTGAAATTCTGGAGCAGCTCCCCGACGTAGACGCGATAGTGGTGCCTGTCGGCGGCGGCGGACTTATAAGCGGTGTGGCGTTTGCGGCAAAGACGCTCAGACCTGATATAAAGGTCTACGGAGTGCAGTCGGCAAACGCGCCGTCGATGTATAATTCGGTGCGCGACCACAAAATCGAAACGCTGAAAAAGGTCAAGACCATTGCCGACGGAATAGCCGTAAAAACGCCGGGCGAGCATACGTTCGAGCTGTGCAGTAAGTATGTCGACGAAATAGTAACGGTTACGGATGATGAAGTCGCAACCGCGATACTCGCGCTTATCGAGCAGCAGAAGATGATAGCCGAGGGAGCGGGCGCGGTTTCGGTCGCGGCGGTGCTTTTCGACAAACTGCCGATTAAAGGGAAGAAGGTGGTTTGCCTTGTGTCGGGCGGAAATATAGACGTTACGATACTCTCCCGCGTTATAGACCGCGGACTTCAGAAGGCAGGCCGCCTTGCCGAGCTTGAAATAGAGCTTGAAGACCGACCGGGTCAGCTCAAGGGCGTTTCAAGGATAATTTCCGACCTTGGCGGCAACGTGGTATCGGTCAGCCACGACCGCGCCGACGTGCATCTCGACATAAATTCGTGCGTTTTGAGAATATCTATGGAAACGCGCGATATGGAGCATCTCAACGAGATAAGAAAGACTCTCGCAGACCATAATTATACAATAAAATAAAAAATAAACAGGAGGAGTAAATTATGAAAAAAATTCACACAAACGGCGCACCCGAAGCGATAGGACCCTATTCGCAGGCAATTTTGAGCGGAAACGTGCTTTATACGTCGGGGCAGATAGCGATAAATCCCGCGAGCGGAAACGTCGAAGCGGGCGATATAGAAGGGCAGACCGAGCAGATTATGAAGAACCTAGGCGCTGTTTTGGCGGAGGCGGGAATGAGCTTTGAAAACGCGGTCAAGACCACCTGCTTCCTCGCGGATATGTCAGATTTCGCAAAGTTCAACGAGATTTACGGCAAATACTTCACGGGTAAGCCCGCGCGCTCCTGCGTCGCGGTAGCCGCACTTCCCAAGGGCGTTTTGGCGGAGGTTGAAGTAATCGCGGTAAAGGACTGACAGGTCAAATTTAAAATTTAAGCGAACAAAAAATAAAGCGGAGCCCCGCTTTATTTTTTTGTTTTTTCTGTTTGTCAATGCGGTTGACACCGCTTTTGTTTTGTGGTATATTATTATTGAAGCTGATGGTTCTGAGCGAGCCCCTCCCACTTAGGGCTGAGGGCACGTCGCCGGCATCAGCTTCTTTTTTTGCCCGAAATTTTGTATTTTTTTCGGAATTTCAGCAGAATAATCCTTGACAACATTTTTGTTTTTGTGTAAAATGTTATTGAACCTGAGTTTACTAAAGCTTTTAGGCAATTGGAGCCTAAGACCCCTGAGTAATTCTCGGGTTCTTCTTTTATTGAAAATCTTGTATTGTTCCCCGAATAATTATCATTGACAACGCTTTTATTTTGTGATATGCTGTTACCGGCAGACGATGAGACAAGGGGCGTTTTGGGCGTAAGCTGGGGGTTGCCGCGGCGGCATCAGGCACTTGGCTACCAACGTCTGCTTTTGCTTTGTCTATACTTACGTAATAGGTTCCATCTATTTATATGCCTTATATGCCGAAGCAATCCGAATTTTCGCATATATCACCATTGACAACGCTACTGCTTTGTGATATATTGATATAAACAGAGGTGATGGGTAGGCTCTCACCTTCGGAAACGGAGGTCATCCTATCAAGGGTAGCCTCTGTTTTTTATGAAAATTTTGTATTGTTTTCAAATTTGAGCGAACAAAAAAATAAAGCGGAGACCCGCTTTATTTTTTTAGCCTTTCCCATTTGTCCACGTTAAATCCTACAAGAACGGTATCTCCGTCCGCCGCAATCGGACGCTTTACAATCATTCCGTCCGACGCGAGCAGGGCGAGCTGTTCGTCCTCGCTCATATCGGGCAGCTTGTCCTTTAGCCCCATTGAACGGTACAACATTCCGCTCGTATTAAAAAATTTTTTCAGCGGCAGACCGCTTTTTTCGTACCAGCCCTTAAGCTCGTCGTAGGTCGGGTTGTCGCTTTTGATGTTGCGGATTTCGTACTCTATTCCGTTTTGCTCCAGCCACTCCTGCGCCTTTTTGCAGGTCGAGCATTTCGGATAGCATATAAATTTAACCATATTATTATCGCCCCTTTGCCTTTATAAGCTTATTTTATCACAAGTATGTAAAATAATCAATCGGGGGCTTTAAAAAACCCCGCGCAAAATCCCCAAAACAGATGTTATCCTTGACAAGAGCGTATAAATGGGATATATTATCAGTATTGGCGGATATCTCCTCAGTTAAGCCTCTGCTTGCGGAAACGCTTTCAGAGAGAACACTGTTAGGGATGTCCGCTTTTTTGTATTCTTTACTCGCGTTTTCCGCATATATTGTCATTATACCACTGCTGTTTCGTGGTATATTGAAGTTAGAAGAAGCCAATTTGGGCGTTACGCGAGAAATGGGTATATTGCTTACCGCGTGTCCGTTGGCTTCTGTTTTTATCAAAATTCTTGACAAGACGATAAATATCTGATACCTTAATATCAGTGGTATCATTTGAGGAATTTGGGGACGACTGCAAATTGCTGAGTCCCGTGGAATCGGATGATACCATTTCTATCTTGTGATATAGTAGAGTCAGAAGAAGCCAATTTGGGCGTTACGCGAGAAATAGGCATATTGCTTACCGCGTATCCGTTGGCTTCTGTTTTTGTCAGATTTTATCAAACCTCTTGACAAGTGCGAATAAATCTGATACAGTATAGTTCATCAGCAACGGCTGAGGTGACTGGGCTAGGGAAGCACTTCCTGAACCCTTTGCGCTCAGTCGTTGGTTATCGGCAAACTCCGATGGTGCGGGTAGGGAAGTGCTTTCCGAACCGATTACATCTGATTGCCGCTGATAATTCCCCCGACACATTTGTGATCGGGGCGCTTGTATGTTACTGTTGACAATGCTGCTGTTTTGTGGTATATTGTCAGTATTATAAGCGGTTTCAGCAGAAGCGTTTCGGACGACCTGGGCAGGGGCTTGTACATCTGCCGTCTGCTGTACCACAGAAGGCTGGTTCCTGTCTGAGTTATTCGTAATTTGCGATGAAACTCTCGGGACAGCCTTTTGTTGTGCCGCTTTTTGTATATACGCCGAAGCAATCCGAATTTCCGCGCATATTGCCATTGACACACTTATCATCTTGTGGTATAGTAATATTGCTATCTGAGGTATGATAACCCGTTTTAGAGCTTACTGCTCCAGCGGGACTACCTTAGGTAGCTTTATTTATATTCTGTAACCGACTTCGCTCGATTTACGCGGTTACGGTACAAAAGAGTTAACGCCCCAAAAAGTCTGTCTGACTTTTTGGGGCGTCTTTATTTTTGCGTAACAGCCGTTATTATAAATTTTTAGCCGAACAAGCTCATAATATGAGCAACGATCAGTCCGCCGCCGGTACCTATCACATATCCCAGCAGAGCCATTATGATACCCACCGGAACCAGCGCGCTGCTGTATGTACCCGCGAGCACAGGAGCGGTCGCCGTACCGCCGATATTGGCGAGCGACGCAACCGCGCTCGTGAATATGTCGAGCTTCAGAACCTTTGCGAGTATTATCATAATAATCACGTGGATAGCGAGGATTATAAATCCCGACAACAACCACGCCGGAGCATTACCCATAGCCGAAAGGTCGGCTCTCGACGCAATAAGCGCGATTACTATGTAGAGCATTACGTTTGAAATTTCCTCTGTGCCTTTAATCTTGCCAAAAGGCGTCATTGCAAGGCAGACGCCGAGCACGGTCACGAGAAGAACCGTCCACGTCGCCTTGTCAAAGAACGGAAGCGCACCGTTTATGAGCGCGCCGAGCTTTTGGCAGACCGCGGAAACGAGAAGTCCCGCGCCTACGAGCAGAATAATGTTCTGCCATACGAGCGGCTTGGTGTTTGCCGCCGCCTCCTGAGCGAGCGACTCGCCCACTTCATCGATAATATGCGTGTCGGCTTTTGTCCACTTGTTGAACTTATCCGACATCTGAATTGCCCACAGGAGGAACATAACGTAGAGCGTAGCGCAGATAGAGTCCATAACAAGCGCGTAAGCCATTGTCGATTCGGGAACGTCGAGCGCCGCCTGAATAGCGAGCATATTTCCGCCGCCGCCCATCCAGCTTCCGCAGAGAGCGCCAAGCGCCTGCCATGCGCCCTCTCCGAGAACGCCGTGCATAATAGCGTAGGAAACCACAAAGCCCAGCGCAATCGAAACCGTTGCCGCGAAAAAGCCGATAAGCATTTTAGGTCCGAGCTTTATAATCTTTTTGAGGTCGCAGCGCAGAAGCATTATAAACAGCATCGCGTACAAGATTGGATTTTTAAGCGCCGTATAAGCTTCGTTTGTCGCCTCCAAGTCCCATAACTTAACCGTGCAGAGAACCATAAGTCCGAGATAGATAAGAACTATCGGCGGTGCAAATTTGAATATGTTTTGCGCCGTTTTGCCCTTGAATATTCTGGGCAGGCAAATCAGTATCGCGGCAATAAATATCAATGCCGCAATGTAAAGAAAACCGTCCTTTATCATATTTTTTTCTCCCTTCCTTTTTAATTTTTTATTTCAGCATTTTAAGAACCTGCAAAAGATATTCCCAAACACGGGCGGCGGACTTGACGCTGAGCTGTTCCTCGGGCGTATGTACGTTTTTCATTGTCGGTCCGATTGAAACCATATCCGCGCCGGGCAGCTTGTCGGTTAAAATACCGCATTCCAGCCCCGCGTGAATAGACGTCACTATCGGCTTTTTTCCGAACATTTCTTCGTAAACCGCCGTCATTGCGTAGCGCATAGCCGACTCCGGACGATACTCCCACGCCGGATAATCGTCACCGAGCTCGAAGCTGCCTCCGATATATTCCGCAAGCAGCTTGATAGACTTGATAAGCGACTCCTTATCCGAGTTCGAGTTTGAGCGAAGCATAAAGTTCAGATACAGCACGCCGTCCTTCAAAATCGTTTCTCCGAGGTTTGACGATGTCTGCACAAGGTCGGGAATATCGGTATTCATCGCGCGCACGCCGTAGGGCGACTGCATAATTGCGAATATGACCTTGTTTGTGCCGTCCGCGTCGGCGCACTCGTCGGGAGCGGAAACAGCTTCAGCCGACACATACGCCTCCGGCTCGGACGCGGCACACTGCGCTTTGAGAGCCTTGTCAAACTCGGATATGATTTTGTCAACCGCGGCTTCGCTTTCCGCATTAAAGCAAATCACGGCATCGGCAACAGGCGTTATAACATTCAGCCGCCCTCCGGCGGAGACAGATGCTATCTTGACCTCGGTCTTTTCGCAAAGCTCATACAAAAGCTCGCCGAGTACCTTCGCCGCGTTTTTGCGGTTTTTGTTGATGTCAACTCCCGAATGTCCTCCCGCCAATCCGCCTATCGTGATTTTCTTCGCGCTCAGTCCGTCCGTGCCGCACATAGAAACGGGTATCTTACAGCTTACCCGCGCCGCGCCCGCACAGCTTACCGTAATGACCCCTTCCTCCTCGGAGTCGATGTTGATAAGCCGTCTGCCCTTAAGACGCGACGCATCGAGGGCGTTCGCGCCTCTCAGCCCCGTTTCCTCGTCGAGCGTGAACAACGCTTCAATAGGCGGATGCGGAATTTCATCGGAATCGAGCAGAGCGAGAATGTACGCGATTGCAATGCCGTCGTCGCCGCCGAGGGTGGTTTTGTCTGCGCGTATAACGTCACCGTCAACTATAATGTCAACTCCCTCGTTTTCCATATCCTTTTTGCAGCTCGGAAGCTTCTCGCAAACCATATCGAGATGACCTTGTAAAATAACGGGTTCGCTGTTTTCGTATCCCGCGGTTCCGTCCTTGAAAATCATAATGTTGCCATAGTCGTCACGATATGTTTTTAAGCCGCGTTCCTTTGCAAAGTCAAGGCAATACCTCTCTGCACGTGCGGTATTGCCCGAACCGCGCGGAATTTTCGCCAGCTCCGAAAAAAACCGAAACACATTTTTCGGCTCAAGTTCGGCAATTTGCATAAAAAAGCCTCCAATCCTAAATATACTTCTGTGACATTGTGCCATATTATCAAAAAAGTGTCAATATTTTGTTGAAGCAATTTACGGCTGAAAGCTCACGCCAAAATTTTGCGGTCGGTTATTTATTTGCGCGGCAGCTTTATGCCCTTGTAAATTTCATAAAGCCCTATAAGGGCGAGAAATATTCCGAACATACGCCGCAGAATGTCGCTGCCGAGCGCACCCGCGGCAATCGCGCCCGCCGCCGCGCCGACAACGCCCGACGCGGCGAGTATGAGCGCACTTTTTATTTCCACGTTTTTGTTCTTTATGTGTATGATAAGCGCGGCGACGGCGGTGGGGAGAAAGTAGAGCAGATTTATACCCTGCGCGGTCTGCTGATTTATGTTTTCGATAATAATAAGAGCGGGAATGAGTATCGCGCCGCCGCCGATACCCATTCCGCTTATCACGCCGCTGAAAAGTCCGATTATAACGCTTAAAATCGCGTTCATTTGAAATCCTCCGTGCTTTAATTATTTGAAAATCATTTTTACCGAGGTTATTATTATCACGGCTCCGAAAATTATTTTAAGCAGCTTCTTTGAAATTTTTCCGAGCGCCTTCGCCCCGATAAGCCCGCCTACAACGCCGCCGAGCGTGACCCAAATCCATATGTTTAAGTCGAAAAAGCCGCGCCTTATATAGAAAATTGAGGATACTATCGAGTACACAAGGATAACCCCTATCGCGGTGGCGTGCGACTTTTTCTCGTCTATGTCCAAAAATTTTTCCATGGCGGGCACTATGACCGACCCGCCGCCCGCGCCGAACAGCCCGTTTAAAAAGCCGCCGACCGCGCCGATTATTATGTGCCTGCCGTACTTTTTTATCCAATTCAGCTTCAAATTCAAGCTCAAAAGCCTCGCCTTCCGTTTTTGCTATCTTTTGCCGTTCCCGAAGTTTTTATGTAACGCCCGCCCGTGAATTTTTCAAAATAAAAAATCGCTCAGAGCAATAGCCCTGAGCAATTTTGTTGTGTTTTAATTTTATCTCGACAGATAGTTGTAAATCATAACAGCCGCGTCGCCGCGCGTAACGGGCGCGTTGGAGTTGAAATTGTTGTTCTCGTCTCCGTTTACGATTTTCAGACCCTTTGCAATCGCGACATATCCCTCACAGCCGCTCGGTATGTCGGCTCTGTCCGCAAAGCCGCTGTCAAAAATTCCGTCCAGCTCGGCAACCTCTCCGAAATCGAGCGCGCGCACAATAAATTTTGCGGCGTCTATTCTGGTCGCGGGAGCGTCGCTGTTTACCTCATCATCTTTTATGATGGAATAGCTTTTAGCGAGCGAATAAATACCGTCGGCTTCGCTCAGCGGGGAGTATCGCCAGCCCATAAATGCGGACTCGACAAGTTTCAGAAGCTCAACCTGCGACATAGCCTCGTCGGGGCGGAACTCGGTTTCGCCCTCGCCGAGCGAAATTACGCCGAAGTACAGCAGAGCCTTGACCGCGTTTTCGGCGTAGTGCCCCGAAATGTCGGTGAGGTTTTCAAATGAGATTTCTCCCGCACTCTTTTCGGTGTACTCGGTGTTGTCGTAGCTAAGACGCTTACCCGTCGTCGCCGAGATGCGGCATAAGGAGTCACCGAACGAGTAGACGGGGATTATGTTGAGGCTTACCGAGTTGTAAGAGGAAAAGTCTACGTATGACAGCCTTGCGGGTATCTGCTCGAACAGCTTTTCCGCCGCCGCATCCGCGCTCAGCATACCCTCGGTGCTTTCAAACGTAACGTCGTCGTCCCACTGTTTCGAGAAGCGAGTGACGATTCCTTTGCTGTTTACATCGACGGATATTTCATTTTCGGGGAACACAACGTCGTTTTCATATCGCTCGAACGAAAAGCTCGGAATATATCCTTCGTATTTTTCGATTTCCTCAAATACGCTCTCATCGAGCTTTGTCTTGGGATACTCATTCGGAGCGTATTCTTCGGCAAAATCGACCGCGACCGACTTCGCCGCGTTTACGTCGTAGGACTCGCCGTCATCTTCGCTTGAGTAGCTGCCTCCGTAAGAGTAAAGACTCTTAAGCTCGCCGCTCTCCGCGTCGAGAGCGACGTTCATATACGAAATTTTGTCTTCGCCGTACTTGCGGGAGAGAGAAAGACTGACGGTATATTTTGTCGCGCCGCTTCTGTTTTTAGAGGTATAATATCTGCAGCTTGAAAGATTGTAGGTTTCGGCTTCGATGTGCTTGATACCGCGGAAAATTTCCATAGCCTGCTCCGAGGTTAGCAGCTTTTCGTTCTGCGCGATTTGGGCAAGCTCCTCCTCGGTATAGGAATACTTCTGAGCCGAGCCGCTGCCGCCCAAATCGTCAATTTCGCCCGCCGCCGCCGTTTCCGCCACGGCGTCTGCGACGCTTGCCATCGAGTTGCGGTATTCCTCGGCGGGATTGACAACCTCGCCGCTGAGCGCGTTTATGTATGTGTAAGACCATTGCGGCGCGTAAACAAGGACTGCGTTGGAATTTTCACCGGCTGTTTTGTAGGAAAGCTCCAGCGGAGAATTTTCAATCAGCTTGAGCTGTGCGGTCTCGGCTGAGATTGCGCCGCTTATGTCCGCGAACTCGCTCGGGTAGGACCAGGAGGCACCCATTGAAACAACCGAGCCGTCAACCTTGTCAACATATGCGCTTACGCTGTCGCCGTCTACCGGTATGCCGCCGACCTCGCGCTGAAATTCTATTCTGTATTTGGAAGAATAAAGAACGGACTCCCCGTTGTCGGTGGGAGAAGCAAGCTGAGACGCCCACGAGGGATTTACGCCTTCAAGCCAGCTGAGCGCCGCGTCAGTCGCCTCTTTTGCCGTGATTTTCGGAAGGGACATATCATCTCTGTACAGAGAGTTTGTGTCCTTTCTCATATAGGTGATGTCTCCCTTGGAGTTGACCGTAACGTCAATGCTTTCGCCGCTTTCGGGTACCGACCAGGTCAAATTATAGTCGGTAACGCCGAACTGCTCCGAGCTTCTACTCGAAAAATCGCTGTATTTTTCGGGAATATCGAGCTTTGTTTTGGCAATGGCTATCGCACCGTCAAGACCCGTGTCCTCGGCAAAGGCGCAGGGCGAAACAGCCGCGAGCATCGCCGCCGCAACCAGCGTGCAAAGGACGCTTTTAAACACTTTTTTCATTTGAATTACCCCCTAAAATATTTCTTATATATATTTAGACTGTTTCGGATTTAAATTTGTTCCGTGATTTTAAAAAATTTTTAATAAACCCCCGCCCGAAAATTTTTCGGGCGGGGGTTGCGTTTGCATATTACGAATTTACAGAGTAGTTGGGAGCTTCCTTGGTGATAAATACGTCGTGAGGATGGCTCTCTTTAAGACCTGCACCGGTAATTCTCACAAACTTGCCTCTCTCCTTGAGGTCGGGTATTGTCGGAGTACCGCAGTAGCCCATACCCGCGCGCATACCGCCGAGAAGCTGGAAGATTGTGTCGCTGACCGAGCCCTTGTACGGGATGCGTCCTTCAACGCCTTCGGGAACGAGCTTTCGGCTGCCCTCCTGGAAGTATCTGTCGCGGCTGCCCGCGTTCATCGCCGCGAGCGAGCCCATTCCGCGGTAAACCTTAAAGCGTCTGCCCTGGTATATTTCGCTTGCTCCGGGGCTTTCGTCACAGCCCGCGAGCAGACTGCCGACCATAATAACGTCAGCGCCCGCCGCAATAGCCTTTACCATATCGCCCGAATATTTGATACCGCCGTCCGCAATTACGGGAACGTCGTACTTTTTAGCCGCCTCCGCCGCGTCGCATATAGCCGTTATCTGCGGCACGCCTATACCCGCAACAACACGGGTGGTGCAGATAGAGCCGGGACCTATGCCGACCTTTATCGCGTCCACGCCGCAGTCTATGAGGAACTCCGCTGCCTCAGCCGTCGCTATGTTTCCGGCGATGACCTGCAAGTCGGGGAACTTAGCCTTTATCTTTTTGATACATTCTCCGATGTTCTTTGAGTGACCGTGTGCCGAGTCAAGCACCACAACGTCAACATTCGCGTCAACGAGCGCCGCCGCGCGCTCCAGAACGTCCTGCGTCACGCCGAGCGCCGCGCCGACCAAAAGTCTGCCGCCCGCGTCACGCGCGGAATTCGGGAACTTGACCGCCTTCTCTATATCCTTGATTGTGATAAGTCCTTTTAAATTGCCCTCGCCGTCCACGATGGGGAGCTTTTCTATTTTTGCTTTGTGCAGAATTGCCTGAGCCTCCTCCAAAGTCGTACCCTCGGGCGCGGTTATGAGGTTATCCTTTGTCATCGCGCTCGCAATGGACTTTGAGTAGTCCGTCTCAAACTTCAAGTCGCGGTTTGTGAGTATTCCGACCAGCTTTTTGCCCTCGGTTATCGGAACGCCCGAAATCTTATATCTCGCCATAAGATTTTCGGCGTCCTGAAGGGTATTTTCGGGAGAGAGCGAGAACGGGTCTACGATAACGCCGTGCTCGCTGCGCTTTACGCGGTCTACCTCGAGAGCCTGCTGCTCTATGCTCATATTCTTATGTATAATTCCTATGCCTCCCTCGCGGGCAACCGCAATAGCCATTCCCGACTCGGTAACGGTGTCCATCGCGGCGGACATAAGGGGTATATTGAGCTTGATTTTCTTGGTCAGCCTTGTCTCAAGATTGATTTGGCTCGGCACAACTTCCGAATACTGAGGTACAAGAAGAACGTCGTCAAATGTCAATCCCTCTTTTGCGAACTTATCAACATACATCTCGGTCACACATCCTTTTCAAAATAAATTCGGTAATTCTTATATATTTTGACTATTGTAACATAAATGAAATAAAAAATCAATTGTTTTTTCTCAAATAATGTGTTATTATATTATCTAATAATAAATTTGACATAAATTATAAATTTGTCGAAAGACGAAAGGATGTTATGTTATGAAAAACTTTTCAACGAGAGATATGGTGGTAGTCGCCCTGCTTATAGCGATAGGAATTTTAATTCCGATGATTTTTGTGGGTCCTCCTTTCAGAATAGTGGTGGGACCGTATTCCGCGACCCTTATGGCGCACGTTCCGGTGATTATCGCTATGTTCATATCCCCGCTTGCCGCGCTTTTGACCGCGGTGGGTACGACGATAGGCTTTTTCTTCACCGCTCCGCTTGTCGTTGCGGTGCGCGCCGCGTCGCATATAGCGTTTGCGCTGGTCGGCTCTTACATAATCACGCACACAAAGGCAAACCTGGTAGTTGTTTGCGTTGTGACCGCCCTTATCCACGCGGTGCTTGAGGGAATTGTGGTTATGATTTTCTTCGCTGCGGGTCTTTCGACCCCGCAGGCGGGCTATTCGACCGAGATACTCGCGCTCATCACGGTTGCGGGTACGTTTTTGCACCACATAGCGGACTACATAATCGCGTGCTTGGTATACAGAGGTCTTATGAGGGCTAAAGCCGTTCCCGCTTTGCCCCAATTCGGCAAAAAAGCTGATTTTTAAGGTTCCCGAAACGGGAACCTTTTTGCTTTTTCGCCTTTTGAGTTTTTGCAAATAATTTGTAGATAAAATTTATCAAAAAAATGTTGAAAAAGCCGATTTTTTTGTATATAATAGAAGAAAGGTGTATGCTGCGCTCAACGCGAGGCGGTATTCGGACGGAATTTTTGCGAAATTATTTAAAACGGTCGCGTCCCGGTAAACGGAATAATATTTGTAAGACAAGACTAAATTTATATAAAAGACCTTGAAAAATATTTAAAAACAGAAGAGCGGAGAGCCGCTGTGCCTTCGCATCTTCGGGAAAGGATAGATGAAGCTATGTTTAAGGAATTCTTAGGCGGCAGTATCAACGGCGATAAGCTGCGTACGTTTTCGCGCGGCGGAGTTCATCCCAATGATATGAAGGAGTCGACCTGCAAAAAGGCAATCGTAGACCTGCCTGCACCCGACGTGCTTGTGTTCCCTCTGTCACAGCATATAGGCGCGCCCGCCGTGCCTTGCGTAAAGAGGGGCGACAAGGTGCTTATGGGTCAGAAAATAGCGGACGCGGGCGGATTTGTTTCGGCTAACATTCATTCGTCGGTTTCGGGTACCGTTACCGCGGTTGAGCCGAGAATGCACCCGTCGGGCGTCTTGGTGGACTCGATTGTGATTGAAAACGACCACGAGGACACCATTGACCCGTCGATTGCGGGAAACGAGGACTTTGAGTCGCTGTCACCGAAGGAGATTATCGACATTGTTCGCGCGGCGGGCATTGTCGGAATGGGCGGCGCGACGTTCCCGACCCACGTTAAGCTGTCTCCTCCGCCCGACAAGAAAATCGAGTACGTCATTATCAACGGCGCGGAGTGCGAGCCGTATCTGACGAGCGACCACCGCGTACTGCTCGAAAGTCCGGAGGAGGTTATCGGCGGTCTTAAAATTTTAATGAGGATTTTCGGACTCAACGAGGGCTACATAGGAATTGAGCAGAACAAGGCGAATGCGATAAAGCGTCTGCAAGGTCTCGCGCTTTACGAAAAGAAATATTTAATTCGGGTCGTGCCGCTTATAACCAAGTATCCGCAAGGCTCGGAGAAGCAGCTTATCGAAGCGGTTTCCAAGAGACGCGTTCCACCCGGCAAGCTGCCTATGGACGTGGGCGCGGTAGTTGACAACGTGGATACCTGCGCGGCGATTTACCGCGCGGTGACAAAGGGTATGCCGCTCATATCGAGAATTGTCACCGTCTCGGGCGACTGCGTAAAGGAGCCGTCCAATTTCAGAGTAAGAATAGGCACCCCGTTTGAGGAGGTGTTCCGCGGAGCGGGCGGCTTTGTTAAAACCCCGTCCAAAATCATTATGGGCGGTCCCATGATGGGTATGGCTATGCCGTCTCTCAACATTCCCGTTATAAAGGGAACATCGGGACTTTTGGCGTTCGACGAGGAAGCGGCTCAGCTTCCGAAGCAGAGCGCGTGCCTGAGGTGCGGCAAATGTATAAGTGCCTGCCCTATGAGCCTGCTCCCGAACGTGTTTAACGCCTTTTCGGTTCTCGGCGATATGGAGAAGCTGGAGAAAAATCATATTATGGACTGCATCGAGTGCGGCGCGTGTACGTTTACCTGCCCCGCGAAAAAGCCGATAGTTCAGAACATAAAGGCTTCAAAGGCAAAAATCCGTGCGGCGGCGGCAAAGTCCAAAGCAGAAGCGGAGAAAAAGGCTAAAGCCGAAGAAGCAAAGGCTAAGACCGACGCGGCTTCGGGCGAGACCGAAAAAGCGGCAAAGGTTGCCGAGAGTAAAAAGGAATGAGGAGGGAGAGAGTATGGATAATTTGAACGAAAATTTGAACCAAGACGTTGACAAGACCGCCGAAGTCGATACGGTAAAGGCGGCTGAAATCAACAACAAGCTGATAGTTTCAAACGCTCCGCACGTTCGCGGAGGCAACACGACTCAGCTTACAATGCTCGACGTTATAATCGCGCTTTTACCGGCTCTTATCGCGGGCATAATCGTTATGGGCTACCGTGCGTCACTGCTTACGCTCGTATGTGTGGTGTCCTGCGTGTTATTTGAGTTTTTATGGGAAAAGCTGCTTGGGCGCGAATCCACCGTCGGCGATTTGAGTGCTGTGGTAACGGGTATGCTCCTTGCTATGAATTTGCCCGTCACACTGCCGTTTTGGATGGCGATTATAGGCTGCTTTGTTGCGATAATCATAGTTAAGCAGCTGTTCGGCGGTATAGGACATAACTTTATGAACCCCGCGCTGGGCGGACGTGCTTTTCTGCTTGCGTCGTGGACGCTCCCGATGACAACGTGGGTAGCTCCGTTTACCAAGCTCCACATAATCGGAAACGCGGACGCGGTAACTCAGGCGACCCCGCTCGCGCTGCTCGGCGGCGAGGCGACGGGCGAGCTTCCGTCCTATCTTGACTTGTTCCTCGGAAATGTGGGCGGCTGTATCGGAGAGATTTCGGCTCTCGCAATTCTGATAGGCGCGGCGTACCTTGTTATCCGCAAGGTTATCACGCTTCACACCCCGATTGCTTATATAGGCACGGTATTTGTGCTGTCGTACATATTCGGTGAGGACGGAATTTATCAGATACTCGCGGGCGGTCTTATGCTCGGCGCGTTCTTTATGGCGACCGACTATACGACCACTCCGTACACCAAAAAAGGACAAATCATATTCGGTATCGGCTGCGGCGTTCTCACCGCGGTTATAAGAAAATTCGGCGGCTATCCCGAGGGCGTTTCGTACTCGATTTTGCTTATGAACCTTGCGGCTCCGCTTATTGACAAAATAACCGCACCCAAGCCGTTCGGAACATTGAAGAAAGGCGAGGTGGCGTAAATGAAAACTTCAAATCCCGTTGTGCTTGCGCTGGTGCTGTTTTTGATTACCGCAATAGTTACCTTTGCGCTTGCGTTTGTAAATAGTTTGACCGAGCCTGTAATAGCTATGAATACCGAACAGAAAATTACCGAGGCTCAGCAGGCGGTGCTTGACGCCGATGAATTTTCCGACGACTTTGACACCTCAAACATCCGGCTCTCCGAGACGGGAGTGTCCGTGGATGCGCTCAAGCTCGGCTTTACCGACGGCGAGTGTGTGGGATATGTCGTAACGACTACGTGCAGTGAGGGCTACGGCGGCGACATTCAGGTTATGGTCGGAATAAATAATGAAGGCGGCGAAAATACCGTCAATAAGATTGAAATACTCAGCCTTTCCGAAACTCCGGGTCTTGGCGCAAACGCCCAGAAGGATACCTTCAAAGACCAGTACGGCGGCAAGGAAGCCGGCATAACCGTTAAGAAGGGCGGCGGCGCGGCAGGAAACGAGATCGACGCTATCTCGGGCGCGACCATCACATCAAAGGCGGTCACCAAGGCTGTAAACGCGGCGCTTGAAGCCGCTTCGGGCGTTGTTGTAAGCTCGGATTTTACCGAAAGCGTTGAATCCGAAAGCGAAGAACCCGAAAGCACCGAGCCCGAAAGCGTTGAGTCCGAGAGCGCGGAGCCCGAAAACGCGGACATAGGGGATGCGGTTCCCGTTGAAGTCGGCGAGAAAGCGGAGGTGGAGTAATATGAAATCAATTAAGACCATTTTAAACGGTTTGCTTTATGAAAACCCGACGTTTATCCTGCTTCTCGGAATGTGTCCGACGCTCGCGACGACTACGGGAGTTTCAAACGCGGTAGGTATGGGTCTTTCGGCGGCGGCGGTTCTGATTTGCTCGAACATAGTTATTTCGCTGCTCCGCAAGCTGATACCGTCAAAGATAAGAATTGCGGCATACATAGTTATTATAGCGGGCTTTGTAACGGTAGTGCAGATGGCTCTCGAAGCGTATCTGCCCGGCCTTTACGAGTCGCTCGGACTTTATATACCGCTGATAGTTGTAAACTGTATAATTTTAGGACGTGCAGAAGCGTTCGCTTCCAAAAATTCGGTTTGGCTCAGCGCGCTCGACGGCTTGGGAATGGGTTTGGGATTTACCTGCGCCCTTGTTCTCATAGCTCTTGTGCGTGAGGTCCTGGGAGCGGGAGAGATACTCGGAATGTCGATATTCCCTGAGGCGTGGAACTTCCAGCCCGCTTCGATTATGCTGCTTGCGCCCGGAGCGTTCCTGACGCTCGGCGTACTGCTCGGAATAATTAACGCCGTAAGAGGACGAGGAGGTAAGAAGAATGCTTGAGATACTCAGAAATATTTTCACACTTTCAATAGGCGCGATATTTATTGAAAACTTCGTGCTGTGTCAGTTCCTCGGAATTTGTCCGTTCCTCGGCGTTTCAAAAAAGGTTGAAACCGCGTCGGGTATGGGCTTTGCCGTAGTTTTCGTTATGACCGTTGCGTCCGCCATCACCTGGGTCGTGCAGTACTTCCTCGTGAAGTTCGGACTCGATTATTTACAGACGATAGCGTTCATTTTGGTTATTGCGGTGCTGGTGCAGTTTGTTGAGATGTTTTTGCAAAAGGCAATCCCCGCGCTCTATGAGTCGCTCGGAATTTATCTGCCGCTTATCACTACGAACTGCGCGGTTCTGGGCGTTGCGATACTCAATACCACAAAGTTTACCGAGGGTCCGACCTTCCTTTATTCAACGCTCTACGGCTTTATGGCGGGCGTGGGATTTTTGGTTGCGATAGTGCTTATGGCGGGAATACGCGAAAGGCTTGAAACCTCGGATATACCCGAATTTTTAAAGGGTATGCCGATAACGCTTATAACCGCCGGACTTATGGCTATGGCGTTTATGGGCTTTTCGGGACTGTCGTTTTAAAAGCTGTGGGAGGTTTTAATTATGGACTTTGTTATGAATTTTATAAATACTTATAAGGATATACTGCTTCCCGTTGCGATAGTCGGTGGAATGGGACTTGTTTTCGGCGCGCTTTTGGGAATTGCGTCTAAGATATTCGCGGTAAAGACCGACGAGAGAATACCTAAGATACTCGAAGTCCTGCCCGGCGCGAACTGCGGCGGCTGCGGATTTGCGGGCTGCAGCGCGTATGCCGGAGCGATATGCAATATGGGCGCGAGAACAAATATGTGCCCCGTCGGCGGCGACGCGGTCGCAAAGCAGATTGCCGACATTATGGGCGTTGAGGCGGAGGAAGACGTTAAAATGATTGCCCGCGTTCAGTGCAGAGGCTGTTTCGACAACGCAAAGGTAAAGTACATATATGACGGCGCGCCCGACTGCCGAACGGCGGCGAATTTGAGCGGCGGACCCAAGATGTGCAACTACGGCTGTCTGGGACTCGGCTCGTGCGCCAAGGTCTGCAAGTTTGGAGCTATCAGGATTGAAAACGGACTTGCGGTCATTGACCCCGAAAAGTGCGTTGCGTGCGGCGCCTGCGCGAGAGAATGTCCGCGCGGAATTATCAAGGTTCTGCCCGCAAACAGCGAATATCTGGTTTCGTGTAAATCGAGAAATAAGGGCAAATTCGTTAAGGAAAACTGCTCGGCAGGCTGTATCGGCTGCGGAATTTGCGCCAAAACCTGCCCCAACGGCGCGATTGAGTTTAATAACAATATCGCGGTTATAAATCCCGCCCTTTGCGTAAATTGCGGCGCGTGCGCCGCGAAATGCCCGCAAAAGGCTATCGCGCATATCACGGACTGATTGTGACGTTTTATTCAAGCCGTGGGAATACCCCGCGGCTTGAATTGTCATAATTACCTGTTTGCGAAAAATAAAAATATATTATCGGTGAGGGAGAACGTATGAAAAAATCATACAAAACAATTTTTAAAAAAATTACGGCGGCGGCTCTGACCGCGGCTGTTGTTTCGGCATTTTTGCCGACCGCATTTGCGGCGGACGACGGCGAAAAATTTGTGGTTTTGAGCGCGCCGAGTACGCTCGCGGAGCGGCTTTGGACCGAGAGCCGTGGGAGCGGCAACATACTCGCGCGCTATGCCGACGACAAAACGCCTATCTCAATGTCGGCATATTACGACGGAAGAATTTTCGCAACCGTTCCCGCCGAAAACGCCGACCGTTCTATCGAGGCGTTTATCATGGACGAGGTTAAATTTACCGATATGCCCGAGGATTACTCGTATGAGTTTTATGTGATGAAAGCGGCGGCGGAATGCGGTCTTATTAACGGCGACGACGACGGCAGCGCGCGCCCGTACGATACGATAACGCGCGCGGAGGCGGCAACGATAATCACCCGTATGCTCGGCGTTACGGCGGACTATCACGGCGGGTTTAACGATGTTGCCGAGGGCGACTGGTTCGCGGATAATTTGGCGGCGGCAAAGGAGTACAAAATAGCGGAGGGCGAGCCTGACGGCGGATTTCACCCCGACAGAACCGTGACCCGTGAGGAATTTACAGTTATGGCGTACCGCGCGGCGGTTACGGCGGGACTTTGCTATGAGACGGAGGGCGCGACGGCAGCCGACGTGGATAAGAATTTTCTCGCGGCGGACACCGACAAAATTTCGGATTGGGCGTTGAACGCGTACGCAAAATTCGGAAGTTTGAATATTTTCGATTACGAATATGACACCGAAGACCCAAGCGACGAGGGCAGGTTTGTCTACGCTCCGCAAAACGAGGCTTTAAGATTTGAGGCGGCGGGACTTTTGAGAGACGTTTTGGAGAGCTTTCAGTGCTACCCGTCCGAAGCCGCAATCAAATACGGCTTTGATAAGGAAATGCCTGTCATCGACGGCTCTACTTCAACATATCCGTTCACCGAGGCTGTCTATAATGAGCTGTTCCTCAACGGCTATGATCATAAAGACAAGCCCGCTTCTCACAGCAAGAGCCACGCTTCATACGAGCGCCTCATAAACGGCGAGGTTGATATGCTGTTCGCTTCGGTCTATCCCGCGTCGGACATTCTCGCGCTTGCCGAGGAAAAGGGCGTGGAGTTGGAGCTTATTCCGGTTGCCTACGACGCGATGGTATTCTTCACGAACGCGGATAATCCGTCCGAAGGACTGACCTCCGAACAGATTACAAATATCTATGTCAATAACGCCTATGAAAACTGGAACGAGGTGGGCGGCGCGGACGCTCTGCTCTATCCGTACTGCCGAAATAACGACAGCGGCAGTCACGCGCAGATGGAGCGCCACTTCTTAAACGGAAATGAGATAAACGAGAAGATAAGGACAGAAAATACGTCGGATACTATGGCGAATATACTTACGAATGTTATGGACGCTCAGACCGACGACCCCGTGGGCTACGGACTGGGTTACAGCATATATTACTATTTCAACAATATGGATATGTTCTACGAAACGCATAAAAATTTGAAGCTTCTCAGCATAGACGGCGTTTTCCCGACCGACGAAACCATAGCGGACGGAAGTTATCCTCTCTCGAATAACACCTATGTCGTTATGCTAAAAAGTCAGCCCGAAAACTCGCCCGCGCGAAAGATGGCGGAGTTTATGCTGACCGAGGAAGGACAGGAATGTGTACGCACGGCGGGCTTCGGTCCTCTCAAAACAGAGAAATAAAATATAGGGTACAGACGAATTTTTGAGTTTAAATTTTATTAGATTGGAGCGGGTGAACAGTTATGAAACACAAAGCAAAGCTTTTTAATATTCTTTTGGCGGCGGCTGTCGTTATCGGCAGTATCGCCGTACCTGCGGCGGCGGACGACGGCTCCTCGCTCCTGCTCGCGTTTCCCGGTGCGGAGGGCGCGGGAAAGTACGCGACGGGCGGCAGAGGCGGCAAGGTGCGTATCGTCAGCAATCTCAACGACAGCGGTGAGGGCTCATTCCGCGAGGCGGTCAGCCACTCCAACAGCATTGTTGTCTTTGCGGTCGGCGGCACGATAAATTTGAAGTCGGACGTTATCGTAAAGGGCAACGTCACGGTCGCGGGTCAGACCGCGCCCGGCGGCAAGGGAATTACTCTGCGTAACGGAAAGATAGGTATGGGCGGAGATAATATTATAATAAGATTTGTAAGCTCCCGCCCGGGCGAGAAGGGCAAGGAGTCCGACTACGACGCGTGGGGCGGAAACAAGGGCTCCAACTCTATCATCGACCACTGCTCCATAGGCTTCGCAAATGACGAGCAGTTCGGACTTTATTCGAGCAATATGAACCAGACCGTGCAGTACACAATAATAGGTCCGTCAAACTGCGTTTCGTATCATTCAAAGGGAGCGCACGGCTTCGGCGCGATGTTTGGCAAGGGTCAAAATTCGTGGCACCACAATCTTCTGTGTCACAGCCTGTCACGAAACTTCCGCGGCAAGGTCGAAAAGGGAAGCGAGCCGATGGACTTTACAAATAACGTCATATATAACTGGGGTTATCAGACGGCATACGGCACGCTCGGTCATATCAACTATGTGAATAACTATTTAAAGGCGGGACCGTCAACCAAGAGCGGTTACAGGTTTCTCAATAATTCCAGCGGTTCGAGCCGCGAGAATTACAGATTTTACATAGACGGCAACACTATGAGGAAAAAGGATAACAGCTATTACAACAAAGACATAGAGAACAAAAACCAATGGCTGGGCGTTTCGGGATTTTCCGAGGGTACGTACCGCGTGAACTCTCCGTTCAAGGTGCCCGCGGTCAACGGTGAGGACGCCTCGACAGTCAACAGTCTCGACACCGCCGAGGACGCGTATCTTAAGGTCGTGAGGTATTCGGGCGCGGGCGTTCATCCCGTAGATAATACCGCAAGCGGCTATAAATACGAAAATGATGCCTCGAGACCCCTGATAGACGCACGTGTGCTCTATGAAACCTACACGGGTACGGGTTCGCTGACGGGCGGCAGAAAATTCAGCTCTTACTCGGATTTCACAAACAGCGACTCCGCGCTTGCGAAGGCGATAAAGACCTACGGCATTCAGTATATGGATTACGACCAATTCTATCCCAAAGAGGAAAAGCAGACGATTACCGACAGCGATAAAGACGGTATGGACGACGTGTGGGAAAAAGAGCGCGGCTTGAACGTCGGCAAGGACGACTCGCGGGACGATTATCTCGGTCAGGGCTATACGAATATAGAATATTATATAAATGATTTGACGGTTGACGCATTCCCCGAGGGAGTTGTTACGGTGTCCGAGCCGGTCGGAATTTATGAGGGATACGCTCCCGCCCGCGAGGACGCGGCGGCAATTTCTCTCCCGACACAGCCCATAATCAGCCCCGCAGAGCTTCCTTTGCCAATAGTCGGAAGCAAAAACGGCAGCGCGATAAGCTGGTCGAGCGCGTCCGAGCTTATAGAGATAGAAAATAACGTCGTTACCGTCGTAAATCGTCCTTCGGGAGATGACGAGAGCGCTTCTCTGGTCGCGGAGATTGTCAACAAGGACTATACGATGAAAAAGTATTTTACCGTCACCGTGAAGTCTACCACGACCCGATGGATTGCGTCGGAGAGCGACAAGAATAAGGGAGCGGGAAGCAGGCTTATGGACGGACTGTATCCCCTCGAAACTCTGTCGGCGGGAAAGGGTATGACCTCTTATACGATAAACGGCACCGATTACAGCGAAACGTATAACTATTACGTTTCGGGAGACAACAACGGCACCTGGGATAAGGAAAATGGTGTTGCGACGGGTACGGGCTTTAAATATACTCCGAACGAGAACGGCTTTGTGACCGCGTATATAACCTCGCTTGGTACAGCGGCGGCGGACGGCAAGCAGGAGAGCGTTAAGACCGCTTATATCGTTAAAGAGGGCGAAAAGTCGCAGGACGACTGCCTCTCATCCGTTTCAGCCGCGGGCAGTAACGCGATGCTGACCGCTCCCGTCGAGGCGGGAAGTACATATTATATATATGTCGCCGGCTCCAAGGGCAGATTTGTCGGCATAACTTTCGGTCACACCGGCGCCGAGGAAATGTGGAAGGCGAGCGAGAACGTACCGACAGGCGGCTCTTTAATGAAAAACCTCACGGTTAACGACGATATGACCTTTGTGCCGAAGAGCAGCCGCTCGATAGGCAGCGTGGATAACTTTATCGGATATATCTCCAGCGGCAACAATCCGAGTGATAACGGAAAGACGGGCAGTTCGCTTACCTATAAGCCCGAATTTGACGGAGTTATCACGGTATATTATAAGGTAAACAGCAGCAAGGAATTTATAATAAACGATGACGGCGGAAACGTGGCGGCTTCGTATAAAAACGAGCCCGCGACAGACCTCGACTCCACGCCCGACCCCGAAGCGGAATATCCGAGCGAGTATATGGCGACGAGCGCGGAGCTGAAGGCGGGTACGACATACTACATATATACGGCAGGCTCCAAGGGCGAGTATTACGGCATTTCGTTTGTGCCTACCTCAGCGGGCGGCTCATCTCAGCAGCCCGACCCCACGCCCACGCCGACCGACCCTGCACCCACACCTACCGATCCGACGCCTACCGAACCCGCGCCCGAATTGCCAAAGGTAGTGTTCAGGCAAAATGGCAGTGAGGTCAGCGCGTTCGGCGGAGGCGAAATAGAGTTTTGCATCAGCGGCTCCGAGCTTGAACCGTGCGATATAATCCTCGCGGGATATAACGAGTACGGAATTATAAACTGCATCGCAACGGTTTCGCTAAAGGGCGAAAAAGAGCAGACCGTTAAGATGAATTTACCCGACGAAACGGTGTCGATTAAGGCATATATCTGGAACAGCGTAAACGGTATGCGTCCGATTACAGAAACCCCGCCCGAGATTAAGAGGGCGAACAACTGACAAAAAATCAAAAGCCGCCGAAAAATTTTCGGCGGCTTTTAAAAAATATTTTCAAAAATTTTGTTGACAAACGGCGCACAGTCCTGTATAATAAACCAAGATGAGATGAGATGAGTGCTTTGCACCGAGTGCAAAGCGGAGATTGGAACAGATGAGTTTTGTTTGTAGAGGCTTTTTGTGTCTTTGTGCGAAAAACCTGTTTGAATTTAATAATCTCATGTCTGCTTATAAAATTAAGGAGGCAATTTTTTATGTTTTACCCCGATTTTACCACGGTTAAAGATTTGGCGCAGAACAACAATATCATTCCGATAACGCTTTCGTTTTACGCGGATATGGACACCCCTATCTCGGTGTTCAAAATTCTGGAGAGAGATAAGTTTTGCTTTTTGCTCGAATCGGCGGACGGCGACCGCGAGTTTGCGCGCTATTCGTTTGTGGGCAGGAACCCGTTTATGATTTTTAAGAGCTACGGCGACAAAATCACGGTAACCGACCGAAGCGGCGAGGAGCACAACGAAACGGGCGACCCGATAAAGGCTCTGCGCGAGATGTGCGAGAGGTTCAAATCGCCCGTCCTGTCCGATATTCCGCAGTTTTCGGGCGGTGCGGTGGGCTATTTTGCCTACGACGTTGTGCGCCTTTCGGAGTATTTGCCCAACCCGCCGAAGGACGATTTAAACCAGCCCGATATGCACTTTATGTTTACGGATGAGCTTGTCGCATTCGACCACGAAAAGAAGAAGCTTATCATAATTGTCAATCTCCATACCGACGGCGAGGGCGGAGATGACAGTCTCAGAGAAAAGTACGACGGCGTTACCGAGCGTCTGCTTAAAATAAGAGACGAGATTTTCTCGGCGAAGCGCGGACTTATAAAACAGAATAAGTGCGAGTGCGGCGAGGTGGAGAGCAATCTTACAAAGGAGCAGTTTTGCGCCAATGTCGAAAAGGCGAAGGAGTACATCAAAAATGGAGACATTTTTCAGGTCGTGCCGTCGCAGCGCTTTTCGATGAAAACCAACGTTGACCCGTTCAACGCCTACCGCGCGATACGCCTTATAAATCCGTCGCCTTATATGTACTATCTGAAGCTGGACGACTACCAAATAGCGGGCGCGTCTCCCGAACTTCTGGTGCGCGTCGAAAACAAAACGGTGCAGACAAGTCCGATAGCGGGCACGCGTCCGAGAGGCTCAAACAGCGATGAGGACGAGGCTCTGGCGAGAGAGCTTGCCGCCGACGAAAAAGAAAACGCCGAACACGTTATGCTGGTTGACCTCGGCAGAAACGACATCGGAAAGGTCTGCGAGTTCGGCTCGGTGAACGTGACAAAGTTTAAATATATACAGTATTTTTCCCACGTTATGCATATGACGAGCGACGTAAAGGGAGTAATGCGGGAGGACAAGAGCGTGTTCGACGCGCTTTGCGCCGCGCTTCCGGCGGGAACTCTGTCGGGCGCGCCCAAGGTTCGCGCGATGGAGATTATCGACGAGCTTGAAAACGTGCGCCGCGGAATTTACGGCGGAGCGATATGCTATGTCGGATTTAACGGCAACCTCGACAGTTGTATAACGATACGCACGTCGCTGTTTAAAAACGGCAGGGCTTATGTCCAGGCGGGCGGCGGAATTGTGTACGACTCTATCCCCGAAAAGGAGTACGAGGAGTCGGTCAACAAGTCGATGGCGATGATTACTGCTATTAAAAAGGCGGGTGAACTGATATGATTACAATAATTGACAACTACGACTCGTTTACATATAATCTGTATCAGTATGTCGGTACGCTTTGCCCCGATATTAAGGTCTACCGCAACGACAAAATAACGGTGGAGGAGGTCGCGGCGGAAAACCCCGAACGCATAATAATATCCCCCGGACCGTGCTATCCGTCCGACGCGGGAATATGTATTGAGCTGATACAAAAGCTGAGCGGAAAGCTCCCGATTTTGGGAGTGTGCCTCGGGCACCAGTCGATAGGCGAGGCGTTCGGCGGAAAAATAGTCCGCGCACCGCACCTTATGCACGGAAAGGTGGACACGGCAAAGCTCGATACCTCGTCAAAGCTGTTTGCGGGGCTTGAAGCGGAAGAACAGGTCGGCAGGTACCACTCTCTTATAATCGAGAACGACAGCCTGCCCGACGTGCTGAAAATCACAGCCACGACCGACGACGGCTGTATTATGGCGGTGGAGCACAGGTCGCACCCGACCTACGGAATACAGTTTCATCCCGAATCCGTGCTCACGCCGTGCGGAATGAAAATAATAGAAAACTTTTTGAAAATTTGATTTTGGAGGTTAAAAGTGATATGATTAAAGAGGCAATCAAAAAAATAACGGCTTTTGAAAATCTTACGTTTGAAGAAGCGCGTGACGCGATGGACGACATTTTCAGCGGCAAGGCGACCCCCGCGCAGGTCAGCGCGTTCCTTGTCGGACTCAAAATGAAGGGCGAGACCATCGACGAAATAGGCGGCTGTGCGCTGACTATGAAAAACAAGGCGGACGGCATACGTCCGAGCGGAAACTATATCGACTGCGTAGGCACGGGCGGCGACGGAGCGAACACGTTTAACATTTCAACCACCTGCGCGTTCGTTATTTCGGCGGCGGGCGTGCCTGTTGCGAAGCACGGCAACCGTGCGGTGTCGAGCCGTAGCGGAAGTGCGGACGTGCTCGAGGAGCTCGGAGTTAACATTACGGCAAGTCAGGAAACCGTGCAAAAGTGCGTGGAGGAAATAGGCGTGGGCTTTATGTTCGCGCGCACTTTCAACCCGTGTATGAAATATGTGAACGAGGTGCGCGGCGACCTCGGCGTAAGAACGATATGCAATATTCTGGGACCTCTTTCCAATCCGTCGGGCGCAAAAACTCAGGTAATAGGAGTTTTTGACAAAAAGCTGACCGAGCCGATAGCAAACGCTATGCTCAAAACGGGCGTGACGCGCGGTATGGTTATGAGCGGCGTCGAGGACGGCTTGGACGAGTTCGCGACCTACGAGGATACGCAGGTTTCGGAAATCAAGGACGGCAAGGTGACGACCTACACCATATCCCCCGAGCAGTTCGGCATCAAGCGCGCTAAGCCCGAGGACATAAAGGGCGGCGACGCAAAGGAGAACGCGGCTATAACGAGAGGCATTTTGAGTGGAGAAAAGGGCGCAAGGCGGGACATCGTTCTGCTCAACTCTGCCGCCGCAATCTACTGCGGCGGAGCGGCTGAGTCGCTGGAGGACGGCATAAAGAAGGCGGCCGAGGCTATCGACAGCGGACGCGCGGCGGAGCAGCTCAAAAAGCTCGCGGAGCTTTCAAATAAGTAATTTTAAGAGGTTTTGAAAATGATACTTGACGATATTGTCGCAAAAAAGAAGGTATATCTTGAAAAGGCTAAAGATAAAACGCCGTTTTCATCAGTCGCGGAGCGGGCGGAGAAAACGGTTCTCGATACGCTTGACTTTTCGGACGCGCTCAAAAATCCCGAAAAGATTTCGATAATAGCGGAGGTTAAGTGCGCTTCGCCCTCCAAGGGGCTTATCCGTCCGAATTTTAACCATATGGAAATTGCGAGGGAGTATCTTAAATCGGACGTACAGGCGATGTCCGTGCTGACCGAAACCGATTTTTTCAGAGGCTCGCCCGAATTTTTGAGCGACATACGCGGCGAGGCGGACATACCTCTTTTGCGCAAGGACTTCATAATAGACGAATATCAGATTTACGAGGCGCGCGCTCTCGGCGCGTCGGCGATACTGCTGATTGCGGCGATACTCGGCGACAAAGAGCTTGCAAGCTTTAAGAAATTGGCGCACAGACTTTCGATGCAGTGCCTTTGCGAAGCGCACGACAGCGAGGAGTTAAAGAGGGCGGCGGCGCTCGGCTTCGGTGTGGTCGGCATAAATAACCGCGACCTTAAAACCTTTAACGAGGATATAACGACCACCGAGCGGCTTATGAAATACGCTCCGTCGGGCGCGGTCATTGTGAGCGAGAGTAGTATCAAAAATTCGGAGGATTTGAAGTATCTGCGCAGTATAGGGGTTGACGCGGCGTTGATAGGGGAGACGTTTATGCGTTCGGACGACATTCCCGCCGCGGTGAGAAAAATGAGAGGAGAAATGTAATGAGCAAAATAAAAATTTGCGGGATAAAGCGGTTTGAAGATATAATCGCGATAAACGAGGCGAAGCCCGATTATATAGGCTTTATTTTCGCAAAGACAAGACGGCGCATTTCGCCCGAACAGGCGAGCGAGCTTGTGGCTATGCTCGACCGCGTCGTCAAGGTCGTAGGGGTGTTTGTTGACGAGGAGATGCGCGTGGTCGCGGATATTGCAAAGAGATGTCCGCTCGATGTTATCCAGCTTCACGGCGGCGAGGACGAGACGTATATACGCCGCCTGCGCGGTATGACCCATAAGGAGATATGGAAGGCGGTGCGCGTGAGGAGCGCGGAGGATATTGAAAAGGCGGCTTCTCTCGGCGCGGACAGACTTCTGCTCGATTCGTTCGTTGAGGAGACGCCGGGCGGAAGCGGAGTTATGTTTGACCACGGCGTTTTGGACGGAGTAAAGACCGGGGAGCTTATTATCGCCGGCGGCATTAACGAGGATAACATAACCGAAACAATCAAAAGCCTTAACCCGTTCGCGGTTGACATAAGCAGCGGCGCGGAGAGCGGCGGAGTTAAGGATGCGGACAAAATAGCGGCTCTTGTCGCAGCGGCACGCGCGGCGAAATAGGGCAGAGAAACGAATAAAACGCGAAAGGAAGATAACGGATGTCTAAGGGAAGATTTGGAGAATACGGCGGTCAGTACGCGCCCGAAACGCTTATGAACGCTCTCGACGAGCTGGAGAAGGCGTACAATGAGGCGAAGAACGACCCCGAATTTTTGAAGGAGCTTGACTTTTACTATAAAGAATACGCGAACCGACCCTCTCTTTTATACTTTGCCGAGAAGATGACGGCGGATCTGGGCGGACCCAAGATATACTTAAAGCGCGAGGATTTGAACCACACCGGCGCGCACAAGATAAACAATGTTTTGGGTCAGACCCTGCTTGCCAAAAGGATGGGCAAAACCAAGGTTATTGCCGAGACGGGAGCGGGACAGCACGGAGTTGCGGCGGCGACCGCGGCGGCTCTGTTCGGTATGGAGTGTGAAGTGTTTATGGGCGAGGAGGACACGCGCCGCCAGGAGCTGAACGTGTTCAGAATGAACCTGCTCGGCGCAAAGGTCACGGCGGTGTCAAGCGGCACGGGTACGCTCAAGGACGCGTGCAACGAGGCGATGCGCGCGTGGACCGCACGCGCCGACGATACGTTCTACGTTCTCGGCTCGACTATGGGACCTCACCCGTATCCGACTATCGTGCGAGACTTCCAGAGCGTGATAGGACGCGAGATAAAGGAGCAGTGTATGGCGAAGGAGGGGCGTCTCCCGAGCTGTGTTATAGCGTGCGTTGGCGGCGGCAGTAACGCGATGGGCGCGTTTTATGAATTTATACCCGATAAGTCGGTGCGTCTGGTAGGCGCCGAGGCAGCGGGTGACGGCGTTGACACAGACCGCCACGCGGCGACTCTGACCTGCGGCACGGTGGGCGTTCTGCACGGAATGAAGTCGATATTTTTGCAGGATAAGGACGGCGGAATTATGCCCGTCTACTCGATTTCTGCGGGACTCGATTACCCCGGCGTGGGACCCGAGCACGCCAATTTGAAGGCGACGGGCAGAGGCGAATATTACCCGATAACCGACGCCGAGGCGGTCGATGCGTTCCGTTATCTCACGAGGGTAGAGGGAATAATTCCCGCGATAGAGAGCTCCCACGCGGTGGCGCAGGCTGTGAAAATGGTTCGCGCGGGCGAGTTCAAAAAGGACGATATAGTGGTTATCAATATATCGGGCAGAGGCGATAAGGACGTTTACAGCGTAGCAAAGTATATGGGGGTGGAAATTCGTGAACAGGGTTGATAAAAAATTTGCCGAGCTTAAATCGGCAGGTAAAAAGGCTCTCATTACGTTTGTGACCGCGGGCGATCCGAGCCTTGACGTTACTGAAAGGCTGGTTCTTGAAATGGAGAAAAACGGCGCGGACATAGTGGAGCTCGGCGTTCCGTTTTCCGACCCGATAGCGGAGGGACCTGTAATCCAGAGGGCTAACATACGCGCGCTCACGGGCGGAGTGAATTTGGAAAAAATATTCGGGCTTGTCGAAAAGCTGCGCCTTGAAACTCAGATACCGCTCGTTTTGCTTATGTATTTCAACAGCATTTTGAGCTACGGCGCGGACGCGTTTTTTGCAAAGTGCGCCGAGGTCGGAATAGACGGCGTTATAATTCCCGATTTGCCGTTTGAGGAGAGCGGTGAGATTGCGGAATACACCGAAAAGTACGGGGTTTATCAAATAAGTATGATTGCGCCCACCTCGACGGAGGAGCGCATAAGCAAAATTTGCGAGAGTGCGCGCGGATTTTTGTACTGCGTTTCGTCGCTCGGCGTTACGGGCACGAGGCAGGAGTTTAAAACCGACTTCGGAAGCCTTTTCGGAAGTATAAACAAGTATGCGAAAATTCCGAGATGTATAGGCTTCGGCATTTCCTCACCCGAACAGGTGAGAGAGCTTCGCGGCTATTGCGACGGGCTCATAGTTGGAAGCGCGGTCATAAAGCAGATAGGAAGCGCGCCCGACGACGACGGCAAGGTCGCGGCGGTCGGACGCTTTACAAAATCGCTTGCGGCAGAGCTTTAAAAATTGAATTTAAAATTAAAACGGTGCGGAATTTATCCGCACCGTTTTTGTTTGATTAAGCAGCCATTACGGCTGTTTGCCGATGTAGGCAAGGATACCGCCGTCAACATAGAGAATGTGACCGTTTACGGCGTTTGACGCGTCGGACGCGAGGAATATCGCGGGACCTGTCAACTCATCAGCCTGGAGCCATCTGCCCGCCGGAGTTCTTCCGCAGATGAACTGGTCGAACGGATGTCTCGAACCGTCAGCCTGCTTCTCGCGGAGCGGCGCGGTCTGAGGAGTAGCGATGTATCCGGGTCCTATGCCGTTGCACTGGATGTTGCTCGCACCGTACTCGGCACATATGTTTCTGGTGAGCATCTTAAGACCGCCCTTTGCCGCAGCATATGCGGAAACGGTTTCACGTCCCAGCTCGCTCATCATAGAGCAGATGTTTATAATCTTGCCGTGACCCTTTTTAATCATCGACGGGATAACCGCCTTCGATACGATAAACGGCGCGTTGAGGTCAACGTCGATAACCTGACGGAATTCCTCGGCGGTCATATCGCACATAGGTATTCTCTTAATGATACCGGCATTGTTAACAAGAATGTCAATAACGCCTACCTCGGCTTCAATCTTCTTAACCATGTCCTGAACCATGGGCTCGTTGGTAACGTCGCAAACATAGCCCTTAGCTTCGATACCGTCAGCCGCGTAGGATGCGAGACCCTTGTCAACAAATTCCTGCTTAATGTCGCAGAATACGATTTTCGCGCCCGCCTTCGCATAAGACGAAGCGATTGCGTAGCCTATTCCGTAAGATGCGCCTGTTACCAGAGCAACCTTACCCTCAAGGCTGAAACTTTTTAAATCCATAATTGAACAGCTCCTTTCATTAGCTTAATATAATTATACCAAAATTTTCAAAAAGTTCAATAGCAAATTTAGTAATTTTTCAAATTTTTTAAAGACGCGTTTCGGCAAAGCTCCGCAATCAAATTATTTACCAATCAAATTGTTGACAAAGAGGGTAAATAACAGTACAATAATATTGTATTTTTTTGAAAGAGGTTATTATTATGCCAACGAGAAGACTATTTGTCGAAAAAAAGGCGGGGTTTGCGATTGAAGCCGACGCGCTTCTCTCGGATCTTCGCGAAAATCTTATGCTCAGCGGACTTCGCGGCGTGCGTATAATCAACCGATACGACGTCGAGGGTATGGAGGACACGGAGTTTGAAAAGGCAAAGAATACCATTTTTTCGGAGCCGCAGGTTGACAACGTATATGAGGAGAGCATCGACCTGTCGGACGGTCGCTATTTCGTGACCGAGTATCTGCCGGGTCAGTACGACCAGCGGGCGGACAGCGCGGCTCAGTGCGTGCAGATTTTAACCGCCAAGGAGCGCCCCGCGGTGCGCACCGCAAAGATAACCGTTCTCATAGGCGACATTTCGGACGCCGAGCTTGAGGCGGTTAGGCATTATTGCATAAACCCGGTCGAGGCAAGGCTCGCGAGCGACGAAAAGCCCGAAACTCTCGCCGAAAAAACCGAAATTCCCGCAGACGTTGAGGTGCTCAAGGGATTTACCGACCTTGACGAGAAGGGTCTGGCGGATTTTATCGCCAAATACGGTCTGGCTATGGACGAGGGCGACATAGCGTTCTGCCGCGCCTATTTTAAGGATACCGAAAAGAGAGACCCCACGATAACAGAAATAAGAATGATCGACACATATTGGTCGGACCACTGCCGCCATACCACGTTTAACACAAAGCTCGAAAACGTGGACATAGAGGATGGCATTATATCCGAGACCTATGACGACTATCTGAAGTCGCGCAAGTTTGTCTACGGAGACAGAAAGAAGAATATCTGCCTTATGGACGTCGGCACGATTGCGGCGAAGGAACTGAAGAAGCGAGGGCTTTTGAAGGCTCTTGACGAGTCGGAGGAAATAAATGCCTGCTCGATTAAGGTCGACGTTAAGACCGACGACGGCAAAACCGAGGAGTGGCTCGTTATGTTTAAAAACGAGACGCACAACCACCCCACCGAAATTGAGCCGTTCGGCGGCGCGGCGACCTGTCTCGGCGGCGCGATACGCGACCCGCTCTCCGGACGCTCGTACGTCTATCAGGCTATGCGCGTGACCGGCGCGGGCGACCCGCGAAAGAGCGTTTCCGAAACTATGCACGGCAAGCTGCCCCAGCGCAAGCTGGTTCGCGGCGCAGCGCAGGGTTACAGCTCGTACGGCAACCAGATAGGACTTGCGACGGGTCAGGTATGCGAGATTTATGACGAGGGCTACGTTGCAAAGAGAATGGAGATAGGCGCGGTAATCGCGGCGGCTCCCAAAAAGAATGTTATCCGTGAGGTCCCCGAAGCGGGAGACGTTGTTATACTGCTCGGCGGCAGAACGGGACGCGACGGCTGCGGCGGCGCGACCGGTTCTTCAAAGGCGCATAACGACGAGTCGCTTGAAAAGTGCGGCGCGGAGGTGCAAAAGGGTAATCCGCCCGAGGAGAGAAAGCTCCAAAGACTTTTCCGAAAGGGCGACGTGACCCGTCTTATAAGACGCTGTAACGACTTCGGAGCGGGCGGCGTTTCGGTCGCGATAGGCGAGCTTGCGGACGGACTTAACATAAATCTGGATAAGGTTACGAAAAAATATGAGGGACTCGACGGCACCGAGCTTGCGATTTCGGAGTCGCAGGAAAGAATGGCGGTCGTTGTCCGAAAGTCTGACGCGGACAAGTTTATAAAAGAAGCGAATATCGAGAACATAGAAGCCACGGTCGTTGCGGAGGTCACCGACACGAACCGCCTTGTTATGACGTGGCGCGGCAAGACGATAGTTGACATAAGCCGTGACTTCCTCAACACGAACGGCGCGGAGAAGAATAACGACGTTAAGGTATGCGGTATGAGCTTTGACGGCGGCGCGTACGATTTTGAGGTGAGCGGAGGCACAACGGCGGAGAAGATAAAAAATATGATGGGCGACCTGAATATCGCGTCGCAAAAGGGTCTGGTCGAGCGGTTCGACAGCACCATAGGCGCAAACACCGTGTTTATGCCCTACGGCGGACGCTGTCAGCTCACTCCTCAGCAGAATATGGTCGCGAAGATACCCGTTTTGAAAGGGGAGACCGATGCGGCAACGGTTATGTCGTTCGGCTACAACCCCCGCGTGTCAAAGGCAAATCCGTTCGCGGGCGCATACTGCGCCGTCGCGGAGTCTGTCACTCGCGCGGTGTGCGCGGGCGCCGACCGCAAAGACATTTATCTGACATTCCAGGAGTATTTTGAAAGGCTCGGCTCAAACCCCGAAAGGTGGGGAAAGCCGCTTGCGTCGCTTTTGGGCGCGTACCGCGCACAGCTCGGTCTGGGCGTGGCGGCAATCGGAGGAAAGGACAGTATGTCGGGCAGCTTTAACGATATAGACGTGCCGCCGACGCTGGTTTCGTTTGCGGTAGCTCCGATTTCGGCTTCGCTTGCGGTGTCGAGCGAGTTTAAGGCAAACGACAGCAATCTGCTCCTGCTTTTGCCCGAGTATGACGAAAACTTCCTGCCGACGTTTGACGGACTTAAAAATATATACGACTTTACGCACGATATGATAAACGGCAAAAAGGTGCGCTCGGCGTATGCGATAGGCTCGGGCGGAATTGCCGAGGCGATATGCAAAATGTCGCTTGGTAATAAAATCGGAGCCGAGATAACGAGCGGCGGGCTTAATCTTTTCAGAGCCTACTGCGGCGGCATTATACTTGAACTGAGCGGCGACGCGGCTTCTGTCGGCGTTATCGGAGACAGCTTTAAGGTCTACGCTCTCGGACGCACGACGGCGGGCAAGGCTTTGGTGTTCGACGGCGAAGCCTTGGACATAGACGAGCTTATTTCGATTTGGAAAAAGCCTCTTGAAAAGGTCTATCCGACCCGCGCCGGATTTGACGACGTAGGTATGAAGAAGTTTGAGTACGGCAGGAGAGCGGTGATAAAGCCGAGCGGCACGTTTGCAAAGCCGCGCGTGTTCATACCCGCTTTCCCCGGAACGAACTGCGAATACGACTCGGCACGTGCGTTTGAGCGCGTCGGCGGTGTGGCGGACGTTCGCATATTCAGAAATTTAAAGCCCGAAGACATAGACGCGTCGGTGGACAGCTTTGCTGAGGCGATAGACAAGGCGCAGATAATAATGTTTCCCGGCGGCTTCAGCGGCGGCGACGAGCCCGACGGTTCGGGTAAGTTTATAGCGACGGCGTTCAGAAATCCGAAAATTGCAGAGGCTGTTATGAAGCTGCTCAACGAGCGCGGCGGACTTATTCTCGGTATATGCAACGGTTTCCAGGCGCTCATAAAGCTCGGACTTGTGCCCTACGGAAAAATTATAGATACCGACGCGGGCTGTCCGACCCTTACTTTTAACACGATAGGCAGACACGTTTCTCAGCTTGTTACAACGAGAGTTGCGTCGGTAAAATCGCCGTGGCTTGCTCACGCGGAGCTCGGAGAGCTTGCCAACGTCGCGGTATCCCACGGCGAGGGCAGATTTGTGGCAAACGCGGACGTGCTTGCAGAGCTTGACAAAAACGGACAGATTGCGACGCAATATGTGGACGGCGACGGCAACCCGACCTATGAGATGCCGTACAATCCGAACGGCTCGTACTGCGCGATTGAGGGCATAACAAGTCCCGACGGCAGAGTGTTCGGTAAAATGGGTCATTCCGAGAGAAACGGAGACAATATATATAAGAACGTTCCCGGAAATACCGACCGAAAAATTTTTGAAAGCGGAGTAAAATATTTCAGATAGAATATGCCGTGCGCGGCAAAAAGGAGTTTGTGTTAAAATATGGAGTACAGTCATATACGCGAGGCGGCGGGATATATACTCTCAAAGACGCATATAGTCCCCGAAACGGCGATAGTGCTGGGGTCGGGCTTTGGCGGATTTGCGGAAAATCTCGAGGAAAGAATAGAGATTCCGTACCGCGAGATACCCGAATTTCCGATTTCGACGGCGGCGGGTCACGCGGGTCAGTTCGTGTTCGGAAAATACCGAGGAAAGTACATTATAGTTATGCAGGGCAGAGTCCATTATTACGAGGGCTATTCGGCACAGCAGGTGGCTATGCCGGTATGGGTGCTGTATGAGGCGGGCGTTCGCCGAATTATACTCACAAATGCGGCGGGCGGCGTTAATACCTCATACGAAACGGGCGATTTAGTGCTGATACGCGACCACATAAATATGACGGGCGCGTCTCCGCTTCGCGGAGTTAAGCTCCCCGAGCTTGAGCTTCCCGACTTTGTGGATATGAGCTATGCCTATACCCCGCGGCTTTTGGAGCTTGCCGAGGAGGTGGGCTACGGTCTCGGGCTTAATCTTCAGGAGGGCGTTTATGCCTGTATGAGCGGACCGCAGTACGAAACGCCCGCCGAGGTGCGTATGCTCAGACGCTACGGCGCAGACCTCGTGGGTATGTCGACCGTGTTTGAGGTTATAGCCGCGGTTTCGTGCGGTATGGACGTTCTGGCTATGTCCTGCGTCACGAATATGGCGGCGGGTATCCAGACCGAGGCGCTCGAGCACGACGAGGTGGTGCGGGTGACCGAGAGCGTTGCCGACACCTTTGAAACACTGATTGCGGGTATAATAGACAGACTTTGATATATTTTGCGCTTTGGCGCGGAGAGGTGTTAAATTTCAAAATGAAAAAGATAGCGAGCTTCACGGTAGACCACAGATATATAGATGTGGGGATTTACATTTCGAGAGTGGACGGCGACGTGACTACATATGATTTGCGCACCCGAAAGCCGAATACGGGGGAACTTATGGACAACCCCACCATACACTCGTTGGAGCATCTGTTCGCGACATTTGTACGCAACTCCGACATTGGCGACGATGTGATTTACTTCGGACCTATGGGCTGTCAGACGGGCTTTTACCTGCTCGTCAGAAACGCAGACCACGGCGAGGTCGTCGCGACAATAAAGGAGTGCCTCAGGGAAATAATTATTTATGACGGAAAGATGCCGGGCGCGTCCGAGATTGAGTGCGGAAACTACCGCAACCTTAACGTCTCGCTCGCGCAGAATGAGGCGAGAAACTACTATGACAAAATCAAGAATTGGACAAGCGAGGATTTGCAGTATCCCGAGGGAGAACACGGCACGGTAGGCGTTATAGGTGCGATGAAAGCCGAGATAGAGGGCTTAAAGGCGGCTATGTCGGGAATGGAGACAAAGACGGTCGCGGGAATTGAGTTCTTTACCGGTACGGTGTCGGGCAGAGAGGTGGTCGCCGCTGTGTCGGGCGTGGGAAAGGTGTACGCCGCGATGTGCGCGCAGACAATGATTTTGGAGTATAATCCGAGCGTTATAATCAGCACGGGCGTGGCGGGCGGACATAAGAGCCTCAGGGTCGGAGATGTCGTTATAGCCGGCTCGGTCGTTCAGCACGATATAGACACATCTCCGCTCGGCGACGAGGCGGGCTTTATCAGCGGCATAAATCTGATAAATATTCCGTGCAGTAAAAAGCTGTCCGAAAATCTTATGCGCGCCGCCGAAGCCGTGGGCGGTATCGAATATAAATACGGCGTTATTGCGACGGGCGACAGGTTTATTTGCAGCAGACACGACGCCGACGCAATCTCGGAAAAGTTCGACGCTCTCGCATATGAGATGGAGAGCGCGAGCATAGGGCAGGTCTGCTACATAAACGGGGTTGAGTTTGCCGCGCTTCGCGCCATATCCGACAACGGCGACGAGGAGGCGAGCGAGAGCTATTCCGAGTTTATGCCGATGGCGGCGGAACGAAATATAAAGATACTTAAAAAGTATCTGGCGGCTTGTGAATAAATTTTAAATTTGATTTATTGATTTAATATGTTTAACAGGAGGTATGTTTTATGGCAAAGGTTGCGGTTGTTATGGGTTCGGACTCCGATTTTGAAAAGCTCAAGGGCTGTATATCAAAACTCAGGAGCTTCAAAATCGACGTGGACGTAAATGTTATTTCAGCCCACAGAACTCCCGACCGTGCGGCGGAGTTCGCAAAAAACGCGGAGAAAAACGGAATTGAGGTCATCATATGCGCGGCGGGAATGGCGGCGCACCTTGGCGGAGTTATGGCGGCGCACACTGTTGTGCCGGTTATAGGCATACCCATAAAATCCACGTTTGACGGTATGGACGCGTTGCTCGCGACGGTGCAGATGCCGCCCGGAATACCCGTTGCGACGGTCGGGGTGGACAACGGCACAAACGCGGCAATACTTGCGGCGCAGATTTTGTCGCTGAAATACGACGATTTAAAGGATGCGCTCAGAGCCGATAAAGAGAGAATGGCGGCGGGCGTTGCCGAAAAGGACGTAAAGGTAAAAAAGCTGGCGGCTGAACTGTAACCTCGCGCTTAGGCGTTTGTAATAAAAATCAAGAAAAGGAGATATAAATTATGAGTGAGAATGCGTATAAGCTGGCGGGAGTTGACGTTGAAGCGGGCTATGAGGCGGTAAGCCTTATGAAAAAGCACGTCGCGCGAACCACCATTCCGGGAGTTGTGTCGGGAATAGGCGGCTTCGGCGGTCTTTTCGAGCTGGGCGGCGGATATGAAAATCCCGTCCTCGTTTCGGGAACCGACGGCGTAGGAACAAAGCTTAAAATTGCGTTTTTGATGGATAAGCACGACACGGTCGGTCAGGACTGCGTTGCGATGTGCGTAAACGACATTGTTTGCAGCGGCGCAAAACCGCTGTTCTTCCTCGATTATATTGCCCTCGGAAGGAATATTCCCGAAAAGGTGGCGGATATAGTGAAGGGAGTTGCGGACGGCTGCGTTGCGGCGGGCTGTGCGCTAATCGGCGGAGAAACAGCCGAAATGCCGGGCTTCTATCCCGTTGACGAGTACGACCTCGCGGGCTTTTCGGTGGGCTTGGTCGAAAAGGACAAAATCCTTGACGGAAGCCGCGTTAAGGCGGGCGACGCGCTCATAGGAATTGCGTCGTCGGGCGTTCACAGCAACGGCTACTCTCTCGTCCGAAAGGTATTCAACCTTTCATCCACGGGCGGCGGCAGACTTATGCAGTACAGCGAGTTTTTGGGTACAAGCATAGGCGAGGAGCTTTTGAAGCCCACGAAGATATACGTAAAGCCGCTCCTGAAGGCAATCGACGAGTTGGGAAGCGTGAACGCTGTTTCGCATATCACGGGCGGCGGCTTTATCGAGAATATCCCGAGAATGCTTCCCGAGGGCACACATGCAAAAATAGAGAAGGGCAGCTTTGATGTGCTTCCCATATTCAGTATGATAGCGGAGATGGGCAGAGTGGACGACCGCGATATGTTCAACACATTCAATATGGGTATCGGACTTGTCCTCGCGGTAGACGCGGAAGAAGCGGACGCGGCGGTGCGATTTTTCGAAGGTATGGGCGAGAAGGCTTACATAATCGGCGAGGTCGTGTCGGGCGAGAAAGGAATAGACATATGCTGAGAGTGGGAGTGCTTGTGTCGGGCGGCGGCACGAATTTGCAGGCGATTATCGACGCGATTGAAAGCGGAAAAATAACAAACGCCGAAATCGTTACGGTCGCGGCAAGTAAGGCAGGAGTTTACGCTCTCGAGCGGGCTGAGAAGCACGGCATACCGACCGCGGTAATATCGAGGCGGGATTTTGAGTCGCCCGAAAAACATTCGGACGCGATTTGTGAGTATATGCGGAAAAAAGGCGTGGACTTGATTGTGCTTGCGGGATTTTTGAGCATACTTTGCGGCAAAATCTTAGAGGAGTACGACCATAAGATAATAAACGTCCATCCCTCGCTTATCCCGTCGTTTTGCGGCGACGGCTTCTACGGCTTAAAGGTTCACGAGGCGGCGCTCGCGCGCGGCGTTAAGGTGACGGGCGCGACGGTGCATTACGTCAACAGTATTACCGACGGCGGCGAAATAATAGCGCAGAAGGCGGTCGAGGTGTTGGACGGCGACACGCCCGAAATACTGCAAAAGCGAGTTATGGAGCAGGCGGAGTGGATAATTCTTCCCGCCGCCGTGAACAAAATTGCAAATTCAAAATGATTTTAAATAAATTTTCGCAGGAAAGGCGGTTTAAAAATGAAAGTCAATCTTGAAAATGAGCTTAAAACAAATCCGTACCCCGGACGCGGAATAGTGATAGGCAAGTCGGCGGACGGGAAGTCGGCGGTCTGCGCATATTTTATTATGGGCAGAAGCGAGAACAGCCGAAACCGCGTGTTTGTCGAGAACGGCGACGGAATACGCACTCAGGCGTTCGACCCGTCCAAAATGAAGGACCCGCACCTTATAATTTACGCGCCGGTGCGCGTGCTCGGCAACAAAACCATTGTCACAAACGGCGACCAGACCGACACGATTTATAATCTTATGAATCAGCAGATGACGTTTGAGCAGTCGCTCCGCACGCGCGAGTTTGAGGACGACGCGCCGAACTATACGCCGAGAATTTCGGGCATAATCAAGACCGACGACGGCGGCTTTAATTACGCGCTGTCGATTTTAAAGAGCGCACACGGCAATCCCGACTCGTGCGAGAGATTTTCATTCAGCTATAAAAATCCGCTTGCCGGAGAGGGACACTTCATACATACCTATATGGGCGACGGAAATCCGCTCCCGTCATACGAGGGCGAACCCAAAACGGTTGATATCCCGAGCAATATAGACGAATTTACAGATATGCTGTGGAACAGCCTCAATGCCGAAAACAAAGTCTCGCTTTTCGTGAGATTTATAGACCTTAAAAGCGGCAAAACCGAAACAAAGATTATCAATAAAAATAAATGACAGCGACCCTTGCGGTTCGTGAAAGGAGCAGTACAAATGAATGAAATGGAATTAAAATACGGCTGTAATCCAAATCAGAAGCCGTCAAAGGTCTTTATGGAGAATGGGGAGCTTCCGTTTGAGGTGCTGTGCGGAAAGCCGGGCTATATAAACCTGCTTGATGCGCTCAACGGCTGGCAGCTTGTGCGCGAGCTGCGCGCGGCGACGGGACTTCCTGCCGCAACGTCGTTTAAGCATGTTTCGCCCGCGGGCGCGGCGGTCGGACTTCCGCTTTCCGACACACTTAAAAAGATTTACTTTGTGGATGAGGACATAGAGCTTACGCCGCTTGCCAACGCATACGCGCGTGCGCGCGGCGCGGACAGAATGTCGTCTTTCGGCGACTTTATCTCGCTTTCGGACTGCTGTGACAAGGCGACGGCGCAGCTTATAAAGCACGAGGTATCGGACGGAATTATCGCGCCCGACTATACCGACGAGGCTCTTGAAATTTTAAAGAGCAAGCGCAAGGGCAATTACAATATAATTAAAATCAACGAGAACTATACTCCCGCGCCGATTGAGCGCAAGCAGGTTTTCGGCGTTACGTTTGAACAGGGCAGAAACGAGCTTGAGATAAACGAGGCTCTGCTCGGAGATGCGGTCACAAACAATAAGAGCGTGAACGAGGCGCAAAAGCGCGACCTCATAATCTCGCTCATAACGCTTAAATATACCCAGTCCAACAGCGTATGCTATGTAAAGGACGGTCAGGCGATAGGAATAGGAGCGGGTCAGCAGTCGAGAATACACTGCACCCGTCTTGCGGGAAATAAGGCGGATAACTGGTGGCTCAGACAGTCGCCGCAGGTGCTCGGGCTCGATTTTCTCGACGAGATAGGCAAGCCTGACCGCGACAACGCAATAGACGTTTATATTTCGGATGAGTATATGGACGTTTTGGCGGACGGCGTTTGGCAGACCAAGTTCAAGACCCGCCCGAATGTGTTTACGGCGGAGGAAAAGCGCGCGTGGCTGGATAAAAATACGGACGTTGCGCTCGGCTCGGACGCATTCTTCCCGTTCGGCGACAACATAGAGCGCGCGCATAAGTCGGGCGTTACGGTTATCGCTCAGCCCGGCGGCTCAATACGCGACGATCAGGTTATCGAGACCTGCAACAGGTTCAATATGGCTATGTTCTTCACCGGACTTCGCCTGTTCCACCATTGATACCGTTATAATATAAATATAGCAAAAACAGACGTATCGCGGATGCGTCTGTTTTTGCTTGTTTCGGGCGTTTGAGGCACGTTTTGCATATTGAAAAAATATGCTTTCTGTGATAAAATAAAATATCATAACAAATTTGAATGTAAGGGAGGAAGAAGTATGACGGCTTTTTTGACAAAGAAATATAAAATCAACAGAATAATACTATGCTTTTTCCTCATTGTTTGTATGCTCCCGCTTTCCGCGCAGACCTGCGCGGCGGACGGCGTGATCGTTCAATGGAGCGATACCGTTTTGCCCGAGGGGGCTTTGAGCGTTTCAATAAGCGGCGCGGCAGACGGCGACGTCCTGCTTCTTGCGGTCTGCAAAGGAGAGGGCTTGGAGTCCTGCTCTGCGGCGGAGGTAGTCGGCGGCACGGCGGCGATAGACACTGTCGTAAGCTCGGAAGCCGACTGCGCCAAGCTGTTCCTGTGCGGCTCGGACGATATATCCCTTGACGGACAGCCGATTTCCACGTTGACGACCGGCGTGGTTTACCGAGGCTTTGCGGGGCGTTATCAGCATATTTTTGCCGACGGAAAAAAGCTGCGCGAAAAGGACGGCAAAATCGTGGTGAGCGATACCGAGGTTGATGATATGAGCGACCAATTTTTGCCGCGCGATATGGGCGACGGCGGCTATGCCTTTGAGGCGCGAAGCTCCAATCAGTCATACATCGAAGAATATACCGATTGGGAATGGGATGAGGACTACGAGGAAGAGGTGCCTGTTAAAAAATACCGAAAGGCATACCGCGGCTTTACGCGCAGAATTGCCACCGCCGAACTGAACGAGCCGCTTACGTCTGCCGAGTATCGGTTTGATAACGTGGAGATGAAACCCGACCCGATTTTTTACGGTATGAACGACAACACTCAGCACTGGCTTCGCGAAAAGTGCGAAAACTATTCCGTCTCTAATCAGACCTATTACCTTAAAAGTATGCTAAACGGTCTTTATATGGGCTTGTCAGAGAGCGGAGAACTGATTGCGGTCGATAAGGAAAACCGCGCGGCGATAACCTTTGAGGCGCTTAGCAGCGAAAGTCCGTTATATATGATTTCCAAAACTGAAGGATACGCGCAAATTACAGAAGCACAGCGCGAGAGGATAGAGAGGGTTTATGAGAGCGTGGCGGGGGACGCGTTTGAGCGAAGCGGCGTATATATAGCCGAAAACGCCTCTCCGCGCGGACGGCTCGACGCTCTTTACGATACGATAAAAAACGCGTCGGCGGAAAACCAGAGAAGGGAGCTTAACGCTTACGCCTCGGTAGGCGGGGCTTGGGTAACTCTGCAGCGAGGCTCTACCTATCATATTGAAACGCTCCCCGGAACCGACGGTGTTTATGCCGAAGCCGACACGCCGCAAAGCGTGTGGAGCTATCCGAACTGGTATCACTTTGCCAAAAGCGGCACTAAGGAATATCTTGTCTATAATCTGTATATCCACGAAAAGGGCGGAATGCCGGTACACACATTACAGATGTGGGTGGAGAACAGTAAAACAAACACCACTTCCTCGACGAACGCCAAGAGGTTTGAGGAAATCGTGGTTAAAATTCCGTATATTTACCGAAAGGATATAGCGACAATTCTCATTGAAAACTCAAACGATAACTCCTATTACAGCGCCGGCTCCCATTTGTATATCCGTCTCAATCACCCGAACGCCGCGGACTCGATTGAGGAAAATATGATACACGAAATGGGACACTCTTTGGATGCTCGAAAGGGAAACGGCGGAAACTGGTCGTATTACGGCGGCGAATGGAACGATGCAAAGCTCGCCGATATATTTGCGATGTCCAGCTACGGAGCTTCGGAGGATAAAATCCATAATGCGGAGGATTTCGCTGAGTTTTGCCGATTTTATTTTTCCTGCTTTGGCAACAGAGACCGAGAGCGCGCCATACAAATTCTCTGCCCGAACCGATATGAGCTTTTCAGACAGATAAGAGAGGACTATTTGGACGGCTTCTCTCTTTATGAGGATGGCATTGTGCTTCCCTTGGAGCTTGAAAAGGACGGTTATATACCACTGTGCGGAGCCGAGAATCCCGACGCAAAGACCTATGAGTGGAAGCTTGGCAGAGCCGATGCTTTGAGCATAGCGGGAATGAAATATAACGATACGGGCGATTATGCCGACCTTACCGTAAGCCTCGGAGCGGGCGACAGTATTTCGGACGCGGAGGGCGCATTGTTTACCGAGCCGTCGGTCGGAGACGCGGAAAGCGTAAAAGATACGAAGCGCTATATTCTCGTGAACGCTAAGAAATACGGCATTTTAAAGTTCGACGCGAACTTCGGCGGCGAAGGCGAGGTGCGTTATAAGGAGTTTGACGGCGGCGAAATTGACCTGTCGTCCTGCGACGCGGAAAACGGAACAGTGATTGACGGCGCGGACACGGCGACGCGGACTCTCAAAACCGAGCCGAACAAGAGCTATGTTATCTATACCTGCGAAGGTCCGTGCGCGATAAATAATTTGTCTTATACCGAGGTCGAGCCTCCTACGCCGACAGCTACGCCAACGGCAATGCCGACATCAACCCCGACCGCAACTCCGACGTCAACGCCGACCGCAACGCCGACGGCTACACCAACGGCAATGCCGACATCAACCCCGACCGCAACTCCGACGTCAACGCCGACCGCAACGCCGACGGCTACACCAACGGCAACGCCGACGGCTACGCCAACGACAACGCCGACAGCTACGCCAACCGCAACACCAACCGCAACACCAACATCAACGCCAACCGCAACACCGACATCAACACCGACTGCCACGCCAACGGCAACACCAACATCAACACCGACGACTACGCCGACCGCAACTCCGACAGCAACACCAACGACTACGCCGACAGCCACGCCGTCGCTGAGCTTGAAAATCGAAGGCGCGAGATATAAAGGCGGCATTATAACAATTCCAATAACGGTTCTTGCTGAGGAGTTCTGCGAAAGAGTCAGCATATACGCCTCGGAATTTAAAGACGGCGAGTTTGTGAATGCTGAGTGCAGACGCGAAACCATAACCGAAAGCGGGAATATAACCTTTGAATTTGCCGCGAAGGAACGCGGCTCCGAATTAAAGCTGTTTTTATGGGACGAGAAGCAACGACCTTACTGCGGCGCACTGCGTGTAGAGCGCGACTGATTTTGTTAGATGTTTTTTGCACTGTTGTGCGAGCGGGACGTCGAGGGCGCCGTCCCGTACAACCAAATGGGCGTGTTATCCTTTTGTTATAATTTTACAGGGCTCCCAAAAAGCGACTTGCGACGATGTAGGGGCGAACCGTGTTCGCCCGCAACGCCCGCGCTCTGCGCGTGTCGCGACGATGTAGGGTGCGGCGCCCTCGACGCACCGAACCATAAATCAAAATAAAAAATGACCGACAAAAATCATTGGATTTTTGCCGGATTTTTTATGTTCTTAAAAAATTTCAAAAAAAGGCTTGACATTCGCTTCTACACATTGTATAATAAAAACATCTCGTAGAAGCGAGAGGAGGATATTCATGAATATTTCAAAATCGGAAATGGAAATTATGCGTATTATCTGGGACAAGGGCGATAAGGTCACTACCAAAGAGCTTACCGAGCTGCTCCCCGATAAAAAGCTGACTACCATTTCAACATTGGCGGGCAGGCTGATTGACAAAGGCGCTCTGAAATCCGAAAAAATAGGACGCTCGCACGCGCACGAGTACGAGGCGGTCATAACGGAGGACGAGTATCGTTCAATGCAGACCAAGGACTTTGTAAAATCCATTTATCGCGGCAGCGCGAAGAGCCTTATTTCTACGCTGTTTCGCGATGAAAATTTTACAAAGGAGGATATTGCCGAGCTGAAAAGGTTTATTGATGAAAGGATGTCTGAGTAATGCTTGAGATGTTTGTTCTTGCAACGCTGTCGGGGAGCATTGTCTGCGCGGCGCTTTTGTGCCTTAAAAACCGTCTGCTTCACGCGGTCGGCGGGCGCGTCTACTGCGCCTTGTGCATTTTGGCGATGCTGGTTTTCCTTATGCCTATGAGGTTGGGCGGCTTTTCAAACGGCTTTGCCGTATTGAGCAGCAGACCGCTTCAAACGGAGGCTGCGGGCGAAAATGTTTACGCTCCGCAAGAGGCTTCGCAGGAAACAGAGTTGTATGCCGATACAGACGTCGAAAGCGGCGGAGAGGATAGCGCCGTAATCGAAAAAAGCGATTTTTGGAGCGGAAGGACACTTACGCTGCAGGAAATACTGCTTGCGGTATGGCTCGCGGGCGCGATTGCCTCACTCTGCCGATACCTATTTTCGTATCGAGCCTTTTACAAAAGGGCGGTTTTGGGGAAATCCGCCGGAAGGATAGGACGCGTTGGGCTCATAAGTACGGATATGGTTCATTCGCCTATGCTCATAGGCTTTTTCAGACCTCGGCTTCTCATACCAAAGGTTGAGATGAACAAAACCGAATATATGCTGATGCTTCGTCACGAATTGGCGCACTACCGCCATAAGGACGCGTGGCTAAAGCTGTTTGCCGTGCTTATAAACGCGACGCAATGGTTTAATCCGCTGGCGTATTTGATGGTGAAAACTGTCGGCGAAGCCTGCGAATACGCCTGCGACGAATTGGTCGTGCGGGGTATGGATATGGACGGCAGAAAAAGCTACAGCGAAATGATACTCAATATGGTATGTCAAAGCTCGCCCGCTCTTGCCAACAATATGGCAAAGAACAAGAAACAGCTTTTCAGGAGGTTTGATATGATTATGACAAAGAAGAAGTGGAGCAAGCTGACGGTGGCGCTCTGCGTTGCGGCGTCGCTCACCGTGGGAATGTGCGGAGTTGCGCTGGCGAACGGGTTTACTCCCGCCGCTATGGACGCTCTGTCGGGCAGAGAGGCTTATGTTATGACAAGCGGAAACGGACAGCGTTATACGATTACTCCGGCTGAAAAGGACGGGGTTTACTATCTGCCGCTGCGTGAATTTTTGAATATGCACGGCATTGACAATTCCAAAATCAAGTTTGAAAACGGCAAAGTCACGACCGAAATATGGACTGAGGGAGCAACGGTCTATTTAACTTCGATGTCCGAAACCGAAAACGAGGACGGAACGCGCACGGGGCATCTTTACACCGAAACCCAACCGAAGCTTATGTGGACGACCGAGCTCACCGAGGGAAGCAAAGAAATCGTTATAGACGGTCGGCACGAGACGCTGAGCGTTCCGCCCGAAATAGCGGACGATACAATGTATGTGCCTTACGAGTATTTTGCGAAGCTGAGAGACTTTGAGCAAAGGCGCAACGCCGAGCTTTTGAACGACGACTCGGATAATGCGACGAGCGTTTCGTACAGCGCTGCGGGCGGGGCGGTGTCTGCGATTGTACCCGTCAAAATAGTAAACGGGGACACTTCGGACGAACAGCCGGAGGAAAGTCGGAGCGACTTTATGACATCGGTATTCAGCAATCTTTCAATAACGGTTTATAATAAGCTGAGCGACGAATACATCTCCGACACGGCTTACCCGAACAACCGCTTACCCGACGAGCGCGACGTTTGTTTTTGCTTTGAAAATTCATCCGCGCGTCTTTCAAAAACGGGAACGAGAACAGAGTTTTCGATGACGTCCGACTACTACGGCGCAAACAATACCGAAGCGACGGGCAGCGTGGAGCTTACGCTGAACAAGGTCAACCGTGTTTTCAGCAAGGGCAGCGACCTTGAGGGCTTGTTTACTCTCAAGCTGAACGGAGAGACTGTGTATGAAAACGAAAAGGGATATATCAACAACCTGTTAAACCCGACGGACGGCGGAATTACAGTGAGCGATTATACCGAGATTTCGGTCGCCGATTTTTCGGTGCGCGTTCCGTTCCTTGAAATATCCGACGATTGGGGAAAGGCGAACGGCAGAGAGGTAAGCATTATGAATGAATATCCAAATACCGTAAAGAAGTGGCTGCACGTGAACGCAAAGCCCGATTTTGCGGGCGAAGCGACGCAGGCGGGAAGGTCGTACATAGTTTATAACCCCGAAGAAAAGTGGGCGGACTTGAACGTGACGTTTATCGGCGACTGGGACGAGGAAAATCAGACGAGGTATCGCCTGCGCGTGATGAGAGCCTATAACTTTGACGCGGAGTTTACCGACGACGGTTTTTCGGGAATATTCTTTGTATGCGGCGGAACAAACGGCGACACGAGAATTGACTCCTTTGAGGGAGAGGTGTCGGGACTGGAAAGCGGAAATATAACGCTTAAATCCGCGGACGGCAAGTATGTGCTCCGCGGAGAGACCGGTGACTGGTCAAAACTCTACGAAAAGGACAGCGAGTTTTATCCCATCGGTGCCGACGCTTCCGCACGATAGCGATTAACAATAAAAAATACGGCTGTGCAAAACAGCCGTATTTTTTATAAATATTACACTTTCAAAACAATATGCGAAAATTGAATTATAAAATTCCGTCGCCAAAGCATCGCATACAGTCCGCCAGCCCCGTTCCGTTGCAACGGGCGCACCTTGTTTTGGTGGAGTATGTTGACGAGCCGCCGTAGCCGTAATTCGGCGCACTGTTCGTACTGCCCAGATAACCCGAACCGTGACAGGAGCTGCATACTGTCTTTCCCCTTCCGCCGCATGCGGGGCAGACCGTACCCGTTGAGCCGCCGTACACACCCGAAGAGCCGCCGTATGTACCCGAGCCGCCGCCGTACACACCCGAGCCGCCGCCGTATACACCCGAACCGCCCGGTACTCCGGCATTTGACGAACTGTCGCTTTGCGTTCTCTTTACGCCGGTACCCGAACAGGCGTAGCAGTTCGCTTTGCCTGTGCCGCTGCAGCTGTTGCAGCTGTAAGAGACATCGGCAACGTGCATTGTTCCCGTGCCGTCGCACCACGTGCACTTGATTTTTCCGCTGCCCGAGCAAACTTCGCATTTTTCGGACGAACCGCTTGACTTGCCGCTGTCTGACGAGCTGCCGCTCTTATTTGAATAGCTGTCGTCGTCATCGTCGGCGACATATGTATCGGTGTCGGCACTTTTGCTTGGCTCGCTCTCACTGCCCGGGGAGTCGGAACAGCCCGCCATAAAAATCAGCAGCGCCGAAAGTAATACGGTAAGCAGAGTGAACAAAAAACCTTTTCGCAAACTTTTCATAGTATTACCCCTTACAATTCCGCGAGAATTAAATTCTCTGTAATAAAATAATTCTACCATATCCGACGCAAAAAATCAATATGTGATTGCTTTTTGGTCTGCCTCTTTAAAAATCCTGCCCCGAAAATAGCAAGATAAGTTTACATAACGTGAGCCATAATGCCGCCGACCGTGAGCGCGATAATAAAGCCGGAAATCCATATTGCCGCCGCTTCCGCTTTGGAGCGTTCCTTAAACATCACCAAAACGCTCGCTATGCAGGGCACGAAAAGCGTCAGCGTGGTCATAGCGGTAAGGGTCTGCTTCGGAGTCATAACTATGCCGGTAAGCCCCGCAACGCCGAAATCGCGCCTAAGTATTCCCATAATAAAGGCGTAAGCCGCCTCGCGCGGGAGCTTCAGTATGCCGCTTATCAAAGGCTCGGCGGCGGTTATTATGCTGCCGAGCAGACCGCTGTATTTTAAGACGCTCAATACCGCCGAGCCGACAATAAAGACCCCTGCCGCCTCGCTTATAAAGCCCTCGGTTTTGGAGAGCGTCTTTTTTAGCACGTTCTTCGGAGACGGTATTCTCATACGTGGAAGCTCTATAAGAAGAACAGACGAGTCGCCGGGCAGGATGCGGTTTAAAACCGTGCCCGTGATTATAAATACCGCGCCTATCGTCATCGCGTATATCAGACATACAAAGGCGCCGAGCGGAGCCAGCGCGCCGACTATTATACCTATCTGCGCTGAGCAGGGTATGGTTATTCCGAGAAGCGCGGTGGCAATCATTTTTTCGCGGCGCGTTGAGAGCAGACGGGTCGAAACCGTGGCGGCGGTGACGCACCCGAAGCCTAAGATGAGCGGGATTATTGCGCGTCCGTTAAGACCTATCTTTGACAGACTGCGGTCTAGCAAAACGGCAATTCTCGGTATACAGCCCGAATCCTCAAGCAGGGAGAGCATAAGATAAAACGCCGCGACGAGAGGGGTCAAAAGCCCGATAACGCATATCGGAGTCATTGTGAGGATGCCGAACTCGCCGATGAACAGCTCGCTGAAAAATGTTCCGTTCGGAATAAATTTTGATATTAAGTTCACTATAAACGGTCGGTATATGCCCTCCATAATTACTCCGCGCGTGAAGTCGGCGACGACCTGCGCCGCTATGTAGCCTACAAACCAAAATATCAGGATAAGACAAATTATAAGAAACGGAAATCCGAAGGCGGGGCGAAGCAAAAGTCTGCCGATTTTTTCGGACAAATCAAAATTTTTTGCGCTTTTTGCGGTCACCTCGTCCGCAATTTTGTCCGCCAGCTTCCGACGCAGAGAATAGATTTCCTCGCGCATACCGAGGTCGGTGCGGCGGTATTTTTTGAGCGTAGCTTCGTCGCCTTCGAGGAGCAGTACGACGTCGGCATAGCTTTCGGCAATATTCTTATGCTTTAAAATAATCGGCATAATGTTTCCGACGCAGGCGTCCTCCACCGCGTTTTGAAGCTCCTCAATTCCCTCCCCGCGAAGCGCGGAGGCGGGAATTACGGGCACGCCGAGCCGCTCTGAGAGAAGTTCCGCGTCTATTTTGATTTTAAGGCGGCGCACCTCGTCCATCATATTCAGGCATACTATTACCCTCTTGCCCATATCTATGAGCTGCCTCGTCAGAAACAAATCACGCTTCAGGTGCAGCGCGTCCACCACATTTATTATAATGTCTCCGCTTAAAATTACGTCTCTTGCCACGCTTTCCTCGTCGTTAAAGTCGGATATCCCATATATTCCGGGCGTGTCCGTCACGGCTTTGCCGCGCCATTTGCCCGAAGCCGTTTCGACGGTCGTACCCGCAAAGTTCGAGACCTCGACGTATACGCCTGTAAACGCGCCGAAAAAAACCGACTTCCCGACGTTGGGGTTGCCGACGAATACTATGGTTTGCTCTTTTCGCGTAAAATTAAACAAAAGACATTCCCTCCCGAAAAATTTGGTATGTCTTTTGTTTATTGTTAAATTTATTTTATTGGTTTTATTTTCTTAAGTTCACGATTATTTTTTCCGCGAGCGGATTTCCCACCGCGATTTCCTGACCTCCGACGCTGAGCATAACGGGACCTCCGCTGATTTTGAAAATACACTCTGCGTCTGCGCCCTCGAACATTCCGAGGCGTATCGCACGCACCCTTATCTCGTCGTCGGGTATTGAAATTATTCTAAACGACCTTCCCGCTTTGACCTCGCTGAGCCTCATACGCCGTCACCCTTTTTTGACGAATTTTACGTTTTCCTCGCCGAGCAGACGAGAGAGCCTGTCTATAACCTCGCTGCCCTCAAAGACCCACATATTGCTCGGCGCGAGCATTGTCTTTTTGGAGTCGGCATAGTTTATATAGACCGGAACATTTCCGTTGGTATTTGAAATATAGCGTTTTATGGCGGTGTATTTGCCGCTGTCGGTCGAGTTTAAGCGGAGGTACAGCTTGCCGCCGCTCTCGGCGGTCGGAGCCTCCGCAAAATCGTCTTTTAAATATGAATTGTCGCCGAGTGCGTCAAATATACTGAGCTGACCCGCCGCGGTGTTTCTGCTCTGCGCGACCGCGCCGTCAACTATTCTCTCGTAATTTGCCATAAGCGCGTTGCGCGACAGCTTCATACCGTCAAACGCGCCGCACTCTATAAGACCTTCCGCAATTTTTTTGGTGAGCTTTTTGTCCGCCATTCGGTGGCAGAAGTCGGTGAACGACATAAACCGTCCGTTCTTGGCGCGCTCCGCCTCCATATCCTCGATAAAGCCTGTTCCTATGTTCTTTACTGCTCCGAGCCCGTATCTGATGTTGCCGTCGGGCGTTACCGTAAATGATACGCCGCTTTCGTTTATGTCGGACGGAAGCAGACGTATGCCGTACTTAGCCGCGCCGCCGATATATTTTTCTATTTTGTCCGCGCGTCCGAGTGTCGCGGACAAAAGCGCCGCGAAGAACTCGGCGGGGTAGTGGCATTTGAGCCACGCGGTCTGATATGCGACGTAGGAGTAAGCCGCCGCATGCGCCTTGTTAAAGGCGTATGACGCAAACGACTGCATCTCGTCGAAAATTTCGGCGGCGGTCTTTTCGTCAATTCCGTTTTTGACCGCGCCGGATATTATCTCGTTGCCGTTTTCGTCACTGAGTCCGTATATGAAGTTCTGCCGTTCCTCGCGCATAACGTCGGATTTCTTTTTGGACATAGCCTTTCGCACAAGGTCGGCGCGTCCGAGAGAAAATCCGCCGAGGGTGCGTACTATCTGCATAACCTGCTCCTGGTACACGATACAGCCGTAGGTCACGTTTAAAATCGGCTCAAGAGCGGGGTGCTTGTAAACTATCTTGTGCGGATTGTGCTTGTTTTCGATGTATCTTGGGATAGAGTCCATAGGACCCGGGCGGTAGAGCGCGATACCCGCGATTATATCTTCAAGACAGCTTGGCTTAAGCTCGGTCAGAAAGCGCTTCATACCGGGCGACTCAAGCTGAAAGATGCCGTCCGTGTCTCCGCGGGAAATCATTTGATAGGTCTTTGCGTCGGAGTAGTCCAGGCGGTTTAAGTCAATCTCAATGCCCTTGGTCTTTTTGATGTTCTCCACCGCGTTTCTGATAATAGTGAGGTTGTTAAGCCCCAGAATGTCCATTTTGAGAAGCCCCAACTCCTCTACGACCGTCATCGGGAACTGCGTGGTTACGGTGCCTTCGTTGCATTGGACGGGGATATGCTCGACGAGCGGGGCGCGGGTTATAACAACGCCCGCCGCGTGTGTCGAGGCGTTGCGCGGCAAACCCTCAATCTCGCGCGCAATATCAACGACCCGCTTTGTGGTTTCATCCGACCTGTAAAGCTCGGCAAAGCCCGAGCTTGTTTTAAGCGCGTCCTCAATCGTGATTTTCGGCGCAAACGGGATTTGCGACGTGATTTTGTCCACCATACGGAGCGGCACGTTAAGTACGCGCCCCACGTCGCGTATTGCCTGCTTCGCGGCAAGCGTTCCGAACGTGATTATCTGCGCGGCGTTTGAGGAACCGTATTTATTTATAATGTACTCTATTACGCGCGGTCTGCCCTCGGGGCTGAAGTCGGTGTCAATATCGGGCATCGAAATACGCTCGGGGTTTAGGAAACGCTCGAAGAACAGCCCGAACTTCATAGGGTCTATCGTGGTTATGTCGAGACAGTAGGAGACCACCGAGCCCGCCGCCGAGCCTCGCCCGGGACCTACCGTTATTCCGTTTTGCTTGGCGTATTTTATGAAGTCCCAAACTATCAGAAAATAGTCCACAAAACCCATATCCTCAATAACCGAAAGCTCATATTCAAGCTGACGGCGCGCCTTTTCGTCGGCACTGTCGTAACGCTCGGCAAAGCCTTTTTCGCAAAGCTCCCTTAAATATTGCTTTGAGGTATATCCGTCGGGAACGTCAAAAAGCGGCAGAGGCTGCCTGTCAAAGCTGATTGTAACGTCGCACATATCCGCAATTTTCTGCGTGTTGTCAAACGCTTCGGGGAGGTTGGGGAACAGCTCCCGCATCTCGTCCTCTGACTTTACATAAAGCTCCTGAGACTCCATTTTTACGCGGTCGGGGTCGTCAAGCGTTTTCATTGTCTGTATGCACATAAGTATATCTTGAATTTCCGCGTTTTCTTTGTTTACATAATGTATATCATTGGTCGCCGCGAGCGGCAGTGAAAGCTCTTTTGAGAGACGAATAAGCCCGTGGTTTAAATATAGCTGGTCTCTCAGCCCGTGGTTTTGTATTTCAATATAAAAGTTGCCGTCGCCGAAAATTTTCGAGAGCTTCAGCGCGTCCGCCTTTGCGCCGTCGTAGTCTCCGCCGAGTATTTTCTGAGAGATTATGCCGTACATACAGCCCGAAAGAGCTATAAGCCCCTCCGAATTTTCACGGAGCAGGTCAAAATCGACGCGGGGCTTGTAGTAGAAGCCCTCGGTAAAGCCCGCCGAAACAATCTTCATTAGATTTTTATAGCCTGTATTGTTTTTCGCAAGAAGAATGAGGTGGTAACGCTTGGCGTCGAACGGATGCTCTTTGTCAAAACGGGTTCGCGCCGCGAGATATACCTCGCAGCCGAGTATCGGCTTTATGCCGATTGACTTCGCGTATTTATAAAACTCTATCACACCGTACATATTGCCGTGGTCGGTTATCGCCATAGCGGTCTGCCCGAGCTGTTTGGCACGGTCTAAAATTTTCGGAATTGTTCCCGCGCCGTCGAGCAGGCTGTACGCGGTGTGCGTATGCAGATGTACGAAAGACATAATCTCACCTCTTTTCTCTAATGGTTTTATATGATTTTAAATGGATTTAATCAGTTTTTGTCCGCTATATCCATAAGCCGCTTCATTCTGTGGCTCACGCCCGATTTTGTGAGCGGAGGAGACAAAAGCGCGCCAAGCTCCGAAAGAGGCGCGTCCTTGTGTTTGATACGCATATAGGCAAGGTCGCGCAGGTCATCGGGCAGATTTTTAATTCCCATACCGTTTTCTATTTTTTCAATGGCTTTAAGCTGTTTGACCGCCGCCGACACCGCTTTGTCATAGTTTGCGGTTTCGCCGTTTACCGAGCGGTTCATACCGTTGCGAAGCTCCTTTTCAATCTTGACGTTGAGCATTTCCATCTGCGCGCCGTATGCCCCGATTGCGGCGAGAATGTCGCATATCGTTTCGCTGTTTTTTGTGTATATAACGCAGTTGCCCGCTCTCTCGCCCGTCCCCGTTTTAAACGAAAGCTCTCCGAGAAGCTCGGAAAAATCGCGTGCCAGACCGCGAAAGTGGGTTACAAATTCGAGATTGTAATTTCGGTTGGGGTCGACTATGGTCGCCCCGCCCAAAAACGCGCCGCGCACAAAGGCGCGCTTGCAGCATTTTTTCTTCACAAGGTCGGGAGATATTCTGCGGCGTATGAGCCGCCCGCCGCTCTGGTCGGTGAGCGCGAATGTTTTGAGGACACGGTCTATTATATCCTTATTGCAAAGCTCGGCAGTATAGAAGTTTTTTTCCTGCCTTGTTTCGATTTTATATAAAAATACGCGCTCGAAAAGCGCGCAAAACTTATCGGTGAGAGCGCAGTTCTCGCTGATAAGCCTGATTTTGTTCTCCGAAACGCTCCCGCCGAACAGCAGCATACCCGCAAGCTGAGCCGCCGCACAGCAGTCGTTTTTTACCTCAAAATTTAAAATTTCATCCTTTGTGCGTCTGGAATACGATTTCTGCATATGCCGCGCCCCTCCTTTCGGAACGGTCTATCTCTCAATATCTCTGTGTGTTATGACCGCGCGGTGACCGTTCTCCTTCAAAGTCTTGAAAAGTGCTTCGGCAATAGTTACCGAACGGTGATGTCCGCCCGTACAGCCTATCGATACGACAAGCTGGGATTTGCCGTCGTCAAGATAGTAGGGTATTAAGTATTCTATCATATCGAGAAGCATACCGAAAAATTTTTTGCTCTGGTCAAAGTTCATAACATAGCTTGATACCGCTTCATCAAGACCCGTTTTGTGCTTGAGCTCGTCTATATAGAAAGGATTGGGCAGAAAGCGCACGTCAAAAACAAGGTCGGAGTCAAGCGGTATTCCGTGCTTGTAGCCGAACGTGATTATATTTATCAAAAGCCCGTTTGAAACGTCGAAGTCGGTATATATCGAGCGTATGTGCTCGCGCAGCTTCGCGGGCTTTATATCGGTAGTGTTTATTATGTGCGTGGCGCGTCCGCGTATTTCGGCAAGCTCGTGCCGTTCGGTGGAGATTGCGTCGGTTACAAGCCCGTTCTTTGAAAGCGGGTGCTTGCGGCGCGTCTCTTTGTAACGGTCTACAAGCGTTTTGTCGTTCGCCTCGAGAAACAAAAGGTCGTATTTGTAGTTCTCCTCCGCAAGCTCGTCGAGCGCACGTAAAAGCTCCTTCGCTCCGCCCGCGCGCATATCGCTCACGATTGCGGCGTTGCGTATTGTCTCGGAGCTGTCGCAAAGCTGTGCAAATTTAACTATAAGCTGCGGCGGAATGTTGTCAACGCAGAAATATCCGAAGTCCTCAAGCGAATGAATTACGACCGACTTTCCCGCGCCCGACATACCCGTTATAACTATAAGGCTCATAAATCTTTCCTCCGTTTCCCGCAAACCGCCAAGCAAAGCCCGTTCGGTCTGTGTCTTTGATGTCTAAAATTCGCCCACAAATCTAATCTCGGGAGTGAGCGATACCCCCGTTTTTTCAAGCACCGTCTTCCTAACATACTCGATGAGCGCGCGCACGTCCGCCGCCGTCGCATCGCCGTTGTTCACTATAAATCCCGTGTGCTTTTCGGACACGGCGGCGCCTCCGACCGACACTCCGCGCAGACCGCACTCGTCAATGAGCTTCGCCGCGAAGAAGCCTTCGGGTCGTTTGAACGCGCTCCCCGCGCTCGGCTTGTCAAGCGGTTGTTTCTCGCTTCTCTGCTGTTTAAGCTCCTGCATACGGGCGCGGATTTCGCTTTCGTCGCCGCGGCTCAGCTCAATATCACAGCCGATTATCGTAAGATTGCTGTCCTGAAATCGGCTGGTACGATATGCAAAGTTACACTCGTCCGAGCCGCACTCGCAAAGCTCGCCCGCTTCGTCTATGTAGCGCACTCGGGTCACAACGTCGCAAAGCTCGCCTCCGTATGCGCCGGCGTTCATAACAATGCCGCCGCCGAGCGTACCGGGTATGCCCGCCGCAAATTCAAGACCGGTAAGAGAGTTCTTTGCCGCCTCGTTCGCAAGCCGCGCAAGCGTAATTCCCGCGTCGGCGCGTACATTTGTGCCGTTTATCTCAAAGCCGTCCGCCTTGGCGAGGCACAAAACCGCTCCGCGTATGCCGCGGTCGCCGACTAAGAGGTTGGAACCGTTGCCGAGAACAAAAAACGGAATGCCGCGGCTTTTTAAAATCGAAACGGCTTTTACCGCGTCGTCCGTACTCTGAGGAGTAAGGAACAGGTCAGCCGTCCCGCCTATTTTAAAGGTGCTGTGATTTTTCATAGACTCGTCGGTTAAGACATTCGCTTTACCGATTGCGTCCTCAAGCAGTTTTCGCAAAATATCACCTCTTATTTTTTTGAGCGTCTCTCCCGCAGGAAATTTTCAAATTTCTCCGCAGTTAAATTCATAATAAGCTCCTCGGGGAAGTCGATTTCTTCAAGCATTTTTATCGCGTCGTCGAATTTTCCAATTTGGAAAAGACTGTGTGCATCCGAGCCTACCACTATTTTGGTACCCTCGTTTTTGCAGGCAATTGCGATTTTGCGGCAAATCTCGCCGCTCCCCTCGCGAAACGTAAATGAATGGTTGTTTATTTCAATCGCCTTACCCGCGTCCTTCGCCGCGCGTATGACCGGCTCTATGTCGTATTGAAACAGCGGGTTGCCGCTGTGACCGCATATGTCAACGGTCGGATTTTTTATTATGTTGAGCCACGTTTTGGTGTGATCTTCCTTTGTTTTGGGCATATATACAGGTCTGTGTATAGACGCGATGACCACCTCCAGCCCGGGGTAAAGCTCCTCGGGTAAATCGGTGTTGCCTTCGGTGTCCAAAATGCTTACTTCTATGCCGTAGAGCATTTTCAGCCCCTCGACCTCGTGCGGCAGACCGCGCATATTGCGGAAGTGCCACATATGAGGCGTGTCGGGAAGATAGCCGGGCGCGTGGTCGGTCACGCAGAGCATTTGCAATCCCTTTTGCTTTGCCGCGGTTATGTTCTCGTACAGCGTGCTGTAAGCGTGCGTGCTTGCCAATGTGTGGGTGTGGGTGTCAACAAGTATATTCAAAGTATCATACCTCCGTTTTGCGGGAAAATCAGTTTCCCATTCTTTCCATAATTCGCCTGTTAAGCTCCTCTGCGGCGTTGTAGCCCATCTTTTTCTGGCGGTTGTTCATCGCCGCGACCTCAACGATTATAGCGAGGTTTCGTCCGGGGCGGACGGGGATTGTCAGAGACGGAATATCCAGTCCGAGAATATTGGTGTATTCGTCCACCAGACCCAGACGGTCGTACTGCTTTCCCTTTTGCCAAGCCTCCAGATGAATTACCATATCAATCTTTTCGGAGTCCTTTACGGCGCCCGCGCCGAATATTCTTTCGACGTCCACCACGCCGATGCCTCGGATTTCGATAAAGTGGCGTATTATTTCGGGAGCGGCGCCGACAAGGGATATTGCGGACACCCTCCTGATTTCTACCGCGTCGTCAGCCACAAGACGGTGACCGCGCTTCATAAGCTCGACAGCAGTCTCGCTTTTTCCGACGCCGCTTTCGCCCATAATGAATATTCCTTCGCCGTAGACCTCCACCAGAACGCCGTGCCTTGTTATACGCGGCGCGAGCTTGGTGTTGAGGTAAGCGATGAGCGCGCTTGTAAAGACGGAGGTTAAGCTCTGTGTCCTCAAAACCGTGGTGTTGTACTCCTTCGCAAGCTCCAGCATTTCGGGGAATACATTACAGCCGTGCGTCACGATGATTGCGGGGATGTTCTGCTCGAAAATCGCCCTCAGGCTGCTCTCTCTTGCCATACCTGTCATACCCTGCATATATGTAGTTTCGGTCATACCGAAAATCTGTATGCGCGTCGGGTTGAAATATTCAAAAAAGCCGACTATTTGCAAACCGGGACGATTTAACTCGGCTGAGGTTATCGGTGCGGGATTTTCGGGCATATAAATGGTTTCCAGATGGAAATCGTTTACAAGCGTCGAAACGTCCACTTTAAATTCGGGTGATGCCATAATATTCTCCATTCCGCCGCCCTGCGTCGGCTCAAGTAGTAGTATAATCTCTCCTATCGGCAGGGTAATGAATGATAGGAAACTCTGCCCGTATGCGGTTTTCGGGCAAAGCGGTGACGTCTTTTGCTCAGTCGTAATATAATTATACTATGTTTTATACAATTTTGCAAATATGAATTGTATAAAATAAGGAATTTTTAAAAATTTTTTGAAATTGTCGAATACCGCCGCCTTTGCAAAGGGCTTGAACATATGCGGCTTTCGCAGAATTAAGCGTTGATTTTAATATATTAAACAACGGCAAAATCTGTTAACCAAAACAATTAAATTGCCATAATATGTAGTGTAGATTGCAATTTTACCGTGCAATTAACTATAAATTTAATTTTAGGAGGAAAGTAAGTTGAGCGATAAATGTGAAAGAAATTCGGAGCGTCGGGATGCGGGTGCGGTTTTGGCCGATAACCGTGCGCTTGCCGAGGACCGCAGAGAGAGAATGAGAGAAGAGTTCTGCGAGCCCGTATGTATTCATACCGACCAGGTTTACGACTCGTGCCGCGAACGCGACTGTATCGAAAACCAGAGAGTGTTCTTTACCCAGAGCAGTCAGAATATAATTGACCGCGCAATAAACGTAAAGGCAAAATCGGCTGAGATTATTTGGATTTACACGGATTTGGAAGAGGTGCCTTTCAACCGCGGATTTTTCACGGTTGACATAAAGTATTTCTTCAGAGTTACATTTGAGGTATTCCTCGGGGTTTCCAATCCCGTCGAGGTAGAGGGACTTACCACGTTCGACAAGAAGGTTATTTTGTTCGGCTCGGAGGGCAGTGCGAAGATATTTACGTCTAAGTACGACCCGAACGAGTCCATCTCCCAGATGTGGAAGAAGAATAACCTTCCGACAGCGATAGTTGAGGCTGTTGAGCCGATTGCGCTTTCGGCTAAGCTGGTTGACGCCGAGTGCTGCTGCGGCGACGCGACCTCAAACTTTATTGCAATTCCGAAGAACATCTGCAGTTGCTTCGACGACGAGCTGGTTATCGACTCCTGCGAGAGAACCGTGCTTGTCAGTCTCGGAATTTTCACGATTGTGAAGATTGAGAGAAAGGTTCAGCTCCTTGTGAACGCTGTTGACTTCTGCGTTCCGAATAAGGAATGTGTGGCGGCTACGGACGAAAATCCCTGCGCACTGTTCAACAGAATAAGGTTCCCCATGGACGAATTTTTCCCGCCTCAAAGAGGTGCGTTTGACGACGACATAAACGAAGGCTGCGGCTGTGGCTGCGGCTGCGGCGAGCGTTAAGGTCTCAAAACGCCGAGAATAAGGTGAGAGGCGGCATTGGGTCTGTCGCTTGAAATCACCTGCCGAGGGCGGCGCGGAAATGCGCCGTCTTTTTTTGTTTGAGGGCAAATTTTATTTGACAAATTATCTGTACGGTGCTATAATTTTTGGGTATATAAAAAATTTTAATAAGAAAAATTTAACTTAGGATTGGAGCGATTTAAGATGTCATCGAGAAAAGGTAATCTTATGGGCGTCAGAACCGACGTTAAAGTTGTTGACGCGACGCTGAGAGACGGAGGTCTTTGCAACAATTTTGAATTTACCGACGAATTTGTTACCGAGCTTTATAAAACAAATATAAAGAGCGGTGTGGATTATATGGAATTCGGCTACAAGGCGAGCCGAGTTTTGTTTAACGAAAAGGACTTCGGAAAGTGGAAGTTCTGTAAGGAGGAGGACATCCGCGCCATTGTCGGCGACAATGTCTCGGATATGAAAATCTCGGTTATGGCGGACGTAGGCAGATGCGACTTTAAAACCGACTTCCTGCCCAAGAGCGAGAGCGTTATAGATTTGGTGCGCGTCGCGTGCTACATAAATCAGATACCCGCCGCGATTGAAATGATTGAGTATTTCCACGCGCTCGGCTATGAGACGAGCTGTAACATAATGGCTATCTCGCAGGCGAGCCTCGACCAGCTCGACGAGGCGCTCGAGATGATAGCAAATTCAAGCGTTGACATAATATATCTTGTTGACAGCTACGGCTCTCTTTTTCCCGAAAATACCGCGCGCCTTATAGAGATGTATCTTAAGGCGGCGGAAAAGGGCGGCAAAAAGGTGGGCTTCCACGCGCACAACAACCAGCAGCTTGCGTTCGCCAACACGATAGAGGCGCTCTCGTACGGCGCGTCGTATCTCGACGCTACCGCGAGCGGAATGGGCAGAGGAGCGGGCAACTGCGCCATGGAGCTTCTGCTCGGATTTCTTAAGAACCCGAAGTACAGCCTTTACAGCCTGCTGACGTTTATCGAGAAATATATGATACCGCTCAAACAGCAGGGCGTTGTCTGGGGCTACGACCTCCAGTATATGTTCACGGGTCAGCTCAACCGCCACCCGCGCGAGGCGATGACCTTCACCGCCGAAAAGCGCAACGACTACTGCGAGTTCTATAAATCCCTGCTCGACAATTTTTAAACCGACTTTTAACGCAAAATACAAAACGGAGAAAGGTTTTCGCCTTTCTCCGTTTTGGTTTGCCTTTAAAATGCTTTTTGTATTTTTCCGCACGCTATTTTAGTGCCCGAATTGCCCGACGGCTGCGTCATAAAATCGTCGGGCATCGAATGTATTATCACGACTTTGCCGATTATGTCGCATACCGAAAATCTGTCGGTAAGTACCTGCATATATGCGTAGCCGTTGTTTGAAAAAAGGGGCGGCAAGTCCCCCGCGTGGTAAGGGTGCTCCTCGTAGTCGGGGTTAAAATGCGATCCCGCGCTTGCGAACTCGTCGTCCGCGTTTCCCGAGCAGCTTTTGCCCTCGTGAATATGAAAGCCGCACACTCCGAATTCGCTCGAAGCGCGGACGGGCAGATTGTGAATTTGCGCGGTAACGATAACTCCCGCCGGAGTTTGCCTGAAAAATACTTTTCCGTAAATGTGCGGATTTTGTCTGCCTCCGTAAATTTTCGCCGTTGCTTCACATCGTTTCAACAATAACACACCTCTCCCTATAATTTTAAATTCTTAATACATAATATGAGAATTTAAAAAATGCGCAACCGCTTTGAAAGGCATCGGGATTGCGCGCGCCGCCGATAATATTTTTAATATCGACAATAATTGTTGTAATTTGCAAAAATTAGTGCTATACTGTTTCGGTAATGATTTTTTGTATGCGGAGAAGAAGAAATGAGTATTGGTGAAATCGGGCAAAATCGGACTGAGGTCTCGTCTCGCAAGGCGGAAATAACTTTGCTGAACGCGGTATTTTGTATCGCGATAATTTTTGTGCATCTGTTGTCCGAGCCGGTCAGCGAGCTTTCGCGGGGAGTGCTCGGCGGCGCGGTTTTTGCTGTCCAAAGAATTCTGATTTGCGCGCTCTACGGATTTATATTTTTGTCCGCCGAAAAGCTCGCGCTCGGCGCATACAAAAGAAAGTCGGTGCGCGAATTTTTCAGGGGCAGGGTAATAAAGATACTTCTGCCGTACTTGGTCGCGGTTTTGGTGTATTACGCGGTGTATTTAAAGATACAGGCGCAGCCGCCGAGGCTCGGAGAGCTTGCGGTGTTTATGCTGACGGGAAACGTCGCCGCGCACCTCTACTTTGTGCCGGTGATAGTGCAGTTTTATATTTTAACGCCCCTGATAGACAAAATTTTTGAGAAGTTCGGCGCGGGACCCGTTATAATTTCCGCGCTTATCCTGAATTTGATCGGCGCAGTGTTTTTGAGCGGATTGAGTTTTTACAGCAGTCTGTTTATCAAATATCTGTTTTGCTACATTTTGGGATACTGCGCGGGCAGAAGCTATGATAAGTTTATTGATTTTATAAAAAGACATAAGGGCGCACTATGCGCGGCATATTTGCTCGCGCTGTGCGCGGAGGTTTGGTCGGCGCACGCGGCTTTTTCGGGCGGCGTTCCCCTGCCGATACAGCAGACGGTAACGACTCTTTATATGCCGATTGCGGTGACGTTTTGGTATATGATTTTTATGAGATTTGCCGACAGATGCGGCACGATAACAAACGCCGTGAGCGGAAGCTCGTACCACATTTACCTGTGGCACATTCTCTTTATAACATTTTCGGATTTTCTGCTTGACAAAATCGGCATCGGCGGCATAGGAGCGCGCTTTGCGCTGAGGTGCGCGGTAACCTTGCTCCTTTGCGCGTGCATACCCGCGGCGCTGTCGCTTGGGTCAAGACTGAAAAGAAAGGTATAGGTGACACAAAATGTCTGAAAAAAGTAAATTCGGCTTTGCGGATATAAGCCGCCACCGCGCGCTCATAATGGGCTTCGCGGCGCTTTGGATATATTATTTCCATATATGCCCCGTGGGAATTTTCAGCTTTTTCCCGCTCGACAAGATTGAATGGTACATACATCAGGAGGGCTTTTGCGGAGTGGATATATTCCTGTTGCTTTCGAGCTTCGGGCTTTATTACTCGCTGTCCAAAAAGCCAGTGAATAACGCCAAAAGCTATATGGGCTACCTGAAGAGTCGATTTGTCAGAATATTCTGTGTTTTGATACCCATAACGCTTGTCATAGGCTTCGTGGACAACTGGACGCTCCGTGAGTTTTGCCTGAAGGTCACGGGAATAGATATGCTTGCACGCGATATGTATTCGTATCTGTGGTTCGTGCCTTGCATACTCATTTTCTATATACTTTCACCGTTTTATTTCGCTGTTTTTAAACGGTTCAAAAAGAAATTCGCGTTTACGCTCTGTGCGGTGGTTATAGCCGTCGCCCTTGCGTTTGCGCTGAAAAATGTCATAAGATACGACTTGTACGCAATAGTCACAAGAGTGTCGGTTTTCCTGCTCGGCTTTTATTTCGGGCATTGCTCGTACCATGACGTTAAGGTTACGGCTAAGCATTGGATAATCGCGCTCGTTTCGCTGGCGGTGGGCGTTACATACAGCTATCTGCTGTGCTCGTACACGGTTGAGGCGATAATTCCTGCCAACAATGCGCTCGTAAATCTGCTTATTGCGCCGCCCGTCGTGCTTATACTTTCAAAGCTGTTCGGCTTTGTGTGCGGGCATAAGGTGCTTAAACCCGTAAAGGCGTTTTTCGCTTTCTTCGGCGCGATGAGTTTTGAATTTTACTGTACCCAGGAGTGGATGTGGAAGAAGGTAAGCGCGCTCAGCTTTGACGTTTCAAGACCCCGCCTTGCCGCGCAGGTGATATGCTTTGCGGGCGTGGTGCTGTTTTCGTATGCCGCGCACCTTTTCAGCAAGCTGTTCCTAAAGCGCAAAACTCAGCCGAGCAAATAGTCCGCTATGACGTCAGCGCCGAGCGACGCTCCGCGTATCGCCTCCTCAAGCGAATTTCCGCTCGTCCCGACCTCGATTATAAGACTGCCCGACGTCATATGCTGGTTGAACCTCTCTTTTCTCAAGTTTACATAACGCATAAGAGTGGGATATTTTTCGGAAATTTTATTTTGAAGCTGTATTGCGAAGGTGAGATTGTCACCCCAGTTGGGGTGGTACAGTCCGCCTTCGTTTGTTCCCACGACAAACATAAGCTGAGCGCAGCGTTCGCCGTTTATTTCGGTGACTGCCGCGGCTTTTGTTTCGTCGCTGTAAACTATCGCGTCGCGGTGAATGTCCAGAACCACCTTTATGGACGGATTTTCGCTTATTATGCTCTCTATGGATTGAAGGGAGGAAGCGTAGGAGCCGTTGTACGACGGATAGTCGTGCAGTGTGCGGTCGTGTATGGTCTTAATTCCCCTCTTTTCAAAAATTTCGGTAACGGCGTCGCCGACCGCGACCACGTTTTTGCTCGTGTCGGTGTTTCGGTCGCCGATGTTTATGTCATAGGAGTCCGCGCCGTCGGGAGAGTAGCTCTCGGTGGAGTGGGTGTGGACTATTAAAATCTGCGCGCCGTCCGAGCCTAAGTTTACGGGTCGCGGCGCGCTCAGCTTTTCGTCTATGTTTACGCTGAAGCTCGTTTGATTGCCGAGCAGTATTTTTGACGTGCTGCCGCCGAGCTTGGTCTTTTGTCCCAGGTCAAGCCTTGATATGGGTCTGAGGTTTTCGGGAAGCGGCTCGGGCGGCTGTGTGGGCAGGGTTGCCGCTTCGCTCTCCTTTTTCTTTGAGTACGCGGCGACCGAGGAGCTTCCGCTCATCGCCGCGATCCCTCCGCCGTTCACCTCGGCGACGACCGGCATCTGCTCCGCGAAAACCGTTCTTAAATCCCGCACGTCAAAGGTAACGAATGTGTTCAAAGCCTTTTGCGAAATACGCTTTACCGAGGCGAGAATGCCCTCGCCGTCCGTCGGCTCGTCCACGGGAGCGGAAGCGGGGAGAGAGAACGACAATTTTATAAACACCGCTATCAGGGCAGCTATTGTTATTCCGAGTGCAAAGAGCCAGAATTTTTTTATCAGACCTTTTCCGTCAATTATAATTGTGCGATAGCCTTTTTTCGCCAATTTTTATCACCTCGTATGTTTAGTCGGGTTCGTCCTTAATTTAGGTATATTTTCGGAGCGGGAAATTTATTACTCAAAGATAGACGTAATATACTTGCAAAATTTTGTAAAAGTTTGTATAATAACATTATGTGCAATATATGTTAAAAAGGGTGACGCATATTTATTATACATATATAGTAAAATGTTCGGACGGGACGCTGTATTGCGGGTACGCGGCGGACATAAGAGCCAGAGTTGAAAAGCATAACCGCGGCGAGGGCGCGAAGTACACGCGTTCACGTCTGCCCGTCGAGCTTATATACTGCGAGGAATTTGAGAGCAAGTCGGAGGCTATGAGGCGCGAGTGCGAAATAAAGCGGCTGACCCGAGAGGAAAAGCTAAATACGGTCGCCCAAGCCGCCTCGTTTTGCGGCGACGGCTTTGACCTTGCCCATTGGGACGAGTGCGAGTACGCAAGGCTTATTTGCAGGCTTTTCACAATGGCGGACGAAAAGTATAAAGACTTTAATTCCGCACTCATTCCCAATAAGGAAAAGAGCGGTATGATAGGAATACGCATACCCGCGCTCCGCAAGCTGGCGAAAGAGATTGTAAACGGAAACGCGGAGGAGTACATATCGCTGAAAAAGGGCAAAATCCAGGAGGAAGTAATGCTGGAGGGCTTTGTCATAGGATATATGAAGCTCGGCTATCAGCAGCTTTCGGAGTATGTCAGGTATTTTGCCGACAAGGTGGACAACTGGGCTGTTTCGGACTGCACCTCGGCTTCTATGAAGCGGATAAAAATGTATCGCACCGAGTTTCTTCGCGACATCGAGTATCTTATTTCTTCAGAAAATCCGTGGCACATAAGATACGGCATACTGTTTCTGATGCAGTATTACTTAGATGATGAATACATAGATTATGTATTGAAAACGTTAGAGAGCATAAGGAGCGGGCATTATTACGTTAAAATGGCGCAGGCGTGGTGCCTTGCGACAGCGTTGGCAAAGTTTGGAGAAAAGACGCTCGGCGTTTTGGAAAGGCAAAATTTCGACGCGGAGGTCTTAAATATGTTTATACGCAAGGCGAGAGACTCCGCGAGGGTTTCAAAAGAATATAAGGAACTGATTTTAAAGTTTAGGGGTTAGTTTATGGCAAAGCGAAGATTTAGAAAGAAGAGAAAAGTATGGGTATGGATAATTTACATAGTTTTGCGTGTCTTAGTCGTTGCGACTATGATAGCGCAGATATTTAACAGGAATTACTATGCCGTTTTCCAGTGCTGTCTTACGCTGGTGCTGTTTATGATACCCGCGATTGCGGAGCATCAGCTAAACGTAAGCCTGCCGACCACGCTTGAAGTTATAATTATTCTCTTTATCTTTTCGGCTGAGATTTTGGGCGAAATACAGTCGTTTTATACGATTTTTGAGCAGTGGGACACGATGCTCCACATAATAAACGGCTTTTTGATGGCGGCTATCGGCTTTGCTATGATAGATATTTTGAACCAGAACCCGCACATACATTTCAGTATGTCGCCCGTGTTTGTGGCGTTTGTGGCGTTTTGCTTCTCTATGACCATTGGCGTTTTGTGGGAGTTTTTTGAGTTTTCTATGGACTTTTTTACTCTCAGCGATATGCAAAAGGACGTGATATATCACGCCATTTCGTCGGTCAGGCTGAATGAGAGCGGGCTTAATTCGCCGGTGCGTATAACCGATATAAGCAAAACCGTCGTGTACGGGCTGCGGAACGGAGTGCCTGCCGAGACAGTTATTGAAGGCGGCTATCTCGACATAGGCATCTACGATACGGTAAAGGATATGTTTGTAAACTGCCTGGGCGCGATAGTCTTTTCGGTGATAGGTGCCTTTTACATAAAGGGCAGAGGAAAAAACGTCGCCGAGAAGTTCATCCCCAAGCTCAGAGGAAAAAAGGAACAGGAAGAGGAATAAAATCAAAATAAAGCATAAAGCTCTAACGCTGACGGCGTTAGGGCTTTTTCTATGTGGAAATTGCTTTAAAAACAAGGCATTACATTAAAAAGTATAGACAGGTATTGTCCATTTGAAATATAACTAAAATAGGAAGTCAGCAGCTTCAAAAATCAATAATTAAAAAATAAATGCAGGGAGGCGAAAAATATGCTTAATCAACCCGTAGACTGCTCGGAGGAGTTTAAAAGCACGGAGAACATATATTTTATCGCGGAAAATCTTTTGGATTTCAACCCGACGACCGCGTCGGGGCGAATACGCTTTGTGCGCCACGCAAGAAAGGTGCGGCTGTCGTTTGACGACGTGACATTGCCGTTTGAAAAGTCGCAGAGCTGGGTATTCCCGCCCGAAGCAAGCGAGGATATGCTCGTATATTTCGGCTTGGAATTTTCAAAGGACAGCGTTCGTATGAAGCTGTATCCGGACGAGCGTCCGCCCATTTCGTCGGGAGAGGTGTGGGAATACGAGCAAAGAGACGGCGGGTATATCTACCGTGGAGAAAAAATGAGCGCGGCGGTAACTCTCGCTCCGTTTCGTTTTACTCTGCGCGACGGCGGCGGGAGAGTGCTGGTGAGAACCAACAATATGGCGGACGCGCCCTGTCTCCACAAGGATAAGCCGTTCCCGCTCGCACTCGTGCGAAATATGAAAACGTGGCGCTGTCATTTTGCGCTGAGTCTTTCGCTTGAGGCGGGAGAAAAAATTTTCGGAGGCGGGGAGAGCTTTACGCGGCTGGACAAGCGCGGGCAAAAAATGATTTTATACACAAAGGACCCGCACGGCGTTGAGTTTGGAGAGATGTATAAGCCCATACCGTTTTTTATGAGCAGCAGGGGATACGGAATACAGTACCGCACCGACGCGCCGCTCACGGCGGACATAGGCCGTGAATGTAATCTCGGTAATGTGGCGTATTTGTATGACGACCGCGCCGACGTGAGCTTTTACGTCGGAACTCCCAAAGAGATACTCAGAGCGTACACCGAGGACGTCGGCCGCTGTGAAATGCCGCCGCTGTGGTCGTTCGGGCTTTGGATGAGCCGCGTGAGCTACCGAAGCGAGAGCGAGGTTTTGGAGACGGCTAAAAAGCTGAGAGAAAACAAAATCCCGTGCGACGTGATAAATATTGACGTGGGCTGGTTTGAAAAAGAGTGGGTCTGCGACTGGAAATTTTCAAAGGAGCGGTTCCCAAACCCCGAGGGTATGATTGAAAGTCTGCGGAAAATGGGATTTCGCGTCTGCCTCTGGCAGTACCCGTATCTCACGCCCGAAAATCCGCTGTACGACGAGGCGGTAGCCGAGGGGTTTGCGGTAAAGGACGGCGGCGGCAGAACCGCCGTGAGGGACGCCGTGATAGATTTCAGCAATCCTCGGGCGGTCGAATGGTACAAGGACAGGCTGAGAGCGCTTTTTAAGATTGGGGTATCCGCAATCAAGGCGGATTTCGGGGAGGCGGCGCCGACAGATGGCATATACGCCTCGGGCAAAAGCGGTTATTATGAGCATAATCTGTATCCGTACAGATATAATAAGGCGGTCTATGAGGTGACAAAGGAGGAGACGGGCGACGGAATTATATGGGCGCGTTCGGCATGGAGCGGAAGTCAGCGTTATCCTCTGCACTGGGGCGGCGACGCGGACAATACCGATAACGCGATGCTCGCGACGCTCCGCGGCGGGCTTTCTTTCGGTCTTTGCGGCTTTTCGTTCTGGAGTCACGACATCGGAGGCTTTGTTAAGCAAAGCCCCGAGGAGCTTTACAGCCGTTGGCTTCCGTTCGGTATGCTCACCTCGCACAGCCGCTGTCACGGCGAGCCGCCGACCGAGCCCTGGTATTACGGCGCGGAGTTTTCGGAGCTTTTCAGGAGCTGTGCGGAGCTGAGGTACAGTCTTATGCCGTATATTCTGGAGCAGGCAAGGGAGTGCTGCGAAAACGGATTTCCGATAATACGGACATTATTCTTCGAGTTCCCCGAGGACGTCGGCGCGTGGCTGATAGAGGACGAGTATCTCTTCGGTTCCGATTTATTGGTCGCTCCGATTTTTGAAAGCGGTCAAAATTCCCGCGAGGTATATCTTCCGCACGGGGAATGGGTGGATTATTTCAGCGGGGAAAGATATCCGCAGGGTTGGCACAGACTGCATACGTCTGACATACCTATCATTTTGCTTGTGCGAGCGGGGGCACGCATACCGCATATTGAACCCGTGCAGAGTACCGATAAAATTGATTGGACAAAAACGGAATATGACGTATATTAAGGCAGGGCTATGGAGCGCCACGGCGCGGGAGTGAATAAAACGCAATATTTTTAATGAAATGCCATAGCAAAATAGTTGTATTTGCGGTGCTTTCCATAAATTTGTTGTTGAAATGCACTTACAAAGCTTTGTATAATTTATATAAAACAACACGAGAGAAACGGGGTGGATTGTGTGGAAACTGACAAGAAAATATTTGCCGAATATCACAATCCCAGATACACTCGCGAGCTTGACGGCAAGACGGGCAACTGGGCATACACAAATGAATCGAAGGACAGCAAAGCGGCGGTCAGGCGTTATAACTACAATGCGGATTTGATTGACGGCAGGGGCAGAAATTGTATCGCGTCGGTAAATTACCCGATTGTGGGAATGCAGTCGCAAAATGACGCGGACTATATAGAGTATCAGATTTTACTTGCAAAGCTGGCGTATATCGACGGATTTATGACCGATTTCCGCCACTTGGACGACGAGGACGGCATAAAGCAGCTCGAGCTTCTTCGCAGGGTCGCACGGCGGTACGATTTTGAGATAGGCGTGGACTGGTGCGACGCGCAGATATTTTACAGCTTGAAAAAGGTACGTCCCGATTTGGACACGCGCGAAAAACAGATTGACTACTGCAGACGGATGTTTAAGTACCTTACGGAAGAGGTCTACGCCGACAAAACGGGAGCCAATATAGGCGGAAATCCGGTCGTACTACTTTTCGGTGACGGCTTCAGGTTCGAGGAATACCGAAAGCTTGCGAAGGATGCGGCTTCTCATTCGGACAGGCAGCCGTGGTATTTCAGGCGGGCGATGATGAATTGCGACTATGACGGCAAAACAGTAGCTTATTCGTTTGATGTAAACCACGAATACTTTACAGAGGAGCATCGCGGCGAGATTGCCGGAGCCTTCGGCTGGGTACCGTTCAGACTGCGTGACGCCGTGGCGGACGGTAAGCCGTATTGGGACATTTACGCGACCGAGGCGGACTGCATTGCGTATCTTCGGGAGCTTAACGCTCACGCGAGAGAAAACAGGGATAAGTACAAGGCACTGATAAGCGTCGTCACCCCCGGAATGGACCACCGCGGATGTGCCGCCTGGGGGCGTGCACTGAGCTATATCGAGCGCAGACACGGAGAGATATATCGGGCGATGTGGGAATACAATGTCAGACATCGCGGCGAAACCGATGCGGTATTTATCGCAAGCTGGAACGACTTTAACGAGGGACACGAGATAGAGCCGACGGTGGAGAACGGATACCGAGAGCTTGAGCTTACGGCACGGTACGGAACGCGCTTTAAGGGCGTGGAACGGGAGTCGGACTTTGGCGGCTTTTTGCTTCCCGAGCAGCTTTTCGCTCTGCGTAAGCGTGCGAAAAGGCTCAAAGACATGGGATATTCGGTACTCGAAATCCAAAAAAGCCTGGACGAGGCGGCGCTTTTGATTGCGGCGCGCAGGTGCGGGGAAGCGGACAAGTCTATACGCCGTGCCGAAAAGAAAGCTGCGGATTTATACGGCGGCGTGAGATGCGTCAGGGTGAGCGTTCCCAAATTTGAGACGGTGCGGCAATCGGAGCGTGTCAACATCGCGGGCCGGGCAAATGTGAAGGTAAGCGGCGAGCTTGCAGGCTGTGAGGGAGTCAGAGCAATCGACGGAGAAAAGGCGCGCAGCTTTTGGCGCTCGGCGGAGGGCGGAGCGTCAATCGAGCTTTCGTGGGAGAGCGAACGGAAAATCGAGGAGATAAAGCTGTTTACGGGCTGGGTCGAACGCTCGGACAAGCCGAACTGGCCTATGGTTCCCGAGCAGCTTACAGTAAAGTGCGGCACGCCCGAGAATATGGAGACGGTTTGGCACTCGGACTGCAACAAACAGCGGGATATTAAAATATTGTGCGGCAAGATTGCAAATTGTCTGCGTATTGAAAGCAGCGACGCGGCGGGCTTGGTGATAAGAGATATTGAAGTGACCGAGAGGACTCGCCTTACCGAAGGCGCGGTCTGCTACGACGGAGCGGAATTCAAAATGCCGAGTGAGCAGGCGGAGCGCATATGCAAAAGCGTGTTTGACGGGTATCTGACGTTTGAATACTTAGACGAGGGATTCGGCTCGTTCGAGGTGAGGTCGGAGGGAAAATTCCCGACAATTTGCAGTATAACAACCGACAACACGAAAAAATGGCGGCAGGCCAAAGTCAGACTTTACGGGTCGAACACGGCTTGGGACAAACAACCGAACTTATTATTCCGCGGAAATGTCACGGTGAGAAACATAGCGGCGGAATTTGATATTTATGAAAAAGCCTAAAGAAAGGGAGAGAGAAATGAAACGGATATTATCGGCAGTATTAACAATGGTTATGGTGCTTTGCACAATGAGTTGCGCGGTGTTGGCGCAGGGGGAAACCGTATCGGTCATAGTGAACGGGAAACGGGTGTCCTTCCCCGACGAACAGCCGTACAACCAAAACGGGCGGGTTATGGTACCCGTGCGTTTTGTCTCCGAAGAGCTCGGCGCGGATGTCGAGTGGTTTGAGGACGCAAAGACAGTCACGGTCACGGACAAGGCGAACGCGGCTGTGCTCACCGTAAATTCGTATGACGTAACGGCGAACAATCAGAAACTGACGCTTGACGCCGAGCCGGTTTTGCAAAACGACCGAGTTTATGTACCGCTTCGCTTTGTAAGCGAGGCACTGGGCGCTCAGGTGGATTGGGAGCAGGAGAGCGGAACCGTGAATATTACGCGCTCCGCCCCGACTGAGGACAACGGAAACGGCAAAAAGGTATATGCGCTGTATCACGGCTTCCGAAGGACGAGAGAGCACGACGGCGACCTTGCCACGTGGAACCAGTATGCGGACTCGTCTCAGTCGGCGACGGGCAAAGACCACATAAATTACAGCGCAGACCTTATCGACGAGAACGGAGTTCACAATCTGGCAAACGTGAACGGAGGACCGATAGTCGGTATGCAGTCCGAAATAGACCCCGACTATGTTGAATACAAGGTGCTTCTCGCCAAAATCGCGAATATCGACGGATTTATGGTTGACTTCGGATTTCCCGAGTACGGCAACACCGTGTTGACCAAGGCTTTTATGGAGCAGGCGAAAAAGTATGATATGGAGGTCGGCGCGGACTGGTGCGACAGCTGGCTTGTGGACTATGACTGGGTAAAGGCTTATCGCCCCGAAATAAAGACGCGCGAGGATAAGCTGAAATATTTTGAAACAAGCGTGCAGTATCTTTTGGATGAGGTTTACGGCACATCGACGGGAGCGAACCTTGGAGGACATCCCGTGATATTCCTGTTCGGCGGCGGTCCGACCGCGGCGGAAATGAAGACAATAATCCAAGCCGAATATACCTACCCCGCGGGGCTTGGCGAGCCGTACTATATCCGCCGCACGGGACTTTCGGGAACGTATAACGGCGGCAGCGTAACATTCTCGGACGCGGCAAAGACCACGCAGGAATGGAGAGACGCCGGTGTGGACGTTCACAGCTGGATAGTGCCGCGCGTGCGTCCTATGGATGATACATACCCGTATTTTGACAACTATGCGAGTTTTGAGGACGTAAAAAATTACGCGCAGACCTATAAGGCTTTGTGGGACTCGGGTCAAAAGGTAAACGTAAACACCGCGGTTGTAACCCCGGGCTTTGATAACCGCGCCTGTGCGGGCTGGGGTACGGGCAAATTCACCGGCTTTGACCGCGAGGACGGAGAGGTGTACCGCTGGCAATGGGATTACTACAATCAAAACAAAGATGTGATTGATGTAATGTTCATAGCCTCGTGGTCGGACTTCACCGAGGGTCACGAAATCGAGCCGACCGTTAAAAACGGATACAGAGAGCTGGAGACAACCTTGGAATATGCGACCCGCTTCCGCGACAAGCAGACCGATGAATACGCGAAGGACGGACTGAAAATCCCGCAGAAGATTTTTGAGGCTAAAAAGTACACAGAAAAGCTGGAGAAGATAGGCTTTGACACAAAAGATATGATGGGACTGCTCGACGCGGCGGCGCTCGCGGTTTCCAAGCGTGCGTACTCTGCCGCGGACGCCCTTATCGGAAAGGCGGAGTCTCTGCAGAAGGCGTGCGAGAACGATATGGAAATTGAAAACATAACCGTGAGCGTTCCCGCCGGCAATTTGAAGGTGACGTCCTATGAGGAGCAGAAGGTCGACGACAGCGCAAAGGGAATAGAAGTTGCAAACGGCAAGCCGGTAAGCACGAACGACGATTTGTCGGAGGGACGCGCAAAGAACGCGGTAGACGGCGTGATTGCGGACAGCTCGCGATGGATTTCTTCTCAGAGTAAGGACAGCTACTGGCTGGACATTGATTTGCAAAATGAATTTGTCCTGGTCGGAGCCGACTTATATACGGGCAAAATGGACGGTACATACGGACTCAGAGACGTTAAACTGCAATATTATAAAGACGGCGACTGGGCGGATATTCCGGGAGCTTCGGTAAAGGGCAACGACGAAACAAACACGGATTTGTTCTGGACGTTCGACGAGAGCGTCACCACATCCAAGGTCAGGATTGTCTGTGACGACGGTGCGATAGGCGTGCGCCTGCGTGAAATCAAGGTGTATGCCGACCCGGACCTCACCGACCCCGACAGCGTAAAGCCGCGCGAGACGGTCAAGGGTAAGAACGTCGTGAAAAACAAGAGTATCAAGAGCAATGATGCGCTTTCAACGGGACCAATCTCCAATCTGGTGGACGGCGTGGTGTCCGACGATTCGAGATGGATTTCCTCCCAAAACAGCAGCAGCTATTGGGCTGAGATAGATTTGGGCGGCGAATATACCGTTGTTGCGGCGGATGTATATACGGGTAAGGATGACGGAAGCTGGGCGCTCGAAACGGCGCGTCTGGAATACCTGAAGGACGGAGAGTGGGTAACCATTCCGGGAACCGAGGTTACGGGAAACAGCAAGACCAATACCGACCTGCATTGGACATTCCCCGAGCCTATTACGACTACGGGCTTGCGCCTTGTCAGCGATGACGGCTCCCGCGGCGTCAGAGTGAGAGAGCTTATGGTATATGAAGCCGGTAACCCCGATGAGGTTGTAAAGGAAGATACCTCATTCCTTGAACTGCGCGGCAGAGAGATAGCGCAAAACAAGCCTGTCTCCGCGAGCAACGAGCTTGAACAGGGCAAGGCGGAAAAAGCGGTTGACGGTCTTGATTCGGACAGCTCTATGTGGCTCACCAAAACCAACGACGACAGCTACCTGCTGGAAATAGACCTGCAGGGAGAGCATCGGATAATGGGAACCGATATATATTCGGGTATGAGCGACGGCACGTGGGCGGTAGAGAATGTTTGCGTGCAGTATATGAAGGACGGCAAATGGGAGAATATCCCGGGCGGAAAAATAGTCGGCAATCCCAAGAGCAACACCGAGCTTCGCTGGAACTTCAACAGCCCCGTGACTGCGGATAAGGTTCGTTTTGTATTCGATGACGGCGAGCGCGGAGTAAAGCTGCGCGAGCTGAAGCTTTATGAGGAGCGGGCGTCGGTAGAGAGCAGCGACACCGAGGTTTACAATATGAACAACGGAGTTTACCTTACGGTGGACGAGGCGACCGCCGCAAAACTGCGCGACAACTATTTTGACGCTATGCTTTATATGCAGTACTTGGGCAATACCGACCAGACCTTTAAGATAACGGCGGACTGCAACCGTCCTCTGCCCGAAAAAATAGGCACGACTCAGGGTGACTTTTCGGTTGTTGCCGATATAAGGCAGGAGATAACATACGGCTGGGAGCAGTGCCGCGTGCAGATGTTCAAGGATAACCTGGCGTTGGAGCACAAGGCTGAAAAGAATTCGGATTTTGTTATAAAAGGAACCGGAAATATGCGAAATATCGAAATGGAATTTAAGGTTTACAAGAAAAAATAATAAGAAAGATGAATGAGGGTCAGATGTTATGAAAACTGCAAAAACGGCTTCGGACACCAATCTGATGAGAAAGAGCAAACTCAGCAAACTCGGTAAGCTCTGGTCGGAGCAAAAGTATCTTTTCTTTATGATACTTCCGTGCCTTGCCTACTACTTCATATTTCATTATATGCCTATGTACGGCGTGATTATAGCGTTTAAAAAGTTTGACATAGTTAAGGGTATAATGGGAAGCCCGTGGGTCGGATTGACCAACTTTAAAAACTTTTTTGCGGGTCCGTATGCCTTTAGACTGATAAAAAACACGTTGCTGTTGAGCTTATATAATTTGATATTTTACTTCCCGATACCTATTATATTTGCTCTGTTCCTCAACGAGGTTATGAACAAGTGGTTCAAAAGAGTGGTACAGACGGTCAGCTATCTGCCTCACTTTGTATCGGTGGTTATAGTTGTGGGTATGATGCAGTCTATGCTGTCGCCCTCGACCGGCGTTGTCAACAGGCTGATTACGAGCCTCGGCGGAGAGTCAATAAACTTCTTTATGCGCCCCGAATGGTTCAGGACGCTGTATATTTCCTCCACGATATGGCAGGAATTCGGTTGGGGCTCCATTATATACCTTGCGGCTCTTTCCTCGGTGGACGCCGGACTCTACGAGGCGGCTCATCTGGACGGCGCGGGACGCTTCAGGTGTATGTGGCACATAACTCTTCCCGCCATCAGTCCGACCATTATAACGCTGCTTATTTTAAAGGTCGGCAATCTGCTGACGGTAGGATACGAAAAGGTCATTATGATGTACAACCCCGGTATTTACAAGACGGCGGACATTATTTCAAGCTATGTTTACCGCGTGGGCGTGTCGCAAGCCAATTACAGCTTCGGTACGGCGGTCGGGCTTATGAACTCTATCGTATCTATGATTTTGATTTTGATTACCAACACGGTGAGCAAAAGGCTTACCGACGCGAGCCTGTGGTAAGGAAAGGAGAATTTGAATGGTACGGCAAAAAGGAAAAGGCGAGACGGTATTTCGCATTGTTAACGGCTTTGTAATGCTTCTGGTTGTTGCGGTTACTCTCTATCCGCTGCTGTATGTGCTTGCTATATCACTCAGCTCCGCGGAATTTGTGCAGGCGAGAATGGTTACGATATTCCCGAAGGGATTAAACTTCGACGCATACAAGGAGGTCATATCGGACACATATTTCTGGTCGTCCTATAAAAACACTATCGTATATACGGTTACGGGAACGGTTCTGAGCGTATTTTTGACTACTATGCTTGCGTATTGTCTTTCGCGCCCCAACCTGTTCGCAAGAAAGCAGATTTCTTTTTTGATACTGTTTACGATGTTTTTCAGCGGCGGTCTGGTTCCGAGCTTCCTGCTTGTGAAGGAGCTTCATATTTATAACACCATTTGGGCAATCATACTGCCGACGGCGATAAGTACCTACAATATGATTGTCACGAGAACATATATGCAGGGGCTTCCCGAGGAGCTGTTTGAGTCGGTCAAGCTGGACGGTGCGAACGACTTTCAGATTTTTACAAAAATTGTGCTTCCGCTTTCAAAGCCCGTGGTTGCGACAATTTCTCTGTTTTACGCAGTCGGCTTGTGGAACGGTTATTTCAACCCTATGATATATCTGAAGGATGCGGATAAATATCCGCTTCAGATTATCCTGAAAAACCTTATCTTAAGCCAGAACGCGAGCGACCTTTCGGGAGGCGCGTCGGAGGCGTTGGGGCAGACTATGATGACGAGCGAAATGATTACCTCGGCTTCGATAGTCATAGCGATGATTCCGATTTTGTGCGTTTATCCGTTTGTGCAAAAGCACTTTGTAAAGGGCGTTATGCTCGGAGCGGTAAAGGGTTAAAAATTTTATAAATAATTTTAAATTTAAAATATAAAGAAAGGAAAAGTATTATGAAACAATTCTGGAAAAAAGTTATCGGTTTATCCATGGCGGCGGTTATGACGGCGGGGGTATTTGCCGGCTGCGGGAATGAGAACGAGGATATTTCCGCGGATATGGATACCTCCACTCCGATCAGTATTGATATGATGCTGCTCAACAATACCAGCGGCGACGGTTCGGAATTTGTCTTTAAGGAACTGGTAAAGGAAAAGTTTAATATCGACATCAAGTTTTCTCTTAACAACAACCAGTCCCATTTTGAGAAGCTCAATCTTTTGATTGCTTCAAACGAATTGCCCGACATCATTTCGCCTTTGCCCGCAGAGCGTGCGAAGCTGATAGGACCAAAGGGCGCGCTTGTTGCGCTGGACGAATATTTCGACTATCTGCCGAACTTCGTTAAGTATCTTGAGGAGGACGAAACCAACAAAATTTCGGCTATGGCGGACGACGGACACATATACTCTCTGCCGAGATTTGCGCCCGACAAGAAGGACTACAAGTGGACGCCCATAATTCGTCAGGATTATCTGGACGAGCTTAACATCCCGACCCCGACGACGTATAAGGAGCTGTTTGCCGCGCTTCGCAAAATCAAGGCGGCGCACCCCGAGACGGTGGGCATTGTAAACCGCGAGAAGATGACATTCCTCAAAGCGTTCGGGGTCGGCTACAACACCAGCGACACGATGTTCTACAACAAGCTGAACGACACCTTTGAATTCGGTCCGATGAACGGCGGCTTCAAAGAGATGATGACCGATTTTTCGCAGGCTTGGAAGGACGGAATTTTGGATAAGGAATTCTTTACGGCTTCCGAGCAACAGTGGCAGGAGAAGTTCTTAAACGGCTCGGGCGTGTTTACGCTTGACTGGCCTAAGAGAGCATATACTCTTAAGGACTCTTACAGCAAGCTCCACCCGAATGACACAAAGTACAACACGACTTTAATTGACCCTCTCATATCGGAGAGCTATCCTTATAAGAGACTGAATTACTCGGAGACTCTGGGACTGTGGACGTCGTGGGGCATCTCGGCAAACACAAAGCATCTGGGACGTATTTTGCAAATGGTCGACTGGGCATACAGCGACGAGGCACAGACGGAAATCCAGTGGGGCTTGGAGGGCAAGCACTACACGATTGATGAGGACGGCAGATACCGCTACACTCCCGAAATGAAGGCGTCGTATAACCCCGAAGGAACAATCGACCCGATGAATACGCTCGGACTCAATCACAACCGAATTATGCGTATTGAAAAGGATAACGGCGTTATAGAGGTTCCCGATGAGCTTAACAAAATCATTCAGGGTTACAGCGAGAATGTCGAGGGCTATGAGACGGACTACAAAATCGCTCTTACGTTCACCGAGGAGCAGTCGGACAGAATAGAGGAGATAAGAATGGTGACGGACACTCTGGTCAACGAGGGCGTGGTTGCGTTTGTGACGGGAGAAAGACCCATGAGCGAGTTTGACTCGTTTGTTGAGCAGGTAAGAAGTCAGGGCGGCGCGGAGCTTGAAAAGATTTATGCCGACGCGTACGCTTCCTATAAAGAGAAAATGAGTAATATAAAATAAAAACGCTTCTGCGGAAGGGAGGAATTTTGCAGTATGCGAGGTATAAAACGTGTTCTTTCAATTATTTTGGCGGCGGCGGTAATGCTCAGCGTTATAGTTGTGCCCTCCGTCGCGGCGGCGTCGGAATATCCGAAGATTGATTGTCAGGCGGTCGGAGCAACGACCGAGGCGTCTGACCAGGGAAGCGACAGCTCATCCAATTCAAACGCCGTAATAGATAACGTAAGCAATAATACGACCGGTGCGTTTAAATGGTATGTGGCAGGAAACAAGCTCACGGGGGCAAATTTAACCATAATTCTGCCTAAAAAGTATAAAATTGATAAAATAACGCTGATAAGCGGCTATCCCTCGAGAGACCCCGCAACCGTTAATACGGAAGATAATAAGTCGTCTCATCAAACGGCTGAAATTCCGTTTAAGTATCAGTTTGAGTACGCGAATGAGGGCGGAGCGTTTGAGCTTATTCCGAACACAAAGGTTGAAAAGACCTTTGACGGTTTGACCTCAGCCGACCATAACGTCACATTTGAGTTTGACGAGGTTGAAACGGATAAGATTAAGTTTACCGCGCTTGAAGGCAATTATGATTTTCGTATCCTTGAAATAGAGCTCTACGGCGTTGAGGCGGGCGGAGACCCCGCGCCGAAGGTTGAAAACGTGGCGCTCGGCAGACCCGCTACGGTAAGCGCAAAAGCCAACGGAACTCCAGAAGCGTTGACTGACGGAGTTACGAACCAGACAACAGGAGACTATGTATGGGTTGCCAGCGCAGCTCAGGCATCGGCGGGAGCTTATGCGGACATTGATTTGGGGTTGGCAAATATAAGCAGTATGGTTCTGTACCACGGTATGAACAGCGGTTCGGACAGACTGACGGATTTTGAGGTACAGTATCTCGGAAAAACGGGAGACGAGTATCAGACCTTAAAGACCGAAACGGGAGTAAGCGAAAATCCCTACACCGTGACGTTTGGCGAGACGGTTTGCGCGACACATATACGAATTGTCTCCAAATGCACAACGATGTTTCGTATTCGCGAGATAGAGGTAATGGGAACCAAGCTCGAAGTTGAAGATGAAACCAAAGACCCCGAAATTTTGGTAACTCCGGTGACCGGCGCGTCGGCGGGAACCGACGTCACTCTGAGCGCGGACGTTACGGCGAATGAAAATTCCATAGATAAAGTGGAGTTTTATAACGGTGCGGAGCTTTTGGGAGAAGGCTCGGAAAACGGCGGGAAGTATGAATATACTTTGAAGAAGGCGGCGGGAAGCTACAACATCACCGCCAGGCTGACGTACAATACGGATAAAACCCTCGTTTCGGCTCCGATGATATTTACAGCCGAATTTGATGATTTGGGTACAAACGTCGCAGCGGGAAAGACGGCAACCGCGAGCTATTACAGCTCCGCAAACGGCGGACCTGAGGTGCTTTTGGACGGCACAAAAAATCAGACCACGGGCAAGAATGTTGTGTTTGTAGACCAGAACAAGACTAACGGAGTTTATTTCGACATCGACCTCGGCGGCTTGTGCGACGTTGATAAGGTCGTTTTGTATCACGGTATGAGCACTCCGAGGACTCAGACGCTTCAGAGCTTTGAGGTTCAGTACAGCGGAAAGACCGACGCGGTCGGAGACGGAGACTACATCACGCTGAAAACGGTGACCGGCGCGACCGAAAATCCGTGGACTATAGCTTTGGACGAAGCGGTGCGCGCGGGTCATATACGTCTGGTTTCAAAAATGGAAAACAGCAGCACAAATATGTTCCGTATTTTGGAGATAGAGGTCTACGGAAAAGAGGTAATCCCTCCCGCCGTTACGGTTGACGAGATAGACAACATAACCGCAGGCGAGAGCGTAACCTTGAAGGCGGCGGTTACCGACAACGGCAATACGATAAATAAGGTGGAATTTTACGACAACGACACACTCCTGGGAGAGGGAACGATGAACGTCGATAAGTATGAATACACCTTTGCAAATGCCGAGGAAGGCAGCCACAGCATTACGGCGGTGGTAACCTACGACACGGATAAAACAGTAACCTCGGAAGCGGTTACATTTGCGGTGCAGGCTCCTCCCGAGCCCGACGCTCCCGTAATAGTCGTTGACGATATTTCGGATATTTCGGAGGGCGACAGCGTAACACTCAGTGCAACTCTTACCGACAACGGAAACGTCATTGAAAAGGTGGAGTTCTTTGACAATATCACCGAGCTTATAGGCACGGCGGTATCCTCTTCGGACGGCAAATATACCTATGAATGGGAAGCTCCGTCCGTCGGTACGCACAAAATTACCGCCACGGTCACCTACGGAGAAAGCAAGACGGTAATTTCCGAGGCGGTCAACTTTACGGTCAGGGCGAAGCCGACAGTTGCGGCAGACCCTATAGAAAACGTTATTGCGGGCGACAGCGTCACCTTGAAGGCGGCTGTTACCGACAACGGAAATGCGATAGATAAAGTAGAGTTCTTTGATAATTCGGACTTGCTCGGAGCGGGAGAATTAAACGGCGACAAGTACGAGTACACAATGCCCGATGTTTCAGAGGGTGCGCACAGCATTACCGCGACGGTAACCTACGACACCGATAAGACGGTAATGTCCGAGGCTGTTGAGTTTACGGCACTTCCGAAGCCTATCGAGCCGACAGGCACAAATATTGCGCTCGGCGCGGCAGTTACGAGCAGTGAAGCGGACAGCGGCAACAGCTCGGGCGCGTCGCTGACCGACGGCGTTACGGAAAAAACCAGCGGCACCGACAAATGGTTTGTCGGCAAAGCAAAGACGCTGGATGCGTGGGCTGACCTGAAATTATTGAAGCATGGAAAAATAAACGCGGTAAAGGTTTACAGCGGATACAACGACATAAACACTTCGAGCAAGGACAAGCTGACCGATTTTGAGGTTTGGTACAGCGATAAAGAGGACGCAGATCCTACCTCTCTTACCGATTACATAAAGGCGGAAACGGTGACGGGCGCGCCTCTCGGACTGGTAACGGTATCGTTGAGCGAAGAGGTGGACGCGTGGCACGTTAAGATTGTTTCCAAGGTCGCGAACAACCGAGTTGACGCGCAGGGCTCGGACGGCATACGTATCCGCGAGATTGAGGTCTACGGCACCGAAATTATTGACTCGCAGGTGTCCGACCCCGAAATTACGCTTGACCCCGTAGGAAGCGTGACGGCGGGCGATAGTGTAGTGCTGAGCGCGGTTGTCAGCGAGAACGGAAATGTGATAGACAAGGTTGAATTTTTCGACAGCGGCGTACTTCTCGGCGCGGGCGAGCTCAGCGCGGGAAAGTATAAGTACACGATGCCTGCGGTTGCCGAGGGCAGTCACAGCATTACCGCGACGCTGACGTACGACACCGATAAGACGGTAACCTCCGAGGCTGTTGAGTTTACGGCACTTCCGAAGCCTATCGAGCCGACAGGCACGAATATTGCGCTCGGAGCGGCAGTTACGAGCAGTGAAGCGGACAGCGGCAACAGCTCGGGCGCGTCGCTGACCGACGGCGTTACGGAAAAAACCAGCGGCACCGACAAATGGTTTGTCGGCAAAGCAAAGACGCTGGATGCGTGGGCTGACCTGAAATTATTGAAGCATGGAAAAATAAACGCGGTAAAGGTTTACAGCGGATACAACGACATAAACACTTCGAGCAAGGACAAGCTGACCGATTTTGAGGTTTGGTACAGCGATAAAGAGGACGCAGATCCTACCTCTCTTACCGATTACATAAAGGCGGAAACGGTGACGGGCGCGCCTCTCGGACTGGTAACGGTATCGTTGAGCGAAGAGGTGGACGCGTGGCACGTTAAGATTGTCTCCAAGGTCGCGAACAACCGAGTTGACGAGCAAGGCTCGGACGGCATACGTATTCGCGAGATTGAGGTCTACGGCGTTGAAATTGCCGAGCCTCAGTTGCCCGACCCCGAAATTACGCTTGACCCCGTAGGAAATGTGACGGCGGGCGATAATGTAGTGCTGAGCGCGGCTGTAAACGACAACGGAAACACGATAGATAAGGTTGAATTTTTCGACAACAGCGTACTTCTCGGCGCGGGCGCGCTCAGCGGCGGAAAGTATGAGTACACGATGCCCGCGGTTGCCGAGGGCAGTCACAGCATTACCGCGACGGTGACATATAACACCGATAAGACGGTGACGTCGGCGCCCGTGAAGTTTACGGCTGAGCCGAATTCCGACGCGCTGTTTGAAATCACCATAGAGTCGCCGACCGAGTCGGAGGAACTGAAGCCGAACGAGAAGTTCACGATAAAGGCGACGGTCACCGACGCGAAAAAGATGCTGAGCCGCGTCAATATTTACATCAACGAAAGAACTATCGCGGGATTTGAGCCGTCAGCCGACGGTATATACAGCACGGAGGCTATCGCAGAGCCGGGCGTAAACTCGATTATTGCGGAAGCGGTCGCGTCCGACGGCACGGTGCAGAAAAAGAGCATAGTTAAAACAATAGACTATCCCAAGGTAGAGTATGACAATACGTTTGTTGCGACCGCGAGCAAAAACGGAAGCGACAGTAGCTCAAATCCGAGCGCGGTAATTGACAATAAGACCAACAGCGACATCGGAAGCAACAAGTGGTACATCAACGCCGACAGCGCACCCGGCTCGTATTTGACCATTTCGTTCCCCGATAATTACCGCCTAAACGGCATAACGCTTTACAGCGGTTATATAGGCAGAGACCCTGCCGAGGCAAACATAGAGAGCAACAAGCCCAACAATACCGCCGAGGTTCCGTTCCTGTATCAGTTTGAGTACGAAAAGGCGGACGGCAGCTTCGAGCTAATTCCGGGGACCAAGGTTGAAAAGAGCTTCGGCGGACTGACCGAGGATGATAAAATAGTCAGCTTCAGCTTTGACGAGATTGAAACGAGCAAGATAAAATTTGTTTCGCTGCCGGGCAACTACGCATATCGTCTGCGCGAAATAGAGACATTCGGCTATGTTCCGAACAGCGCTCCCTCAATAGTGCTGGATGAGCTTTCCAACGACGGTATGGTTATGGAGGATGCGGACATTACGCTGACAGCCACAATTGAGGATAAGGAGGACGAAATTCGCTCGGTAACTCTGTATATCGACGGGGCGCCGTCCGATACGGTATTTGAGCAGACGGAACAAAATGCAAACAAATACACCGCGACGCTGAAGGGCGGCAGTCTGAGCGTCGGCAAGCATACGCTTATGATAAAGGCGACCGACGGCTTTATGTCTGAGGGCGAGTCCAACGTCATTACGGTGAGCGTATCGAGCGAGAAAGATATACTGGACGTGCTCAACGGCTCGACCAGAGCCAATATAGCCGAGAACTTTGAATTTGCGGCGGCTCAGCTTAAAACCGATTTGAGAGCGTTCAACGCATTGAGTAAGAGCAACAAGGAAAAGGTATATCTCGCCCTGCTTAAAAAGAACTTCACCTCGGCGGCGGAGCTGCAGAGCTTTTTGAACAGCACTATCCGAGGCTTGTCGAGTAGCAGCACCTCGCCGAGCGGCGGAGGCACAAGCTCGGGCGGAGGCGGCGGTTCCGCTCCCGCGGGCGGCGGCATTGTAAAGCCGTCGGGCGGCAGTACATCTCAGCCGCCGCAGAGCACAGGCACCGATGAAAGCAAAGCGGTATTCAGCGATTTGCAGGAAGTAAACTGGGCTGAGGAAGCGATAACGGCGCTTTCCGAGCAGGGAGTTATAAACGGCGTTGGTGACGGAAAGTTCGCTCCTTTGGAGCACGTGACCAGAGGTCAGTTTGCAAAAATCCTTATCGGGGCTTTGGGGCTCATAAGCGACGGAGCGAAAGCCGATTTCACCGACGTATCCGAGACGGACGAATTTTATCCGTATATCGCGTCGGCTCAGCAGCTTTCAATCATAAACGGTATGGGCGACGGAACCTTTGGCGTGAATAACGAAATTACCCGTGAGGATTTGGGAGTTATGATGGTTCGCGCGGCTGACGCGGCGGGCATAGAGCTTCCTTCCGAAAAAGAGGAAACGGCGTTCAGCGACTCCGACGAAATCGCGCAGTACGCGGTTGACGCGGTTATAAGATTACAGCGCGCGGGCATTATGAACGGTATGGGCAACGGCAGCTTTGCACCGCTTGAGAGCGCAAATCGCGCGATGGCGGCAAAGGTCATTTATGAATTGATGAATTTGAAGTAGGAGGGAAAAGGATGACGAGATTACGTAAAGGTATTTGTGTTTTGCTGACGGCGGTGCTTGTCCTGACGAGCTTCGGCTTTGGCGTAATAGCTTCCGCCGACGGCGGAAATTACGACGGCGAGGTATCTTTGCTGGTCGGGCTGGGAATTCTGGAAGGCTCGGGCTCGGGAAATATGAATTTGGAAAAGAATGTGACCCGAGGGGAATTTTCGGCTATGATTTGCAGGATGTTGGATTTACAGCCGATTTCCTCCGAAGTGACTTTTGAGGACGTAGGCAGCGGCAACTGGGCGTATGAGTATATCCAAACGGCAGTGGCGATGGGTTACCTGAGCGGCGACCCCGACGGCAGGTTCAGACCCGACGACACAATAATAACAGAGGAAGCCGTAAAGGTACTGGTGTCGATTTTGGGATATACATACCCCGCCGAGAACGAGGGCGGATATGCGAATGGATATATATCGGTCGGCAACAAAATAGGCGTTATGCGCGATATGGAACTGCCCTACGGCAGGGAACTGACGCGCGGCGAGGTGGCGAAAATGCTGTATAATTCTCTGCACATAGACCTTATGAAGCAGACCAATTACGGCAATCAGTACTATAACGTCAGTCAGGGCAGTACGATTTTGACCGATTATCTCCATATCGCCGACGTTCGCGGTATGGTACGCGCCAATCATCAGGTCAACCTCGACGGAGACTATGAGATAGAGCAGGGACAGGTCGTAATCGGAGACACGCTGTATTATGTCGGAAAGACCGACATAGATACGCAGTTGGGACTTACGGTACACGCATATGTCAAAATCGACGACACCGACCCCGTGCAAACGGTGCTGTACTATGAGCCTATATCGAGCCAAAAGACAATTTCGGTAAAGGCTGAGGACGTACAGCCCTCCACCACCGAGACCTCGTTTGTATATTGGGAAAACGGCAAAAAGCGGTCGGTAAGTATTCCTTCCGACGTGACGCTCGTATATAACGGCAAGGCGAAGTTCTCGTTTACGGCTGAGACTCTTCAGCCGAAAGAGGGCGACGTTACGCTTGTTATGGACGGCGGCGCGCTTTCGGTGATAATAGTTAACTCGTACGAGAGCAGAGTGGTTCAGTCGGTCAGCGAGGTAACCAAGACAATATACTACAAAAACAACACATCGCCGACAAACTTAGAGGACCCCGAGATACAATATACCATTTTAAAAAAGGATAAAAAGGTCGATATTGACGAGCTTGCGGAGAACGATATTGTTTCGATTGCCGCGAGTGAGGACGGACTGTTTGTCAATATTATAGTTTCAAACGAGGTGCTGACGGGAACGGTTACCGAGGTCAGCGACGACAAGTACGCCGTTGACGATATGGCGTACCCCGTCTCGGAATACTATTCGGGAAAGAAGCTGGAGGTCGGCAAGGAAGGCACTTTCTATCTTGACGCTTTCGGATATATAGTGTATGCCGAATATACATCGACGAGCCGAAATTATGCGTTTTTGCTTGCAAAGGCGTATAACGACAGCATTTCTCCGACCCTGAGAATGAAGCTGTTGACCGTTAACGGAGAAATAGTGGAAAAGGTAGTGGAAAGCAAGGTCAATTTTAACGACGTAAGAACAAAGGTTGAGGCGGTAGACCAGGCGCTTGCGGAAAGACAGCTTATTAAAGTTCAGTTCAATTCCGCGGGTGAGTTGCGCGGCATCTGGACTGCGGCGGACAATACGACCGCCGCGAACCCGATTTACGACACCGAGGAATTCAGCAAGGATATAAGCGGTAAAGAGATGCGCTATAAGGATAACGTGTTCTCGGACGGAGACAGCCTGTTTTGTACCGAGGATGACACTCCGGTTATGATAATATCACTCAATGCGGAGAATGATATTAACGAGCGTGAGTGCAGCGTATCGACGGCTCCCAAGACATTTGCAAACGACACCAAGTATTCGGATATGATATTTTACGATTTGGACGCGGACACCCATATCCCGAAAATTATGGTTCAGATGCAAAAGCGGGGCGCGTCGCTCGTAAATGCGGACAACGGAGTGTGCGTGATAGACGAAATCTACACCACGACCGATAAGGACGGTAACCCGATTGACGGATTGCGCTACTACAAGGACGGACAGCTTTGCGAAACTCCGGTGGACAGCGAGGCGGTCAGCACCCGCCGCGGCGACGGTTCCGACAGCAAAAACGTTCCCGACGATTTCCAAAATGTTACGCTCGGGGATTTGCAAAAGGGAGACGTAATTCAGATTTCCACCAACATAGACGGCTATATTTCGGTGTTCCGACCCGTGTTCGTGCAAAAGTATGCGCCCGAGGAATATAAGCAGCTTGTAAGCGGCGGCGGAAGCGGCTACACCGAATTCCCGACCTTTGAAACCTATTATGGAACCATAAGCAGTCAAAGCACGCAAATCCTGACCTTGAAGCTCGGCGCAAAGGAGAGAAGTGTCGTATGCGGCAGACCCAAGGTTTACCGCTTGAACCGCGAGAGAAACCGCCTGGAGGTGCTCAACGTGAACGACCTCTCGGATTATTTGAACCGAGAAGGAGTATTCGCGCACGTTTCGAGAAAGGTTTGTCAGACAGTAGTGATTTATGACTGATAAAAAGCGGCTGAAAAATGCGGATTTTTTCGGTAAAATTGCAACGATTTTCGGTAGGGGACCTAAGGTCCCCTACCGAAAAATTAAGCGGGATACGCCTCCCGCAGACGCGGAGGGATTTCTATTTGGCTGTAAATCCGCATTTTGCATTTACCGCAAAATTGTGCTACAATAAATGTAATACATTTATTGTAGCGCCTTCGGCGGGATTAAAAGCGTGTGCGAAATTTTCCTCGCGCTTTGCGCT
>CANQBQ010000002.1 GCA_947589045.1 uncultured Clostridia bacterium | reverse complement strand
AAATCACCCCATCTTTTTTATCTTAACATAAATGATTTTAAAAGTCCACTTATTTTATTTTTTTATTATGTTGTAATATTTAACCGTAAACATTGCAATAATTTTTCTTTTGTGATACTATAAATTAGTAAGGCTGTTTACGGTTAGGGAGTGTAAATATGAACAATTTGTCGATTATGCAGGAAAACTACGATTTTTCAAATGATTTAAAATATCTTAAGCTGCTGCGCCACCGATACAGAAACATAAGAGAGGCGTCCGAAGAAATTATAAATCTTCAGGCGATTTTAAATCTTCCCAAGGGAACCGAGCATTTTGTTTCGGACATACACGGCGAATATGAGTCTTTCACGCATATTATGAAAAACGCATCGGGCGTAATAAAGTCCAAAATAGACGGTCTTTTCGGGAACACCATCTGCGAGAGCGAGAGAAAGTCGCTCGCAACATTGGTATATTATCCCAACGAAAAGCTGAGGATTATAAAGTCCCAATGCGAAGACCTTGAGGAATGGTACAACATAACCCTTCACCGTCTGGTAGAGCTTTGCCGCGTCATAGGCTCCAAATACACTCGTTCCAAGGTCAGAAAGGCTCTGCCCGAAGGCTTTGACTACATAATCGACGAGCTTTTGCACGCCGAAAACATTGAGGTTGACAAGGAAAAATACTATGGCGCAATCATTAAGACAATAATAAGAATTGACCGCGCGGACGAGTTTATAATCGCACTCTCCAACCTCATCCAAAGGCTGGCGGTAGATCATCTCCATATAATAGGCGACATTTTCGACAGAGGTCCGGGCGCGGCAATCGTTATGGACTACATTATGAAGCACCATTCGCTCGACATACAATGGGGCAATCACGACATAACGTGGATGGGCGCGGCGGCAGGAAGCGACGCCTGTATGGCAAACGTGCTGAGAATAAGCGCAAGATATGACAACATAGACACCATAGAGGACGCATACGGTATAAACATAAGACCGCTTACCGTATTCGCCATGGAGGTATACGACAACGACGACTGCGAAAAATTCCTTCCCAAGACCGTCCATACCACAAAATACAGCAAGAGTGACGCATATATAGTCGCAAAAATCCACAAAGCGATAACCGTAATTCAGTTTAAGCTGGAGGGTCAGCTTATAATGCGCCACCCCGAATACAAAATGGACGACCGACTCCTGCTTGACAAAATAGACTTTGAAAAGGGCGTTCTGACTTTAAACGGCAAAGAATACAAGCTGGTAGACCGCAATCTTCCGACCGTTGACCCGAAAAATCCGTATGAGCTTACCGCTCAGGAACAGGAGGTCGTCGAAAGACTGCACGGCGCGTTTGCACACAGCGAAAAGCTGCAGGCGCACGTCAAGTTTTTGTACTCCAAGGGCAGTATATACAACAAGTACAATTCAAATCTTATGTTCCACGGCTGTATTCCGATGACAGACAGCGGAGAATTTGCGGAAATAGACGTGCTTGGACCCAAGCTCAAGGGCAAAAAGTTCCTCGACTTGGCGGAGCAGATCGCGAGAAGCGGCTATTTTGCGAAAAAAGGCAGCGAAGAACGCAAAAGAGGCACCGACTTTCTGTGGTATCTATCGTTCGGTCCGTTCTCGCCCTTGTTTGGAAAGAGCAAAATGGCAACATTTGAGAGATATTTTACCGACGACAAGGAGCTTCACAAGGAAATCAAGAACCCGTATTACAAGCATATTGACAATGAGGAAACCTGTATAAAAATAATGCTCGAATTCGGACTTGACCCGCGCCAGTCGCATATTATAAACGGACACGTTCCCGTAAAGATACGAAAGGGAGAAAGCCCGATAAAGGCAAACGGCAAGCTGTTTGTAATAGACGGCGGTCTTTCAAAGGCATATCAGCCCGAAACGGGAATAGCGGGATATACCCTGATATACAACTCCCATGGGCTAATTCTTGCCTCTCACGAGCCGTTTGAATCAAGAAATAAGGCAATCAAAGAGGAAATAGACATTCACTCCACTAAAATCGTGCTTGAAAAGGTATCGGAGCGAAAAATGGTTGCGGATACGGACATCGGCAAAGAAGTGCAGGAGCAAATCGCCGACCTTGAGATGCTTCTCGCGGCGTTCCGCAAGGGCATAATAAAAGAGACACATAAGCCGCAGTAATAATAAAATATGGCTTAAAGTAAAAAAATAACGGGTATGAATTCATACCCGTTATTTTTTATTATCATTCGTCGTGTTCACAGCCGCAGTCACAGCCGTCAAAATCAATGCGGATTACAGTACCGCATTCGGGGCAGCAAAAATTGCCCGCGTCAATATCGTCGAGGTCATCCTCGGTGAAGTATACCTCCGACCCACACTTGGGGCAAACGGTCTGGTAAGAGTCCTCTTCATTGAAGTCGTCGTCCTCGCCGCCGAAAATATGCTCTCCCAAAAGGTCAATGACCTCCTCGTGCTCGTCGAGCTTATCGTTGACGAAATCCACTTCGCTGTCCAAATCCTCGATAGTCTTTGCCATATCTCTCACCAAATCAAGCAGTGAGTATATTATTTTTCCCTCGGCGGTATTTTTGTCAAAATTTCCGCCGTCCGCCAGACCTTTGAGGTATGCGGCTTTATTGCTAAGTTCCATTCAAATCTTCTCCTTTATCTCGGTATGTAAAAATTACGCTCTCGAGAGATATTCGCCCGTGCGGGTATCAACCTGAATTTTATCTCCCTCGTTAATGAACATGGGAACATTTATAACCGCGCCGGTTTCCAATGTTGCGGGCTTGGTTACGTTTGTTGCGGTGTTGCCCTTAACGCCCGGCTCTGTCGCGGTAACCTCAAGTTCAACGAAGTTCGGCGGCTCAACCGCGAACACGTTGCCCTTGTATGAAAGAATTTTAACAAGCATATTCTCCTTTACAAACTTGAGGGAGTCTCCGAGCTGCTCCGCACTGAGAGGCATCTGGTCGTAGGTCTCCTGGTCCATAAAGTAGTAAAGGCCACTGTCCTCGTAAAGATACTCCATATCTTTTCTCTCAATATGAGCCTTGGGCATTTTCTCGGTGGGGTTGAAGCTTCTCTCAATCACCGCGCCCGTCATAACATTTTTCATTTTTGTACGCACAAAAGCCGCACCTTTGCCGGGCTTTACATGCTGAAATTCAACAACCTGAAAAACATTTCCTTCATATTCAAACGTTATTCCGTTTCTGAAATCACCTGCTGCTATCATTAGAATTTACCTCCTATAAAAAATAATATCATATTCTGTTTTAAACAACGCACAAACATTGTATAACAAATTATATAAAAAAGCAAGAAAAATTTTAAATCTCTATCAATTCCTTGGTGCAACCCGCGGAAAAGTTCTCCACGCCGTCCTTTTTTACGCAAACCATATCCTCAATTCTCACTCCGCCGAAATCGGGAATGTAAATTCCGGGCTCGCAGGTCACTATCATATTTTCCTCCAGCCTTATATTGCACTTCGGGGATAAATTCGGCATTTCGTGGATTTGCAGACCTACGCCGTGACCGAGCGAATGCCCGAAGAACTCACCGAAGCCCGCGTTTTTTATGACGCTTCGCGCCGCCGCGTCCGCGTCCGCGCATATAACGCCCGCGCGTATGGCTTCAAGCCCGCAAAGCTGTGCCTTAAGTACCGTGTAATATATTCTTTTTTGCTTCTCGCTCGCCTTGCCCAAAACAACTGTGCGAGTCATATCCGAGCAGTAGCCGTCGTAAACACAGCCGAAATCCATAGTTACAAAGTCGCCGTTTTCAAGTCTTTTTCCCGACGGCATTCCGTGGGGAAGCGAGGTGTTTTTACCCGAAATTGCAATCGTGTCAAACGATACGCCGTCCGCGCCGTTCTTACGCATAAAATATTCAAGCTCCGCCGCAATATCCCTCTCGATTATGCCCTCTTTTATATTTTTCAAAACATTTTCAAACGCAAGAATACCTATTTCTTCCGCACGGCGCAGTTTTTTTATCTCGTCCTCGCTTTTTATTATTCGGAGTGCGTTTATTTTGTTTGACGCCCCGCAAAGTGATACACCTTCAAGTCCGTCCGACATTATCGAAAACTCGGCATAGCTCATAAAGTCGTCCTCAAACGCCATTGTCCGTATATCGTTTTTCTTTGCGATTTCGGAAATAAGTGCATGGCGCTTAGCCGCGCCGCCGCACTCTATCACTTTAAAACGCTTCGCCTCTTTTTCCGCCGCTTCGGTATATCTCGAATCGGTAAAGAGGAAACTGCCGCCGCCGCAAATCACGACGCATCCTTCCCCGCCCGAAAATCCGCTGAAATAGCGCATATTGTAGGGTGAAGTCAACAGCACCGCATCATATTCCTTAAGAAGTACTCCAATTCGTTCAAGCATTATTTTTCAGCGCCTTTATATATATTTCTTTCATTGCCGCCGCATCTATGCCCTGCGTACCGTGCGATTCACATATTATCGTGGGCGACAAATCACGCTCGGCGATAATCTGCGCGATAGGTTCAAATTCGGGTTCATACTCCGTCTCGGCAAACGTGTGATGCTTCTTTTCGCCGGCGTTCGTATATTCTATCCTGCTGTAATGCGCGTGAAAATTCGCGGCGCGCCACGAGCCGAGAGAATTTGCTATCTCATCAAAAATAGCTTCAAAATCCTCTTTGGTTTTGAGAGAGCCGCGCGTCTGCGCGTTTACGTGACCGAAGTCAATGGTCGGGATAAGACGCTCATCCAGCTTGCAAAGCTCCATAACCTCGGATACGTTGCCGAGCTGATTTACCTTTCCCATAGTCTCGGGGCATATACTTATGTCTCCGAAGCCCGCCTCGTCCGCCGCCGCAAGCGCAAGAGAAAGAGTGTTTTTCGCAAGCTCCAACGCCTCACGCCTCGTGATTTTTCCGCACGAGCCCGAGTGCACCACAATTCTTTTTGCACCCATATTTTTTGCCGCATTGAGCGACTGCATAATGTAATTAACGCTGTTGAGCCTTTTTTCTTCTTCAACCGAAGAAAGACTTATAAAATACGGCGCGTGGATTGAAAGCGTGATATTGTATTCGCGTGCGCGCTCGCCCAAAGTTTTTGCGGAGTCCGCAGAGATTTTCACGCCCTTTCCGCATTGATATTCATAGGCTTCAATTCCGAGCCCCGCCACGTACTTCGGCATTTCAAGCGAAGATTTACCCCCGCTCTCGTAAAAATCGTCGGGATTTCCCGCGACTCCGAAAAAAGCCGCCATAATTAACACCCCCACCTGTTTTTAAGTATTATACGTTCAAAGAAACGCTTAAATTTTATAAACTTACCCTCCGCGTCCGAAATCGGTTTGACAAGAACGGTCGGCATATTTAAGCGGTTGCCGCCGTATATGTCGGTAAAAAGCTGGTCGCCTATCACGCCCGTTTCTTCGGGCGCTACACCCATAATTTCGCACGCCTTCATAAAGCCGCGGCTGAGCGGTTTACCCGCCTTTGCTATGTAAGGGACGTCTATGGACACGCAAAATCGCTCCACCCGCTCTCCGTCATTATTTGACGCGATATACAACTTAAAGCCGCGCTCCCTTAAAAGAGCTATCCAGCCTCTGAGCCTTTCGTCGCCTTCGGGAGCGGCATACGGCGCAAGCGTGTTGTCGATGTCGAGGACAAACGCTCTTACCCCTCTTTCTTCAAGCTCGGACAAATTTATATCGTATATACTTTCCGCATAAATCTGAGGAAGAAATTTTTTAAACATAATTTTCTCCGTTCGGTCGCCCTTAAGCCTGCGACAGCTTCTCTCTGACGATTTTGTTTATGAGCTTTCCGTCGGCTCTGCCCTTTGTTTTGGGCATAATGTTCGCCATAATTTTGCCCATATCCTTCATAGACGTCGCGCCCACCTCGGCAATTACCTCCGAAACTATTTTTTCGAGTTCTTCCTCGCTGAGCTGCTCGGGGAGATACGACATAAGGACTTTTATTTCCTTATTCAAATCTTCGATCAAGTCCTCTCTGCCGCTCTTTTCGTATTCGGGCAGGACGTCGCGGCGCTTTTTCAGTTCGCGCGCGATAACGTCGGTAACGCCCTCGTCGTCAAGCACGGTTTTGGTGTCCTTCTCAATCTGCAAAATACCCGAACGCACCATCTGAACCGTGTTTTTGCGTACAACGTCCTTATCTTTCATAGCTTCCTTCAAATCATTCATAAGCTGTTCTTTAATCGACATAACTGTAATCACCTCATATAAATTTAATGTGTAATATGGCGAAACCCACATTATAAATGTGGGTTTCATTAAGTAAATCAATATTTGCGCTTACGTGCAGCTTCGGATTTCTTCTTGCGCTTGACACTGGGTTTTTCATAATGCTCTCTTTTTCTAACCTCTGATAAAACGCCGGCTTTAGCGCAGGAACGCTTAAAACGGCGAAGCGCGCTGTCCAATGATTCATTATCTTTAACTCTGATTTCAGCCATTACTAATTTCCCTCCCTCCAAGTTACATCATGGAATACGGATTTTATGCCAAGCCTCGTCGAAACCCCGACGCACATTTAGTCAAACCATCTGAAAAATAAACTCGGCATAATGATGTCAAAAAATGTTACCTTATAATTATAACTATGAGTTAGGGTCTTGTCAAGCACAAAATAATATTTTTTTATATTTTCCGTAAATTTACAATGATTTTTCGCCTTTTTGCGCCTCGATACGGGAATACAAATACTCGAGCGCGTCCGAAACTCCGCCCACGGTATCTATTATTCCGCTTTTTACCGTTTCCTCACCGAATAAAATTGTTCCGATGTCATTTGCTATCTTTTGAGTTTCCATCATCAAGGCCTCAAAATTCTCATATGTGGCGTTGGAGTGATTGACTACAAACGAAATCACCCTCTCCTGCACCTTGCTGAAATAGTCGAACATTTGCCTTACGCCGATAACCGTACCGCTCATTCTTATGGGATGCACCGTCATTGTGGCGGACGGTACAATAAACGAACGGTCAGCCGATACCGCAAGCGGAACTCCTATGCTGTGACCTCCGCCCAAAACAAGTGAAGCTGTGGGCTTTTTAAGGCTCGCAATCATTTCGGCTATGGCAAGCCCCGCCTCAACGTCACCGCCCACAGTATTCAAAAGGATTAAAATGCCGTCGATGTCCGCCGCCTCCTCCACCTCAATGAGCTTCGGCATCATATGCTCGTATTTGGTGGTCTTTGTGCCGGGCGGCAAAAAATTGTGTCCCTCAATCTGCCCCACGATGGTCATACAGTAAATATTTCCGCGCGGATTTTTGGTTTTCACGCTCGCCATATCCTCAATGGAGTTTTGCGGAGAGCTGTTTTCACGGTTTCCGCTCCCGCCGTTTCCGCTGTTTTCTCCGTCTTTGCTTTCAAACGCCTTTTCGTCCTCCGCCAATAAAAACACCTCCGTCGTAGTTAATATTTACAGAGAAATGATAAAATATTCTTGCAAAACAAAATGCTGTGTGTTAAAATTAAAGATAACGTATTTTTATTGAAAAGAGGTGTGCGCTGTGCCGATAAAAGTGGCGGACAATCTGCCCGCGATTGACATTCTTGAAAAAGAGAATATTTTTGTTATGACGGAAAAGCGCGCTATTTCGCAGGATATACGTCCTCTCGAAATAGTAATTTTGAACCTGATGCCCACAAAGATAGTCACCGAGACCCAGCTTATGCGCGTTCTCGGAAACACTCCGCTTCAAATAAACGCGCATTTTATAAGAACGAGGACATATAAATCCAAAAATACTTCGGAAGACCACCTTCAGGCTTTTTATCAGACGTTCGACGATATAAAGAATAAGAAATTCGACGGTCTGGTAATAACCGGCGCGCCGGTGGAAAATTTGGAGTTTGAGGAAGTGGAATACTGGGACGAGCTTTGCGAGATAATGGAATGGTCAAAAAGCAACGTAACCTCCACGTTTCATATATGCTGGGGCGCGCAGGCGGCTCTTTATTATCATTTTAAAATACCCAAGTACCCCCTGCCGCAAAAATTATTCGGCGTGTTCAAGCACAGCGTCGTTCCCGAAAAGCGTCACAAAATACTTTTAAGGGGCTTTGATGACGTTTTCTACGCTCCGCACTCACGCTACTCAGAGGTGCGCGAGGAGGATATTAAAAAAATTCCCGAGCTTGAAATACTCGCCAAGTCCGACGAGGCGGGAATATATATAATAACCGCCAAAAATGACAAGATGTTCTTTGTGACGGGTCATTCGGAATACGACCGCAACACTCTCGCAGCTGAATATTTCCGCGACCGAAACAGCGGTCTTGACACCGCCGTCCCGAAAAATTATTTTCCGGACGACGACCCGAAAAATCCGCCGATAGATTTATGGCGCGCGCACTCAAATCTGCTTTTTTGCAACTGGCTGAATTACTTTGTGTATCAGACCACGCCTTACAATATCGACGACGTAAAATAAAAAAGGGCTAATGCCCTTTTTTTATTTTTCAAATCTGTCGATTATCGCTTTTACTATTCGCTTTGAAGCAAAGCCGTCGCCGTAGGGATTGACGGCTCTCGCCATCTTTTTGTACTCGTCTTTATTATCTATAAGCTCACACGCCATTTTGAAAATAGTATCATGGTCAACGCCCGCGATTTTAACCGTTCCCGCCTCGACTGCCTCGGGGCGCTCGGTCTCGTTGCGAAGCACGAGCACCGGCTTTCCGAGCGACGGAGCTTCCTCCTGAAGTCCGCCCGAATCGGTCAGCACAAGATAGCCTCTCTTTATTGCATTGTGAAGCTCGTCGGCGTTTACAGGGTCGATAAGCTTTACGTTGTTTGTTTTACCAAGTATCGAAAACGCCGTGTCCCTTACCGCGGGGTTTAAATGCACGGGGTACACAACCTCAATTTCGCCGCCGTACTTTTCAGCCAAATCGCGAACCGCAAGGCAGATATTCTCCAGCGGCTTGCCAAGATTTTCGCGTCGGTGCGCGGTCATAACTATAACCTTTTTATTCTCAAAATCGACCGTGCGAAGCTCCTCACACTTAAACTCGTAATCGTCGCGCACCGTGGTTTTCAGCGCGTCGATAACAGTATTTCCGGTCACATATATATCGTCGTCAGACACTCCCTCGCGAAGCAGGTTCTGCCTGTTTCGCTCGGTCGGCGAAAAATGCATATCCGAAATCACTCCCGTCAAACGCCTGTTAATTTCTTCGGGGTACGGGAAATATTTGTCGAATGTACGAAGTCCGGCTTCGACGTGTCCAACCTTGATTTTATTGTAAAAGGCGGCAAGACTTCCGACAAACGTGGTCGTGGTATCTCCGTGAACGAGCGCAATATCGGGCTGCGCTTCTTTCATAACGCCGTCAAGCCCCTCAAGCCCTCTGGTGGTTATTCCGATAAGGGTCTGCCTGTCCTTCATTATATTAAGGTCATAATCCGGCTCTATGTCGAAAATTTCAAGCACCTGGTCGAGCATCTGTCTGTGCTGCGCCGTGATACAAACTATCGTTTCTATTTTATCCGAATGCGCTTCAAGCTCTTTGACGAGCGGCGCCATCTTTATAGCTTCGGGCCTTGTGCCGAAAATTGTCATTACCTTAATCTTTCTCATTGTCTTCTCCCTCTTCGGTTATATTTTCTGAGTTCAGCAAATTTGCGACATCATTTTCGCCCTTGTTTTTGGAAGCCATAAGAGCCGCCAGAGCCACAAGCAGTACCAAAACCGACGCGACGAGCATAAATCCGCGGAACGCACCGTTGAGAAGCGTTCTGTCGCTGTTTACCGACATAACCACGGCGGTCATACAAAGAAGCGCGGTCATCGTATAAAGGATTGCGACGGTCTGCCTTTGCGAAAATCCCATATCCAGAAGCCTATGGTGAAGATGACCTCTGTCGGGAGCCATAATGGGCTTGCCCGTAAAAAATCGTCTGAGTATAGCAAACGAGGTGTCGAAAATAGGAAGTCCGAGTACCAAAATCGGCACCGCGAAGGATATGAGCGCGTAGGTTTTCATAACTCCCATAACCGAAACGCAGGCGAGCATAAATCCGAGAAAGTTTGAGCCGGTGTCTCCCATAAAGGTCTTGGCGGGGTTAAAGTTGTACGGCAAAAATCCAAATCCCGCTCCGATAAGAGCTGCTATGAGTATGCCAATGTTGAGGTCACCCGACACAATTACAAGCATCGCAAGAAGCGACATAGACGCAATGGACGACACTCCGACCGCCAAGCCGTCGAGCCCGTCTATAAGATTGACCGCATTGGTAACGCCCACTATCCATATAACGGTTATCGGTATCGACCACACTCCGAAATGAATGTAATGTCCGTTAGAGAACGGGATTAAAAATCTCTCTATAAGAACGCCGCCGCTTCCGCCGTCGCCGAACTTAACGCTGACCAATACCGTAAACACGGCGGCTACAATCTGACCAAACAGCTTATATATGGCGCGAAGGTTGGAGATATCGTCTATAAAGCCCACCGTAACCACTATTACTGCGCCGATGAGTATTCCCATTATCTCCGCGTCAATCGTACCGAAGCACAACACGGCTACTATAAAGCCGTAAAATATAGCCAGACCTCCGATGCGCGGCGTAACGTGCTTATGTATATTTCGTCCGCCCGGAACCGCAACCGCATTGATTTTTTTTGCAAGCGCAATCGTCACGGGAGTTGCCGAAAACGACAGCAAAAACGCCACGACCACCGTAAGTATTATAAAAACATTATCACTTATATACATATAAATTCCTCCGCCTGAATTTCCCGATATTCCGCCGAATAGATTACGGCTCGGTAAAGCCCACCTTTCGGTAAACCTTGGAAACGGTTTTACGCGCCACATAAGAAGCGCGCTCCGCGCCGGAGCGATAGACGCTCTTTAAATATTCCTTATCCGCAATCAGTTCATTGTACTTTTGGTGAATGGGGCGCAGGGTTTCGGCTACCGCCTCCGCTACCGCGGCTTTAAAATCGCCGTATCCGTGTCCGTCAAACTCAGCCTCGATTTCGTCCATCGTCTTACCTGTCGTCGCAGAATATATGCTCATAAGATTTTCTATGCCCGCTTTTCCTTCGCCGCGTCTTACCTCCGAGCCGCTGTCGGTGACCGCGCGCTTTATCTTCTTAACCGACTTGTCAATATCGTCAAGAAGCGATATATACGCGTTTTCGTTCGGGTCTGACTTTGACATCTTGTGCGTCGGGTCCTGCAAGCTCATAATATTAGCTCCCACATTGGGAATATACGGTTCGGGAACCTTAAATGTCTCGCTGTACGTGTTGTTAAAGCGTATCGCAATATCACGCGTAAGCTCGATATGCTGCTTCTGGTCCTGACCCGTGGGTACCAAATCCGCCTGATACAGCAGTATATCCGCCGCCATAAGCGAAGGGTATGTGAAAAGACCTGCGTTTATGTTATCCGCGTGCCTTTTGGACTTATCCTTAAACTGGGTCATACGCGACAGCTCGCCCATATAGGTATAACAGTCAAGCACCCAGCCGAGCTGAGTGTGCTCGGGAACGTGTGACTGGAAAAATATCGGATTTTTATTTACGTCAATTCCGCACGCCATATAAAGTGCAAGGATGTCAAGCGAATTTTTACGAAGCAGCTTGGGGTCTTGACGAACCGTGATTGAGTGCAAATCCGCAATCATATAAAAGCACTCGTATTCATCCTCGTCCTGGAGCTTTACCCAGTTGCGGAGCGCCCCGATATAGTTGCCGAGGGTAAGCCTGCCCGACGGCTGTATCCCGCTTAAAATTCTCTTTTTCTGTGCATTTTCCATATAAAAACCTCCTTATTCTCCAATCGTATCGTACAGCACCTTGCCCAGACGCTTTATTCCCGTCTCGATTTTTTCCTCGTTGGACGCGGAATAGTTCATTCTGAATGTGCTGTACGTTTTGCTTATATCAATCATTGTGGTCGCTCCCGGAACAAACGCCACGTTCTGCTCAACCGCCTTCTGCATAATTATTTTTGTGTCATAGCCGTCCGGCATTGTGCAGAACAGGAACAAGCCGCCCTGCGGATTGGTGTGGGTTATGCACTTCGGAAAATACTTTTCCATACAGTCTATCATAAGGCGGCAACGGCTTCCGTAAACCTTTCTGAGCTTTGATATATGCTCATCGATAGAATAGCGGGTAACAAACTCATACGCCAGCATCTGCGGCAAAAGGCTTGTATGAACGTCCTGCACCTGCTTGCATACCACCATTCTGTCGGTCAGATACTTGTCGGCACAGCTAAAGCCCAGTCTGAGACCCGGCGCAAGAATTTTTGAGAACGAGCCGAAATACACCACGCGGTTGTATGTATCGAGCGATTTTATCGTCGGTATGTCCTCTCCCGCAAATCTCAGCTCTCCGTACGGATTGTCCTCAAAAATTATAAAGTCGTATTTTTCTGCAAGCTCCAGCACCTTTTTTCTCTTTTCGAGCGACATCGTTATACCCGTCGGGTTCTGGAAAGTCGCTATGGTATATAAAACCTTGATGTTCGGGTGCGCCTTTAAAGTTTTTTCAAGCTCATCGGTATCAATTCCGTCGTCCTCCATTCCAACGCCGTAAATCTCGGCATTATACGAGCGGAACGAATTGAGTCCGCCGATAAACGACGGCTCCTCGCAAACCACACCGTCACCCGCATTCAGCAGCGACTTAGCCGCAAGGTCAATTCCCTGCTGTCCTCCGCTGACGATTATAATGCTGTCGGTATCGTGGACAATGCCCGCCTTATCAAGGCGCTTCTCAACCCACTCGGCAAGCGGCGCGTATCCCTCGGTAACGCCGTATTGAAGCGCGACGCCGCTGTTATTTTGCAATATATCCTTTGCAATCTCGGCAAGCTCGTCCTTCGGGAAAAGCTCAGACGCGGGCGAGCCGCCCGCAAACGAAATTATTTCGGGGCGTATCATCAGCTTGAACATCTCACGTATTGCCGACGCTTCGAGATGCTTTACCTTTTCCGAAAACTTAGACTTCATATCCATAATAATCAACCTTTCTTTAAAATGTCATTTTAAATTTATGTAAACTCAGACCTCTTCTACAACTCCGAGATATGGCAGATTTCGATACTGCTCGGCAGCGTCCAGCCCGTAACCCACAACAAATTCGTCGGGTATTTCATAGCCCACATAATCGGCGTCGATATTCACCTTACGCCGCGCGGGTTTGCTGAATATGGTGCATATTTTAACGCTTTTTGCGCCGCGGTCGGCAAGGAGCTTTCGGATATATGACAGCGTGTGTCCGCTGTCGAGAATATCCTCCACTATAAGGACGTTTTCATCCGAAATGTCTATCTCCAAATCCTGCACTATCCGCACGTTGCCGTTGGAGGCGGTCGATGCTCCGTAGCTTGACGCCTGCATAAAAAACGTCCTGACGTCAACATCGTGAACCTGTCGGCACAAGTCGGACATAAACACAAAGCAGCCCTTTAAAATGCCTACCATAATCAGCTTTTGCCCCTTATAGTCCTGCGAGATTTTCTCTCCCAGTTCAGCGACCCTTTGCGCGATTTGCTCCTTTGTAAACATTGTTTTTACGACTTTATACTCGCTCATACAAAACACCCAACAATCTTTTTGTATTTTTATCCGCCTTAAATTTTTCGGACGCGCGCATACCAATCACTGCCGCAATTTCTCCGCCCGAAACAAGCAGAGGAATTTTATCTCTCTCGCTTCTCGGTATTTTAGCGTCTATAAAAAAGCTCTTCAGCTTCTTTTCTCTGCCGTCTTTAAACATAACTATTTTGTCACCCTTTCGGCGACTTCGTATCTTAAGAGGGAGCGTCAGCTTGTCCAAGTCCAGCAAGCTTTCGCCCGACTTCGCCTTATAACCGCTCGGACGCTCCTCAAGCGAAATCCTTATATTAAATTCGGGTATTGCATATACCCCGCCGACCTCCGCTTCAAATTCAAACTCAAGGCTCTCGTCCGCGTCCTCGGTTTCAAATGCGAGCCAGCCGTAATTTACGACGGCATGAAGCGAATGGGGCAAATCCGTGCGGCTTCCCGTCTGCTTTTCAAGCAGAGCGAAAAGCGCGTCGTAATGCGCCCTCTCAAGCTCGGGATTTTTATCCAACGCATCTTCCGCCGCTATCGCAAAAAGCCTGCGGGCAATCGACGCATCAATCATTTTCAGCGACTCAATATGCAAGCATACCGGTTTGCCCGACGGCAGAGGATTTTTCATAGCGCGATACAAACGCCTCGCATAGCCGTCCAAAAATTCCGCGTCGCCGCAAACATTCTCCGCAAGCCCCGCAAGCGTTTCGACCACCGAAGGATTGAACTCTCTCTCAAGAGTCGGAATAAGCTCGTTTCTTATTTTGTTACGAGTATAATCATTGTCCGAATTTGTGCTGTCGGTTCGATAGTCAAGCCCGTTTTCGGAGCAATATTTTTCAATCTCGGCACGAGGCACATAAAGGAGCGGGCGAATTATCCCGTCCTCCCGCACTGGCTTAATCCCCGCAAGCCCGTCCAGACCGCTCCCGCGCAATATTCTCATCAAAACCGTTTCTGCGCGGTCATTCATATTATGCGCCGTAGCCACCTTGTCAGCCTTTTTCTCGCGTATTATATGGGCAAACAGGGCATACCTTGCCTCGCGTCCCGCCTGTTCGAGGCTCTCGCCCCTCTGCTTTGCAAGAGCGGGGACGTCCGCCGAAGCCGTGATACAGCGTATTCCCATATCCTTGCAAAGACTGCAGACGAACGCTTCGTCCTCGTCCGCCTCCTTGCCGCGAATTTGGTGATTTAAGTGTACCGCACACAGCCCAAATCCCATTCTGCCCGACAGTTCGTTTAAAATGTGCAAAAGGCTTACGCTGTCTGCTCCGCCCGACAGCGCGACCGCAATATTTTCGCCGCGCTCAATCATATTAAATTTTTCAATGGTGCCTCTGACGCGCTCCAAACTATTCACGGTTGCCACTCCAATTTGAAAACTTGGTATATTCGCCGAGCCAGGTCAGGTATTCGCTTCCCGTCTCGCCGTTTCGGTGCTTGGCGAAAATGCACTCGACCTTGTTCGGATTTTCGGTTTCCTCGTTGTATTCGGAGTCCTTATACAAAAACATAACCACATCCGCATCCTGCTCTATCGAGCCCGACTCTCTGAGGTCGGAAAGCATTGGTTTGTGTTCCTTGCGCTTCTCCAAATCACGGTTGAGCTGCGACAAAACAATGATAGGTACGTCCAGATTTTTGGCAAGAATTTTCAGAGAACGGGACATCTCCGAAATTTCAAGCTGACGGTTTCCGTCGCGCCTGTTGCCGGTCATAAGCTGGAGATAGTCTATACATATAAGCCCCAAGCCCTTTTCGTGTTTCAGTTTGCGGCATTTTGCCGTAATTTCGCTGATATTTATAAGCGAGGTGTCGTCAATGTATATCGGAGCGTCCGAAAGCACGCTGACCGCCTTGCTGAGCGCAACCCAATCCTTGTCCTTTATGTCGCCGCGCTTAATACTTTCCATACTCACCTGCGACGCGGAGGACAGCATACGGTTTGCAATCTCTATACCCTGCATTTCAAGGCTGAAAATCGCAACCGGCACTTTTTCATGTACTGCCACGTTATGCGCTATATTGAGCATAAAGCTAGACTTTCCTATTCCGGGACGCGCGGCTATAAAAATAAGATTTCCGTTGTGCAGTCCCGCAGTCCGCTTGTCCACATCAATAAAACCGGTTTTGACCACCTTTTCCTCATTTCCTTTTGAAATGGCGTCAATACGGTCAATGCTGTCATGTACATATCTGCCTATATGTTCAAGTCCGCTGCTGTCTCTGCCCTCGGAAATGTCCTGTATTTTATTCTGCGCGACGGCAAGAATTGTCTCCAGCTCATCGGTACCCCGATAACACGCCTCCGCAATATCGCCCGACGACTTTATAAGCCGTCTCAGCACCGACTTTTCCTCAACCACCTTGGCGTAATACTCCGCATTTTCGGTGGTCGGAACAAAATTTGCCACATCCATCACAAAGCGTATGCCGCCGACCTTTTCAAAGGTACCGCGCAAAACCAAATGCTCTTTAAGCGTAACTATATCGACCGGCAATCCGAGGTTATATAAATCAAGTATTGCCTCAAAAAGCTCTCTGTTGCGCGGCGAATAAAAGTCGTTCGCGTTTATGTGCTTCAAAACCCTCGGTATGCACTGCTGGTCAAGAAACATAGCGCCGAGGACCGACTGCTCCGCTTCGGCGCTGAACGGCATAGCACGCTCATAAGGCATTTCGTTTTCAAATTCAATTCCTGTTTCGTTTGCTGTGTTTAAGTTATCCATACTCAGCTCCAATTTATGCTTCGGTTATGTTAACCTTAAATTCTCCCTTTATCTTCGGATAGAGGTTTACCCTGACGGTCGTTACGCCGAGGGTCTTAATTCCTCCGTCCGCAAGCTCTATTTTTCGCTTGTCAATGTCAATATTAAACTGCGACTTCAACGCCTCCGCAACGTCCTTGGAAGTAACCGAGCCGAATAGCTTGCCGCCCGCGCCCGCCTTCGCGGAAATGTTCACGGTTATTTCCTTCAAACGTTCGGATATGCCCTGAGCGCGCAGTTCCTCCTGATTTTTTCGGTAAGCGACAGACTCATTCTTGCCCTCAAGCTCTGCCAAATTCTGCTTTGTAGCCTCTTTTGCAAGACCCTGGCGAAGCAGAAAATTACGCGCGTAGCCGTCGCTCACGTTTATCAAATCGCCCTTCTTGCCCTGCGACTTTACATCCTGTGTTAAAATTACCTTCATAATTTATACCTCCTCGGTTTTAACATTTCGTATTTAGTCTGTATCAGTCAAACTGCACCGCTTCATCAATCGCCTCTTTGAGATTTTTTATAACCTCAACGATAGTCACATTTTCAAACTGCGCTCCGGCAATATTCTGATGTCCGCCGCCGCCCAACTTTTCAAGCACTATCTGCACATTTATCATACCGAGAGAGCGTCCGCTGACAACGATTTTATTGTCGGTTATCGCCGCTACGAACGAAGCCTCGATATTATTTATATTAAGCAGTTCATCCGCCGCCTGCGCGGCAATAAGAGATGAGTCCTCCTTGTCGCCGCGGAACGAAGAAATCGCTATCAAGTCGCGGTAAATCTCGGCGTTGCCCACAACCTGCGACTTTTTGACATACCCCTTCAAATCGCTTCTGAACATACGCTTTACGTCGACCGTATCAACACCCATACGTCTGAGATACGACGCCGCGTCAAAGGTTCTCACGCCCGTTCTCATTGTAAAGCCCTTGGTATCCATAAACATACCCGCGTAAAGAGCGGTGGCTTCAATTTTGGTAAGCCGCTCCTTTTCCTGAATGTACTGCAAAATTTCAACTACCATTTCGCAAGTCGATGAAGCGTACGGCTCGTGATACGAGAGAATAAGATTGCTTATAAACTCCTGACCCTTACGATGGTGGTCTATCAGAACCACATTCTTATTTTTTGTCGCCATTTCAAGCAAGGACGGATTTTCAACCATACTGGGGCGGTGGGTGTCCACAACGATTACAAGTGTGTTATCGTCGTATAAATCCTCCGCCTGCTCGCCCGATATGAACATACCGTCGTATTCGGGAGAAGCCTCAAACATTTTGATGAGCTCGGGCGCACTGCAGTTATGCCTGTTAACCGGGACATACGCCTTGCGTCCGCGGTTTACAACCGCTCGGTAAAGACCCGCCGCCGCGCCGATACAGTCCATATCCGCGCGTTTGTGTCCCATAATTATAACTCTGTCCGACTGGTCTATAAGGTCGCGCAGGGCGTGCGACACAACTCTCACCTTAACGCGGGTCCTCTTTTCAACGTCTCCCGACTTTGCGCCGTAGAAGTTAAATGCTCCGCCGTCGTTTACGACAGCCTGGTCGCCTCCGCGTCCGAGAGCCATATCAAGGGCGACACGCGCCAAATCGTCGTTTTGCGCGATGCCCTCTCCGCCGAGACCCACGCCTATACTGAGCGTAACCGGAATTTTGTGTTCATTTCCTATGTTGCGTACATCTGTAAGCACCGAAAACTTGCTGTCCGCAATTTTTCTGAAATTTTCCGCTTCAAAAAACGCAAAAAACTTATCCTTTTCATATTCGAGCAAAACGCCGTTATACTCGTTGACCCACGAACTGAGAGCCTGCTCTATCTCTCCCGTAACAGAGCGGTGGCGGCTGTCGGGCATATCGCTCAAAGCCTCGTCATAATTGTCTATCATAATTATACACTGCACGGTTTTCTCATTTTGAAATTTTATATTGAGTCGGTTATAATCCGTCCTGTCAATAAGATAAAATATAATCACGGATGGAAGTCCCGAAGCGTCGGACGGAGGATCCGCGCGATGCCCTATCACGTTGTAGTCACGTTCGCCGAACGTAATGTCATACAATGCCTCGGCGGAGCTTTCGGCAAAGCGAGTGATCTGAACATCTTTCAAAATCTCGGACACCGGCTTGCCTATGCAGCTTTTCAGCCCGAGGGTACTTTCAAATCTATCGTTGTACCATACTATCTTACCGCTCATACTCGCCGCAAACGACGGTACGGGGAGATTTACAACGGCGCGGCGCGACTCGCTGTCGATACAAAACGACAGCGTTTTAAGATATGCGTTAATGCTTTTTCGCGCCAGCATAATCAAAAACTGCTCTATTGCAAAAAGCACAATGGCGGCGCCGATCATCGCAGCCGAAAGATACATTTTGTACGGATATATAAAAAGTGAGAGGACAATCAAAACCGCGGCGTGGACAACCGCCCAGAAAGACATTCCGAACACATATCCTTCAATGCCCGAACGGAATTTGTCTTTTTTTCGCATATTTACCTCTCCTTTCCGCTTAAAGCGTTTATTTTCATCAGCGTCACCAAAATAACATTGATAATATATTTTACCAAATATAACACAAAATTTCAATACCTATTTTCATATCCGCCAAAATACCTTATTCAGCGGCAAAAGCCGCCGCCCGAGTAGGCGGCGGTCATATCAAATAATCGGCTATAACGCTCCACTCCCCGACGAGCCGCGACAGCGAGAATGCGGCGTTTGCAGAACTGGTGGACGGCAGGCGTATCGGAGCGGGAAGCCCGACACAATGCTTTTTATACAGCTTTTCGGCAGTCGCTCCGTTTACAAATATACGCTTTATCGGCGCTGCCGACAAAATCATACCTATGTCATTAACACTGACATTTCGTATCGAACTGTCGCTGCTGCCGTCTATGTCGCAGGACTTTATAACGTCCCACAGCGCAATACCGTGAGACAGCAGAAGATCTTTCTTTTCACCTATAGTTTGCGGCTCGGGGCATTTCAAAACCTGTGCCAGCACCCGCCAAAATCTGTTTTGCGGGTGGTGATAGAAAAAGCGCGCCTCCCTCGACTTAACGCTCGGGAACGAGCCGAGTATCAGAATTTTTGAATTTTGGTCAAATATCGGAAAAATATTATGCTCCGCCATTTTCCCACCTCTTTTGTAAATTTTGCAAATTTTTGTCAGACTATATTTACCTTATACTCCTGCATCCACGAATTTATCATATACATATATGCCAAAATCTGAGGACCGTCCATAAGCTGACCGTACCACGGCACTTTAAATTCCGAGCCGCCGCTCTCAACAAGGCTCTCTAAGTTTTTCCTGTCCGCAATTTCAAAAATCGGAGAAGCGGGATTTTTAATCACGTTTTTCATTTTTTCGGTCACGGCTCTCATATAGACGGGGTTGTGCGTCTTGGGATAAGGGCTCTTTTTGCGCTCTGTTATCTCGTCGGGCAAAATTCCCGAAAATGCCCTTCTCAGCATACCCTTTTCACGACCGCCGCAGCTTTTTACATCCCACGGAATATTGTAGGCATACTCCAAAATTCTGTGGTCGCAAAACGGCACGCGCACCTCCAGACCGCTGTACATACTCATTCTGTCCTTGCGGTCAAGAAGAGTCTGCATAAACCAGTTTATATTAAGAATATACATCTCTCTTATCCGTCTGTCAACATCGGAATCTCCGCTCAGCTTCGGTGCGGAATTTATAGTGTCGAGATACCTCTGACGTACAAAGTCGTTCGGGTCAAAGGTCAAAAGCTCCGAGCTTATCAGCTTTGCTTTAAGCTCTGTGTTGCCGCCCCACGGAAAATCGTCTCTGTTCAGCACTTTGGGATTGTGGTACCACGGATAACCACCGAAGATTTCATCTGAGCATTCGCCTGATAAAACCACGGTATGTGTGTGTTTTACAGCCCTGCAAAACAGCAGGAGCGACGAATCGACATCCGCCATTCCCGGCAGGTCGCGCGCAAGCACGGCGTCATCCAGAGCGTTTGCCACCGACTTGTTATCCAAAATAACCTTTCGGTGGTCTGAATTTATATCATTTACCATTAAATCTATAAAATAGTCGTCTCGGTTGGGCTGAAAACTGTTTGCCTGAAAATATTTGTCATTATCCACGTAATCGACCGAATATGTAACCAGCTTTTCGCGTCCCTCCTCGCGGAATTTGCGGGCAGCAACCGAAGAAATTATGCTTGAATCGAGTCCGCCCGAAAGGAAACAGCACAGCGGCACATCCGAAACAAGCTGCCTCGAAATGGAGTCCTCAAGCAAAAATCTTATCTTGTCGCACGTTTCGTCAAAAGAATCGGTATGTTCGTGCGCCTCCAGCTTCCAGTACTGCCACACGCTCAGCCCGCTCTCGGTGAATGTTCCGCACCAGCCCGGGCAAAGCTCCTCCACGTCGCAAAACGCGGTAGCTCCCGGAGTTCTGCCGGGACCTATCAGAAACACCTCCGCAACACCCTCTCGGCTTACGTCGCGGCTCACACACGGATTTTCAAGCAGAGTTTTAATTTCCGAGCCGAAAACAAAATCCCTGCCGCTTATATTATAGAAAAACGGCTTTACGCCCGCTCTGTCACGCGCAAAAAACAGCTTTCTCTCGTCCTTGTCGTAAATCGCGAATGCGTATATTCCGTTGAAGCGTTCCACGCACCGTTCGCCCCACTCTATATACGAATACAAAAGCACCTCGGTGTCCGAATGTCCCTCAAACTCATAATTCTCCGCCTCAAGAGCCTCGCGTATTCTGTTTGTGTTGTAAAGCTCACCGTTATAAACTATTATATAGGTTTTACCGCCGACCGTCTTTATCATGGGCTGGTTGCCGTTCTTTATGTCAACCACCGCAAGTCTTCTGTGCAAAAGGCACACGTTTTCTTCTATGTATTTGCCCGACGAGTCGGGACCGCGCCGCCGTAAGGTGTCCCACATTTTCTCTATTACGCGCTCGTTACGGGAAATATTTTCGTCATAGTTAAGCCAACCTGCAATTCCGCACATAATGTTCTACCTCCTTTTTGAATTATTATATGCCGATTGACTTTTTTTGTTCTGAACGCAAAATAAATACCCGTCGCCGACAGGTATTTATAAAATTCAATTTTTATATATTTTCTCTGTTATTCCTCGTTGCTGACCGAAAAAAGTGCCTTAAAGCGCTTCATCGCCTCAACGGTCTTGTCTTTATCGCCGAACGATGTAAGTCTGAAATAACCCTCGCCGTTCTTGCCGAAGCCCGCGCCCGGAGTGCCTACAACCATAATATTTTCGAGCAGGTAGTCAAAAAATTCCCACGAACCCATATGATTGGGGCATTTGAGCCAAATATACGGAGAGTTTATACCGCCCGCAAACTCTATTCCAAGCTCGGTCATAGTGTCGGCAATAACCTTTGCATTCTGCTGATAATAGCCGAGGTTTTCACGTATCTGCTTCTGACCTTCCTCGGTAAACACAGCCTCCGCGCCGCGCTGAACTATATACGAAACGCCGTTGAACTTAGTCGTCTGACGTCTGAGCCACAGCTTGTTAAGGCTTATGTCGCCCTCGCTCCTGCGGCTTAAAATTTTCGACTTCTTGACCTTTAGGTCGTGCGGAACTATGGTATAGCCGCAGCGCGTACCCGTAAAGCCTGCGGTCTTTGAAAGGGAGCAGAACTCTATCGCACAACGCTTTGCTCCGTCAATTTCGTAAATGCTCCTCGGGAGGTCGTCATCGGTTATGAACAGCTCATATGCCGCGTCAAACAAAATTATCGCATCGTTTGCGAGTGCGTAATCCACCCACTGACGCAGCTTTTCTTTGGTGTAAACCGCTCCCGTCGGGTTGTTGGGCGAGCAGAGATAAATTATATCCGCTTTTTCGCCGGTCGGGGTCGGGCAAAAATCATTTTCCTTTGTCGCGTTCAAAAATATGATTTTTCTTCCGTTCATTATATTGGTATCAACATAGACGGGATATACGGGGTCGGGTATCATAACCGTGTTTTCCTTGTCGAACAAATCGGTTATGTTGCCGACGTCGCTCTTTGCGCCGTCGCTGATGAATACCTCATCCGCCTCTATGCTTATTATGTTTTTCTTATAATACTCGACGATTTTATCGCGCAGAAAGTCATAGCCCTGCTCGGGTCCGTATCCTCTGAACGTCTCCTTAACTCCCATCTCCGCAACAGCCTTGGTCATAGCTTCAACCACAACGGGCGCGAGCGGAAGCGTCACATCGCCTATTCCCAGACGGATCACCTTATCCTTTTTGTCGGGATTTTCCTCCATAAAATTGTTTACCCGCTTCGCTATGTCCGAAAACAGATAGCTCTCTTTCACATTCAAATAATTTTCATTGGCTTTCATATAAACTCTCTTCCTTTCCGTTTTTTATTTATGTTAACTTAATCATTCTCAAATAAAACGCCGTCGCACACAAACGCCGCGGGTCCTTTTTTTATCACTCTGCCGTCGGTCAGATAAGTGATTTTAAGGTCGCCGCCGCGCAGATGCACAGTGACCTCCGAATTGCGCTTGCAGTAGCCGTTCAAAACGCTTGCCACCACAGCCGCACACGCGCCCGTGCCGCAAGCCCACGTCTCGCCGCTGCCGCGCTCCCACACTCGCATTTTCAGCGTATTCTCGTCGACAACCTCTATGAACTCGGTATTTATGCGTTCGGGGAACAGCTTGTGATTTTCAAACTCGGGTCCCAGCTTTTCGAGCGGAAGCGAGTCGATGTCGTCCATATAAACTACCGCGTGCGGATTTCCCATAGATACGCCCGTAATTTTATAGGTATCGCCGGCCACATTGACGGGTACCGAGATAAAGCTGTCGCCGTCCGCGTCTATCGGAATTTTGCGCGGGGTCGTCTCGGCTTTTCCCATATCGACCGTCACATACTCCGTCTTTCCGTCCTTGACGTCGAGCTTTAAAATCTTAATTCCGCTCAGAGTTTCAAGCGTTATCTCTGTTTTATCGGTAAGCCCCTTGTCGTAAACATACTTTCCGACACAGCGCGACGCATTTCCGCACATCTGCGCCTCCGAACCGTCGGCGTTGAAAATACGCATTTTAAAATCCGCCTTATCGGAAGGACAAATCATAACAAGCCCGTCCGCGCCTATTCCGAAGTGAACGTCAGACACAAACTCGGACAGCTTCGCGGGGTCGTCGATTTTCTCCTCAAAACAGTTTACATATATATAACAGTTTCCTGTTCCGTGCATTTTCGTGAATTTCATATCTTATCCTCCTTAATTGAAGTACTCCTTTAAAATACTCTCCGCGACCTCCTTCGGAGTTATACGCAAATCCATTGAACGCTTCTGGATATGCCGGTGCGCCTCCTCCTCGGTCATTGAAAGACTTGCCACAAGACAGCATTTTGCCCTGTCAATAATTTTCATATCCTCAATCTTCTTTATAAGCTGTTCGTTGCGCGCCCTCAGCTTTTCGAGCTTTTGCCCTGCCTTGGAAACAAAGCGGATGTTCTGCTGAAGCGCACGCGGATTTACGGGCTTAGGCACCACGAACGCCGAAGTGTCGCGCAACTTGTACTCTACCTGGTCGGCTATGTCGTTTTTGACAAGCACGACAAATGCCGAATCCAGGGTGTCCGAAAAGTCGAACACCAAATCCAGCCCAAACTCGTCAGAAAGTGGAGTGTTAACTATTATAATATCGTATGAAATGTATTGCAGCTTGCGCCGTACCTCGCTCGACGAGGAGGATACGTCGGTCTGCGCGTTTTTTATACCATTTATAATCTTGCACAGGGAGTCGCTCGCTTCCCCCTGCTTGCAGGCAATCATTATTCTCATATCAAATCACCGACGGAAAATTTCAGAAATTCAGTATATGGCTGCTGTATTCCCACTCGTGAATAAGCCTTGAGTATTCTTCCCACGAATTTTTCTCAATCCTTAAAAATCTGCGGTAAATATAGTCGCCCAATATATTTCGCGAAAATTCGTCGTTTTCAAATCTCGCAAGAGCGCTCTCCAGCGACATCGGGAGATACTCGGTCTCTCCGCTCTCCTCAATGCTTTTTCTCAGCTTCGCGCCGCTTCTTATTCCGTCCATACCCGCCTCAATTATCATCGTGAGCGCAAGGTAGGGATTGCAGGACGCGTCGGGGCTTCGGAGCATTATACCGTCAAAGCGGCTGTCTGGCGCGGGAATTTTGAGAGCGGCAAGACTGCTCACGCTCGACCAGCCTATCATAGCCGGAGCGTTTTCCCTGTCGATAAGACGCTTATACGAATTTACCGAAGAATTTGTAATAACCGAGAAGTCGGCAAGGCGGCACAAAACTCCCTCTGCAAAGCTCTTTGCGTCATCCGACATATTCTTTGCCTCGGTGATACGCTCGCCGTTTTTATAAATTTCTATTTTAAGCGACATACCCGAACCTGCGTCTTTATGCGAGGGCTTGGGCATAAAGCTCGCGAAAAATCCGTCGCTCTGCGCGACCGTCTTAACCGCCATTTTAAAGGTCAGGAAATCGTCTATCGCGTGAAGCGCGGACGCACCGCGAAAACCTATCTCGTGCTGACCGTGCGCGGACTCGTGATGCGAGGTTTCAATGTTATATTCCATTTTTTCAAGCATAAGGCATATGTCGCGCCTGATGTTTTCCCCCTTGTCGTAGGGCGAAAGGTCGCCGTAGCCCGCGTTGTCTATCGGCTTATTGAACATAGGCTCGCCGTTTTCGTCGGTTTCAAACAGGAAAAATTCGCTGTCAATGCCTATCTCGAATGTATAGCCTTCCTTTTTTGCACGGTTTATTGTCTCGCGGAGCAAATTGCGCGAATCCCCCTCAAACGGAGTGCCGTCCGCGTGGCGTATGTCGCACAGCAGTCTTGCCACGCCGCCCTGCTGAGGACGCCACGGCAAAATTCTGAACGTCTTTGCCTGCGGATGCAGATAAAGCTCCTCACCCGTGTCGCTCAAAAAGCTCTTTTTGCTGAAGTTATCGAAGGAAACACCGTTATCAAAGGCATTTTCGAGCATACTGTCAACAACGGCAACATTTTTGCTGTGCCCCATTATGTCGCAGTACTGCATACGAATAAACTTTATATCGTTTTCATTCACAAATTCAATTACTTCGTTTTTATCCCGCATCATATCAATTATCCTTTCGTCTTTGTATTTCCGAAAAAATATAGATTAGCCAAAGACTAATCTATATTTTAACACATTTAATTGTTCGTGTAAAGTTGTTTATAAGGATTTTTTGCATTGGGAACCAATTTATAGTATTCCGAATTGATAAGCCGCTCCGCGTCCGCGTTAAAACGCTCGGCATAAAGACGCACATATTTTTCAATAACCTTTGCGTCCTGCTCGTCACATTCCTCAACCAAAACCTGCGGCGGGAAATGCTTGGGTCTGAAACGGCTTCGCACGTAAATAACTCCGCCGTGCATACCCGTGCCGCAATAGTGACCTATTGGCACTTTGTCCTCGCTGCCTATACCGAGAACGAGTATAATTCCGCCCGCCTGGTATTCTCCGAGAAAGTTACCCGCACAGCCGCCGACCGTAATTACCGGCTTATGCTCACGGTACTCCTTCATATGTATTCCTCCGCGATAGCCTATACTGCCCTTTATCATAATAAGACCGCCTCGCATCGCGTATCCCGTAGCGTCGCCGCTGTTTCCGTAGACCGTAATACTGCCGCTGTTCATAGTGTCGCCTATCGCGTCCTGCGCGTTACCGTAAACCGTTATATCACAGTTGTTCAGGTATGCGCCGAGCGCGTTGCCCGGAGTTCCGTAAATCTCAATACTCTTTTTGTCCTCAACTCCGCTGCCTATAAATCTCTGCCCCAAAACATTATTTATTACTATTTTGCGCCCCTTTACGCTCTTAATTTTTCTGTTAAGCTCGAAAAGGTCAAGTGAAGTTGCGTCAATCACTGCTTTATACCTCCCAACTTTTCGCGTCTGTAAGCAAACGGCATAGCCATAAGCCGCGGGCTTTCAAACATCAGCTTTTTGTCTACCGTCTTAAGCGGTATTCTCTCTCTTATCATATTAGTGTAAATTCCCGCGTTGCTGACGTCGCCTATTAAAATATATCCCTTTAAAACATCGTCGCTGTAATAAATGCACTTATACTGCGAGCCGCTCTTTTTGATATGTGTCTTGCCCTCGTAACTTCCCGCGGTAATCATATGCAAGCCGAAAAATCCGATAGCGTTCATCGGTATGGCGTTTTCGTAAACCGCCTTTCCGCCCGCCATATTTATTCCGGCAACCTCACCCTGCTTATACGCGTTAGGCAAAAGCGCAAGAATTTTATCACTGCCCGACGAAACATCGTGGCTCACCGTGCAGTCTCCCGCCGCGTACACGTTCTTAATAGACGTCATCTGCGCCTTGTTTGTAACAATGCCGCGCGCCACCTTACCTCCCGCGTCCGAGATGAGCTCAGTGTTCGGGCGAACTCCTACCGCCGTAATCAAAATATCAAAATCAACGGTGTCGCCGCCGCTCAAAACCGCCGTATTGCCGCGAAATTCCTTTACGCTTTGGGAGAGTATGAACTTCGCCCCGTGCGCCTCTATATGCTTCTGCACTATACGCGCCGCGTCGGCGGTGAGTATGCTCGGCAAAATTCTGTCCGCAAGGTCAACTATCGTAAGAGACGAAACCTTGTCGGCTATTGCCTCAGCCGCCTTAAGTCCGATAAGACCCGCGCCCATAATAAGCACGCGCTGAGGCTTTTTAAGAGCCGCCTTTACCTCCTTTGCGGAGTCAAAAGTCATAAACGAATACTTTTGGCTCACGGACTCCAAGCCGCTTATGGAAGGGATAAAGGGCTCGGAACCCGTGCTCACCAAAAGTCTGTCATATGAAACGGACGTATTGTCGTCCAAAATGACCTGTTTTGCGTTTTTATCAATAGAAACGACTGTCCTTCCAAAAATCGTTTCGCACTTATTCTTATCGTAAAAATCCTTATCTCTGTAATATATATTGCTGTCCTTTACCTTGCCTTCCAACCAGTAGGAGATAAGAGGACGCGAATATGTATGATACGGCTCGTCCGAAATTACGGTTATTTTACCCTCTTTGTCCACCGAGCGTAGTCCCTCAATTCCGCCGACAGCAGCCGCGGAATTTCCGATAATAACATAATTCAACAATCTCAACCCCTTTCCTCAAACACGATTGCCCTGTTCGGACAGTTGGCGACGCACGCAGGCTCTCCGTTGCCGTTTTTAACGCAAAGGTCGCACTTCTTTATTGCCTTGCCCTCGTCGATAACTATTGCTCCGTACGGGCAGGACAGCACGCAGGTACAGCATCCTATGCACTTGTCCTCGTTGACCGAAATAACTCCGTCCTTTATCGACAGCGCGCCCGTTATACAGCCCTTAACGCACTGCGGGTCATCACAATGGCGGCACGATACTGCGAAATGAATACCGTCCTCGCCGTCAACATCTTCAACTCTTATCCTTGAAACAGGTTTTTCGTCTCTGCCAAACGCCTTTACCATATCGCTCTCGCCGCTGTTTTGAAAGGCGCAGTAATATTCGCACAAATGACAGCCGAGACACCATTCCTCATTAACATATACTCGTTTCACAATATCCCCTCCTATTCGCCCGCGTGTTTAATTCCGAGAATTTCAAGCTCTTTATCGGCAAGTCCGACGCCGCGAAGCATAAGTCTGTTGCCCTTGAGAGCTTCTATCGAGTTAATTCCCATACCGCCGAGAATTTCCTTTATCTCGTAGTTCCACGCATTTACAAGATTTACAAGTCTTTTGTAACCGACCTCGGGGTTAAGACGCTTTACCAAATCGGGTCTTTGCGTCGCGATACCCCAGTTGCACTTGCCGAGGTGACAGGAGTGGCACTGGTGACAGCCGAGAGCCATAAGAGCGGCGGATGCGATATAAACCGCGTCCGCGCCGAGCGCAACCGCCTTTACAATATCGGCGCTGTTTCTTATGCTTCCTCCGACCACTATCGAAACATCGTTTCTTATACCCTCGTCGCGCAAGCGCTGGTCAACCGAAGCGAGCGCAAGCTCTATCGGAATACCCACGTTGTCTCTCGTCCTTGTCGGAGCTGCGCCCGTACCGCCACGGAAGCCGTCGATTGCGATTATGTCCGCGCCGCTTCTTGCAATACCCGATGCGATAGCCGCCACGTTATGAACCGCCGCAATTTTTACTATTACGGGCTTGGTGTAGTTCGTAGCCTCTTTAAGCGAGAATACAAGCTGACGCAAATCCTCTATTGAATATATATCGTGGTGCGGTGCGGGAGAAATAGCGTCCGCGCCCATGGGGATCATTCTTGTGCGCGAAACCTCCTCGCGGATTTTCGCGCCGGGCAGATGTCCTCCGATACCGGGCTTTGCGCCCTGTCCCATTTTAATCTCGATAGCCGAACCTGCGTTCAGATACTCCTCGTGTACGCCGAAACGTCCCGAAGCGACCTGAACTATGGTGTTCTTGCCGTATTTGTAAAAGTCCTTGTGCAAGCCGCCCTCGCCCGTGTTGTAATATGTTCCGAGTTCCTCCGCCGCACGCGCAAGACTTTCGTGCGCGTTCTTGCTGATAGAGCCGTAGCTCATAGCGGAAAACATAATGGGAACATTCAGCTCAAGATGCGGTCCGAGCTTTGTGGTTATTTTGCCTTTCCTGTCAAACTCCAGCTTTCCGGGCTTCTTGCCCAAAAACACGCGCGTTTCCATAGGCTCGCGGAGCGGGTCTATGGACGGGTTTGTAACCTGACTCGCGTTAATGAGCATTTTATCCCAGTATATAGGATAATTTTTGGGAGTTCCCATACTTGACAACAGTACGCCGCCGCCCTCCGCCTGTCTGTAAATTTCGTAAATATCGTCCTGAGACCAGCTTCCGTTGGGTCTTAAGCGATTTTCAGCGGGGATAATTTTAAGAGCGCGGGTCGGGCAGATAGAAACGCATCTCTGGCAGTCCACGCAGTCCATACTGTCCGACTTCATAACGTCCAGCTCGTCATCGTATGAATGAACCTCATTCGCACACTGGCGCATACACGCGCCGCATTTTATACATCTTGTGCTGTCGCGCACAACATCATACTTCGGATATATGTAATTTATAGGCATCAGAAATCCACACCTCCGTTAACCTTGACAATAACGGGCTCTCCGCCCTTCGGCGACCATAAGTTCTCCGCGTCGGGGCAAATAGCGCGTATTGCCGCCTCCTCGCTCGCGATATAAACCACGTCATCCTTTTCTCCGACCACCATCGAGCGTAGCTTAAGCCTGTCGTTAAGCGCCATAAGACCGCCCTCAAAGCCGAGAATAATGGAAAACGGTCCCGTAATCAGCAAGCTCGCAAACATTCCGCGAAGCAGCTTCATCTTTTCACGCTGTTCGGCGGGCATATCCTCAATCTCATTCCAAAACGGAGCCGCCACAACAGACGCGATATCCTCAAGCGGCAAATGCTGTTTCCTGTTCAGATAGTCGAATATGTAGGTTATAACCTCGGTATCGGTCAAAAGATTGCACTTGTAACCGAACATCTCTATAAAACGCTTGTTTGCGTCATAAGAAGATATTTCACCGTTGTGTACTATCGTGTAGTCCAAAAGCGCAAACGGGTGCGCGCCTCCCCACCAGCCGGGGGTGTTCGTCGGGTAACGTCCGTGTGCCGTCCACGAATAGCCGTCGTACTCCTCCAAACGGTAGAAGTCGCCAACGTCCTCGGGGTATCCGACCGCTTTGAAAACGCCCATATTTTTTCCGCTCGAAAAAACGTACGCGCCGTCTATTCGGGTGTTTATCCTGATAACGCACTTTACCACAAACTCCTTCTCGTCAAGCTGGCTTGCCGCGAGCTTTGTCGGCAAAGGCGTTACAAAATAACGCCATATGAGCGGTTCGTCCGTAATGTTTTTGTGTTTTCTTGTCGGTATTCGGCTCAGGTTTACAACGTCGAAATGCCTGTCCAAAAACCTCTCTGTCTCCTCGCGCGACGAATTATCCTCGTAGAATACGTGAAAAGCGTACAAATCCTTGTACTCGGGATAGATACCGTATCCCGCAAATCCGCCTCCTAAACCGTTAGACCTCTCGTGCATATACGAAATCGACTTGACGATTTCAGAGCCGTTAATTCGTCTGCCGTCTCTGCTTATCAAGCCCGAAATTGCACAGCCCGACGGTATTCTAACAGTCCCTTCCTTAAGAAGCATTTTTAACATCTCCTAACTTTTTTTATTAAGCATATTCTTTGCCTCGGCTCAAATATGCCCGGTGTACGGAACAAAAAAAGACGCTTTCAGGTCGCAAAAACAGACCTGAAAACGCCTTTGTTCTCAGTAATAGATATTCTAACACATAATATCGATTTTTGTCAACACTTTTTTTGATTTTATATAAATATTTAATCCATGCTTGACAAATGATCGTCATATGTCTCGGTAAATATGTGGCTTCCGTCACGCTTGGACTCATCTGTGTGGTAGTACAGATAGTTATGGCTTTCGGGGTTTATCGCCGCCTTCAGCGAGCTCAGTCCCGGATTGCAGATAGGTCCTACCGGCAGACCCGGTTCCTTATATGTATTATATAAGGAATCGGACTCCAAATCCTTATACAGCACGCGGTCAACGTCATACATTCCGTCGGACAAAATGTATATTATCGCCGCGTCTATTTGAAGCGGCATATTATTTTTCATACGGTTGTAAATAACTCCCGCAATCGTCGCGCGCTCGCTGTCGAGCCGCGCCTCGCGCTCGACAAGCGACGCAACCGTAACCGTGTCATAAAGATTTTGTTTACCGTTCGTTCCGAGCTTTTGATACTCCCTTTCAAACTCTCCGAGCAGCTTGTCGATTATATCGTGCGCCGTCGCGCCCTTGAAAAACTCATATGTACTCGGGAAGAGAAAGCCCTGCAGCTTATAGTCGTAATCCACCTTCGGTATCTCGTCTATAAAATCATAGCCGTAATCATCGTCCAGCGCGTCGAAAAATTCGCCTTTGGTGCAAATGCCGTCATTTTCGAGCTTTGCGGCAATCTGCTGAACCGAATAGCCCTCGGGAATTGTAAGGGTGAACGTGTCGCCCGAAGTTCCGGACGCAAGCTCCTTTATTATATCCTCCATACACATACCCGTGTTAAGCTCAAAGGTGCCGTATTTTAGCATATTGTCGTAGTCCATACTCTTGACCTTGCGGACGAACATACCGTCGTACTTTATAAGTCCCTCTTTTTTCAGATTTTTGGCAATGGTCTTGAGCGGAGTACCTTGCTCGACAACAAACTCGACTTCAACTCCGTCTTTTGAGGTTGAGCGGTTGTATGCGTATATTCTCGGTATGAACCACACCGCCAGCAAAATCACTATCATTACAGCGACAATAACTCCGCAGCCTATGCCCGTGACCTGTTTTTTCTCTTGTGCCATAGTATCCCCCCTAAAACAGATACTTCTCCTCTGAAGAAACCGAAAATCGGTTTGATTTTTTTATTTGACGTTCACCGTTTCGGCAGTTCCGTAAGGTGACAGACTTTTACTCCACAAATACACATAGAGCTTAGCCGTGCCGCCCGGTATCTCATACTTCGCCGTGTTGTCCGAGGACGTCGCCGCGGTCTCCAAAACATCATACACGCTTACGCTGTCCGTAGATACATCATCCGAACCGCTGTCCGAATATTCGCCCTCCGACTCTTTCTCGTATTCGGCCGCCCAGTACTCCGAATTGGTGCCGTCGCCGAAAGCGTAATATACGCCTCCCGCCTCAACGTCAGCCTCAACCGTTGTGTACTCGTTGCTTCCGCTTATGTTTCCATACTGCGCGATTGCTTTTCCGCTTTCATTGATTATATAAAATGTCTTGCCGGCATTCAGCTTTATATATACCTTGATTTTGCCTTTTGCGGGCGGCGTAAACTTCAGCGTTGCACCGTCTTGTCCTTTTCCCGTAAGCGACGGCGCGAGTTGACCGCTCGGAGCGTTCATCTTTCCCGAAAAGCTAACTCCACTGATGGTCCTACTTGAAGAGGCATAGGTGACTCCGCCGCCGATAAGGGTGAGCCAATCGTCTTTGAGTGCCGTGCCGGCAGTTACCGAAGCTCCCGTGTCCGAAGCACGCCAAATCTCTGCGTCGCTGCTTATACTGCCTCCCGGAGTGCCTGCGGGCTTAGGCTCTGCCTTATCCGCTTCGGTCAGGTCGCTTACGCTCTCCCTCGCGGCAGGAATTTCGCCGCCGTCCGTCTTTTGATAGTAATTTCCGGTTACAAATTCGGTTTTCAGCGTTGTCTTGTATACCTGCAAAGCGTCTCCGAGAACGGGGTCGCGGTCATAACTCGCGTCGTCCTTGGAATTGACGAATGTATGCTGAAAATCTCCGCCTTCAACACGTCCCGCATATGTCTTAACATTGACCACTACCTTATCGGTGTCGGTCGGGGTGTAATCGTACATAGTGTCCGCCGTGTCAAAGTTTTCATATGTATATGTACTCGCGGTATAATCCGACGGTACTATCTCATTCCTCGACTGCGCGAGATACGCGTCAAAGTTATTTGTATTTGTCTCGGACGCATAAATCGGAGCAATTCCGCCGTAAATGGCGTTGCCGTACATCTTTATCATACCGCCGACCTCGCCCGAAAACGTACCTTTTTCACTGAGCGCATCCGTACCCTGAAGCGAGATGAGCACGGGATGAAGGCAATTTCTGAATACGTTGTTTTCAACAAATATCTGACTTTGTGTAGTCGAGCCTACGCCGTATTTGGAGTTGCCGTCATAGTAATTATTGTAAATATGCACCACGTCGCCGCGCACTCTGGGGTGACGAGAATCGGAATGGTCAAACCAGTTGTGGTGATACGTCATATGATAACCCTTGTAGGAGTCGTCCTTCATACCGCAAAGCGACGATTTTCCGCTGTCCCAGAAATGGTTGTACGAAAACGTGCAGTAATCCGAACCCGATTTAACGTCAAGCGAACCGTCGCCCTTCTTCTGGTCGCCGCCTCGGTTCTGACCGTAGAATATGTCACAGTTATGCACCCAGCAGTTAAAGTTATTGGTGTCAAGCGAAATACCGTCGTCATAGAACTCCATGACCGCAAGGTTTCTTACCTCTACATTCTTCGCATCCCGTATAAGGAACGACCAGTGGTATGTGCAGGCATCGTCTCCGACACCCTCAAAGGTCACGTTCTTGGTACTCTTGATCTGCATATAGCCCGAACTGTTTTTGCCCTCGGGCGACTCCACCTGACCTATCATGCGGATACAGAGCGGAGTGCTGTCGGCATAGCCCTTCTCGCGCGCTGAAAGGATCGCGGCAAGACCTTGACATTCCGTTTCCTTGCCTTTGCCGTCCGTAACGACCTTAGCCGTCACGGTGTCCTTGTTCGCGTCCGTGATATATATGATCTGCGCGCCGTCTTTAAGAGTACCGTCATTTTTGTACGCGCCGACGCCGTCCGGATTGTAATTCAAAGAGTGAGAGTCAAACGCATATCCTTCGCGTATATGCGGCTGTACCTCCACAACTGCGCTCTCCTGCGAGTCTTTTTCAACTCCGCCCAGAACCGCGGCAACCTTCATCTGATATTTGCCCGCCGCCAGTCCGAGCGCGTCCGCTCTGTAATATGAGCCGTAATATCGCACCAGCTCATCATCAATTTTTTTGTACTCCCCGTTTTCGGGTCTTATGTAAACATTATATTTTTCCACGTCAACCGTGTTGGTCCACATAACATACGAGCTTTCAAGCCAGCCTGCCTCGCGTACAATGGATATTTCCGAAACGGCATCCGGGTCGATGGGAGGCGGTGGCGTGGGAGTCGGCGTTGAAGACGTGCCGACTCTTTGGGCGGATATGAGCCTTCCCCTCTCATCAACCGCCGCCACCAAAAGGAGCTTATCCGCAAACGTGGTTCCCTGTGCGCTGATAGAAGCCGTGCTTCCGCTCACCGTGGTACGAGTCGCACTTGACGACTGCGGGTTCGGATTGCTTGACGAAGTCGGCGTAGGCGGCACGCTCGGCGTAACGTCGCCGGACGATTCATAGTCCGCCGTCGTAACAACAACCGCGTAAACCACGGTTCTGTTTGTGCCCGTGCTGCAGTCAACTATTGTATAGTCTCCCTCGGTTTCGGCTTTGTAAGAAATTGTGTAGGGATTTATACCCGATTTTTCCGAATTAGCCTCGGCGGCAACGGACGCCCCTGTCGAATTTTGCACAACAACGTCGATGTCCTTTCCGCTCGACAGCTTGCTGTCAGAACCGCAGTAATACTCAACAACGGTTTCACCCGCTTTAAGATGCACCTTTACCGCGAGCTTTTTAACAATAAGCGCGCTCGTTACGCTTTCGGTGCTTCCGAGCGGCGTAACTATCGCCGTGTTGACTGCAACGGGCTTGATATTTTCACCGCCCGAAATCGTAAGTGCGCCGTCAAAAACACTCGCGCCGTTCTTACTGTAACTTGCCTCGGTCAGCGAGGAAAAGTTATAAACGGTTTCGGTGTCCTCCGCTTTCACGGCGATAACGCCCGAAAACAAAGAAACGACCATACTAAATGACGCAACAACAGAAATTAACTTTTTCAGCTTCATTTGGGAAACCTCCGATAATACAAAATATAATTTATTATATCATTATATCATTTCTGCCAAAAAAGTCAACCGCCACCGCTCATTTTTTATTAAAATCGCCGATAAATTCGCAAAAATCTGCTTTTTAAATCAAATAATTTGTGCAAAACAATGTTTTTTGGGAATAATTTTGATTTTTAATACGCTTAAATCGTTTAAAAGACAAAAAATTATAGTTAAAGAATATAAAATAACTTCATCTAACATCATTATTCGGGCGCGACAAGCTCTCCCGCATACATAATCGCCGCATCGGGTGCCGAAATCAAGCCGCATTTTATATCATTTTCATATTTCAAGCCCTTTTTAATCATACGTCTCAAATACCGCTCGCCGAACCTCTTGCTTTGAGCTGCGGTTTTATTTATCACAAAATCGGGCACGTTAAAAGAAAAGTAGCTCTTTATCTGCGCAGTGCTAAGCCCTTCCGCGCGAAGCTCCTTTACCGTCAGCATATCCGCCAGCTTAGACGTAATCATTGTTATTACGCTCAGCGCGCCCTGTGTGTCGGACGCGGTTTCGGCGGTCTGCGTCATAACTTTATCGCGGTTATTTGCAACTATATTTTCAAATATATCATAAATTATATATTCTGCCGACTTTGAAACGCACTTTTCAATATCCTCTCTCGTAATGCGCTCCCTGCCGCCCACATAAGCTATCAGCTTTTGAAACTCGGAGTAATTCGCGCCGAGAGAGCTTCCGCAAAGTCGAGCCATATACGCGGCGTCCTTTGTGAGTATGCGCTTACCGAAGCTCTCGAACGAGGTTTCGAGCCAGACCTCCATCTGCTTCGGAGTGAGATAAGAGAATTCCGTAACACCACCGAAATCGTTTATAAAGTCCACATTTTTGAGCTTCTTTTTGTCAAACGATTTTTCGCATATCACAAGGCAGGTGCAGTCGGGCATATTTCGGATAAGCTCACGCACAAATTTAAACTTTTCCTGACGCATATCCGAAAACACGCCGGTATCGCGCAGAACCACCATTCTGTGCTCCGAAAACTGCGGGTAGTCCATAACCGCCCGCTCCAGTTCGGCAAGGTCGAGCCCCGCGCCGTCAAACTTACGGAAGTTGAACATTTCAAATTCGGGGTTGATAAGGCGCGCCTTTATAGAGGCGACCTTATTTTCGAGCAAAAACTGCTCCTCACCGAAGAAAAAATACACATTTTTTATTTTATTTGAAGAAATCTGCTTATCAAGCTCCGCAACAGTCATTTTATCACTCCGCAACAAAATTTAAAGCGACAGTATGTGCGTCGCAATATTAAAATATACCATAAGAGATATGGCGTCAACTATCGTTGTTATGAACGGGCTCGCCATAACGGCGGGGTCAAAGCCTATACGTTTCGCCAAAATAGGCAGGGTACAGCCCACCCCTTTTGCAAATATAACGGTCAGTATAAGCGTCACGCATACTATAAGCGCAACATTCAGAGCAACTCTGTCCACAAACAGCATTTTCAAAAGTCCCGCCGCGGCAAGGGTCACGCCGCACAAAAGCGCGACCAAAACCTCTTTACCGAGCACCCGAAGCACGTCCCTATATTCGATTTCGCGAAGCGACAAACCGCGTATTACAGTAACCGAGGATTGTCCGCCCGCATTTCCGCCCGTGTCCATAAGCATCGGAATAAACATTGTGAGCACCACATATGTCCCGAGCGCCGCCTCATAATGCTGAATTATTTTTCCCGTAAACGTAGCCGAAATCATAAGAAGCAACAGCCACGGAATACGCTTTTTCCACGTTTCAAAAACTCCCGTTTTCATATACGGCTTATCGGTAGGCGTAATAGCCGCCATCATTTCAATATCCTCAGTCGCCTCCTCCTGAATTACGTCCATAGCGTCGTCAACCGTAACTATTCCGACCAGCCTGCCCTCGTTATCGACCACGGGCATAGCCAAAAATCCGTACTTGTCAAACTTCTGCGCCACTATTTCCTTATCTTCGAGAGTGCCCACATAAATGAGATTGGTCTCCATTATGTCCTCTATCAAAGCCGAGCCGTCAGCGAGCAAAAGGTCTTTAACCGTCACAAGTCCGAGCAGACGCCTGTCCGAACCGGTCACATAGCAGGTGTAGATTGTTTCCTTATCAACGCCCGTGGCTCTTATCCTGTCAAAAGCCTCTCTGACCGTCATATTTTTACGGAGGCTTATATACTCTATGGTCATTATACTGCCTGCGCAGTCCTTAGGATAATTCAGAATTTCGTTAATCATCTTCCTCATTTCAGGGGTCGAATGTTTGATTATCCTCTTGACTACGTTCGCGGGCATCTCTTCGATAACATCAACCGTATCGTCAAGGAACATACGGTCTATGACGTCTTTAAGCTCGGTGTCGCTGAAGCTCAAAATCAAAAGCTCCTGCTGGTCTCCGTCCATATCCACAAAGGTATCCGCCGCAAGCTCCTTGGGAAGAAGGCGGAACAAAATAGGGAGCGCGTTCTCCGGCACGTCTTCGAGCATCGCGGCGATGTCCGCCGAGTTCATCTCGGACAGCAGACCGCGCAGTTCGCTCAGCCTTCGCTCCTTTAAAAGCGACAAAACCTTTTCGGTCAATTCGTTCTCCGTCATATCTTTTCCTCCTACAAACTACAAATATTTTGCACATAAACACACAGCATACACTATGCCGCCGAGCAGAAATATGGGGGGGGATTGTTTAAGAAAAGATATATTAAAACACAAAATCAAAACCGCGCGGTGCGTAAAGAACAAACACAGCCGCACTCGTGAGCGCGTTTCGGGCATATATCTTTTTCCGTTCGACACCCTTCATAACTACTGCCGTCCATTCTTTCCTCACCGTCCTTTAAGCGAATTAAAAACACTGATAAAATTATATACCTTAAATTCAATGTTTGTCAATCAATTTTTAAAAAATCAACAGCCGAAAGCCGAAATACCGAATGTCTCACGAAGCCAGTCGACGCAAAGGCTCATCCACGACGAAACATGCAAATCAATTCCGTCCTCGTTTCTTGAAACGTCGCGGCGCGCAAGCGAAAGCCCGTGACCACCGCTTGGGTAGATATGCGCCTCAAATTTAACATTGTTTTTCCTGAGCGCGGACATCAGTAAAAGCGAATTTTCAACCGGCACCGACCCGTCCTCAAACGTGTGCCACAAAAACGTGGGCGGGAAGCTCGGCGTTATGTGCTTTTCGATTGAAAACCTGTCCAAAAGCCCGTCGCACATATCGTCTCCCAACAGACGCTCAAACGAGCCTTTGTGGGCAAACTCTCCCGATGTTACGACGGGGTACGAGAGTATTGCGGCGTTTGGCACATCGGCGGGGTCGCCGTATATGCAGAGCGTCGCGGCAAGATGCGCTCCCGCCGAAAAGCCGCATACCGCTATTTTGTTTTTGTCTATGCCGAAATCTTCGGCATTTTCGCGAATTACCCGCATAGCGTTTGACGCGTCCTTTAGCGGTCTGTCATACGACGCAAGTGGCGCGACGCTGTAATTCAGCACAAACGCGCTAAAGCCCGCCGCGTTGAATTGCAACGCGACAGGCTCAGCCTCACGGGCGGAGCGTTTGCGGTAACCGCCGCCCGGAATAACCAGCACCGCGGGACGCATCAGCCTTTCCGAAAGCGGATTGTCGATTATATATGTCGTAACGCTCGGTACAAAACCGCCCGAATTATCTCCTTCAAGACTTATTACTTCATTTCTCATAGCGCATACCTCTTTATGGGTTTTTATGACATAATAATACCAAAATGCGCCTAAAATGTAAAGTATAAAGTCACTCTATCGCTTCGCGGAGCTTTAATATAGCCCGCTTTTCTATTCTTGATACATACGAGCGGGATATGTTCAACATTTTAGCTATCTCCTGCTGAGTTTTCGGCTCTCCGCCGTCCAAGCCGTAACGCCACTTTATTATATCCCGCTCCCTGTCGTCCAGCTCGCTCTTTAATATCTTATAAAGCCGTTTGACATTCATTTTGAAATCTATGCTTTTAAAGACCTCTTCCTCGTCGTTGCTCATAATATCTATCAAAAGAATATGGTTTCCCTCTTTATCGGTGCCTATCGACTCATTGAGCGAAACGTCTCCCTGCATCTTTTTCTGACTTCTTATCAGCATAAGTATTTCGTTTTCTATGCACCGCGCGGCATATGTGGCGAGTCGTGTGCCTTTGGACGCGTCAAAGCTCGAAATTCCCTTTATAAGACCTATCGTGCCTATCGAGATAAGTTCCTCTCCGTCGCGCACGCTTGTCGAATACTTTTTTGCGATATGAGCGACAAGGCGCAGATTATGCTCTATCAGCTTGTTTCTGGCGTCGGGGTCTCCGTCCTTCATCCTTGCCAGGCACTCCCGCTCCTCCGCCGCGGAAAGCGGCTTCGGAAATGTGTTATTATTTGATATGTAAGCGATGAGAAGTAAGAAAGAATGTGCGATAACGCCGAAAAACTCAAACATCAGGGGTTCTCCCTCCAAAAAATAACTTATGTTTGAATTTTATGCCGACAGCAAATTATTTTTGCAAGTCCTTTTAAAATATTGATTTTTTCGGAATGCCGTAGTATAATAGTAAACATCAACAAGATTAAGGGCGATGATTTTTTGAGTAAAGAGAAAAACAACAATTCATCTTTTATGCAGAAGATTGCAAGTTTTATAGTTGATAAGCGCAATATATTCTTCTTACTGTATATTGCGGCATTTGTTTTTTCATTGTTTTCGTCCGGCTGGGTAAGCGTGTGCAACGATCTGTCCGAATATCTCCCCGATGACACCGAAACACGTCAGAGTATGAACATAATGGATGAACAGTTCGTTACATATGCTACGGCAAAGGTTATGGTGATAAATGTTACGTTTGATGAGGCGGAGGATATATGCGACCGCCTTGAAGCCCTGCCGCAGGTACAGATGGTCGACTTTGACAATACCGAAGAATACTACAAAGACGCATCCGCGTTGTTTGAGGTGACCTTAAACAGCGAGGAAGATGACGAGATGACCGAGGCGGGCTACAACGCTATTGAAGAACTTTTGAACGGATACGACGTCTATATCACCAAAAGTGTTGAGGACAACTCCAAGGATCTTGAGTCCGAAATGAATACGGTGCTGGTAGTCGCCGCGCTTATCATAGTGGGCGTTTTGTTCTTCACTTCGAGCACCTATGCCGAAGTGCCGGTAATGCTCATTACATTTATTGCCGCCGCAATATTGAATAAAGGAACGAACTTCATATTCGGCGAAATATCATTCGTTTCAAATTCGGTCACAGTCGTGCTGCAGCTCGCCCTATCCATCGACTATGCCATCATTATGATACACCGGTATAGCGAGGAAAGAGAGACTTACGAGCAGCGCGAGGCGGTCATAAACGCACTGAGCAAGGCGATTATTGAAATTTCCGCAAGCTCGCTCACCACGGTATCGGGTCTTGCCGCTCTTATGCTGATGCAGTTCCAGATTGGATTTGATATGGGCATAGTTTTGATAAAATCCATAGTGTTCAGTCTGCTCTCGGTATTTACGCTTATGCCGGGTCTGCTTATGCTGTTCGGAAAATACATAGACAAAACGCATCACAAGAGCTTTATCCCCAAAATATCCTTTTTGGGAGGCATTGTTTCAAAACTGCGCTATGTGGTTCCGCCGATTTTCGCGGCTGTCATAATAATTTCATACATAGTTTCTTCGGGCTGCCCGTTCGTTTACAGTGCAAACTCGTCCAAAACGTCGAGGGAAAACGAAACGCAAATAGCAAAGCGTATGATAAACGAAACCTTCGGCTCCGAAAATATGGGCGCGCTTTTGGTTCCCACCGGTGACTACGAGAAGGAAGCTCAGCTTATAAGCCGTCTGGAACAATGCGACGAGGTGAAATCCATAACGGGTCTTGCCAACGTAAAGGCGAACGACGATTACACCCTGACCGACAATCTCACGCCGCGCCAGTTTGCGGAGCTTGCCGACATTGATATAGACCTTTCCAACGTCATATACGCGATGTACGACACAAAGAATGAGGAATACGCCTCGCTCATCAACAATTTTGACGGGCACGGAGTTCCTCTCATAGATATGTTTATGTTTCTTTATGACGTAAAGCAGGACGGCTATGTAAATCTGGACGAGGAGATGTCGGATAACATAGACGAGCTTTATAAAAAGATAAACGCGGCTCAGCTTCAATTAAAGGGCGATACATATTCCCGAATACTCATATATATGAATTTGCCCGAGGAGTCTGAGGAAACCTTTGCTTTTGTGGATAAAATCCACGAAATCACGGAGGAATATTACGATAACTGTTACTTTGTCGGAAATTCCACCTCGGATTACGACCTTTCAAAATCGTTTGCCAAGGATAACATTATAATAAGCGTATTTTCGATTTTGTTCGTAATAATAGTGCTTCTCTTTACATTTAAGAGTGCGGGACTTCCTCTGCTTCTCATTGCGGTAATCCAGGGAAGCATATGGATGAACTTCTCCGCGCCTGCAATAACCGACACGCCGCTGTTCTTCCTCAGCTATTTGATTGTGAGTTCAATTCAGATGGGCGCAAATATCGACTACGCGATAGTAATTTCAAACCGCTATCTCGAACTAAAAAAAGAAATGTCGCCAAAGCAGGCTATGACCGAGACGCTAAGCTTCGCGTTTCCGACCGTGCTGACGTCGGGAAGTATTCTTGCCGCGGCGGGATTTTTGATAAGCAAACTGTCTACCGAGCCGTCCATAGTTTCAATCGGTCAGTGTTTGGGACGCGGAACGGTAATATCTATGTTCCTTGTTATGTGCGTGCTTCCCGAAATACTCCTGCTCGGCGACACTCTTATCGAAAAGACGGGCTTTAAAATCAAAAAGCCGCTGTCGGTCAAATCCGAAACGGGCGTGTTTATGTTAAACGGCAGAGTTCGCGGATATGTGAACGGATTTATCGACGCGGACATACACGGCGTTGTAAAAGGCGACGTCAAAGCGTCTATCGACATAAATAATATAAAAAGTCTGGGCGAAGGCTCGGAAGATGACGCGAATGAGCTTACGGCGAAAGGGGAGATTGACAGTGAAGAATAAAATTGCAGCAATAATTTTAGCTTTTGCTTTGTCGTTTGCCCTTACGCTTCAAAGCGTTGCCGCACTGCCCGAAATTGAGGACGACACAATACGCATTGAAACAGTCGACGACCTTATGGAACTGGCGAAGGAATGCAGACTCGATTCGTGGTCTTTGGATAAGACGGTAGAGCTTGCCTCCGACATAGACCTGTCGGGCAACGCTTTTGACTCGATACCCACATTCGGAGGTCGTTTTATCGGAAACGGTCATAAAATATCGGGGCTTAATATAGAAAAGAAAGGCTCATACCTCGGTCTGTTCAGATATATTCAATCGAGCGGCTATGTCGAGGGCATCAATGTGTCGGGGAACATAAATCCCGACGGCACAAAAACATATATAGGCGGAATTGTGGGCGAAAACAGCGGTACAATTTTAAACTGCACATTCTCCGGCTCTGTCGAGGGCGAGGAAAACATAGGTGGTATTGCTGGATACAACACCGAGAGCGGAAAAATATACGACTGTGACTTTTACGGAAGCGTTACGGGCGAAACATACACGGGCGGAATTGCCGGACAGAATTTCGGTCATATCGAGCTTTGCGAAAACAACGGAAGCATAAACACCGTCCACGTTGACAAGGAACGCTTGCTTGAGGATATAAACATAGACGATATATCCTCCACTCCGCTCCGAAGCACCGAAAACATAGACGCAAACACCGACACGGGCGGTATCGTCGGATATAACAAGGGAGAAATACGCTCCTGCACGAATTTGGGCAACGTGGGCTACAACCACCTCGGCTACAATACGGGCGGTATAGCGGGCAGACAGGCGGGATATATCGTCTCCTGCGAAAACCACGGCGAGATATACGGCCGAAAGGATGTAGGCGGAATTTGCGGGCAGGCGGAGCCTTTTGTGATTATGGAGTTCGGAGACAGCACCGTAAAACAGCTCGACGATATTCTGTTTGACATACAGGGAATTATAGACGGCGCGCTCGACCGCTCCGACAATTCCGTTTCAAATATTCTGACCGCAATAACAAATTCCATATCGGATATATCGACAAACGCGCACAATATGTCCGACAGCGCGGTCGGCTATACCGAAAAGCTGACCGACGCGGCAAATGATTTGTCGGGAAGAGTCCATACCGCGCTTGACAAGTCGGACGCGGCTATGAACGACATTTCGAGCGGAAGCAACAAGCTCGGAGACGCGCTCGGCTCGTTCCACGAGGCGTGCGGCTATCTCGAAGATACGGCTGACGAATTGAAAGTGATTTTTGACGATTTGGACGGAACCTCTCAAAACGCCTCGGATGCGGCTCGATATTTCAGCAACGCATCAAGCAGGCTGGAAAGCGCGGCAGACGAGATGGAGGACAGCCTTAACGATATGAAAAACGGCGTGTCAAACCTCAAGACATCTCTTCAGGATTTGAAGAAATCGCTGAACAACACCCACTCTGCCGAGAACAGTCTGAAAAACGGGCTTATAACCGACGTAACCAACATCCGCGACGCGTTCGGCGGTATGGAAAGCGCAGTCGGCACCGTCGAAAAAACGCTCAATTCATTTGTTCAAGAGGGATACGCGGATACAAGCGTCGCATCTCTCGCCGATGACCTTAATAAATTCAAAACGGATATTGCGAATATAAAGGCGGAGCTCAGCGACGTAATAGATGAGCTTACCGTTCTTGCCGATACGTTCAACGAGTTTGCGGCAGGACCCGCTATGAGTTATATAAAGCGCGCTTTTGCGAATATATCCGCGGCGTTTACAAGCCTTAAAAAGATAGCCGACGACTTGGACGGCATATCCGAAAACACCGACGCCGCTACCGAAAGCGGCAAAAAGGCAATAGAAAAGCTCAGAGAGGGTCTTGCTTCGGTAAGAGACGCGTCCGACTTTTTGTCGCGGGCAGCGGACACCCTATCTGACGCTATGGAAACGGCGACGAGCGGCGGCTCCATAACCGTTCCCGAAATTGACGACGATTTCCGCAGCAGTCTGGACGGCTTCTTCGACTCCGTTGACGTTATGCAGGAGCAGTTTAAAGCCCTAAACAACACCATTACAGACAAAAAAGACCGTTTGAACGACGATTTACGAGACGTCAACAACGAACTGCTGAGCTTTACCGAGCTGTTGTCCGACGCATATGACGATGCCGCCGACAAAGGAGACATCGACGATATTATTGAGGACGTGTCGGACAGCGACACAAGCGGAGACACGCGCGGAAGAACCGAGCTTTGTTTAAATCGCGGCAGTATATACGGAGACATAAACTCGGGCGGAATAGTCGGCTCTATGGCGATTGAGTACGACTTCGACCCCGAGGACGATATTGCGCGTTCGGGCGAAAAAACGCTCAATTATACATATAAAACAAAGGCGGTAGTGCGTCGCTGCGAAAACAGCGGCACTGTAAACGCCAAGAAAAACTACGGCGGCGGAATAGTCGGAAGAATGTATCTCGGCTCATTGATTTTCTGTGAAGATTATGGTGATATTGTCAGCGAGGAGGGCAGCTATATCGGCGGTATCGCGGGCGCGTCCGACTCAATAATCCGAAACTCGTTCTCCAAGTGCAGTATATCGGGTAAGAACTATGTCGGAGGTATAGCGGGCGAGGGCAAAACGGTAAGCAACTGCTTTGCGCTTATAAATATCGCCGCGTCCGAAGAATTTTCTGGCGCCGTAGCAGGTCACAGCACCGACAACAACATACGCGGCTGCGGCTTTGTCAACCCCGATTTGGGCGGTATAGACGGCATAAGCTATAAGGGTATTGCCGAGGAACGCGGAATTAAGTATGCCGCCGACTTTTTAAGAAACAGCTTCAACAAGAACTTAACATTTAACCTGACGTTTACCGCCGACGGCGAGACCGTGGGTACAGTACCGTTTGAGTACGGCGAGAGCATTTCGGACGATATGACTCCCGTCGTTCCAGAAAAAGACGGATATTACGGTCGCTGGAGCGATTACGATTTTGACAGCCCGACCTTTGACGCGGTAATCGAAGCGGTTTACTACCGCGCGGTCGAGATAATAGAGTCTGAGCAAAAGCGTGAGAACGAACGCCCAGTGGTTATGGTTTGCGGTTCTTTCGACGACCTCTCCTCGGTGAAAGCCGAGGAGAGCGACGGCTCGGCTCAAAATGCGGAGGACGCATATCTCGTGGATATTGACGATACCGTCAAAAGGAGCTCACCCGTCAATTATAAGGTTCGTTACCTGCCGAAGCTCGGCGCGGACAAGGCGGATATATATGTTGAGTGCGGCGGAAATATCCAAAAGGTAAAAACCGAAAAAGTCGGAAGCTATCTTGAATTTGAAATGTCAGAAAACAGCTTTAAAATATACGAAACAGGGAAGCGCATATCCAACCCGCTCGTCATAATTATCACAGCGTTAATTGCCGTAATTTTGATTGCGGCGGCGATTATAATAATCAAAAAGCAAAAGAAGGCGTAATGATATAAAAACATAAAGCAAAGAGCGCACCGAAAGATGCGCTCTTTGCTTTATATATTCGCTTTACTGCCGATATATCGGATAGCGGTTTTTGTCCTCCTCGGTAATTTCCCGCAATACTCTGCACGGATTTCCCACCGCTATAACATTTGGCGGAATATCCTTTGTAACGATGCTTCCCGCGCCTATCACGGTATTGTCGCCTATCGTTACGCCGCCAAGCACAGTCACGTTCGAGGCTATCCAAACATTGTTGCCTATGACAATAGGCAACGCAACCTCCAAGCCCTCGTTTCTCTGCTGTACGTCGAGCGCGTGTTCCGCCGTTGTGAACACACAGTCAGGACCCACAAAAACGTGGTCGCCGAAAGTGACCTTACCGCCGTCGAGAATATAGCAGTTATGGTTGACGAAAAGGTAATCGCCGACCGTGGTGTTATATCCGTAGTCGCACCAAAACGGAGCGTTCACATATACCTCTTTGCCCATTGACTTAAATATTTTTTTGAGCATTTCGCTCTGTGTTTTTCGGTCGGAGGGCTTTATCTTATTAAATTCGTAACACAAATCATTGCACTTGCTTATATCCGAGAGAAGCTCCCTGTCATAATTTGCGTTATATAAATATCCCGCCGCCGCTTTTTCTTTCTCTGTCATAAAAATGCTCCTTTATTTCCTGTTTTTTTGACCGTAGTACGCATTCTCGCCGTGCTTGCGGTAATAGTGCTTATCCTTAATATAATCGCTTACCGACGTTATATTCGGATTGAGCATTTCGGTCTGCATAGCCATCAGCGCGACCTGCTCCAAAACCACCGCGTTATGCACCGCGTCGCGCGCGTCCTTGCCCCACGCAAACGGACCGTGGTTTGCCACAAGCACCGCGGGCATAGCCTCGGGGTCGATATTTTCAAATGTATTTGCAATCACAACTCCCGTGTTCTTCTCATAATCGCTCTCAATTTCCTCACGCGTGAGCGGACGCGTACACGGGATATCGCCGAAAAAGTAGTCGGCGTGGGTAGTTCCGTATATCGTTATGCTCCGCTTCGCCTGCGCGAACGAGACCGCGTTGGTCGAATGGGTATGCACGACTCCGCCGATATTCTTAAAGCTCTTATAAAGCTCAATGTGCGTCGGAGTATCGCTCGACGGGTTCAAGTCGCCTTCTACGATATTTCCGTCAAAATCCGCAACCACCATCATATCGGGGGTAAGCTCGTCATACTCCACTCCGGACGGCTTTATGACGATAACTCCGCGCTCGCGGTCGACTGCCGAAACGTTGCCCCATGTAAAAGTTACAAGTCCGTATTTAGGCAGCAGCAAATTAGCCTCGCAAACCTCTTTTTTTAAATCTTCAAGCATTTGCCGCTTCCTCCTTTATGGCTTTAAGCCTTTTCATAACGTCGTTACTTCCTCTGCCGAAATAGTCGTGCAATATCTTGTACTCCTTAAACAGCCTGTCATAAGCCGCAACATTTTCGGGGATAGGTCTGTAAACCGTGTCCTTTATCTTGCCCATAACCGCTGCCGCATCCGCCGCGGTCTCAAAATATCCCGAAGCCACCGCTCCGAAAATCGCGCTGCCGAGAGCGGGCGCCTGAGGCGACGCCGAAATACGTATCTCTCGGTTTGTTACGTCGGCGTAAATCTGCATCATAAGCTCATCCTTTTCCGCAATTCCTCCCGCCGCGTAAAGTTCGGATATTTTAACTCCGTTTTCCTCAAAGTTGTCGATAATCACTCTCGTGCCGTAGGCGGTCGCCTCCAACAGCGCACGGTAAATCTCCTCCGGCTTTGTCGAGAGCGTCATACCCAAAATAACACCGCTCAAGTCAACATCAACGAGTATGCTCCTGTTTCCGTTCCACCAGTCAAGCGCGACAAGTCCGCTCTCGCCGACCTTGAGCTTTTTCGCCTTCTCACGCAGATATTTATGTATATTTACCCCCTGCTTTTCGGCGTTCTCCATATATTCCCGGCTGACGCAGTTCTTGACGAACCATTCAAAATGGTCGCCCACGCAGGACTGCCCCGCCTCATATCCGAACAGACCGGGCAAAACGCCGTCCTCAACCACGCCGCATATTCCTGGGACATTGACCTCATCATCACCCATAAGTATATGACAGGTTGACGTACCCATTATCATAAGCATTTTTCCGCTTGAAGTTATACCGCACGCGGGAAGTGCAACGTGCGCGTCAACATTTGAAACCGCGACCGCCGTACCCTCGCAAAGACCGGTAAGCTCCGCGCCGCGCTTGCTTATAACGCCCGCCTTAGCGCCCATCGGAAGTACGTTTTCCGAAATTTTCGTGCCGATAATGTCCTTCATTTTAGGATTGAGCACGCCGAAAAATTCATTGTCGGGATAACCGTCTCTCTTGTGCCAGATAGCCTTGTAGCCCGCCATACAGGAGTTGTGCGTCTCGTTTCCCGTCAGAACCATAACTATCCAGTCGCCCGCCTCGATAAAACGCTCGGTGCTGTCATATACATCGGGCGCTTTCTCGGCGGTTTCGAGAATTTTGGCAAACATCCACTCGGACGAAATTTTTCCTCCGTAACGGCTCAGCCATTTCTGATTTGTCTTTTCGGCGAGAGCGTTTATTCTGTCCGCCTGCTCCTGCGCCGCGTGGTGCTTCCACAGCTTTACATATGCGTGCGGCTCATCCGAAAAATTGTCGGTCATACAAAGCGGAGTCCCATCCGAAAGTATCGGAAGCATCGTACAGGCTGTAAAGTCAATTCCCATACCCACTACCTGCGACGGCTCCACGCCCGCCTCCGAAATAACTGCGGGAACGGTATTTTTCAAAACGTCGATATAGTCCTGCGGATGCTGAAGTGCAAAAGCGTTCTCGAGCTTTTTGCCGCTCGGGAGAGTATCGCTCATAACCGCATGAGGGTACTCAAATATGCTCGAGGCTACCTCCTCGCCAGTCTCCAAATCCACGAGCACGGCTCGTCCCGACAGAGAACCGTAGTCAATTCCCAACGAATATTTTTTCAATCAAATCACGCCCTTATATAAAATTTAGTTTTCCGTTCCTTGAATTCTTTTTGTGAGCAACATTCTGTCGTTGTCAAACACTTTGTCGCTTCTTTGCGAATACAGCTCAAGCAGCTCGCTGAGCGACATTTTCTCGCGCTCCTCGCCCGAAATATCGAGAATAATTCTTCCGCTGTCCATCATAATTGTGCGGTTGCCCGTCCTCATAGCAAAGTTGAGGTTGTGAGTTATCATAATCGTAGTGAGGTTATTGCGTTTTACAATATCCTTGGTTATATCCATAATTTTATCCGACATAGCAGGGTCGAGAGCCGCCGTGTGCTCATCCAAAAGAAGCAGCTTTGGAGGCACAACGGTACACATCAAAAGCGTCACCGCCTGTCTCTGACCGCCCGAAAGCAGCCCCACCTTGGTTTTCATTCTGTCCTCAAGCCCCATTCCGAACTTTTCAAGCTCGGTTCTGAACTTTTCGACAGCCGAGGAGTTGACCGCAAACCCAAGCATTCGTCGGCTTCCGCCCGAATACGCAAGAGCCAGATTTTCCTCAATGGTAAGATTTGGAGCCGTACCCTTCATAGGGTCTTGAAACACGCGCCCGATAACTCTCGCGCGCTTAAAATCAGGCAGATAGGTTATGTCCTTGTTGTCGAGCATAATCGCGCCAGTGTCAACCGTAAACGAGCCGCATATCGCGTTGAATAAGGTGGATTTTCCGGCGCCGTTGGAGCCTACGACAGTAACGAACTCGCCGTCGCCCACCGTAAGCGATACGTTGTCGAGCGCCTTATGCTCGTTCGGCGTATCCTTTGAAAAGGTTTTTGAAACTGATTCGAGTTTAAGCACCGAAAGGACCTCCTTTTTTCATCTTGAATTTTGCAATCGCGGCTTTTATGGCGGGTATTGACAGCGCAATTCCCACTATTATCGCGCTTATCAGCTTCAGCCATGACGCCGAAGCCATACTTGACGTTATCAGATACTTTGTGATAACGGTGATTATAATTCGGTAAATCGTAGAGCCGACTACCGCGCTTATAATTCCGACCGTAACTCCGCGTCTGCCGAAAAACGCCTCTCCTATTATGACCGACGCAAGACCGACAATCAACATTCCCGAGCCGGTACTTATGTCCGCATAGTCCTGATACTGTGCCAAAACAGCGCCGTTGAGTGCAACACAGGCGTTACTTACTGCAAGAGAGACCACCTTGACGCGGTCTACGTTTATCGAAGAAGCCCTTACCATGGTTTCGTTGTCGCCCGCCGCGCGTATGCTGAGTCCCAAACGTGTTTTGAAAAACACCGCGACAAGTACCGCCGTTACGGCTGTGAACACGATTATGACCGCGAGCCTCGACACGTCCTTTGACATAAAAGGCAACAGGGCGCGTATGTCCGAAAAAATAGTGTTCGTATTTATAAGGCTTACGTTTGAACTGCCCTTCATAACAAACAGGTTTATGGAATAAAGACCCGTCATAGTCAAAATTCCCGCCAAAATGGGGTGTATCTTGCATTTCGTGGTCAAGAGTCCCGTTATAATTCCCGCCAAAGCTCCAGCCAGACAGCCGGCAAGCACGGCGAGATACGGGTGTCCCGCAATCGTTATCATTGCGCTCACGCACAGTCCGAAGCCGAACGAGCCCTCGGTCGTCAAATCGGGAATATTTAAAATTCTGAACGATATAAATATTCCGATTGCCAAAAGCCCGTACATAACGCCGAGCTGAAGCGCACCTAAAACAAGCGACATTTCAATCAATCCTCTTTTCATAAGAATTATGAAAACCGCGCCACAGGTAATCCTGTGACGCCGTTTTCAAAGTTTTGAATATTTATTTGTCGGTAACAAATTTCGCGCTACTCTTAACCTCGTCGGACAGCTCAATTCCGAGTGCATCCGCCGTGGTCTGATTTATAACCATATCCGAAGCGGGAACAACAACCGCGGGGATTTCCTCGATCGGTGTGCCGCTTAAATACTCAACCGCCTTCTGAGCCGAAATCTTGCCTATCTCAACGTCGCTTATGGCAACGGTAGCAAACGCGCCCGAATCAACCATAGTAGCCGACGAACCGTAAACGGGTATCTTAGCGTCACGCGCAATTCCCGCAACCTGCGGCATAGCGTTCTGGATAACGCTGTCGTTGGGAACGAAAATAGCGTCAACGCTACCCGCAAGCGCCTGAGCCGCCTGCTGTACCTCGGAGGAGTTTGTAACAACCGCCTCAACGTACTTTATACCCTTGCTGTCAAGATACTCTTTCGCGTTGTTGCAGGTCGTAACAGAGTTTATCTCGTTGGTGCAGTACAAAAGTCCGTATGTCTGAATGTCGGGAGTGAGCTTTTCGCCAAGTCCCAGAATATCCTCAACCGGCACCGCGTTTGAGGTTCCCGTCGAATTTTTGTCGGGCTTGTTCATATCGCTGATAATTCCCGCTCCGACAGGGTTGCTGACCGAAATAAATATGTTCGGAATACCCGACTCCGCGCTTACAAACGCCTGTGACGCGGGCGTTGCAACCGTTGCAACAAGGTCCTTGCCGCTGCTTATCATATCCTGAACGATGGTGTTGAGATTGGACATATCGCCCTGAGCGCATTTATAGTCTATCTCGCACTTATCCTCGGTGTAACCCGCCTCGCGCAGACCCTCTATAAAGCCGTCTCTCATATCCGTGAACGCGCCGTTCTCAATTTGCAGGATAATTCCCACTTTAACCTTATCCTGAGTGTTCTCTCCCGTCGTGCCGCTCTGCGTATCGCTGCCGCAGCCCGCAGCCGCACCGATGAGCGCGGCGCAAAGTGCAAACGCCGAAACTGCCTTTAAGATTTTCTTGATTTTCAAATTTCATCAACCTTTCTTATATAAGTTATTAAATATTAAAATTTTAATTGATTTCATAATTTTTGTTATATGCGTCAAGTTCGTCAAAAGCTCGCCTGAGCATCTTCTCGGTGACGATATACGGATTGTGACGCACGTCCGACATATTGGGAATATTCGGAATAAGCGCGTCCATCTGCTCTCGGCTTATCTCAATATCCTCAAGAGAGGTCGGCAGACCAACGCTCTTGTTAAATTTATATATCTTCTCAAACTCATCGCGCTGACCGTCAACAAGAAGGCATATCAGCACCCCGAAAGCCACGACCTCGCCGTGCAGATGATTTTCCTCGATGTTTTTAACCGAGGTCAGCGTGTAAAAAATTGCGTGAGCCAAACCGCTGTTATAATCGGGCGTGTGGTCGCGCGTAAGATATATCGAAACGAGCGCGGTCACAGCCGCAATAGCCAGAACAGTCTCTTTAAACTCGTGGGAGCAGATACCTCTCTTGTTATCCTCGAGAGCCTTTTTCCCATACATCAAAATCGGGTCAACGCACATTCCGCTCATATTAACTCCAAAGCCCGTGTAATGCTCAAGGCGTTCGCCTCTCGCCGAAATGGTGCACTCATAAAATTTTGCGTAGGTGTCGCCCATACCCGCCCACAAATACTTGTACGGAGCTTCGCACATTATTTTCGTGTTTATAAACGCGTGAACCGGCGGCTGAAGAAAGAAATACGGCTCGGCAAACGTCCCGTCCGCGTGGTACATTATAGACACGCTCGTACAGCAGGAACAGTTTGATGCTATCGTCGGAAATGTGAAGACGGGAAGCCCCGTCTTGTCGCCGAGACACTTGCAGGTATCGGTGGCCTTGCCGCCGCCTACCGCGAAAAGCATATCCGCCGACTTTACCGCCTCGCGCTTCATAAGCATATCCACATTCTCATAGCTCGCCTCGCCGCCGTAGTGTATAAAATCGGTTATTGAGATTTTGCTGTCCGCAAGCGCGGCGGTAAGATACGGCTTCGCCGCCGCCATAGCGCGTTCACCGCCTATAACGACCGCCTTTGTACCGTATTTTTCACAATATTCGGGTATTTTATCATAACAGTCCTCCCCTATAGAATAATTCGGGAGAAGCATAGTATAATTATTCATAAAAATTCACCTACTAAATTTTACCACATCAAAAGCTCATTGTCAATTAAATAAAACGCAAATCCAAAAGGATTTGCGTTTTATTTAAATAGCCGCTTTAAACTACTTTGTAGCCCTCTTTTTCCACCGTCTGCTTCAAAACGTCGTCGGATACATCGGCGTTTAAAGTGAGTACCGCCGTTCCGCTCTCGTGGCTCACAGCTGCCGAGTCAACCTGCGGGAGAGCTTCAAGGCTCTGCTTTACTCTCGCCTCGCAGTGCCCGCACATCATACCTTCGATTTTTATTGTCTTTTCCACCTTTTTATTCTCCTCTCTTATTTTTACGGCTTTGCCGCCTTTAATTTTTCTGTCCCTTTTTGCGCTTCTTATGTTAACCATATTAAGTCTCAGCGCATTCGTCACGACGCAAAAGCTCGACAGGCTCATTGCCGCCGCCGCGATCATCGGGTTAAGCCTTAAGCCAAACGGCACTATAAGCGCGCCCGCCGCGATAGGTATTCCTATTATGTTGTAAATAAACGCCCAAAAAAGATTTTCGTAAATATTTCTGAGTGTCGCGCGGCTCAGCCTTACAGCCGCCGAAACGTCCGTAAGCTTGCTGTTCATAAGAACCACGTCCGCCGCGTCTATCGCCACGTCTGTTCCCGCTCCGATAGCTATTCCCATATCCGCTCTCGTAAGCGCGGGAGCGTCGTTTATTCCGTCGCCGACCATAGCCGTCTTGCCCGACTTTTTAAGTTCTTTTATAACGCTCTCTTTTCCGTCGGGCATTACTCCCGCGATAACCTCGTCGACGCCCGCCTGCGCTCCTATCGCGTTCGCGGTTCGTTCGTTATCGCCCGTGAGCATAACCACGCGTATCCCCATATTGCGAAGCTCGCGTATGGCTTGCGGGCTGTCCTCCTTTATCGTGTCCGCAACGGCGATAATTCCCATAATACCGTCGTCATTACTGAAAAACAAGGGCGTCTTTCCGTCCGCCGCCAGTCTGTCCGCCTCGGATTTTATTTCAGCTCCGACATCGGCGCGTCCGCTTATAAATTTGAGATTTCCTCCCGATATTCTTTCACCGCCGCGCATAGCCGTAAGTCCGTTTCCGGGCAGTATTTCAAAGTCCGAGACCTCGTCAAAGTCAAGCCCCATTTCGTCAGCCTTTTCAAGTATCGCCTTTGCCAGCGGGTGCTCGCTCTTTTTTTCGAGAGAGTAAGCCGTTTTCATAAGCTCTCGTTCGCTTACTCCGCCGAACGCGATTATGTCGGTCACCTTCGGCTGTCCGCTCGTGATTGTTCCCGTCTTGTCAAGCGCAACCGTCCTGATACGTCCCGCTTCTTCGAGTGATACGGCGGTCTTAAACAGTATGCCGTTTTTCGCACCGATACCGCTTCCCACCATAATTGCGACGGGCGTCGCCAAACCGAGCGCGCACGGGCAGCTTATAACCAAAACCGAAATTCCTCTCGCGAGCGCAAAGCCCACACCGTATCCCGCAATCAGCCATATAAGAATGGAGAGAGCGGCAAGACAAATAACCACAGGCACAAAAACTCCCGAGACCTTATCCGCTACCTTTGCAATAGGAGCCTTTGAAGCCGCCGCATCGCTCACCATACGAATTATCTGCGCGAGCGCGGTGTCCTCTCCGACCTTTGAAGCCCTGCATTTTATAAATCCCGACCTGTTTACGGTACCCGTATATACTTCGTCTCCGATCGTCTTATCCACGGGTATGCTCTCTCCGGTCAGTGCCGACTCGTTTATCGCGCTTCCGCCCTCGATTATTATTCCGTCAACCGGGATATTGCTTCCGGGACGCGCGACAAATATATCTCCCTTTGAAACGTCTCCGACGGGGATTTCTACCTCCGCGCCGTCTCTTACAACCGTCGCGGTCTTCGGCGCGAGCTTCATAAGACCCTTGAGCGCGTCGGTGGTCTTTCCCTTTGAACGGGATTCGAGCATTTTTCCGACTGTGATAAGCGTGAGTATTGTCGCCGCAGACTCAAAGTAAAGCTCGTGCATATAGTTCATAACCGCTTCCGCATCTCCAGCCGCCTGTGCGCCGGTCATAGCAAAAAGCGCATATGTGCTGTAAACAAACGCCGCACCCGCACCGAGAGCCACAAGAGCATCCATATTCGGCGCGCGGTGAATAAGGCTTTTAAAGCCGCTCACAAAAAAGCGTTTATTTATAATCATAACCGCTATGGTCAGCAAAAGCTGTAAAAGACCCATAGCAACGTGATTTCCGACAAAAAACGGCGGCACGGGGAAGTTCCACATCATAGCGCCCATCGAAAAATACATAAGCACCGCCAGAAGTACCAACGATGCCACAAGGCGGCGTTTAAGCTGAGGCGTCGTGTTGTCCGCGAGCGGGTCGCTATCCTCGGTACTGTCCGCCGCGGCGGAACGCGAACCCTTTTTCTGGGCCTTATAGCCCGCCGCTTCCACAGCCGCGATTATGTCCCGCTCGGACGCGGTTCCCTCAACCGCCATTGAGTTGGTAAGCAGACTTACCGAACATTCGGTCACGCCGTTGACCTTTGAAACCGCTTTTTCAATTCTCGCACTGCACGCCGCACAGCTCATTCCGCTGACTGTGTACTGTTCCATTTCCGCTCACCACACTTCTAAAAAAATTCTCTTGAATTGTTAGTATATTACATTAAAAATATTATATACCCTTGACAAAAAATTGTCAAGGGTATAACATATCGAAATTATCGGTTTTTATACATAGGGCTTTATACCCTCATATCTCACATCCCAATCCTTCGGGAAGCCGGGAGTTTTGCTGTCAAAGCCCTTATCCCAGCCCGCCGCCATCATAGCCACGGCGGTAAGCAGGCCGCCGTTTGCGGGGATATACACCGGCAAATCGGGGCGCTGATAACAATGTCCGTTGTTCAAATATCTGTTTTTTTCGGTATTCAGGAGCAGACAGTCAACAGCCAGCTCCGGCATACCCGTGCGCGCCGCGGTCATAGCCATAACGGGATAATCCCAGCCCCACGTCGTTTCCATTTGCCATTTTGTAATCACGGCGTTGAGCGTGTTCCGCATTGTGCTGATATTCGCGCGTCTGCCGGGCAGAACGCCGCAGGCACAGAGCATTGACGGGTGATCTACGTTAAACTCCGAGAAGGTTTCGGGGCAATTTTCGTGCGCCAAATAAACGCCGTCCGCTTCGGGGAGATTTGCCGTTTTACGGATTATTTCTTCCCACTTGACCTCCGGCTCAAGCCCCTGACGCTTACGCCACCTTTGAGCTATACTCAGCGCATACACCCAGTATTCAAGTTCATATGTGGGGTTCAGCGTGTTCTCAGGGCTGTGCTTTTCCTGTGCGGGAATAAGCGGCGCTCCGAGCACGTATCTGTCATTTTCCTCGTCGTAATGCACGAAGTCAGCCATAAATTCGGCGGTTTTATCTATCATATCGGAATACTTGCGAAGCACCTGCGCCTCGGGTCTGTTTCGGTAGACAAGCTCCGCCAAAAAAATCGGGTGCGGCTGCTGCCATATAAGGAACGGAGCGATTTTGGACGGGCTGTCGTTTCCCATATTGTCAACCATCTTATTCCATCTTGCGCCCTTGTATCCCTGACGCGCCGCGTGCTCCTCGGCGGTGTGAATATACTGCAAATACCACTCCAGGCTACGCTCCAAAAGCTCCTCGCGTCCCCAGAGCGCAAAGTGCGCCGCGTGCCACCAGTGCATTTCAAGATGAGCCTTTCCGAACCAGCTGTTGCAGGTCAGCCCCGTCTCCTGAGGCGGGAGACTGCCGCTGCACTGCACCTTTGTTATGTACTGCGAAAGTACGACGCGCTTTTCAAGCTCCGCCGCTCTCGGGTCTTTCACCCTCGAAAAATCTATCACGCCGCCGCTCTCCCAAAAGTCTCTCCAGCCGCGCTCACAGTCCGAAAATACCGTAGCCGAGTCGGGAATTACATCTCTGAACGGCTCCGGCGCAAATCTGACGGTAAAGTTGAGATTGTCGCCGCCCCGTGCAAAAAGCTCAAAACAATGCTTATCCGTCCTGTTAAATCTGAAGTCTTGCTCGCTTCTCAGGTCAGCGTAATATTTGGTCTTGTCAAGCGTTCTGCCGAACTTCACATAGTTTGATTCGATGTCCAGCACCTCGGTGTGGTGCTTATCGTTTGATATCCAGTCCGAAGCGTCGGTTTTGTGCGAAGCATACGGAAACTCAATTTCAATTCCTATCTTGCCCTTTGAAATCTGGGGCGACTTAACCTCGACCGCTATAACGTCATATACGGGATGGCAGCAGGTTCTCACCTCAACGGGCTTGCCCTCGAATTTAAAGCGGCTGTATATCACTCCGCTGTACAAATCCAGCTTTTGGTTTATTCTTATTATCTCGTTTATTTCGGCATAAGAGCCGTCGCGCTTCTGAAACACAAAGCCTATCCTTCCGAGATTAAACCTGTGCGGGTTCTGCCGCAGAAAGTCGTAAACGTCCTCCTGACCCTCGGAGGATGAAAAATATCCCACCTCGCGTCCGAAGGTGTCGTACATCTTCGGCTTAATGGAGTTTAAATCCATATTTTCCGGCGTTTTATACGAATGCCAGCCCCAATTCGACATAGTGCAAAGCGGTATGCCGTCCGCATAATCTCCGTTAAAGGTCTGGAGTCCTGTTATGTCAACCGAAAAGGCAAACTCTCCGTTGCCCACCGTAAACGGCGAAAACGGGTCAACGTCGTTTAAAACCGGGTTATTTCTTTCAACGACCTTTTTTCTGTTTATACCCATATCTCACACTCCCAAATATATTTTATTCGTACCGTCCGAAAATAAATTACAATGTTTTATTACATAATACTATTTTTGACATTTTTTATCAAGTATAAATTTTGTGCCGATACTCATTTTTCACATATTTTTCATAACAAAAGCCCAATAAACCGCCCTGCAAATATGATTTTATTGTTTGAATTTTATTCTTTAACGACTTGATTTTTATTTGCGGATAATGTAATATATATGTTAGCGTCAAAGTCGGACGCTTTATAAAATCACGGCAGAATTTATATCCGAATTATATAAATTCGGATATAAATCGAAGATAAATTTGAAAACAAACTGACAGTTCGGAGGATTTTTATGTATTCAAAAGAAAACATACGAAACATAGCTATAATAGCGCACGTTGACCACGGCAAGACCACTCTGGTCGACGCTATGCTCAAGCAAAGCGGCACATTCCGCGACAACGAGCAGGTCTCGGAGCGCGTTATGGACTCCAACGACCTCGAAAAGGAGCGCGGAATTACAATACTCGCCAAAAACACCTCGCTGTTTTACGACGGTATTAAAATAAATATAGTAGACACTCCGGGGCACGCCGACTTCGGCGGAGAGGTCGAGCGAAGCCTTGAAATGGTGGAGGGCGTTCTTTTGCTCGTGGATGCGTTCGAGGGCTGTATGCCGCAGACGCGCTTTGTCCTTCAAAAGGCTCTCGCGCTCGGTTTGAAGCCGATAATAGTCGTAAATAAAGTAGACCGTCCGAACGCAAGACCCTATGAGGTGGTCGACGAGGTGCTGGAGCTGTTTCTCGACCTCGACTCCACCGACGAACAGCTTGACTCTCCCGTGATTTACACATCGGGCAAGGACGGCTGGGCTTCTATGGACCCCGAAACCAAGTCGGGCGATATGTCTCCGCTCTTTAAGCTGATAAAAGACCACGTTGACCCGCCCTCGGGCGATGAGGACAAGCCATTCCAGATGCTCGTCTCGAATATCGACTTTGACGAATACACGGGCAGAATAGCGGTCGGAAAAATCGAGCGCGGCTCCTGCAAATTAAATCAGCAGGTTTCGGTTTGCCGAAAGGACGGCACCGTTTCAAACGGCAAAATAACCAAGATATACGTCTATGACGGGCTTAAAAAGAATGAAGCGACCGATGTCTCGGTCGGAGAAATTGCCGCAATATCGGGCATTTCGGACATAAATATCGGCGAAACTATATGCGATACGAGTTGTGCGGAGGCTCTGCCGTTTGTCGAAATAGACGAGCCGGTGCTCTCGATGACATTCAGCGTCAACGACAGTCCCTTTGCGGGCAGAGACGGTAAGTTCGTCACTTCAAGGCATATACGCGACCGACTTTTTAAGGAGCTCGAATCCAACATCAGCCTGCGCGTTGAGGAGACCGACTCCACCGAGTCGTTTGTCGTTTCGGGGCGCGGAGAACTGCATTTATCGGTGCTTATAGAGAATATGCGCCGCGAAGGATACGAATTTCAGGTTTCCAAGCCGGTGGTTATATATAAGGAAATAGACGGCGTGAAATGCGAACCTATGGAATATCTGACCATCGAAGTCCCCGACGAGTTTACAGGCGTTGTTATGGAGGGCATAGGCGTGCGCAAGGGTGAAATGAGGAATATGGCTCCCTCGGCGCAGGGCTACACAAAAATGGAGTTTATAATCCCCGCCCGCGGTCTTATCGGTTACAGAAACCAGCTTTTGACCGACACCAAGGGTACCGCGATAATGAACCACATTTTCGACCGCTACGAGCCGTTCAAGGGTGAAATACAGAGCCGTCTGCGCGGCTCGCTCGTCGCGTTTGAAACGGGCGAATCGGTAACATACGGTCTGTTTAACGCGCAAGACCGCGGCACAATGTTTATCGGCGCGGGCGTTGACGTATATATGGGTATGATTGTCGGAGAAAATTCAAGGAACGAGGACGTTGTCGTAAACGTGTGCAAAAAGAAACACGTTACAAATATGCGCGCGTCGGGTTCAGACGAAGCGCTCAGACTCGTACCGCACAAAAACCTCAGCCTTGAGGAATGTCTGGACTTTATCGCGGACGACGAGCTTCTCGAGGTCACTCCGAAAAATCTGCGTCTCAGGAAGAAAATTCTCGACACCGAGCTTCGCGCAAAATCCGAGGCGAGAAACAGGAAATAATTTAAACTAAAACGCCGAAAGCATAGCTTTCGGCATTTTAGTTTACCTTTATTTTATCTTAATTATCAAATTTCTCTTTTGAGGCGGTGCGGCGTCAATTACAAAGGCTTTCTTCATAAGCTCCGCCGCCTCGTTCAGACGTTCCCGCTCCGACGTATAAAGCGTCGCAAGCGTATCTCCCGCACTTACGCGGTCGCCGTGCTTTTTACCAAGCACCACTCCCGCGAGCGGGTCTATTTTATCCTCCTTGCGGACTCTGCCCGCTCCGAGCTTCATAGCCGCCGCGCCGCATAAATCCGCGAATATATCGCCGACATACCCGCCGGTTTCGCTCTTTATCTCGTACCGAAATTCCGCCTCGGGCATATTCAGCATATAGTCAACGTCTCCGCCCTGAGCGGAAATTATCTCCTTGAATTTTTCAAGCGCGCGTCCCGAGCTTATGCTGTCCTCAGCCAGTCTTTCGCACTCCGAAACCGTGCCGAACCCGCCGAGCGACAACATTTGCGCGGCAAGACCGATACAAAGCTCTTTCAAATCGTCAGGCATATCTCCCGAAAGAGCGCTGACAACCTCGCTCACCTCAATCGAATTTCCTATCGCAAAGCCGAGCGGCTCGTTCATATCCGATATTACCGCCGAAACCTTCTTGCCATATCTTTCGCCTATCGAAATCATTGTGTCGGCGAGAAGTTCCGCATCATTTGCGTTGTGCATAAACGCGCCGCGCCCTACCTTCACGTCAAGCACTATAACATCCGCGCCCGACGCGATTTTCTTGCTCATAACGCTCGACGCTATAAGCGGAATACTGTCCACCGTGTTCGTCGCATCTCTGAGCGCGTAAATTTTTTTGTCGGCAGGGGCGAGTTTGCCCGTCTGCCCCGCAACAACTGCGCCCACTTTCTTTAGCTGCTCCGTAAATTCCGCCTCGCTCGGTTGAGTGTTAAACCCTCGCACCGACTCCAGCTTATCGACCGTTCCGCCCGTGTTTCCGAGACCCCGCCCCGACATTTTCGCGACCTTCAAGCCGCACGACGCAACCATAGGCACCACTATAAGCGTAGTTTTGTCGCCCACGCCGCCCGTAGAGTGTTTGTCCGCCTTTACTCCGCTTATGTCCGAAAGATTTAACACGTCTCCCGAATTTATCATACTCCGTGTAAACGAAAACAGTTCGCGGTCGTCCATACCGTTAAAATAAACCGCCATAAGAAAAGCCGACATCTGATAGTCGGGAATAACGCCGTCTGTGTAGCCGCAGACCGCAAATTCTATCTCACTGTCCGAAAGCGGCATACCGCGCTTTTTCTTTTCGATAATATCAAGCATAGTCATACTATCACCTTACAGCTTAAATATATTCGGCAAAAGCCCGCCCAAGTTGTACACCTCAAAATCGTCCTCCGCGATTGCCGTTATTACGGGCGTGTCGGGCTTTGCAAATTCCGCCATTACCTGACGGCACGAACCGCACGGGAACGTCTTTTCAAGGTTTTCACCGCCGCCCGCGATTGCAACCGCCGAAATAACGCGCTCGCCCTCCGAAACGGCTTTCAATATCGCAACCCTCTCGGCGCATACCGTTTCGCCGTATGCCGCGTTTTCGACGTTGCAGCCCGTGAAAATTCTGTTGCCGCACAAGACCGCCGCGCCGACCTTAAATCCCGAATACGGGCTGTATGAATTTTCGCGCGCCTTTATTGCCGCGCATACAAGCGCCTTGAAATCCACCTCTATTTCTCCTCCTCGACGTTCTCTCCCATCAGCTTCTTTATGCTTCTCGGAAGCGCGTCCTTTGAATTTTTCCACGGCTCGTCGTGAAATCTGTAATCAAATTTATCTATGAACCACAGCAAATCTCCGCGCACGCGCTCCAAATTTTCAAGTTCGAGCTTTGAAAGAGAGTTGTAAAACTCCGAGTACTCCTTATCCGAAATGCGCTTTTGACCCTCGTCCAAAAGCATAGCGAAATGCTCTATGCAAAATCCTTTGCCGCCCAGCACCTTTTCTTTAAATTCGGGCTCGGTTTTCCAAAGGTAAAAAAACGTGTCGATATACCGTGCCATATTTTTCTCAATGCGCTCGCACACATAACAGGAGTCTGCGGTTTGGTGAATAAACTCGGACGCCGCCGAGCGTTCTTCTTCCTTCTGGCGCGAGAAAAGCGACTTTTTTCCCGAGACGGGCGCGTCCTTCAGCTTTTCTTGAAGCTCGCCGCATATCTTTTCAAAATGCGTGCTGAGCATAAGCGCGATACCGAGACTGTTCTGCCGCTCATACATATTTTTTATATGCCTTTTGCAAAAGCCTTTTTCGTCGGTTTCGGCGCGAATATCCTCCTCCATATACGAAGGACCGAGGACGTAGTTTATCGCGTCGTTTTCTATCTTTTCCCGCATAGTGCAAAACGGACACTCTCCGCCCGCGTCAAACGCCTCGTTTACGGGTATTGTGTATATTTTCTCTTTCAAAGCAACCCACTTCCTCTGCAGTTACGATTTAAAGCTACGGGCAAAATCCCGCTTTTATTTCTTTTAAATATAATATCACACGGCGGGACAAATTACAAGAAATAAAAAATCCCCCGCCACTTTCATCGCTCGTTCACATATGGCGGGAGATTAAAAAATTATTAAAAATTAAAGAAATGAGCCGCGTTTAAAGTATTATGCAGATAAGTCCTCCGCTTCCCTCGTTTATAATCTTTTGCAGGGTTTCCTGAAGCTTGAACCTCGCGTCCTCGGGCATACGGTATAGTTTATTATGTAAACCTGCTGTTACCAGCTCGTGGAGCGACGTACCGAATATGTTGGACTCCCACAGCTTTTTCGGGTCTGTCTCAAACTCCTTGAGCAGATAGTGAACCAGCTCCTCGGACTGCTTTTCGGTGCCGACTATCGGGTTTACCTCGGTTTCGATGTCGGCACGAATCATATGTATTGACGGCGCGGAGGCTTTGAGGCGCACTCCGTATCTGCCGCCCTGCTTGATTATTTCGGGTTCTTCGAGGGTAAGCTCGTCAATGGAGGGCGACACTATTCCGTAGCCCTTGTTTTCAACCTCCGCGAGCGCGGGTGCGATTTTGTCATACTCCCTCTTTACGACAGCCATCTCTTCAAGAAGCCTTATCAAATCCTCATCGTTCTTTATATCAAAGCCGGTATTTTCGCATACGGTGCTGTAAAACAACTCTTGCGGAGTGGAGATTTCAACGAGTATGCTGCCCGTACCCAAATCCACGTTGGCAACGGACGCGCGCTCTACGTATTCACAGCTCTGTATCGCTTCCGCAAATGCGTCCGCATCCGAAATTTTGCTTGCCTTGTCCACAGCCTGAACCACAGCCTCGCGTATATTGCACTTTAAGAGGTTGTCGTCGTCAAGCGCGTTTATCCAGTTCGGGAACGTAACGCCGATTTCGGTCAGCGAAAACTCTACCAGCAGCTTACGCATAATTGTGCTTACGTCGTTTTGGCTGAGCTCCATACAGTTTATCGGCAGAACTCCCACGCCGTACTTTTCGGAGAGCTGTTCTTTAAGCTCCTCGGTTCGCTCCGAGTTTGGGGTCGTGGTGTTCAAAATTACTATAAAAGGCTTATTTATGTTTTGAAGCTCGCGTATTACACGCTCCTCCGCGTTCACATAGTCCTCTCGGTCAATATCGGTTATACTTCCGTCGGTGGTAACCACTATTCCCACCGTGGAATGTTCGTTTATTACTTTTTTTGTGCCCATTTCGGCGGCGTCGGCAAACGGCATAGGAGAATCCGACCACGGAGTTCTGACCATTCTCGGCATTTCGTTTTCAATGTGACCGAGCGCGCTGTCCACTATGTAGCCCACGCAGTCTATAAGGCGGGTTTTCAGCGAGATATTGTCGCCCACCGAGATTTCCACGGCTTCGTTCGGAACGAATTTCGGCTCGGTGGTCATTATCATTCTGCCTCCCGCGCTCTGAGGAAGCTCGTCGAGCGCTCTCTCCCTTTTGTACTCGTTCTCGATGTTGGGAATTACGACAAGGTCCATAAAGCGCTTTATAAATGTAGATTTTCCGGTCCTCACCGGTCCCACAACGCCGATATAGATATCTCCCTGCGTGCGCTGCGCTATATCCTTATAGATATTATAGCTCTCCATAATATACCTCCTGTTTTTTGTATTAGTCATACGGTACTTGAACACGGAGTATGTGTTAAAATACCGTATGACTAAAGCTGTTTTTATAAAAATATATTATGTGCTTGTTTTCTTTATGACAAAAAAGCGCGGTTTGCAATATTTAAAAATAAAAACGCGGGGCTCCGCATATGATTTAATATACGGTTGTCCGCCGAAAAATCCCCCGAAATTAAGGGAAAAAGGGCAAAAACTGTGCTTTTAAATCAAAAAAAGTACAATTTATTAAAAAAATTTTGAAAAAGTTATTTACTATTTCAAAAGATATTGTTATAATATTATTGTGTAGTTTTAATAAAAAACTTATACGGTAAAAAAATATTTTATTTAATATACATAGGAGGTTTTTTCCAATGGCAAAGCACTTCAAAACTATGGACGGCAACACTGCGGCGGCGCATTGCGCCTATGCTTTCACAGAGGTTGCCGCCATCTATCCGATCACTCCTTCGTCACCTATGGCTGAATATGTTGACGAGTGGAGCGCAAAGGAAGGCCGAAAGAATGTTTTCGGTCAAAAGGTAAAGGTTGTTGAGCTTCAGTCGGAAGCGGGCGCGTCGGGCGCTGTTCACGGTTCGCTTCAGGCAGGTGCGCTCACTACCACATTTACGGCATCACAGGGCCTGCTCCTTATGATTCCGAATATGTACAAAATCGCGGGTGAGCTTCTCCCGACTGTTTTCCACGTAAGCGCAAGAGCACTTGCGGCTCACGCTCTTAACATATTCGGCGACCATCAGGACGTTATGGCTTGCCGTCAGACAGGTTTCGCGATGCTCGCATCCGGCAGCGTTCAGGAGGTTATGGACCTCGGCGGCGTTGCTCACCTTGCGGCAATTAAGGGCAGAGTTCCGTTCCTTCACTTCTTCGACGGTTTCAGAACTTCTCACGAAATTCAGAAAATCGAAGTTATGGACTATGAGGATCTCGCAAAGCTGGTTGATATGGACGCGGTTAAGAAGTTCAAGGACAACGCTTTGAACCCTGAGCATCCTGTTCTCCGCGGTACGGCTCAGAACGCCGACATTTACTTCCAGGGAAGAGAAGCATCAAACAAGTTCTATGATGCTGTTCCCGACATCGTAAATGATTATATGAAGGAAATTTCAAAGATTACGGGTCGTGAGTACAAGCCGTTTAACTACTACGGCGCTCCCGATGCCGACAGAGTTATCGTAGCTATCGGCAGTGTATGCGAAGCTCTTGAAGAGACGGTTGATTACCTCAACGCAAGAGGCGAAAAGGTAGGCGTGCTTAAGGTTCACCTCTATCGTCCGTTCTCGGCTAAGTATTTCTTTGACGCTATGCCCGAAACGGTTAAGAAGATAGCTGTTCTCGACAGAACAAAGGAACCCGGCTCGCTCGGCGAACCTCTCTATCTCGACATCTGCAACCTGTACACGGGTAAGAAGAACGCTCCCGTTATAGTCGGCGGACGTTACGGACTCGGTTCCAAGGACACAACACCGACTCTCCTCGCCGCGGTTTATGAGAACCTCAAGGCGGATGAGCCGAAGAACAACTTCACGATTGGTATTGTGGACGATGTTACAAATCTTTCTCTCGAAGTCGGAGAAAAAATCAATGCGGCTCCCGAAGGCACTACCTGCTGTAAGTTCTGGGGCTTCGGCTCGGACGGTACGGTTGGCGCTAACAAGGACGCTATAAAGATTATAGGCGACAACACCGATCTCTACGCTCAGGCGTACTTTGATTACGACTCCAAGAAGTCGGGCGGCGTTACAATGTCTCACTTGAGATTTGGTAAGAAGCCCATCAAGTCTACATACCTTCTTGACAGAGCCGACTATATCGCGTGCCACAAGCCCGCATACGTTTATCAGTATGACGTGCTTGAGGGTCTCCGCGAGGGCGGCACGTTCCTGCTCAACTGCGTATGGTCTGACGATGAGCTCAGCGAAAAGCTCCCCGCAAAGGTTAAGAAGTACATCGCGGAGAACGACATCAACTTCTACACCATCAATGCGGTAGACGTTGCCACAAAGGTAGGTCTCGGACCGAACAGAATAAATATGGTTACGCAGAGCGCATTCTTCAAGCTCGCTGACGTAATTCCGTTCGACCAGGCAGTTACCCTTATAAAAGCCGCTATTAAGAAGACATACGGCAGAAAGGGCGACGAAATCGTCAATATGAACTGCAACGCGGTTGACGGCGCTATCGACGCTCTGCATAAGGTTGACGTTCCGGCTGATTGGAAGAACGCTGTTGACAACAGCACAGACGAGGCTGACGTTCCCAAGTTCGTAAAGAACATCGTTGAGCCGGTTAACGCTCAGCAGGGTAACAAGCTCCCTGTAAGCACATTTACAGGTATGGAGGACGGTACGTTCGAGACCGGTACTTCGAGATACGAGAAGCGCGGAGTTGCGGTTCTTGTTCCGGAGTGGGATTCGAGCAAGTGTATTCAGTGTAACCAGTGTAGCGCGGTTTGTCCGCACGCTGCAATTCGTCCCGTACTTCTGACTGACGAAGAAGCCGCAAAGGCTCCCGAGCACTTTGATATGCTCGACGCTAAGGGCGTAAACGTAGGCTCCAAGTTCCGTATCCAGGTATCTCCCAAGGACTGCCTCGGCTGCGGTGTCTGCGCTCAGGTTTGTCCCGCTAAGGAGAAGGCTCTCGTGATGAAGCCTATCGACGAAGTTGTTGACAAAGAGTCCGGCAACTGGGATTTCGCAGTTTCGGTTCCGACAAAGCAGAAGGATATCGATATATTGAAGAGTATCAAGAACTCGCAGTTCGCACAGCCGCTTCTCGAATTCTCGGGCGCTTGCGCGGGCTGCGGTGAAACACCTTACATCAAGCTCATCACTCAGTTGTTCGGCGACAGAATGGTTGTTGCAAACGCTACGGGCTGTACCTCTATCTGGGGCGGCAGCGCACCGTCAATGCCGTACTGCAAGAACGACGAGGGTCACGGTCCCGCTTGGGCTAACTCGCTGTTTGAGGACAACGCTGAGTTCGGTCTCGGTATGGTAGTAGCTCACAACAAGATAAGAGAAACTCTCCAGTCTGATATGGAAGCTGTTATGGATAAGGTTGACGCTAAACTTGCCGACGCTTTCAAGGCTTGGATAGAGGGCAAAGACAACGCTGAGGCTTCCAAGGCAGCGGCGGCTGACATCAAGGCTCTCATCAAGGATGCCGATATGTCAGACAGTCATATAAAGAATATCGCGGACAGAAGCGACTTCCTCGTTAAACATTCGCACTGGGCATTCGGCGGCGACGGCTGGGCTTATGATATAGGTTACGGCGGACTTGACCACGTTATCGCATCCGGCGAGGACATCAACATCTTCGTTGTTGATACCGAGGTTTACTCCAATACGGGCGGTCAGGCGTCCAAGGCTACTCCTACCGCGGCTGTTGCTAAGTTTGCGGCTTCCGGTAAGAGAGTTAAGAAAAAGGATCTCGGTATGATTGCTACGACCTACGGCTACGTATATGTTGCACAGATAGCTCTCGGAGCTAATATGCAGCAGGCTCTCACCGCAATCAAAGAGGCTGAGGCTTATCCGGGACCGTCGCTTATAATAGCTTACGCTCCTTGTATCAACCACGGCATTAAGTCGGGTATGGCAACAACGATTGCCGAGGAGAAGAAGGCTGTTGAAGCAGGTTACTGGCACCTCTGGAGATACAATCCGCTTCTCGCCGACGAAGGCAAGAACCCGTTCATACTCGACTCTAAAGAACCCAAGGGCTCTATCCAGGAGTTTATGAAGGGCGAGAACAGATACCTCCAGCTTCTCAAGGGCTATCCCGATGTTGCTCAGAGCTTGTTCGACAAGGCTGAAAACGACCTCGTTGCAAGATACAACAACTACAAGAGAATGGCTGAGTAATCGGTTAAGCAAAAAATCCGCAAATCGGATAAATCCTCAAAAACGGCGCATCACTTATGTGATGCGCCGTTTCTTTGTTTGATAAACGCAAACACGCTATTGTTTAATTAAAATCCGCTGAAATCACTTGCTTTATATCTTGCGCTGTGATACAATGGCTTAAAATTAAATAATAAAGGCGGATTTATTATGTTTAACATTCCCGAAGAAAAAAAGATAAGAGTTATTTTAGACACCGATGTAAAAAACGAGGTGGACGACCAGTTTGCCATCGTGCACGCTATGCTTACCGAGTCCTTTGACGTAAGAGCGATAATTCCCGCCCATTTCGGCAACTCAAAATCTCAAACCAGCCAGACGGACAGCTACGAGGAAGCCGTGCTTGTGCTGAGTAAAATGGGAAAATTAAATGACGTATCTTTATATGACGGAGCAAAAGAGGCAATTCCCGACGAGAAAACGCCCGTTTCATCGCCGGGCGCACAAATTATAATCAAAGAGGCGATGAGCGACGACGAGCGTCCGCTTTACATATCCTTTCTGGGACCCCTTACCGATATGGCGTCGGCGCTGTTGATTGAACCTAAAATTGCCGATAGGGATATTACGGTGATATGGATTGGCGGCGGCGATTATCCGAACGGCGGCTGGGAATACAATCTCAAAAACGACGTAAATGCCGCAAATGTGGTATTTAAGTCGAACGTCAGGCTTTGGCAGGTTCCGCGAAGCGTGTACCGTATGATGCCGGTTTCCTTTGCCGAGCTTCGCGACAGGGTATATCCGTACGGCGAAATCGGAAAGTATCTTACCGAAAACGTAATCAGCTTCAATAACGCCCAAAAATCACGCCCAACCGAGTACCGCATACTCGGCGACTCTCCGTCGGTAGGTCTTATGATGTTCGGCGATTGCGGCGAGTGGGAGGAATTTCCACGCCCCGAATTTGACTCCGATATGAAATACATCCATACCCAAAGTGACCGAACCTTGCGGGTATATAAAAATATCAATTCCCGTTTTATTCTCGAAGATTTATACGCTAAGCTGAAATTGAAATACAGCTAACTTACGATTAAATTTTCAAAACGGCGCACCACATAAGTGATGCACCGTTTTGTATGTTGTTTAGTCTATTTCAAATCCACCGTGACGGCATTATCCCAATCGAGGGTTACCCCGTTAATGCGCTCAAAGCGGAGCGTTGTGAAATTCGCCTTTATAGCCTCGGCGCTCACGCTGTCGTCCATGGGTATCGGGCGGCCGTTTTCATCCCGCGCGTCGTAGGTATATACGTCGGTGTAGGAATTGGTGTCGTGGTGTACCTCGGTGTCAAGCACACGGTCGTAGTGTACCTCGGTGTTGCCGCCGGGCTCGGCACCTGCGTCGTTTAACAGCTCAAAGTACGGTCCGTACTTTATAAAGCCGTCTATGCGGTAGTCCACCTCAACGCGTCCGTCGTATATACGCACGTCGGTTACAATCACCTCGCCGTCTTTCAGCTCAAACGTCATCGGGTACTCGCCTATCTTCTTGTCAATCACGGTCGCCTCCTCGCCCGATTTCGGCTCCGAATAGTGAGTCGGTACGATTGTGAGCTTTTTGGTGTTCAGATCTGCCTTTAAAAACTCAAACGAGTTATTCGATGAGCCGTCAGCCGCCATACTCGCATCTGCGTCCAATATATCGAGACATATTCCGTTTTCGTCGAAGAGTGCGAAATCATCAACAAGGCTCAGCGCATAATCCGAGCTGTCCTGATTTAAATCACCGCTCGCCTCGGTGCGGACTATAACCTGATTGCCAAACGGTGAGAACACCGCCTTGTCGATTATTATACCGCTGTCGAGCGTCACGCCTATGTCACGCGTTACAGATTTCACCTTCGCCGCCGACTTATCCACGTCCGCGCATACATACCATACTTCTGCCTTCTGTTCATCTGTGATTTCGTCAACTTTATTCTGCCAAACCAGATTGAACAGCGAATTTTCGGGCAGCTCTTTTTTAAACGCGGCGTTCATTTCGCCGAACAGCTCCACCTTGAAATTATCCGGTATCGACTCTGACGAAATGTTGTATTTTCTCATTGCCTTATAGGTGTACTCATCGGCAAAATAGCTGTCGGCTTTATTATTGTTGTTGCTGTAACCCGCAAGCTCTCCGTTTATTCCGCATTCGATCCACAAAAGCCTATCCCACGTCTCGCTTGAGTATTGGTTGCCGTCCTCATAAAACGGCGTTTCCGACGTGATTGTATAAAATATATGCACAAAGTTATCGTCCGCCGCCACATTGTCAAGCGTCAGCGTCAATCCGTCCTTCGTCACACTCGCGCCGACCTCCTCGTTGTACTTTGCAAGCTCCCCTATGCTTGTCATAGGCGTTGACTGCTCATTTTGAAAGTATGCGATGATGCTTGACAGAGCCTCCTGCCCCGTGGGCGACGCGGCAAAAGCCGTTGTCGCTCCTATCACAGCCGCACATATTGCGGCCGCAATTATACATTTTCCTCTCCTTAAGCCTGTTTTCCTCATTTCTTTTTCCTCCATTGCAGTTAAAATTCTTTCTTTCATATCATCATCCGCAGTAATCTTTGAGAAAATGTTTTTAATTTCGTTTTGACGGGAATTGTTTTCGTTAAGCATAGAAAAAACCTCCTTCTGTAAGAATACTTTTGAGCTTTTTGCGACCGCGTGAAAGTCTCGAAAGCACGGTGTTTTTGTTCATTCCGAGGATTGCCGCGATTTCGTCCGATTTATACCCCTGATAATAGTGCATATAGATAATTACTCTGTATTCGGGCGGCAGCGACAAAACTTCCTCCATAATCGTGACTTCCTCGGGGACGGACATATATGAGAGCACCTCGTCATTCGTAATCACCCTGCGAAACAGGGCGGATTTACGGAGATTTTTGCAGATATTTACTGTCGTTTTCATCAGCCACGCCTTCTCGTGCGCATCGTTTTCAAATCTCGGGCGGTATTCCATAAGCCTGACAAACGCATCCGCGACAGCCTCCTCCGCGTCCTCGCGTCTTTTCAGATATATAAGCGACATACGGTATAGGTCGGCGGCATATTTATCATAGACCTCGGAATAATATTCTCTGTCCGCATCGGTCAAGCCAATCATCTCCTCTGCTGCGAATATCGTATTTGCAAACACATCTATAATACAATTTTCAAACGAAAATTATTGCATAAAAATAATATTTCCCCAAAAATTTTTCTGTTTAACGCAAAATGCCGCTCCGTGTTCGGAGCGGCAAATCCGCAATCATAAACTTGATAAAACCGCTTTTAATCTATGGTATTCTGCTGAACTTAAAGTAAAAAGCAACCGAAATTACGCTTACAATAAGCTCTGTCGCGGGGAGCGCGAGCCATACGCCCGTCATACCTCCGAGGTATGACAGCAAAAACGCCATTGGGACAATTATTATAAAGCCGCGCAAAAGTGAAATGGCGTGAGCGGGGCGCGGGTTGTCCGAAGCGGTAAAATATATTGACATTACTATGTTAAAGCCCGCGAATATGCAGGATGTAAAGTAGCACTTAAGACCCATAGACGCCATTCTCTGAAGCTGTAAATTATGCTCGCTGTTAAACAGCGCGGTAATACGCTCCGCCCCGAAAAATATACAGGTATACAAAACGCAGGATACGGCGGCGACGGTAGTTACCGCGTAACGCAAAACTTTTCGTATATCTCCGTATCGCTCGGCACCGTAATATCCGCTGATAAGCGGCTGTGAGCCCTGTGCCGTGCCAGTGTATATCGACATCACCACGATTGAAATATTGGCTATAACTCCGTAGGCGGCAACGCCCGTATTGCCGCGCAGTTTCAAAATTATCATATTGAAAACTATAATAACTATGCCCGACGAAAGCTCGGTGATAAGAGACGGAAATCCTCCCGAAAAAATCCCAAGCAGCAGTTCCTTTGATATACGGCACTTCACAATGCGAAAGCCGTTTTTCCCTCTGAAGAAAAGCGACGACAATATCATCATACTTATCACCGGCGCGGTCGCCGTGGCGAGAACCGCACCGAAAATTCCAAGCCCCAGGGGGAAAATCAATATGTAATCCAAAATAATATTCGCTATGCTTCCGCACAGCACGGCTATCATTGAGAGTTGAGGGACGCCGTCATTACGCACAAAGTTCTGAAGCAGGGTGTTGAACATAAACGCGGGCGCAAACATCAAAATTACTTTTAAATATATTTTGCACATTTCAAAAATTTCATCGTCCGCGCCCATCAGACGCGTAATAAAATCGGACGCAAAAGCTCCGAGCATAGCGAGAGAGAGCGATACAAAAAGCACCGCAACCGCCGCGTTTGTAAACACTCTGTTCGCCATATCCGACTTGCCCTGATTTTTAAATATCGAGTACTTACTGCCCGCGCCTATCCCTATCATAAGCCCGAAGCCCTGAATAAGGCTGAATACCGGTATCGCCAAATTCAACGCCGCAAGACCGTTTGCGCCGGTGCCTTTGGCAATAAAAAACGTGTCGGCTAAAATATAGCAAGATAAGCCTATCATACCGAATATATTAAGTGAGACATATTTAATAAAATTTTTCAAGCAGGACATATTTTTCTCCCATAACAACCGCTTTTATCTGCCGCTCTTTCGCTTTTCCGCCAAATCTCTTGCTTCTTTTCCGCTTATATGCTCTATTTCAAGCTCCAGCATACAAAGCCCGCTCCAGCTTCTGTCAATTTCCGCCGCTCTGTCTGCTTCACTCTCAAGCGGAGAAAGCCTCTGTGTGAACCTTTCAATCGCGGCGCGTTTTTCGGAAACGTCCTCGATAATATGTATTTTTCCGAAAACTATAACACTTCTGTAAAGCGTCAGGTATTCGGACGGAACCACCTCGTCGGCGTCCACCACGCAAAACGAAGCCTTGTTATTGTTTTTCAAAGCGTCTATCTTGTGCCCCGCCTTCGCGCAGTGAAAAAGTATCTTATCGCCGCAATACGCATAGTTGAGCGGAACGGCATACGGATAGCCGCCGTCTCCGCACAGAGCCAGCACGCCCGACGAGCCACGCCTCAAAATTTTCTCACAGTACGCCTTGGGCAATTTTTGCTTAATTCTTCTCATTTCTCTGAACATACCGACGCCTCCTAAACCGTTTAGTTATTCTATCACACCCCGCCCGTAAATTCAAGGAAATATTTTAATTGAATTAACCGCTCTGATGTGGTAAAATAAATTATATAAAATAAATTACGGAGATAAAAATGAACCTTTCAAATCCCGAAGAACTCAAAAATTTAATAAGGAAACACGGTTTTTCATTTTCAAAGAGCCTGGGTCAGAATTTTCTGACCGACCGCGAAATTTTGGACAGCATAATTAAAGCATCAAATCTTGACAAAAGCTGCGGCGCGCTTGAAATAGGCGCGGGAGCGGGGGTTCTGACCCGCGAGCTTGCGAAAAACACGGCTAAGACCGTTGCGGTAGAGCTCGACAAGCGTCTTATCCCCGTGCTTTCGGACGCGCTCGGAGAGTTTGAAAACGCTGAAATAATAAACGGTGATATTTTAAAATTAGACCTGCGCGGGCTTATTTCGGAAAAATTCGCAGGTATGCCCGTTTCGGTCGTCGCAAATCTGCCATACTATATAACAACGCCGATTATTATAAGACTGCTTGAAAACAGCGACTTGCTAAATTCAATAACAGTTATGGTGCAAAAAGAGGTGGCGGAGCGTATTTGTGCAAAGCCGGGCGGCAAAGAGTACGGCGCGCTCTCGATTGCCGTTCAATACAAAAGCGCGCCCGAAATAATATGCACCGCCGAGCCCGGCTGCTTTACGCCGCCGCCTAAGGTCGCGTCAAGCGTGGTAACGCTCAGAATACTTACCGAGCCGTCGGTGATTGTTAAGGACGAAAAGCTGTTTTTCAATGTGGTAAAGTCCGCCTTCGGTCAGCGAAGGAAAACGCTCTCAAACGCGCTCGCGGGTAGCCCTTACTTTTTGCTTCAAAAGGAACAAATCGCAAAAATGCTTGACGAGATGGGCTTAGGCTCGAATATAAGAGGCGAAAAGCTCTCTATATCCGACTTTGCAAGCCTCTCGAATAAAATTTACGAGATTTTATAAACTTTTATGAATTGAGGTGGCTATATGTTTTGTCCCGAATGTAAATATGAATACCGCGACGGTATAAGCGTCTGCCCCGAGTGCGGCACGGCACTGATCGACTTAAAAGAAAATGACGACGGCTCGGTAAAGGAGCCCGCCGCGCCCAACGAAAAGGCGGTGTGTGTCGCGGTTGCGGCGGACGATTTTGAAGCCGAAATTATAATTGCAAAGCTCCGCGCCGAAAATATTTTTGCTTTCAAAAAATATCGCGGCACCGACAGCTACGGCAAAATTTTACTCGGTCGTACCATTCTCGGAGTTGAGATAATTGTCGCGGAAAGCGACCTGCAAACCGCAAAGGAAATACTTGGATATTAAAATATTCACCCCAAAGGGATTGACCTTTGGGGTGAATTTATTATCCGCGTTTTAATTTTTAGTCCTCGCCGCCCGACGAACCGCTCACAGGGTCTGAAACCACCTTTATACTTTCTCCGCCCGAAGACTCTGAGCTGCCTCCTGAGCCGCTCGTGCCGCTTGAACCGCCAGAACTTCCCGAGCCGCTCGTGCCGCCATTAGAGGATGAACCCGTAGAAGAACTGTCTGAACTGTCGTCCGAATCATCATCCGAGGAAGAACTGCTCTTAGATGAGGATGACGAACTGCTGCTTTCCGAGCTGCTGCTGCTCGACTTTTTGGAAGTATTGGAGCTTTTTGGTCCTCCGATCTTCTTTTGACCCGATGTGTGATAAGCGCAGTACGGCGTTTTTGACGTGTCAAAGTAATATCTGCTTATGGAACCGCTCGGACAGGAGCTGGTCGAAAGCTCGCCGTTGGCACTGCAATATGTTGTATACGAAACCGATTCGGGTTGCTCTATGTCCACATTGTCAAGGTCAATATGAATTTTGTCCATAATCTTTTTCCAGACGGGGATACACGGATTTCCGCTCTGCGTTATCGGGCGCGGAGTGTCGTAGCCGTACCACACGGTCGTAACGTAATACGGCGTAAATCCGACGAACCATCTGTCGTAGTTCTCGGAAGTTGTACCCGTCTTGCCTGCAGTGAACATTTCGTTGGCAAGCTGTGCGCCGCGTCCCGTTCCGTTAGACACAACATTGTTGAGTAGCCTGGTCATAATGTACGCTGTCGAATCGCTCATCGCCCTGTTTGTGACTATCCTGCACACGATAACGTCCTCGCCCGACGCATCGGTGATAGACGTATAGGTATACGGCTTGGTGTAAATTCCCTCGTTTACAAACGGCGCGTATGCCGCGGTAAGCTCCAGCGGAGATATACCGTCGGTCAGACCTCCGAGCGCGAGCTGAGCAAGACCGATATCGGAATAAATCTTGCCGTCAGCGCGTTCTTCCTCCTCAACGAGAGTTGTAACTCCGAGGTTGTTCTTCAAAAAGTCAAACGACTTTCTCGCGCCGAGGTCGCGGACCACCGCGCTTGCGACGGTATTGAGCGACTGCTCTATCGCGTACTTTACCGTAACGACTCCCTTAAAGGTCCTGCTGTAATTTTGCGGTGTCCAGCCGTCGTATGAATACTCGATGTCGTTATACAGCGACATCGGCGTTATTACTTCTTCTTCAAGCGCGGGCGCGTAAACAGCTATCGGCTTTATGGTAGAACCGGGCTGTCTTGTAATTTGCGTCGCGCGGTTTAAAGTTCGGTTGGCGGTCTTTTGACCTATTCCTCCATACATTCCCACTACCGCGCCGGAATACGGGTCCATAACAACTATTGAAGATTCGGGTCCCGACGAGCTCGACGCTCCGGGGAAGTTGCTCTTGTCGGCGTAAACCTCGTCGATAGCCTCCTGAACATACGGATTATACGTCGAAACTATCTTGAGTCCGCCTGAATAGAGCAGCTTTGTAGCCATCGTTTCGGAATAACCGACAGCCTGCAAATCCGCAAGCACATCGCTTATAACCTGGTCAACAAAGTACGAATTTATAACCGTGTTGGACTCCAGGCTGGTATCCACGTCTTTAAATTCGAGTTTGTCGTTTACAGCCTTGTCGTACTCCTCCTGAGTGATATATCCCAGCTCAAACATTTTGGAGAGAACTATCTCCTGCTTTTCCTTGTTGTTTTCGGGATTGACTATAGGGTCGTAATATGTCGGGAACTGAGTAATTCCCGCAATCGAGGCACACTCCGCCAAAGTAAGCTCGCTGACGTCTTTCCCGAAGTACTTGTTCGCCGCAGTCTGAACTCCGTTGCAGCCCTGCGACAGATAAATCGAATTTAAGTAAAGCTCCAAAATCTGGTCTTTCGACAGCCTTTTTTCAAGGTTTACCGCCCTCGAAATTTCCTGTATCTTTCGCATGGCGTTCTGCTCGGTTTCGTTGGTTATGTTCTTTACAAGCTGCTGTGTAATCGTACTGCCGCCGAACGAGGTCGGGTTGCCCGTAACCTTGTTATAAATATAAGCAAAAGCCGCCTTGACCGTTCTGCGAACGTCAAAGCCGCTGTGCGAGTAAAATCTCTCGTCCTCTATTGAAACAATGGCATCCTTCATTTCCTGAGGAATTTGGGGAAAATTCACCCACACCCTGTTCTGCGAGGAATTGAGGCTCTGAAGCTCAACCTCCTCGTCGGTGTCGGGGTCGATATAGTATATATGCGATGCCGAGTCAAGCGTGAGATTGTCAACATCAATCTCATCAATGCTTCCCATAAGTCCCATAACGGCGCCTATGAAAATGCCAATCGCCGCCATGCCTCCGATAATCACGGTAATTATAAATACCTTTAAAAATTCTCTGAAGTATGACCTTTTCTTCTCCCTTTTTTTCTTGACTGCCATAAAAACAACTCCTAACTGCCATGCGGTCGTTCCTTAAAACCGGATACCCGAGCCGGTACTTCGGAGTCTTTGAAAAACTCCTCGCTGTTTTCAATATTTTTAGTATAACATACTTTGCTTTAAAAAGGCAAGTATTATTATCATAAAAAATGGAAACAATAGGTTAAAATTTAGTTTAGGCGGGATATTTTATGAAAAAAACGCTGAAATTTATGGCTATTCTGGCAATCGTACTGTGCGCGTCAACCGCCGTCGGCTACTCCGCGTTCAGATATTTCCTCAACGAGGACGACGCGCCCATCTCCGCGCATATGCCCGAAAAAGACGAAAGCACGGCTCTCGCGGCTTCGACCTCGGCTCTGCCCGTCGAAGGCTCGGCGGACGAGCCGCTTGAGTTCGACTTTTACGTGGCGCGGCTCGAAGGAAGCGTAATAAACATATATGTGAGCGACGAGGGGCGCGAGAGCTTTTTATACAGTATAGACGTATATGTAAAAAATATTCCCTATGATGACGTTAAAATTTTGAGCGAGGGCGTAAAGCTGTATTCAAAGCAGGAGCTTACGAGCTTTGAGGAGGACTTTACAAGTTAAATCAAAAACGGCATAGCCTGAGCTATGCCGTTTTTTGGTTTTACGTATTTAATTATATATCCGCCTTACTGCTCGGGAGCTACCGCATCCGCATAGGGCTGATATGTGTTCGCGTTCCACAAATACGCCTTGATTTTAGCCGCTATATCCGTAAGCGCTTCGGTCGTGAGCGTAACAGTCTCACCCACGCCGACCGAGAGGGTAGTCAGCTGAGCGGACGCGAGACGCTCGAGTGCGTTATACGATGCGCTTATTAGCGAAACGTCAACCGACTCCGAGCTGTTATTCGTAAACGTCGCGTTCGCAACGCCGCTGTTATCGACGTTGAAGTTCGTTACAACGTAGGGAAGAATAACCTCGCCCTCTCCCGTAGTAAACGTAACAGTCTCTCCGGGCGTAAAGCTTTGACCTTCCATTCCGACAGCCTGATACATATATTTCGTGTTAGGCTTCAAGTCGTTAACCGCAATTTCATAATCGCCGCTCTCATGAAGAATATTCCGGTCTTCCGAGCCGTATCTTACCTTTTCCGAGGGATTGCTCTCCTCCCAAAGCAGGAACATACCGACCGCATTCGGCGTTATCGTAGTGCCGTATCTCGTTATTTCAATATGACCTTTGAGGGTAGCACCCGTCGCCGTAATATTCTCCGCCTCATTTGTCGTGTATTTATAATCGGGCGCCTGTTCCTCGCCCGTAGTAAACGTAACAGTCTCTCCGGGCGTAAAGCTTTGACCTTCCATTCCGACAGCCTGATATACATATTTTGTGTTAGGTTTCAAGTCGTTAACCGCAATTTCATAATCGCCGCTCTCATGAAGAATATTCCGGTCTTCTGAGCCGTATCTTACCTTTTCCGAGGGATTGCCCTCTTCCCAAAGCAAAAACATACCGACCGCATTCGGCGTTATCGTAGTGCCGTATCTCGTTATTTGAATATGACCTTTGAGGGTCGCGCCGGTCGCCGTAATATTCTCAGCATGATTTGTCGTGTACTTATAATCGGGCGCCTGTTCCTCGCCTGTCGTAAACGTAACAGGCTCTCCCTGCGTAACGGTCTGACCTTCGATGCCGACCGCCTGATATACATAATTTGTGTTAGGCGTCAAGCCGTCGACCGCAATCTCATAATCGCCGCTCTCCTGGAGAACTATCGGGCTGTCGTTGCCGTACCTTACCTTTGCCGAAGGATTGCTCTCCTCCCAAAGCAGGAACATACCGACCGCATTCGGCGTTATCGTGGTGCCGTATCTCGTTATTTCAATATGACCTTTAAGAGTCGCGCCGGTTGACGTAACATTCTCCGCCTGATTTGTCGTGTATTTATAATCGGGCGCCTGTTCCTCCGTTACGGTCACCGTCGCATAATTCGTAAACGGTATGCTCTTATCCGCCTCCGACGGGTCGGGGTGGTTAAACTCCGCCGCCGCCGTTATTCTCGTGGAACCGTCGTTAACGCCATGCACCGTTGCGCCGTTCAAATCGCCTTCAACAGAAGCGGTGCCTTCCTGCTCGGATGACCAGTTGACCGATTTTACGGTGTAGCTCTCGTCCGATTTATTTATCGAAACGCTTTCGTTCTCGCCCTCTTTCAGATAAATCTGCGTGGGAAGCAATCTGAAGCCGACCTCGGCTTTGTACTCAATCGGCGTAACCTCGGTCGAACCCAGGATATTCACATACAATGTGCCTTTGCCGGAGTTCAAAGCGTCGTCGTCTACATTGACCTTAACCATACCGCTCATTCCGTCAATTATTTCAAGCCGATCGCTCTCGGGATTTTGCATATCCGCGTCGCCGAAGAACTGAACCACGTCGCCGACCTTTAAGCCGTCAACATTCACGCGGGCGTAATCGCCGATATTGTCATATCCTGTGGGCAGATTGTAAATTACAGCCTCAGCGGTGCGCGTATCTACGTTAATGGCAACCTTTGTCTTGCCTTCCATATCCTTGTAGTTCCTGTCAAACGGAACGAAGATCCAGTCGTACTCGGTGTCGGGGTCTACTATGATAGTCGTAGGCTCGCTGACTCCCTGCAGCTTCCATGTGAGCGTTCCCTCAAGGGTTTCGCCGTTAATGTCCTTATAGTCGTGCGTAAGCTGTGACGCGCTCAAATACGAGCCTCTGTCCACAGACGAAGCCGTAACCGCACCTTTGGGCTCGGCGGGCAAAATAGTCATAGACTTAATCTCGACGTTCTGCGCGTAATCGCCGAACGCATAAACCGTCGCGCGAACCTCATACGAACCCGCGTCCTTTGGCACTTCCTGCGTCCATGTATCCGACAATACCTCCGCTTCGTCGTGCAGCTCAATATCATCATTCTTTTTGTACTCTATCGTGGTTTTCGCCTCGTTGTCGGTCTTAACGGTCGCGGGATGCGGCTCTCCGTCGTAAACCACGTCTTGGGGAACGATAAGTTCCAGCGGCGCCGGTTCTTTGTTACCCGCCGTCACAAGCACTTCGCCTGTCGTAGAGTTGTAATTCTCATTATCGTTGGGCGTAAACTTCCAACCGTAGGGCTGCTGGCCCTCTTGGAGAAGCGTGGAGGAATCGCTCCACTCCAGATTACCCTGAACCTGCATACCGGAGTTGTTCGGATTTATAAACGTGCCGTCAAGATTAACGCTTGAGAGCGGGTTTCCGACAAGACCGACCGTTGCGCTGACCTCGCCCAATACCTGCGGAGTTGCCTTTTCGACAACAAGCGAACCGAGCGAATCTCCGGTTATCGAATAGTTATAGCCGCTTATGCCGGGCGTAGACGCCGTAACGGTGTAAGTTCCGACCTTTGCTTCGGCGGACGCACCGTCAACTCCGTTATTTTCAGCCTTAACCACAGCCCGAAGCATATCTACCGTATCATTTGCTGCAAGGCCGCCGCCTTCGGGCTGGCTCAATGCCGCCGTATAATCATTCGAGGTAAATTCGTATGCCTTGCCGTAGGGCTTTTTAATTGTATTCTTCAAAGCCAGTCTTATCGGTCTTTGAGATATACTCGCGGTGGTGTGGTACGTCTGACTGTCCGCAAGCGTATAGTTTTCCGCGTCCGCGCCCTCCAGCGCGTCTCTGCCGTTTACAACAACGGTTACCTGCTGAATATAATGCGGGTCGGCATTTTTTGAATTAAACGTCGCGGTGAACGCGCTTTCCTTAACCGATACTTCGTCGGACACGCCGGGTTTTTTAACGAACTTAACCTTCGAAGCGTCCACCGTTGCAGCATTCGTACCGTCGTACACCTTGTCATTAACGCTTCCCGAAAGGCTTAATTCAAGCTGAAACGGGTTTATCGTCATAATCGAATTTACTATTCCCTCAGCATAGTACTTATTTTCGGCAGTAACGGCGTGTACCTTATATGTTCCCGCCTTTGTCGGGGGAGTGCTTGAATATCCGCCGCTCTCGTCGAACTGCTCGTCCTCTTTGAACTCCTCGTCCTCCTTGTTCTCCACCTTCTTGTAAAGAACTGTCAGTTTGCTGCTGAGGTCGTCGCCTCTGGTCCACCTATACGTCGGCTTCTGAGGGCTTCCGTTATATGTCCTGTTGAGAGTGCTGCTCACAACGCTGAGTCCTGACGACTGTTTCTGCGTAATATTAACAAATACATAGCTCTTCTCAGGCTTGTTGTAATTTTGGTCGTCCTTCGGTGTAAATTGAATGTCCTTTTGTATCATTCCCGAGCCCGTAACCTTTTCTTCTCCGTTTACCAGGGAGAAAGTTCCGGCTACCTCATCGCCCGAATATTCATTCACATAATGTCCGTCAAGCATACTGTCAGTAAGCGTATTTCCGCTGTTTATGTTTATAACGCTCATTGTCATTCTTTTCGGGACCGACTTTTGAACCGTTATGCCGGTACCGCTGTCCGCTTTAAGCTCAACGTCGTAATTTTTCACGCCCTCCCTTACATCTATTTTGAAAGGATAGGGAGTTCCGCCGTTTACCGCCGCGTCCTTGCCGATACCGTCGCTGCTTATGGTGACTCCAAGCTCTGCGGCTGTCTTATCCTGCTCAAGGGGCTTAACTCCGTCGGTATCGTACACGTCGCAGATTATATCCGACTGTGTAAGCGCCTTTCCGTAGGGCTTTGTGATGTTCTCAGGCGCGATTTGAACGGTTTTCCTGTCTACCTTAATTTGAATTTTGAAAGACTGCGAAACTCGTCCGCCGCCCGAGGAATTAAGGGAGGTAATCGTGCCGGTATGAGTTCCCGCGGCAAGTCCTTTGCGCGGAGTTATTTTAACAATGGCATAGTTTACCCACTTTTCGGACTGTTGCGCATCAACGTCCTTTTGCGAGGGTATGTACCAAAAACGGCTGTTGTTTACCTCAAGACCGCCGTCACTGTACAGCTTCTGAGCCTCCGTGCCCGTGTTCTGATTTATCTTCTCCACTGTGAACATATCGTCCTCCGCGTAAGTCGATACGCAGATACGCTGATTTCCCGTATTTACAAGGCGCAGTTCAAGCGGTTCCAGCGTTTCCTCCGCCTTGTACTCCAGCTTTTTCTCGGTGTCGCCTCCGAGTATTTTGTTATACGAAGCCGCTTCATCGGGATTGTCAACCTTGGTGCCGTCCTCCTTGTTCTCGCGAAATTCGTATGTATATGACTTAGGCTCGCCAAGCACCGCTTCGAGCGTTATTTTGTTGTCCTCTTTTCCGTCCTGATTATCTTCGGGGATAGCGTCGCCGACAGTAGTATCAAGAGTCGAGCCGTCCTGTTTCACGACTTTCCAGCCCAAAATGGTCATATTCTTGCCGCCGTCGTCCGCCACGCTTTCGGTGTCAAGGCTCGGGTCGACCAGCGTTATCCAGTCGCCGACCATAGCAAGCTCGGTTATCTTTTCGCTTGCCTGTACCTCATTCGGGCATTTCAGCTTATAGTTTTTCGCCTTATCTTTTTCACTGAGCTGATACGTAATCTCCACGATTGTAAGGCTTTTGCTGTCAATATTTTCTTTATGCGCATTAGCCTCTTCAAGGCTTCCGGGTCTGCTGTCCGTATTGATTAAATTCAGCTTTGCGATATATTCGCCGACCTGATACTCGGCGGTTTCGTCCTTTTCAAACAAATCACCATGACTTCCTATCTGCCAGCCGTGATAACGGTGCTTCTGATTGTTTTGAACAAGCACATCGTCCTTGACAAGACCCGAAACGGCGTTGCCGGGAACGATTGACACCTTCTCGTGCTGACGGTCACTCGGACCGTGAGCGGGACGCTCAATCTCAATTTGATAATACTTGCCGTCCAGCTCATACGTCTTTGAAGCATCGTCGTATGTTGCCGCATGGTCTATCGGATTGTTAAACTCCACCCATAACAAATTGGTCGGAACTTTCTCATCGAATATACTGTACGTCTGGGGGTGAGCTCTGAATCTCACCGCGATTATGCTAAGATCGTCCGCCGCCGTAACATTCACGGTTAAAAACGATGCCAGCATTGTAAGCACCGTCAAAAATGATAAAAATCTTTTGCCCCTACTCATATCCTCTCTCCTTTTATCAAAATATTTTATAAATCATTCATAATTACAACATATCATACATAGCATATAAAGTCAATATTGAAAAATAGCCAAAAATATATACTTTTGGTTAGCTAATATGCCATATTCCCCATATTTTTATACATTTTCGCAAATCAAGACTTTGCGCCGTTTTGTGTCTTTTTAGCCATTTTTCGCTTCTTGAGCTTATTTTTGAGGTACTGACCCGTATATGACGCCTCGCATTTCGCAACCTTTTCGGGAGTTCCGCAAACCACGACCTCGCCGCCGCGTTCGCCGCCCTCGGGTCCCAAATCTATGATATAATCCGCCGTCTTTATAACGTCGAGATTATGCTCTATGACGATTACGGTGTTGCCCAAATCCACCAGCTTTTGAAGCACGTCTATAAGTCGGTGTACGTCCGCGGTGTGAAGCCCCGTTGTCGGCTCGTCGAGAATATATATCGTCTTGCCCGTACTTCGTCGGCTCAACTCGGTGGCGAGCTTGACGCGCTGTGCCTCGCCGCCCGAAAGAGTTGTGGACGGCTGACCTATTTTAACGTAGCCCATACCCACGTCGTACAGCGTTTCGAGCTTTCGTCTTATTTTCGGTATGTTCTCGAAAAACTCAACGCCCTCCTCAACGGTCATTTCGAGCACCTCATATATGTTTTTGCCCTTATATCTGACCTCGAGCGTCTCCCTGTTGTACCGCTTTCCGCCGCAAACATCGCAGGTAACATATACGTCGGGCAAAAAGTGCATTTCTATTTTGAGTATTCCGTCGCCCATACAGGTCTCGCATCTTCCGCCCTTTACGTTAAAGCTGAACCTGCCCGACTTATAGCCGCGCGCCTTTGCCTCGGCTGTGGACGCAAAAAGCTCGCGTATATCGCCGAAAAGACCGGTATATGTCGCGGGGTTGGAGCGCGGAGTTCTGCCTATCGGCGACTGGTCTATCGCAATCACCTTGTCCAGATGTTCAACGCCCTTTATCGACTTGTACTTTCCGGGCTTTTTTCTCGCGCGGTTGAGCTTATTTGCAAGCACCTTATACAGCACCTCGTTCACAAACGAGCTTTTACCGCTGCCCGACACGCCGGTCACGCAGGTAAACGTGCCGAGCGGAATTTTCACGTTGATATTTTTCAGATTGTTCTCGGCGGCGCCCGTAATCTCCAGCTTAAAGCCGTTGCCCTTGCGCCTTTTTTCGGGTACGGGGATGCTCTTTGCACCGCTCAGATACATTCCCGTTTCGGAGCGTTCACACTCCATAATGTCCTTTGCGGTACCCTCGGCGACTATCTCTCCGCCGTGTACTCCCGCTCCGGGACCTATATCTATTATGTGGTCGGCGGCAAGCATAGTGTCCTCGTCGTGCTCCACAACTATAAGAGTATTTCCGAGGTCGCGCAGGTTTTTGAGCGTGTCTATGAGGCGGTCGTTGTCGCGCTGGTGAAGTCCTATGCTCGGCTCGTCAAGTATATACAGCACTCCCATAAGGCTCGAGCCTATCTGAGTCGCCAGCCTTATCCTCTGCGCCTCGCCGCCCGACAGCGTTCCCGCCGAACGGTTAAGCGTAAGGTAATCCAGCCCGACATTTACGAGAAAATGCAGTCTCTCTCTTATCTCCTTCAAAACCTGTGCCGCAATTTTCTGCTCCTTTTCGGTGAGGGTCAGTCCGTCAAAAAACTCCATCGCCTTCGCCACCGAGAGAGCGCACACCTCGTTGATGTTTTTATCGTTGACCGTGACCGCAAGCACCTCTTTTTTGAGTCTCGCTCCGCCGCACGACGGACACGGCATATTTACCATATAACGCTCGATTTCCGCCTTGCGCCAGTCCGAAGTCGTCTCCTTATACCGTCTCGCAAGGTTGTTTATAATGCCCTCAAACCGCGCGAACTGCTCCCCTCTCGCGTATTTTCGGTTATAGGTCAGCTTGATTTTCTCGTTGCCCGTACCGTATAATATTATGTCAACTATTTTGTCGTCAAGCTCGCAAATCGGAGTGTCGAGGCTGAACCCGTAGTGACGTGCCAGACCTTCGTAATACATACCCGCGATATATCCGTCGTCGCCGCCCGACCAGCCGCTTGCGCAAATTGCGCCCTCGTTTATGCTCTTTTCCCTGTCGGGTATAACAAGGTCGGGATCGATTTTGGCAATACTTCCGAGACCCGTACATTCGGGACACGCGCCGTACGGAGTGTTGAATGAAAACATACGCGGAGAAAGCTCCTCTATGCTTATACCGCAGTCCTCGCAGGCATAGTTCTGGCTGAACGTGAGTTCCTCGCCGTCACCGCGCAGTATATTCACAATTCCGCCCGCCATCTCAAGCGCGGTTTCAACCGAATCGGCAAGACGCTTTTCCATATCCGGCTTTACGATAAGCCTGTCCACAACTATATCTATATTATGCTTTTTCTGCTTGTCAAGACGCATAATTCCGTCCTGAAGCTCTATCATCTCTCCGTCCACTCTCGCGCGGACAAAGCCCGATTTTTTCGCATCCTCAAAGGTTTTTACATACTCGCCCTTTCTGCCTCTCGCAACGGGAGCAAGTATCTGTATTTTTGTGCGCTCGGGAAGGCTTGTAACCGCGTCCACTATCTGGTCTATCGACTGCGGCTTTATCTCCTTGCCGCACTTCGGGCAGTGCGGTATTCCTATTCGCGCAAAAAGAAGTCGTATATAGTCATAGACCTCGGTGACGGTACCCACGGTAGAGCGTGGGTTTTTGCTCGTGGTTTTCTGATCTATCGAAATCGCGGGCGACAATCCCTCGATATAATCCACGTCGGGCTTTTCCATCTGACCGAGAAACATACGCGCATACGCGGATAAAGACTCCACATAGCGTCTTTGACCCTCCGCATAAATCGTCTCAAACGCCAGAGACGACTTGCCCGAGCCGCTAAGTCCCGTAAGCACCACCAGCTTGTCGCGCGGAATAGTCACATTGATATTTTTAAGGTTGTTTTCCCTCGCGCCTTTTATAAATATATCCTTTCTCATAACCTACCCCTCCTCACGGCTTCATCTGCTCCCTCAGCCGTTTTATCTCATCTCTGAGCTGTGCCGCAAGCTCGAACTGCAAAAGCTCCGCCGCCTTCTTCATATCGGTCGTAAGCTCTGTTATCTCTTTTTCTATATCCTTTGCCTTTACGCTGCCCCTCGCCTTGGTTTCCTCGACCGCGTGCGTGGCTTCTATTACCTCATGCACACCCTTTTGTATCGTCTGCGGAGTTATGCCGTGTTCCTCGTTGTACGCCTTCTGAATTGAGCGGCGGCGGTTGGTTTCGTCGATTGCGTACCTCATTGAATTTGTAATCGTGTCCGCATACATTATTACCGTTCCGTTCGCGTTTCTCGCCGCGCGTCCTATCGTCTGAACAAGCGACGTTTCGGAGCGCAGAAAGCCCTCTTTGTCCGCGTCCAAAATCGCGACGAGCGACACCTCGGGTATGTCCAAGCCCTCGCGCAAAAGATTTATGCCTACCAGAACGTCAAACTTTCCGAGGCGCAAATCTCTGATTATCTCCATACGCTCAATCGTCTGAACGTCAGAGTGCAGGTATCTCACGCGAAGCTCCATATCCTCAAAATATTCGGTCAGCTTTTCCGCCATCCTTTTTGTGAGCGTGGTTATCAAAACCCTCTCGTTTCTTTCGACGCGCTTTACTATCTCGGAATACAAATCGTCTATCTGTCCGCTTATCGGGCGTACGATTATTTCGGGGTCCAAAAGACCGGTCGGGCGGATAACCTGTTCCACAATCTGCGCGGAACGCTCTCGCTCAAACTCGGCAGGCGTCGCGCTCACGAACACCGCCTGATTTATTTTGTCGTAAAACTCGTCAAAGCAAAGCGGTCTGTTGTCAAACGCCGACGGCAGACGGAAGCCGTAGTTGACAAGGTTTTCCTTTCTCGCCCTGTCGCCCGCAAACATAGCTCTCACCTGCGGGAGGGTTACGTGCGACTCGTCCACCATCAAAAGAAAGTCCTTCGGCAGATAGTCCATAAGCGTAAACGGAGGACTGCCCGGAGCCCGTCCGCTTATGTGGCGGGAATAGTTCTCAATTCCGCTGCAAAAGCCTGTCTCACGCATCATCTCTATGTCGTACATCGTGCGCTGCTGTATTCTCTGCGCCTCTACAAGCTTATTTTCCGCCTTGAACTCGCTTATCCGCTGAGCCAGTTCCTCTTTTATGGTGCCTATCGCGCGCTCCATTTTATCCGCCGTCGTAACGTAGTGGGACGCGGGATAAATCGCACAATGATTTCTGACCGCGACCGCCTCTCCCGTGACGGGATTTATCTCGGTTATTCTGTCTACCTCATCGCCGAAAAATTCAACCCGTATCGCGTTTCCGTGCGAGTCGGACGGAAAAATGTCCACCACATCGCCGCGAACCCGAAACTTGTTTCTCGAAAAATCTATGTCGTTGCGCTCATATCTTATCTCAATTAGCTTTTCAATCATCTTGTCGCGGTCCTTTTCCATACCCGGTCGGAGCGAAATTACCATATTGTTATAGTCTATCGGGTCGCCCAGACCGTATATGCACGAGACGCTCGCCACTATGAGAACGTCGCGCCGCTCAAAAAGTGCCGCGGTCGCGCTGTGCCTGAGCTTGTCAATCTCCTCGTTGGTCTGCGCATCCTTTTCGATATACAAATCGGTATGCGGTATATACGCTTCGGGCTGATAGTAGTCATAGTACGACACAAAATACTCGACCGCGTTTTCGGGGAACAGCTCCTTAAACTCGCTGCAAAGCTGCGCCGCCAGCGTTTTGTTATGGGCGAGGACGAGCGTCGGGCGGTTCACCTTTTCAATGATATTCGCCATTGTAAATGTCTTTCCGCTGCCCGTCACACCCATAAGGGTCTGAAACCTGTCGCCGTTTTTTATGCCGCGCACGAGAGCGTCGATAGCCGCGCCCTGATCTCCCGCGGGTTTATATTCCGATACAACCTTAAAATCCATACCTGCTCCTTAACACACCTTAAAATATATTTTAAAAATGTCAAAACTTCTTTTTATTGTATCACAGTTTAATAAATAACACAATGTTTTTAATTGACAAATTTAAAAATACATAAAAAACGGTTCTCAAAAGCGTTTTCGCTTTTGAGAACCGCTGTCAGTCAATAAGACACGCCATTACATAATCATTCCGCCGTCCGCGCTCACCGTCTGCCCCGTTATATACTTAGCATTGTCCGACGCGAGAAAGCATATAAGCTCCGCGACCTCCTCCGGCGTACCCGTTCTGCCGAGAGGAATTTCCTCACTCAAAGCATTTATATCCTCGCGGCTCAGATGAGCGTTCATATCGGTGTCGATAACGCCGGGCGCAACGCAGTTTACGCGTATATCAGACGGTGCAAGCTCCTTTGCGAGAGCCTTTGTAAATCCTATAACAGCCGCCTTTGACGCGGAATACACCACCTCGCACGAGCCGCCCGTAATTCCCCATACCGACGAAACATTTATTATACATCCTCTTTTTTTGTGTACCATATCGGGGAGCACCGCTCTCGCGCAATTCATCGCGCCGTACACGTTCACGCCGAAAACTTTGTCCCGCTCCGCCTCGGTGCAGTCCGAAAAAAGCGACTGCGGCAGAGCAACGCCCGCATTGTTTACGAGCAGGTCTACCGCTCCCAGCTCCGAATGTACCTTATCTATCATTATGTTAACTTCATTCATATCGGACACGTCCGCACGCACCGAAAAAGCGCGTCCGCCCAAAACCTCGATTTCACGCACAAGCGAAGCCGCCTCCGCCTCGCTCTTATTATAATTGACCGCCACAACGTATCCGCGCTCCGCAAGCAGAGCGGCGGTACGTCTGCCTATGCCGCGCGACGCACCCGTTACAACCGCAATTTTTGACAATTTTATTCACCTTTTCAATTTTTGATTTGGCATCATATCATACCGTGTTCCCGCAAGCTGTAACACTTGCCGTCCGCAACGATTATGTGGTCGCGCAGATAAATTTCAAGAGGTTTGAGCGCGCTTATTATATTTTCGGTCACATAAATATCATCCTGCGACGGTTCGGGCACACCGCTCGGATGATTATGAGCCAGCACGACAGACGATGCGTAATTGTCCATCGCGCGTTTAACTATATTTCTTGTATAAACCGAAACGTGGTCTATCGTCCCCTCCGACATTATCTCGGTTTTAATAATTCTGTTCGAGCCGTTGAGGCTTATCAAAAGGCACATTTCATTCTGCCGCCCGCGAAGCCATGTAAGAACATAACTGCAAATGTCGCTTATGTTGTTATACTCCTTTACCGAGCTTATGAGACTGCGCTCCGCTATACGCATACGGTCATACTGAGTTGAGAGATTTCTCGCTATCTCCCTGCCTACGCCCTCAACGCGCATAAGCTCCTCCATAGTCGCCGAGAATACTCCGCGCAAATCTCCGAACCTGTCCAAAATCCTGTGAGCAAGCGCGTTGGTGTCGCAACGCTTTACGGTGTCAAACAGTATGTACTCAAGCTGCTCGTGCTCCGACAGAAATTCAAGCCCTGCGGACGCAACCTTTTCGTCAAGCCTTTTTCTGTGATTTGCGTGAATATTCTTCTTTTCCAAATCGGCACCTGCCATATCCGTAAAAGCTCCTTAGTTTAAGTTTATCATACCGACCAAATCATTCACATCATCAATATTATTTTCAACCAAATAGTCATAAATTCCGTCGCGAACCTTTATCCACGCAAGCGGGTCGACAAATCCCGCCGTGCCTACCGCGACCGCATTCGCGCCCGCAAGGATAAACTCAATAGCGTCCTCTCCGCTGCTGATACCGCCCATACCGATTATGGGCAGAGATACCGCACAGCGCACCTGATATACCATACGCACCGCGACCGGCATTACCGCGGGACCAGAAAATCCGCCCGTGTTGTTTTTAAGCACGGGGCGCCTTGTCTTTATATCTATTTTCATTCCGAGTAACGTATTTATAAGCGAAAGACAATCCGCGCCGCCCGCCTCGGCGGCTCTCGCAATTTCGGCAATATCCGTAACATTGGGCGACAGCTTTACAATAAGCGGAACTTTTGCGGCGGCTTTGACTCTTTTGGTGATTTCTTCCACCGTTTTCGGGTCTGTGCCGAACGCAAGCCCGCCCGACCTCACGTTAGGGCAGGAAATGTTAAGCTCCAGCATATCCACGCTGTCTCCAAGGATTTCGGTCACTTCGACGTAATCCTCGATTTCTCTTCCGCATATATTCGCAATCAGCTTTGTGTCATACTTTCTCAGATTTTCAAGCTCATTTTCAAGGAAGTATTCGGCGCCAGGATTTTGAAGTCCCACGCTGTTTAAAATTCCGCCGTTTGTTTCGGCAATCCTCGGCGACTTGTTCCCGAGCCGCTTCTCGGACGAAAGCGACTTTAAGCACACCGCTCCAAGCTCGCCCAAGTCAAAATATTCCGCGTACTCCCTGCCGAAGCCGAACGTACCCGACGCGGTAGTCACGGGGTTTTTCCAGGTCACGCCCGCAATATTTACCGACATATTGGGATTACTCATTCCAATTCACATCCTTTGCCAAAAATACGGGGCCGTCCTTGCAAACGCGGACGTTCGAGCCTCCGACGCTACAGGTACAGGTAACGCACGCGCCTATGCCGCAGCCCATCCTCTGCTCCATTGAAACCTGCGCGGGGATTTCCTTCTCCGCCGCAATTTCTGATGCAATCTTCATCATCGGAGTAGGTCCGCACACGTAAAGCGCGCCGACTTTGTTTGAAGCCGCTATATTTTTCAAAACGTCCGTTGCAAAACCGTGGTAGCCCGCGCTTCCGTCGTCGGTCGCGACAAACAAGTCACGGCAGGACTGCTGAAATTCATACGTATGAGTTACCGCCGCGGCGTTTCTGAAGCCCAGTATTGCCGTAGCCTTGCCGCCCAGCTCTTTTGAGAGCTTGTAGAGCGGATAAATTCCTATTCCGCCGCCCAGCAAAATTATTGCGCCGTCGGTATTTTCCGCCATAGACGTGTCAAAGCCGTTTCCGAGAGGTCCGAGCAGGTCGATATATTCGCCGACCTCTTTCTTCGCCAGCTCCTCGGTACCCTTTCCGCGAACCTCAAAGACAAAGCGAACGGTTTTCCCGAATGAGTCGCAAATACTTATCGGGCGGCGAAGATATGCCGAGCCGCCGCACAAAATATGCAAAAACTGACCCGCCTTTGCAGTCTTTGCGATTTCGGGCGCTTCTATCGTAAAATCGTAAATTTTTCCGACCGTGTTTTTCTTTGATATAAGTTTACAAAGCATATGCAAAGCCTCCGTTCCGCAGTCAAGCAGTTAAAGCACCGACGTTATATCGTCGCGCATTCTTATCGCCTCGGCACGAGCTGCCTCCTGAAGCGTACCGCCGTTTTTTTGATAAGCGCACATAATCGAACGCGAAGCGTTTACTATCGCGCCGAGACCGTCGCTGTTAAAGCTCTTTTTAACGTCCTTAGCGGTGCCTCCCTGCGCCCCGTAGCCGGGAACGAGGAAGTAAGCCGACGGCATAATCTTGCGGAGCGTCTCCGCCTGCTGAGGATATGTCGCCCCGACTACCGCGCCGACATTGGCATAGCCGTATTTTCCGCGCGAGCTTCCGCCCCATTGATTGACCAAATCCGCGATATGCTCGTAAATCGGTTTTCCGTCAACCGTCAAATCCTGAAGCTCGCCCGACGATTTGTTTGAGGTTTTCACAAGTACAAAAATGCTCTTTCCATTCTTTTCGCAAAGGTCAGCGAACGGCTTAACGCCGTCGGTTCCGAGATACGGATTGACGGTCATACTGTCCGCGCCGAACGCAGGTGCGGAAGCTCCCTCAAGGTCGGTTTCTCCGAGGTACGCCGTCGCATACGCCTCGGATGTCGCGCCTATGTCGCCGCGCTTTGCGTCAACTATTACATACATTCCCTTTGAACGCGCGTATTCAATGGTTTCACACAGAGTGCGGATACCCGGAACGCCGTACATTTCATAGTATGCCGACTGAGGCTTCACGGCGGGAACTATGTCGCAAAGGCAGTCGATAAGAGCCTTGTTGAACCTAAGCAGCGCGTTCGCCGCTCCCTCAAAGCCGTTTCCAAACTCCGAAAACGCCGCCTTTTTCATCTCCTCCGGGATATACGCCAGCTTCGGGTCAAGACCCGCAACAGTCGGATTTCCCGTCTTTTTTATTTTTTCAATCAATATGTCCGTCATATTTCAATGCCTCCGTCATAGACAATTTTTCCGTTTGCTATCGTTTTCTTCACAACTCCGCACAGCTTCATACCGCCGTAGGGCGAGTTTTTGCTCTTGGACGCGAACTTTGACACATCCACTACGTATTTCTCCGCCGCGTCAAAAATCGTAATATCGGCGGGTGCGCCGACCGACAGCGTACCGCGGTCTGTTCCTATTATCTTTGCGGGATTATATGTCATTTTCTTTATAAGCTCGCAAAGCGTAAGTTTGCCGGTGTTTACAAGATTTGTAATTCCGAGCGAGAGCGAGGTCTCAAGCCCAATTATTCCGTTTAAGGCTTTGTCAAACTCCACGTTTTTCTCGTCTATATGGTGCGGCGCGTGGTCTGTTGCGATAGCGTCTATCGTGCCGTCCGCAAGACCCGCGATAACAGCCTCCACGTCCTCCGCACTTCTCAAAGGCGGATTCATCTTGGCGTTGGTGTTAAAGCCGTCGCACGCCGCATCGGTGAGCGAAAAATAGTGCGGCGCAGTCTCACACGTCACGCGCACTCCGCGCTTTTTGGCCTGTCTTACCGCATCTATGGAGTTGGCGGTGCTGACGTGGCAGATGTGAATTCTTGCTCCGACCTCCTCGGCAATCAGAATGTCGCGCGTTACCGCAACACTTTCCGCCGCCTTGGGTATTCCGCGAAGTCCGAGATAGGTCGACATATATCCCTCGTTCATTGAGCCGCCGTCCACAAGCCCCAAATCCTCCGAGTGCGACATAACGGGTATATCAAACATATTGGCGTACTCCAGCGCACGGCGCATAAGTGTTGACGAAATAACCGGCCGGCCGTCGTCCGAAACGCCGACCGCTCCGGCAGCTTTAAGTTCTCCGATTTCGGCAAGCTCCTCGCCCTTTAAGCCCTTGCTTATACAGCCCACGGGAAATACGTTTATAATTCCCGCCTTTTCCGCCTTGTTTTTGACGTACTGAATTAAAGCGGCGCAGTCGAGCGCGGGCTTTGTGTTGGGCATACAAGCGACTGATGTTACGCCGCCGCGAGCCGCCGCGCGGCTTCCCGTAATTATATCCTCTTTGTATTCGTAACCGGGGTCGCGGAAGTGAACGTGAATATCCACAAGCCCGGGAACCACGGTAAGCCCTTCCGCATTTATAACTTCCGCGTCGGGAGCGGAAATATCCTTGCCCACGGCCGCTATTACTTTGCCGTCCGTAAGAATATCAAGCTTTTCCGAAATGTTGTTGGCGGGGTCGATAACATTGCCGCCTTTAATCAAAATTTTCAATTACGCTCCTCCTCAACCGTTTTTTGCGAGAATGGACAAAACCGCCATTCTTACAGCCACGCCGCTCTTGACCTGCTCGTTTATGCACGACTGCGCTCCGTCCGTTATCTCGGTCGTAAGCTCCACTCCGCGGTTCACAGGACCGGGATGGAGCAGTATCGCATCGGGCTTTGCGAGCTTCATTCGCTCACTGTTAACTCCGAACAGCTCGGAATACTCCCTCACCGTCGGGAAGTTGCCCGACTTCTGGCGTTCAAGCTGAATACGAAGTCCCATAACGGCATCCGCGCCCTCGATAGCCTTATTGACGTCGGTATAGACGCGCACTCCGAGTTCTTCAAGCCGAGCGGGCAGAAGAGTGCTGGGTCCTGCCAAAACTACCTCCGCGCCCATCTTTTTAAGTCCGTATATATTGCTTCTTGCAACTCTGCTGTGCTTAACGTCGCCTATGATTGCGACCTTAAGCCCCGATATTTTGCCCTTTTTCTCCCGTATCGTGAGCATATCCAAGAGAGCCTGCGTGGGATGCTCGTTCATTCCGTCTCCGGCGTTTACGACACTGCAATCCACGTTTTCCGAGACCAGTTTGGGCGCACCCGACGAGCTGTGACGCACGACCAGAATATCCGCCGCCATCATATTTATGGTTTTAACGGTGTCTATAAGGGTCTCCCCTTTGGCAACGCTGCTGCCCGTAGACGTGATATTTGCCGCGTCCGCGCTGAGATACTTTGCGGCAAGTTCAAACGAGAGTCTGGTGCGGGTGCTGTTTTCAAAGAAAACGGTGATAACGCTTTTTCCTCTCAAATCGTCAAACTTTTTAACGTCTCCGTCGAGCCTTTTTTTCATAATTTCCGCGGTATCGAGAATGTTCTTTATCTCGTCCGCCGAAACGTCCTTTAAGCCTAATAGGTGCTTCATTCCACATATTCCCCTATTCCGAATTATACCTGTCGGTACATATTAAGTAAATTATACCATTAACTTTCGGTACTTGTCCATATTTTTCTCAAATTTTTAAGTATTCTGTCGAAATATTCGGGAAGCGGCGCGGTAAACTCCATATATTCCCCCGAAATCGGGTGTATAAAGCCGACCTTGTACGCGTGAAGGAGCTGTCCTTTGAGCGAAAATTCCTCTTTTTTTACGCCATATGTCTTATCCCCGACAATAGGATGCCCGTTATTTGACATATGCACGCGTATCTGGTGCGTCCTGCCCGTTTCAAGCACACATTCGATGTAGGTATAGCGCCCGAAGCGCTCCAAAACCTTAAAATGAGTAGTCGCCTCACGAGAATTTTTATAAGTCACCGTCATTTTCTTTCGGTCTGTCGGGTGTCTGCCGATAGGGGCGCATATTGTTCCGCTGTCCTCTTTGATATTCGCGTGAACGAGCGCGAGATACGCACGGGTCAGGCTGTGCGCGCTTATCTGCGCCGCAAGCCTTTGGTGCGCCAAGTCGGTCTTTGCCACAAGCAAAAGCCCGCTGGTGTCCTTGTCTATGCGGTGAAGTATGCCCGGGCGCTTCTCGCCGTTTATACCTGACAAATTCCCGCTGCAGTGAGCCAAAAGTGCGTTAACGAGCGTTCCGCTGTAATTTCCCGCGGCGGGATGAACCACCATCCCCTGCGGTTTGTTCACAACGAGCATATATTCGTCCTCAAAAACAATGTCGAGCGGGATATTTTCGGCTTCTATGCCTACCTCGCGCGACTTTGGTATTTCAACCGAAATCGCATCGCCCTCCCGCGTCTTATAATTTGTCTTGACAATCGCCTCGCCGCGGCAGGTGACACAGCCGCTCTCAATCAGTTTTTGAATGTACGAACGGGTGTAATCCGTCATTTCCTCCGACAAGAACCTGTCAAGTCTTAACCCCGCCTTTTCGGGCGGCACAACTGTTTCATACATCGCCTATACCTTATCCTTTTTGTTTCCGTTCTCTTTGTCAAGCAAAATCAATATGACCGCGAGTGCCGCACCGACACACACGCAAATATCAGCGACGTTGAAAACGGGAAAATTTATCGGTTCAAAATAAAACAAATCCACAACATATCCGAGGCGGACGCGGTCAATAAGATTTCCGAGCGCACCGCCGCACACAAGGGCGAGAGAGACCCACATAAAAATCGACTTGGGTCTTTTTACCGCGAGATAGACTATAATCAATATCAGCACAACGGCGGTAAACGCAATAAAAAAATATTGCTTATTTTGCAATATTCCGAAAGCCGCGCCTCGGTTTTCAAGGTAGGTAAGACTGAAAACGCCGTCAATCAGCGAAACCGAGCCGAGCGGCTGCAAAAAATTGACCGCAAGGTACTTTACGACCATATCCGCCGCAACCGCGCATACCGCAATAATTCCGAAAACCAAAAACTGCACTCCGATACATCTCCCAATATAAATTCCGATTTCTTATAAATTTTAATTTATTTTACCATAGCCGCACGCAAAGCGTGTCGGCGTAAATGGTAAAATTGCGTATGTGCGTTTCCGAGCGCACAGCGCGAGGAAAATTTTGCACACGCTTTTAATCCCCGCCGGAGGCGTAAAATAAATGCGTTGCATTTATTTTACCACATAAAGATATTTATGTAAAGAAAAATATCTTTGCGGGCTCCTCATAGTAACGCGCAAACATAAAAAGCGCTATCCTCATAAAATAGGATAACGCTTTTTTATATACGGCTTTTACTCAGCCATATTCAAATACCGCTCAAACACGGCTGCGCCCTCGGCGCGGGTTATGTCGGACTGCGGGTCAAATTCTCCGCTGTCGCGTCCTGCCATAATATTTTTCATGTTGCAGAACATCACTCCTTCAGCCGCCCAATCGGAAATATCCGAAAGGTCTGTATAGCCGAGCTGTATCACCCATGCTCCCGTCGGACTTTCACCTTTATACGCCGCATATCTGAACAGTATCGCCGCGGCTTGCTCACGCGTTACGGCATCGTCGGGCGCGTACTCGGTGTCGGAATATCCTTTAACAATTCCGTTTACACTCGCCCACGCGACCGCATTCGCGTAGTATGCGCCGGACGGAACATCGGTAAATGCGCTTGCGCCGGTGCTCGGCTCACCGTCCATACGATAGAGGATTGTTACAAACATTCCTCTTGTGATGGTTTCGTTCGGTGCGAACTCGGTGCCGCTGACTCCGTTCATCAATCCGTTTTCGTATACGTACTGCACGTCATTGTAGAACCAATCGCCTATATTTACGTCCGTAAACGGCATTGATTTTGCCGTCGGCTGCGGCTCATCCGTCGGTGCGGGAGTTGCTTCCGTCTCGTCGTTCGTCTTGTCCTCGTTCCACTTAGCATACAGGGTAAAGCTGCCTGTAACCTTCGAGGTAAAGTCATATTCGGCTGTCAAATTCTTATCCGTGTACCAGCCTGCGAACGTATAGCCGTCCTTTGTCGGAGCGGTCGGCTCTTTCACAACGCCGTTACGCGAAATCCTTTGAGAGGCTACATCACTGCCGTCGTTCGTCTCAAACCGAACCGTATATGACGCGGAACCACCGCGTGACGTGCCGCCCGTATCGGGCGTCGGCGTCGGGGTCGGAGTCGTTGACCGGTCGTTATACGCTATCGCGTAGGTCGAGAATTTTTGCGTGTAAATTGTGATAACTCCGTCTTCGACCTCATAACGCTCGCCGATGCCGCCCTTTGTCATAGCCGCCGCCTCGCCGTCATGGTATCGGTAAACCGTTATGTCCTTCTTGCCGTCCGTCACGAACGGGATTATGATTGTGATAAGGTTCGTCGTCTCGGTTACGTTCTCGCTCTCCGTGCCGACGATTTTAATGATGTCTATATCAATGTAATCCAGCTTTTCGTCCTTGTTTTTGCTCTGCTGTTTTATCGCCTGCTGTACCATGTCGGCAGAGCTTTCTTTCTTGCTCTCGATAATCATCTTTACTTCAATATTCTTTGTCTTATCCGCCTCGGGAAGCGCCTCGACAACCGCTTCTGCAAATTCGTCAAGACCGCCCACAACAATGTCCTCAACCTTTATATCGGAGTTGTTGTCGCTGTCGGTTGTTTCAACCGCGCTGCCCACATTAGCCGCGGGGAGCGTTATGTCCGCGCTTACGCTACTGTCCGTTACGTCAACAAGCGTTGTAACCGTTTTTTCGCCACCCGTTTCGACAACTATATTGTAGCTGCCCGCCTCAACGCCATTAAACGCGTAGTTGCCGTCCTCGTCCGTGGTCGTTTCCAATCCGAGCGGTTTCAGCGTAATCTTGCGATTTGCCGCCGCCGTACCGTCATTGTTCTTAACCGTTCCCGTCACATCAAATGCTGTTGACGGCTCAGGTGACGGTGACGGGCTCGGAGTTACCTCTGCGGTTGCGGTTACCGTTATTTTGCCGCTTGCAGTCTTATAGTTAACCGCGTCGGTCGGCGTAAATACCGCGTCGTACTCACTCGTACCCTCGGTTACCGAAATTGTCTCGTCAGCCCACGAAAGTGCGCCGCCAGTCACCGTCGGAAGCTCTACGTCAGCAAGAGTTATGCCCTCGGTATATGTCACGTCTATTGCCTTAACCGTCGGGAATGTCGACTCCGCCTGCGCGATAGCCGCCTCAACCGTGGTTGTGTACGGGTGATAGCCTGCGCGCTCAACGGTAACCGTCACGCTGTATGTACCCGCGTCGGTAATCTGCGGCACAGATGCCGTTTCGGAACCGTCAAGCTGATACTTAATCGTATCGGTACTTTCCGCGCCGACTACCGTTACCGCGTTATGCGACGCGCCGTCATATGTGCCGCCGTACGGCGCAACGGTGATGTCGCTTACCGTCGGCTCGTCGGTAATTGTTATCGTCTTTGTCGTGTAGTAATCGTCATAATTTTCCTTGCTTACTTTGACCGTAATCGTCTTTGTATCGCCGACCTCGGTCACAGTCGGGCAAGTGTCGAGCCAGTCAAGCTCCGTATCGGTATCGGCGTTGTACTCGCCTTCGATATACTTGACCGCTCCGCCTTCCGCGCTGCCGCCGAGCGTTACTGTTAAGCCGTGCGCCGCGCCGTCATGCGTAATATCGCCGTCGCCGGAGATTACCACGTCAGCGGCGGTAATCGTAGCGTTTGCAACATTTACCGTAATCGTTCCCGTTACCGCATCCTCGTAATTTGCCGTGTCGGACGGGGTGAATACCGCCTGCACGCTGTTTTCGCCCGCCGTAAGAACGGCGTTTTCATCGCTCCACGCGAGCGTACCGCCGTCTACCGTCGGCAATTCTACATCGCCGAGCTTCTTATCGGGCGCATATATTCCGCCGTCAACCGCCGCGACTTCGGGGAATGTCGGAGTCGCCTTTGCGATTGTGACATCAACTGTCTTTTCAAAATGATGATAATCGGCTCTTTCAACCTTCACCTTAACCGAATAGCTGCCTGCGTTCGTACCGGTCGCCTTTTCCGTGCTGCCCGTAGTGTCGTCATTTACATAGTATGTGACGGTGTCGGTTTCAAGCGCACCCGTCACGGTCACAAGCTCCTGCGCGCTGCCGTTGTAAACAAGACCTTCATTCGCCGTTACGTCAACGTCATCGATTGTCGGCTCGCCTATAATGTTTATAGTGGCTGTAAGATAGAGCGTGTTGTAATTTTTTCTCTCTATTCTGACCGTAATCGTCTGATTTGTATTTTCCGCGCTGTAACTCGGGCAAGTGTCCTTCCAATCCGCCTCGCTGTCATTCACTTCGTTATATTCGCCCTCGGCGTAGCTTACGACGTCGCCCTCAATCGTTCCTGTCGGCGCTTCGAGCGTGTACTCTTTTGTCGGCTGTGTCTCGTCAAACTGCACCGATACGCCCTGAACCTCCACGTCGGTAATCGTCGCCTTTGCGACATTTACCGTAACAGTTCCCGTAACGGTCGTATCCTCGTAATTTGCCTTGTCGGACGGAGTAAATACCGCCTGAGCGCTGTTTGCGCCCGCATTAAGTGCCGTTTCGCCGTCACTCCACGCAAGCGTACCGCCCTGAACCTCTGGCACGGTTACGTTGCCAAGCTTCTTACCCGGTTCATATGTTCCGCCGTCAACATCTCCAACCTCGGGGAATGTCGGGGTTGCTTTCGCGATTGTAACATCGACCGTCTTTTCAAAATGATGATAACCGTCTCTTTCAACCTTCACCCTGACCGAGTAATCGCCCGCGTTCGTACCCTGTGCTGTCTGGGTTCCGACTGTATCGCCGTTTACATAGTATGTAACGGTATCACTGTCACTCGTTCCCGTTACGGTTACAAGCTCCTGCGCGCCGCCGTTGTAAACAAGACCCTCGTTTGCCGTTACGTCAACGCCTGTGATGAGCGGCTCGTTTGTAATCTTTATGATCGCTTTAAGATAGAGGTTGTTGTAGTTTTCTCTCTCTATTCTGACCGTAATTGTCTGATTTGTGCCCTCGTCACTGTAACTCGGGCAGGTTTCCTGCCAGGACGCGCTTGCGTCGGTGTCCGCGTCATACTCACCCTCGGCATATCTTACGGTATCGCCGTCAATCGTTCCGGTCGGCGCGGCGAGCGCGTACTGCTTTGTCGGCTGCTCCTCGTCAAACTGCGCCAATACGTTCTCGACCTTCACGCCGGTAATCGTCGCCTTTGCGACATTTACCGTAACCGTTTCGGTAACGGTCTCGGGATCGTAATTCTCGCTGTTATCGGGCGTAAATACCGCCTGCACGCTGTTTGCGCCCGCATTAAGTGCCGTTTCGCCGTCGCTCCATGCGAGCGTACCGCCGTCTACTTCCGGCACGGTTACATCGCTAAGCTTCTTGCCGGGTTCATATGTACCGCCGTCAACATCTCCGACCTCGGGGAATACCGGCGTTGCTTTGGCGATATTAACCTTTATATTTGCCTCGTCAATACCTTTATAATTTTCATTTTCAACGACTTTATAATAAACGGTGTGCTCTCCCGCGGTTATTGCAGTCGGCGCGGCTGTCGAGTACTCGCCCTCGTCAACCTTGTACTGCAACTGACCGCCGGTCGCCGAGCCTGCCGTCTCAAGAAGTTCCTGCGCCTCGCCGTTATACGTCAAATCCGTCTTTGCGGTCGGAGCGACAACGGTCGAATCAGCCTTTGCGACGTTTACAATAACCGTTCCTTCAATGGTTGCAGGCTCGTAGTTCTCGCTGTTTTCGGGAGTGAATATCGCCTGCACGCTGTTTTCGCCCGCCGTAAGAACTGTTTCGTCGTTCTTCCACGCAAGCGTACCGCCGTCTACATCAGGCACATCTACGCTGCTGAGCTTCTTTTCGGGCTCATATGTTCCGCCGTCAACCGCCTCAACAGTCGGGAATACCGGCGTCGCTTTTGCGATTGTGACCTTTATATTTGCTTCGTCAATACCGTTATAGTTGTCATTTCCAACGACTTTATAATAAACCGTGTATGTTTTAGCTTCTGTGCCTTTCGGTATATCGGTAGAATAGTCGGCATTATTAAGGCTGTACTGCAACTGACCGCCGTTCGCCGAGCCTTTATCGTCAAGAAGCTCTAACTCGTCGCCGGTATATGTAAGATTTTGCTTCGCCGTCGGAGCGGTAACGGTCGAATTAGCCTTCGCGATTGTAACCTCGGTGCCTTCCGACGTATAATCATTATGTCCCTCGCGCTTAACGGTTACCGTCACCTTATATGTACCCGCGTCGGTCGCGCTGTTATCTGTGCCGAAATCCTCATAAGCGTCGCCGTCGCCCTTCTTTTCAACCTTGTATTCAATAGTGTCTTCTTCCTGATTGCCGGTTACGTTTACAAGCGTCTGCTCCGAGCAGGTATATGCCGTAATGCTCGGATTTGCCGCTACTTCTATTCCGCTGATTGTCGCCCTTTGGACTTCGCTTGTCGGCGCGGACGTAATCGAGCCGGTGTAATCCAAATCATTTGCCGTTACGACAACCTGAATTGTTTTGCCTATATCCTCTGTTGTTATCTTATATGTACTTTCGGTCGCGCCGCTAATATCGGTGTAACCGCCGTCGTCGCCCGACCTCTGCCACTGATATTTAAGAGTGCCTCTCGCACCCTCAGGTTCAACCGCCGTTGTAACCGCCGTAAGCTGCTGACCGAATATCGCGTCGCCTTCGATTGTAACCGTGCCGGTAATCTCTGTCGGCTCAAACTTCGGTACATTTACCTCTTTTATTTCCGACGCGAACGCGCTTTCGGCTACCGCTTTTGTGCGTACCTCGTATGTTTTATCCGGCTCAACCTCGATTTCTCCCTCTGTGCAGTCCTGCCATTCTTCTGTATCGCCGTCCGTCTTTTCGCGGTACTCCATTGTCGTATCGGTGCCTGTGATTTTGCCCTTGCCGTCGTGCGTCGTCGGAGCCGCGCCCTCCACGCTCGGCTCACCCAAACGCGCGGGTACCGTCAATGACTGTGCGGTGCTGTCGGCATAGTTATCATTACGCGCTTTACGAACAATGCTAAGCTCGCCTTTACCCATATATTCTACCGCCGAAGCTGTTGTCGCGCTTGTAACAGTGTTCGATATATCGCTGCCGGTTATCTGATAGGTCGCGCTGCTTTCAAAGCCCGTAAGCTGCTCCGTCTCATAATCGATTGCAATATTCGGCGTTGCCTCCGGCTGAGCCTTTATTTCAACCGATATACTTGTTTCTTCAATACCGTTATAGTTTTCATTTTCAACTACTTTATAATAAACGGTGTATGTTTTAGCTTCTGTGCCTTTTGGTATATTGGTAGAATATTCAACATTATCAAGGCTGTACTGAAATTCACCGCCGGTCGCTTCACCCGCCGTCACAAGCTCCTGCGCCGTGCCGTCATACGTCAAATCCTTTGCTGTCGGCGTCTCGGTGATTTCTGAATTTGCTTTTTTAATCTCGACGTTCTCAACCTTCGTAGGATCTATATTATTATGATTACTGTCGCCGACCACCTTGTACCAAACTTCGTAGTCCTGTGCATTTATGCCCGTCGGAATATCTTCGCTGTACACACCTTCCTGTGATGTCGCATACTGAAGCGTACCGCCCTCTGCGCTGCCGCTAACAAGCTCCTGCTCACTGCCCGTGTACGTCAAATCCTTTGCCGTCACCGTTGCGATCGAATCGGCTTTCGCTATGCTCACTTTAACCGTGAGCGTCACATCTTCCGTACCGTAACTCTCCACGCTCATAAGCGAATACTGCGGCATTTTTTCTGCTGCCTTAATCTTAATCGTATAATCGCCCGCGTCAAGCCCTGTGGGTACCGACAGCGTATTGTTGCTTACTATATCTGCTTTCGTCTTATTTTCATCACTCGCTATAATGTACACAAACTTATCTTCGGACGAAATATCTGTGTTTGCGTACTTCATATAATTATCCAAATTGACCGTAAGCGGTGCTTCGTAGCCGTAAGTTCCGCTGAGCGGAATTTCATCACTGTCGCCGCCGAATTTCTCTTGTCCGACGGCGTACACCGTCATATCCTCGGTAACGCTCGCACTCGTGTCAAACTCTTCACCTTCCGCTTCCTGCGTCTTTGCCCACTTTTCAAACGTATAATTATCCTTTTCGGGATTTTTCGGTGGCGTTACTTTTCCATTTAGATTTATATACTGAATGTCATAATTTGGGTTATCCTTCGTTGCGAACGTGACTTTCAGCACCTTCTTGCTTTCCTCGCTCGTAAGCAAGGGATACTTATCAGCGCCGTCGCCGAGCTTCTGTCCCCACGCCTGCGTGCCTTGACCGTTTTGCAAAGACCACGTTACCTCGCCGGAATTAAACGCATCCTCTGTTTTTGACGTGCCGTAATCTCCTGCCGCGCCGCAAGAATTGAGGTAGTAGCAATTTTTAATACTGCCGGTGTTGCTTCCCACAATGCCGCCAATCGTATCGCTGCCGCTTACCGTACCCGTGTTATAGCAGCTTTCAACGCCGGCGCTATCGTTGTTTCCCGCAATGCCGCCTGTATAGGAAACGCCGTTTACCGTGCCCTCGTTATAGCAATTTTTAATGCTGCCGCTGCCGCTGCTTTTATTCTCTCCTACAACACCGCCTGTATAGCTGCCCGTGCCTTTTATTGTACCCGCGTTATGGCAATTTTCAATGCTGCCGGAGTTGTTTCCCGCAATGCCGCCTACATAGTCGTTATCGCCGCCTGTGCCGCCGTTTACCGTACCGGTGTTATAGCAGTTTTTAATAGTGCCTGTGTGATAGCCCGCAATGCCGCCTACATAATTACCGCTGCCGCTGACAGCGCAATCACTGCGGCAGTTTAAGATACTGCCGCCATAGTTCTCTCCCACGATACCGCCCACTTCACCGTTGCCGGAGACGCTGCCCGAAACGGTTAGATTTTTAATCGTACCGTAGGAATCCCCAAACAGACCTTGATGACCTTCCTTGGCGTTAATGTAAAGCCCGCTTATCGTGAATTTGCCGCCGTCGAAAGTGCCTTGAAATTTATTGCTTTCTGTTCCGATTGGCGTCCATGATGTACCGTTTTCTGCGTTATAATTTGCCGACATATCAATAGGCGCCGTCAGCTCAAAATACTCGCCGCTGCCGCCGTCCTCATCAGTGTTAATATATTCGCAAAACACCTCAAGGTCGGCAAGGTTTGCGATTTTGTACGGATCGCCCACACCGCCCGTACCGCCGCCCGAAACCGTAAGGCTCTCCGCCGACGCAGTCAGCGTGAACGTCGGAATAACCGTTAATATCATAGCAAATACAACAGTTAAACTTAAAATTCGCCTTTTCATCATCATTACTCCTTTTATAAATACTGTCTTAATTTTACCATACTCAAAACTCCATTTCAAGAACCGTTCGTGTCGCATAGAGCGCGTTTTACGTCACGAACGTCAAAATTATACTCATATTTTCCCAATTTTAATAAAAAAAGACGGCTTATAAAGCCGTCTTATAAAATATCTATATACTTTTTACGCGCCTTCCGCCGAAACAGCGTACTCGCTTTCATCAATCTGAGGCAGTTCGCGCGTTATCGCTTCCAATTCCTTGATAAACTGCGGAATATCTGCCGTGGTAGTCGCATTTATATCGTCAACGATTTTCTCCACCTTGGAAAGTCCGCTCTCCTCGGCGGGCTTTTCCTCCGATTTTGGCGCTTCCGAAGCCTGTGATTCAGTCTTAAAGCCGCTTATATTGGCGTCCGCCTTAAATTCATTTGCAATATCAAGCTGACTTTTAAGGAGAGAAACTATCTTAGCTCTGAACGTGTCGATATTGCTCTTCATTTCCTCATATTTATAGGAAATTCTCGAAACCTCACCGTTTGCGTTGGCTATAATCTCGGACGCCTTCGTCTCGGCTTCCTTGATGATGTTCTCCGCCTTTTCATATGCGTTGCGCTTTACCTCGTCTCCCGCGCTCTGCGCGACAACAAGGGTATTTTGCAGCGTTTCCTCAATCGTCTTGTACTGCTTTACCGCGTCGGACAAAACCGATATTTTCTCCTTAGCGGCAATATTTTCCTTATAAATCTTTTCGTAATTTTCAAATACTCGCTCCAAAAAATCGTTTACCTCAGACGCATTGTAGCCCAAAAACGTCTTTTTAAACTGCTGGTTTTCGATTTCAATAGGTGTAAGCATACGGCAGACCTCCCAATTACTTAATCATAAATATCTTTCAAGGTTTATTTTAAAACGTCCTTTGCGCGATAATCCTCCGACCTCGGCGACCTTTATCCTGCCGAAGCCGCGCGCCGAAATCATATCCTCCGCCTTTAGCTCAAAGTCGGTTTTGAGCGCGAGTTTCCAATTGACGAATACCCGCCCCGCCTTTATAAGCTCCGCGGCGTTTGCTCTCGAAATTCCGAGTGCGAGCGACAAAACCGCGTCAAGGCGCGGACTTGCGACCGTGCCGAAAATTTCTTTGACCTCTCTGCTCGGCGTTATATTTTCGGATAAATCGAGCGCACGGACGTTGACCCTGTATTTTCCTATCCTCTCCAGATTTGCCGAAATATATTCATATATATTTTCGTGGACAAACATAACGCATCTGTCCTCCATCGGCAAAATATCGCCTATTACCTCCCGCTTTATTCCAAGCCCCAAAACGGAGCCGAGAAAGTCGCGGTGGCTGAGCGCGTCTATACCGCTCCCCGTAATTTCGACGGGCACAATAGGCGGCAAAACGTCGTCCGTATCCATAAAGTCGGGACAGCACATAAAAATCGTGCGTTCGGCGTCTTCATAACCGCCCGCAAAAAATGTTTTCACATCAGCTTCTTCCCTCAGGTTTGTCATAATAGCCGAGCGTTCGGCGGGCGTAAGGAAACCGACGGACTTCACCGTGCGATGTTTCGAACACATACGCACGGCGTCCTCCGCTTTTGACAAAATCAATTTTTCATCCGAGGGGAATTCCCGTTTTTGCGGCATTACTTAATTCCAAAGGAACGACGACTTTTTGAAATCGTCCTTAAAATCGCCCATAATGCCCACGTTATTCGGAGCAATAACGAATATGCCGTTGGAGACCTTGCGGATGTTGGCATCCAGAGCAAATACCGCGCCGCTCATAAAATCAACTATCCTGCGAGCCACGTCAAGGTCAACATTCTCAAGGTTCATAACAACCGTCTTTCTCTCCTTGAGATGGTTTGCCGCGTCTCTCGCCTCGTCGAACACCTCGGGCTTAACCACAACAAGGTTTACCGGCGCATTCTGATTGAGGGTTACAATCTTACCGCGTCTTGAACGAATAGGCGGCTCGTATTCGGGAACATTTTGCTCTTCCTCGTAATCGTTTACACGTTCCTCCTCATAATACTCGTCGTCATACTCGCTCGAATTGTAACCTACAAAATCCAGCACTTTCTCTACCAATCCCATTTTAACTACCTCCAAATTTTTATCTTTTTTATATTTTTATCCGCTCACAGGCGGCTAATAATATACAAATTTCTCACGAGCGCGCTCCGAAAATCCCGCGCCCTACTCTGACATACGTCGCGCCCTGCGCTATCGCAAGCTCAAAATCTCCGCTCATTCCCATAGAGAGTTCGGTCATTTCGATACCGTCTATTTTTCGCTCGTCCACGCTTCGTGAAAGAAGTCTGAGCCGCTCGAAAATCCGCTCGATGTTTTCTCTCGTCTCGGCAAACGGCGCGATGGTCATAAGCCCTTTAACTCTGACGTTTTTCAGCTCCGCAATGCTCTCACACAGCGGAACGCACTCGCCGGCCGTTATGCCGAATTTGGACTCCTCACCCGAAATGTTGACCTCTATAAGAATGTCCTGCGTCTTGCCGATTTTTTCCGCTCGGCGGTTTATCTCGGACGCAAGCGCGAGACTGTCCACCGAATGAATGAGCGAAACTTTATTTATTATATATTTCACCTTGTTGGTCTGAAGATGACCGATAAGGTGCCAATTTACGTCTTTGATATCGTCGTACTTTCCGCAAAGCTCCTGCACGCGGTTTTCGCCGAGTTCGCGCACTCCGCACGCTACCGCCTCCATAATTCTGTCTGCCGTGACGGTTTTGGTTACCGCTATGAGTTTTACGTCTGACGGTTTTCTGCCCGCGGCAAGCGCCGCTTCGGAAATTTTTTCATTTATTGATATAAGATTTTCCCTGACGGAACCCAACCTCAATCACCTCACCGACATACCGTCCCGAATATTTGCGTATTTGGTGACGACCGTATCATACATAGACAACTGCTCGTCCGCCTTTACAATAGACTGCTCCTTGTCGTTATATAAAAGGTCTACCTCCACAAACTTTGTATAACCGTTTCTTATTACATAGACGCCGCGGACGCCGTCCACAACGCGTATGCTCTCGGTCGGAATTTTAATTCCGCTGTAAGTATTGAAAACGATTTCAACCGACGCGCGGGGCGTTGAATAAATAGAGTCCACATACCCCTCCGAAGATACCGCAACCACGCACTTGCCGTTGTCAGCCCCCGAAATATACGCTATTTCTCCGTCAATCGTGCTGTCTGTAACATCGAAGAAACGCAAGCCCACGCTTTTGCCGACCTTAATGTCCTGCACGACGTTTTCGTTTACAACCGTCACAAAATACCATTTAAAATCATTTACTATCTTAAACACGTTTTCGTCCAAAGCTTCCGCGCCGCCGTTTTCGTAAAGCTCGTCCAGCTTATCGAAGTCGCTTGTCACAAGGCTATCTACCTTGTCCGCGGAAAGCTCGTTTTCAATCGGCATAACCCTTGCCGAATAGAGTCCGGCAGTCGGAGCGGTTATCGGAGTTCCCTGAGATATGCCCGACGATGACAATTCGGTTCTTTTTGCGTAAAGCTCGTTCAAGCGGTTTTCCTGAGCGTCCGCTATCTCTCCGTCAGCCGCCGCCTTTTTCGTTATCAGTTTATTTATGTCCTCTTTGAGAGCGGCAAGCGCGACCGGGCTTCGGTCCGCCTTATCATTAAAATCGCGTATTTCCTGCAATATGCTCTGCTCAATTCGAGCCGTATCGCTTGCATATGTCTCTTTTTTCACCGACTCGTTTTCAAGTTCGGCAATCTGCTTCTCAACGTCCTGAAGCGCCTTCTTCTGAGCATAATCGCCCTCGCTTTGATAAATAAACGCGACGGTCTCGCCCATAGCGACCTTTTCTCCCTCGCCCGCGACGCTCTCGAGAAAACCCGACATCTGCGGGTCTACAATCTGCATACTCTTGAATATGTAGCCCTCGGCGTCAATGCTGTCCTCAACGCTTCCGCTGACTGCCACGGTTGTCTCGGGGCGGTCGTCAAAAATCACTCTCAACACATTTACCGCAATAACTACCAGGACAAACGCCAGTGCCGTTTTGACCAAAAAACCGCCGATTTTAAATTTGCGTCCGTCTTTATTAGGTTTTTTCGGCATTGATATTCTCCTTAAAATAAATTACTCGAGACAGCGTTCCCGCTTAAAGCTTTTGAAGCCTTACTCCTGCTCGGGCTTCGCGGTTGCGTCCGAATATCTTATATTGGTTGCGGGCGCGATTGTTGAAACTGCGTGCTTATATATCATATTTTGTTTGCCGCCGACGTCCAGGACGATAACATACGAGTCATATCCGAGGACAACGCCTTTGGTCTGAAATCCGTTTGTTAGGAATACCGTAACCGGTATCTTTTCTTTTCTTACTGAGTTTAATATTGAGTCCTGTAAATTTATTGTCGCCATTTTGCACCCCTCTATTCACGCCATAATAAATTACGTTTACATTTTAACACATATTATGTCTACTTGGGCTTTTCTAACAAAAATGTATAGTAAAATTAACAAGCCTGTAACATTGCGGAAACAGTTTTGTTAACAAAGCCTTATTTTTCGGGGAAAATCGGGGCTTTTGGAGTAAAAATATCAAAATTCGCCCGAGCAAAATTTTTCTCGGGCGAATTTGTTTTTAATAATTTTTATGTCAAATTTATGTCAAACGGCGGTCTCCTCATCGTGAAGCGCAAGATTTATTCCCGCCGCGATTACCGAGGAAATATCCTCCACCGCCTTGTCAACATCCTTGGGCGCGACTATCAAATCCCCGAACGATGGCGAGAGCACCTTTTTTATTAAAGTGTATTTATCCGGCTCGTCGCCCAGTTCCCCGAGGTTTTCAAGCAGCTTGCCCTTCTCCGCTGAATGACTTTTAAATTCCTCGGCAATCAAATCTATCGTGTCGCCCGCAATCGTCGCCGCGTCCACCACAGTCGGAACTCCTACCGCGATAACCGGTATTCCGAGAGTCTCACGGCTGAGCGACATACGGGTATTGCCGACTCCAGCGCCCGGCGTAATGCCGGTATCCGCAATCTGTATTGTGGAATTCACCCTGTCCATACGGCGGGAGCAAAGCGCGTCCACCGCAATCAAAATGTCGGGGTTAACCTTTTCGACAAGCCCTTTTACCACCTCGCCCGTTTCAATTCCCGTAGTGCCCAAAACCCCGGGCGACAGCGCACAAACCGAGCGCGTCTCCTCGCCGAACTCGCTCGGAATATACTTTTTGAGGTGGCGCGTTATAACAAGCTCCTCCACGACACGCGGACCGAGCGCGTCCGCAATTATATTCTGGTTGCCGAGCCCTATAACCATAACCGTCTCTTTACCGCTCAAATTCAATATATTTTTTATTTCCTTAGCGCATATGTCGCGCACTTTTTTATAAAGCTCGCTGTCCTCGCACATAGGATTTGGTATTTCAATGGTGACATAGTTGCCCATAGGCTTATTCAGCGCTTTTTCGCCTGCGGGCGATGTTATTTTGACGCGGGTCACCTTTAAATCCTCGCCAAACTCCTCTCCGCTCACCTCCACACCGTCAATTTCGGCTTCTGCCGCCGCGGTTTCGTAATACATTTCGCGCGCTTCAAGCGCAAGGTCGGTACGATACGCCATAATAACCTCCTGAATTTTTGAATTTGTATAACCCTTTACTGCATATTTTTGCACCAAAAAGAAAATATATTAAAAAATTTTAAAAAAAGTATTGCTTTTTAGAAATTTTCGTGTTAAAATACTTTGGTATGATTTTAAAGAGTTAAGAAAACGGAGGTGAATTTTATGCCTAACATTAAATCAGCAAAAAAGAGAGTACGTGTTACCAAAACCAAGACTCTCAGAAATCAGATGTTAAAGTCGGAGCTTAAGACTGTTATAAAGAAGTTCAACGCTTCTCTTTCGCAAGGCAAAGAAGCCGCCTCTGAGGCTTATGCTCTTGTTACAAAGAAAATCGACCAGGCCGTTGCAAAGGGTATTCTGCACAAGAACACAGCGGCTCGCAGAAAGAGTCAGATGGCGGCTAAGTTTAACAAGGTTGCCTAAATCTTCAGAGCTTGATTTTAAGTTAATAAAAACGCTTCCGAATTTTTCGGAAGCGTTTTTGTTTGTATATTTATTTGTATCTCTTTGGCGAGAACTTACGCCATTCCGGTCATTTTTGCAACTTCTGCCGCAAAATCGTCCTCTTTCTTTTCGATACCCTCGCCTCTTTCAAAGCGGGTAAACTTAACTATCTCGATGTCCGTGCCGAGAGCCTTCGCGGTATTATCGACATACTTTGAAACGCTGATGTCGGGGTCCTTTATAAAGGGCTGCTCAACCAGGCATACCTCTTTATAGAACTTCTGAATACGTCCCGTAACCATCTTGTCGACTATCGCTTCGGGCTTGCCCTCGTTGAGAGCCTGAACTCTCAGGATTTCCTTTTCCTTTTCGAGAGTGTCGGTCGGAACTTCCTCGCGTCTTGCATACTGCGGAGCTGCCGCGGCAATCTGCATCGCAACGTCCTTTGCAAACGTCTTAAATTCCGCGCTCTGAGCCTTTGCCTCGTCCGCAACCTTGAAGTTTACGAGAACGCCGATACGTCCTTCGCCGTGGATATATGCCTCATTAACGCCGTCATATCTCGCAAAGCGTCTTATGTTCATATTCTCTCCGATAGTAGCGATTTTCTCGGTGAGAACATCGCCGATAGTCTGACCGCTCTCGGTTTTAATTTCTTTGAGCGCATCAACGTCCGCAGGGTTGTTGTCGGCTATCGCCTTTGCAACACTGTGAACAAAATTGCGGAAGTCCTCGTTCTTTGCAACGAAGTCGGTCTCGGAGTTAACCTCAACAACAACGCCTGAGTTGCCGAAAACAACCGCCTCGACCAAACCCTCAGCCGCAACTCTGCCCGCCTTTTTAGCCGCCTTGGCAAGTCCGTTTTCTCTCAAAAACTCAACCGCCTTATCCATATCGCCGTCAGTTTCGACGAGCGCCTTTTTGCAGTCCATCATACCGCAGTTCGTCATTTCTCTGAGCGTTTTAACATCTTGAGCCGTAAAAGCCATTTATCTTCTTCCTTTCCGAATATTTTACAGTAAATTTTCAAACACAGAAAATCAATTATTCATCAATCATATCGAGGTTTACCTCTTCGGTCTCCTCAGCTTCCTTTTCCTCGCTGTCAACATCAAACTGCTCGCCCTGCTTGCCCTCTAAAATAGCGTTGCCCATTGTCGAAACAATCAGCTTGACCGCACGGATAGCGTCGTCGTTTCCGGGGATAGGATAGTCAACCTCCTCGGGGTCGCAGTTAGTATCAACGATTGCAACAATCGGAATACCGAGCCTGTGAGCCTCTGCAATAGCGTTCTTTTCCTTGCGCGGGTCAACTATGAATATAGCCGACGGAAGATCCTTCATTTCCTTAATTCCGCCGAGGAACTTTTCGAGCTTTTCTTCCTCAAGGTTGAGCTTTATAACCTCTTTCTTGGGGAGAAGGTCCATAGTGCCGTCCTCTCTCATCTTCTTGAGTTGGAACAGTCTGTCAATTCTCTTTTTAATGGTCTTGAAGTTGGTAAGCATACCGCCGAGCCATCTCGCATTAACGAAATACATACCCGTGCGCTCCGCTTCCTCGCGGATAGCCTCCTGCGCCTGCTTCTTTGTTCCGACAAAGAGAACGCTGCCGCCGTCAGCCGCAACGTCGCGGATAAAGCTGTACGCCTCCTCGACCTTCTTTACGGTTTTCTGCAAGTCGATAATGTAAATACCGTTTCTCTCCGTAAAGATGTACTCTGCCATCTTGGGGTTCCATCTGCGCGTCTGGTGACCGAAATGAACGCCCGCCTCAAGCAACTGCTTCATTTGAATTACTCCCATAATTACACCTCCAAAGTTTTATACCTCCGCCGAAATCCTCTTGCCGAGTACCGTTATGGGAAATGTGCGGCAACTCCCGGTCAATCCTCCGACGTGCGTATTTTTATTTGTGTTTTTTCAAACACCGAAATATTCTACCACAGTTGTCGGATAAATGCAACACTTTTTTTGAATTTTTACAAAAAAACGGTGCGGTCTGCACTCGGGCAAGCCGCACCGTCTTTATAAAATTTTATCAAATGCCGCCTTTCGGCGGTTCAACCTCTCGTGTGAGGTCATATATCATCATTCAATTACAATTACTGAGCCATGCTCTGCTCCGCTCTCTCGATCATCTTCTTAACCATCTGACCGCCTATCGAGCCGGCCTGTCTGGAAGTAAGGTCGCCGTTGTAGCCCTGATTGAGCTGAACACCTACCTCGGAAGCAGCCTCCATTTTGAACTGTTCCATAGCTGCCTTTGCCTTATCGTTCAACATAACTGTTTCACCTCCAATTCAAAATAAATTCAAGATTATTTTAACCGAACTTTAATTTATTACACTTGAAAATTTTTGAAAAACAATCGAGAATACCACCAATCTCCCGTTTAATATAAAAATATAAAAATAAATCGGAGCGCGGCAAAAGCCGTGCTCCGATTTTTCAAATCAAATTTTTTATGCGAACGGATTTTCGGTCTTGTAAAGCATATTTTTGGGCTGGTTAAAGGCAATATCGCCTACTCCCAAAAGCTTCATAACCTCGAAAAGCACCTTGCCCGCGTGTCCGAACGCGACTCCCGCGTGATGGGGGTATCTCTTTTCGATGAGAACGTGTCTGTAAAATCTGCCCATTTCGGGAACTGCGAATACGCCTATACCGCCAAACGACTTCGGGTCAACGTCCACAATCTCACCCTCGGCTATATAGCTTCTGAGCTGAGTATCAGCGGTGCTCTGAAGTCTGAACAGCGTAATCTTGCCCGGATTTATAGCTCCCTCCAGAGTACCTCTCGAAACATTCGGCTCGGGGAGGTCGGGCTCAAGCGTCCTCTTTTGAATAAGCTGATATTTAAGAGCGTAGTCCTTCATAAGGAACGCCGCGGTATTTCCGCAGTGGAAGCCCATAAACGTATCCTTTAAGTCATAGCCCTTAAACTTATCGGGATTGCTCTCAAACATATCGCGCGGAACCGAGTTGTTTATATCAAGGAGTGTCGGTGCAACTCCTGTTGCACAAGCTATTATAAATTCGGTCACGGCGCCGTAAATATCGGTTTCGCAGGCAACCGGAATACCTCTGCCCGTAAGTCTTGAATTTACATAGCAGGGGCAGAAGCCGAACTGAGTCTGGAAAGCAGGCCAGCACTTGTTGGCAAATACAACGCTCTCGCTCGCGCCGCGGTTTGCCTCAGCCCAGTCGAGAAGCGTGATTTCATACTGGGCGAGCTTCGGGAGCAAATCAATATAGTTTATGCCGTCCGCAAGTTCCTTCTTCATATCCTCGACAACTCCGGGGATACGAGCGTCGCCCTCGTGAGCTTTAAATGAAACGAGCAAATCAAGTTCCGAATTTTCCTGAATTTCAACTCCCAAATCGTAGAGTGCACGGATGGGCGCGTTGCAAGCGAGAAAATCAAACGGACGGGGACCGAAGGAAATGACCTTAAGCTGTCTCAAACCTATGACCGCCCTGGCAATATTTTCAAAATCGCCTATCATTTTTGCGATGTCCTCGGGCAGACCTACGGGATATTCGGGTATGTAAGCTTTAATGCCGCGCAGACCCAGGCTGTACGAAGCGTTGAGCATACCGCAGTAAGCGTCTCCGCGTCCGTCGATAAGGTCGTTTTGCGTTTCCTCAGCAGCCGACGCAAACATTGTCGGACCGCCGAACTTTTGCGCGAGCATTGTCTCGGGACCCTCGGGACCGAAATTGCCGAGATAGATAACCAGCGCGTTGACACCCGCCGATTTAAGCTCGTCTAAAGCCGCCAGAACGTGCTTTTCGTTTTCGACCGTCGTTTTCGCCTCAAACACCTCAAGTCCGGCATTCTTGCAGGCTTCTGCCAAAACTCCGCGTCTTTTCTCGCTCAATGACACGGGGAAACAGTCACGGCTGACCGCGACAAGTCCAAGTTTAACTTCGGGAATATTTGCCATTTCATAGACCTCCTAAAATATTCAATTTAATGACAAATTTATTGTATAACAAATTTTAATTTACGTCAATACAAATTATTTATTAAATAAAATTTTTCTTGCCAAATCCAGCGGGATTATCAAAAACGCGAGCGACAGAGCGACCGCCCATTCCGAAATCGAGAGTCCCGCGGTACGCAGTATGGCTCCGCCGAAGTAGGTCATTATTATCTGAACCGCGCAGATAAGCCCCATAATCCATATAAACTGCTTGTTTATCGCAAGGTTTTCAATCAAATCTATCCCGTCCGCGCGGGCGTTAAAACCGTTGAATATACAGCTGAATATGAAAAATGTAAAATACCCCGTGTAAAAGTAAATGTCCCCGTCGCCCGCTCTGAACATCGAGTGTATCTTGGGCGACACAAACATAAACATACTTATGGCGCATATCGTCAGCCCTCCGAAGATAATCGAGCTCCACATATCGCGGTCGAGCAGCTTTTCGTTTCTGGACTTGGGCGGAGCGTCGAGATAACGCCGCAGGGCGGGCTCACCGCCGAACGCTATCGCCGCGAGAGTGTCCATAACCAGGTTTATCCACAGCATCTGAGTTATCGAAAACGGCTTTTCAATGCCTATTATGCGCCCCGCAATCGAAACCGAGACCGCCGCCACATTTATGGCAAGCTGAAACTTTATAAATTTTTTGATGCTGTTGTAAATCGTCCTGCCGTACAGCACGGCGTTTCTTACCGAGCCGAAATTGTCGTCCAGTATTACAATATCGCCCGCTTCCTTGGCAACCTCAGTACCGCTTCCCATCGCAAAGCCCACATCAGCCTGCTTGAGTGCGGGGGAGTCGTTTACGCCGTCGCCCGTCATTCCGACGACCAGCTCCATCTCCCTCGCTATACGCACAAGGCGGCTTTTATCGTTCGGACGTGCGCGGGCGATGACGCGTATTCTCGGCATAAGCTCTTTAAGCTTTTCATCGCTCATTTTGTCGAGGTCGTCCGAGGTCAGCACAACATCATCGTCGCTGTCTATGAGCTTTACCTCTTTTGCGATAGCCACCGCCGTTTCCCGCTTATCGCCCGTTATCATAACGACCTGTATCCCCGCCGCTCTCACCTCTCGTATCGCGTTTTTGGCTTCGGGGCGCACGTCGTCGCGTATGCCGATAAGTCCGACCAGTATAAGCCCGTCGGGTATTTCAGCCTTGCCCGGTGCGGTGCGGCTTACGGACGGCTTGACCGCGAGCGCGATAAGTCTGTAACTCTTTCCCGCAAGCTCAAGCAGTTTTTTGTCAATCTCACGCCGCGCTTCAAAGCGTTCGGACTTTCCGAATTGCGAATAACAGTATGTGCATTTGGGCAGTATTTTTTCGGGTGCACCCTTATAAAGCGTCAGCGACTGCTTTTCCAAAGCGGCGGCGGAAAACTTGTTTTGGCTTGAAAACGGAAGCTTCCACAGAATCTCGGCTTTATAGCGCTCCACGCGGTTGGAAGGCACATATTCAAGCAACGCCTTTTCGGTCGCATTGCCGCCTATTACCCCGTCCTTTGAAAGATGAGACGAGGTGTTATTTACTATCGACGTACACAGTATGTCGCGCAAATCGTCCTCGATTGTATAAAAGCTCTTATACTCCTTTCCGAAGCCGTTTACAAACGTCACCACGTTGAGCTTTCCTTTTGTTATGGTTCCCGTCTTATCCGAAAACAAAATGTTCATACTTCCCGCCGTCTCAATTCCTATAAGGCGGCGCACAAGCACGTTGCCCTTCAGCATCTTTTTCATATTGAGGGAGCACACTATCGCTATCATAAGCGGCAAACCTTCGGGAATTGCCACGACTATCACTATTATTCCGTATATAACCGACTCCACAAAGTCGGACGTCACGCGCTGAAAATCAAGAAAATACGCCCGTATCAGCGCGGGAGAAAAGCCGCTGTCAATAACCGAATGTTCAAGCATACAGATTATGACAACCAAAATAGCGGCAATATATCCGAATTTGCTTATACTTTTGGCAAGCTCGGTCAGTTTTTCGGTGAGCGGACTTGTGCCGCTTTCGGTCTGAGCCTCTTTGGAGATGTTGCCGTAGACCGTATTTTCGCCCACGCTGTCGACTATCATAACACATTCGTCCTCGCGCACAACCGAGCCGCGGTAAAGCGAGCTTTTATCCCAAAAGTCGGGGCAGCCGCGGCTCTGCTCCGCCGACTTTTTCACCTCTCGGCTCTCCCCGTTGAGAGCCGACTGATCAACTGTTACACAGCCGTCTATGACGTGTCCGTCGGCGGGGACGAGGTTTCCCGACTGCAAAAGTACATGGTCGCCGACCACCAAATCGTCGGTGCTTATTTCGGTCAGCTCGCCGTCGCGGTAGACCATACAGAGAGTTTTGGAAGCCTCCGCTTTGAGCTTTTTAAATATGTTTTCGTTCTTGTACTCAGAAATTGTGCTTACAAACGTGGCGAGCAGTACCGATAGGAGTATTCCGAAACACTCATACCAATCCACTCTGCCCGTAAATGTAAACAGGACGTTTATCCCGAGCGCGACGAGCAAAATTTTGATTATCGGGTCTTCAAAATTTTCCATATACTTCCGGAAAAAAGTTTTTCCGCCCACGGCTTCAAGCTCGTTTGAGCCGTACTTCCTTCTTTGGGCTTCAACCTCGCCGCTCTGTAATCCGTTGTAGCTTCGCATAGTCGTATCCTCCGTGTCTTTCAGCTTTTTTGAATAGGTTTACTTAATTCTTATTCAGACAAGCTCCGAGCTATGCAAAAAAATTCCGCAGAGCGAAAAACTCTGCGGAATTTTAATTATTAAAACGCTTTTATTTTAATTTTATAACATTACTGTAAGGCATAAGCGACAGCCCCGATAAAAGGTAGAGCTTTACATCGGTATAGGGCTTGTCAAACGTCAGCGAAACCTGCGTCGGGTCTGCTCCCTTCGGTATCTTTTCCGCTTTCGCCTCGACAATCATACCGCTGTTGTAAGCCGCCGCAATAAGCAGTGCGCCGCCCTCGTCGCCGTTATTTTGCACCGACGCCGTAACCGTGCCGTTTTCAAGCGCGGGTGCTTCGGCATAGAATACGTCGGTCGAAGTAAATTCCTTTGTAAGCTCCATATTTGCGAAATACGCAACGTCTGCGGTCTGCACCAGACGAATAGACTTGAGCGTTGTGTCTCTGCCCTCTATCGAGCCGATGTTCACCGACGCGAGAACCTCTCCGTCGTACCGCTTCGCCGTGAGCGTTATAAACTCCTCGGTGCCGACCTTGTCGTAATCGAGCGTTACATTGAAATTGACCCATTGACTTTCGCCGAGCTGTTCGTATGTGAAAAGGGTCTTGTTCTGTTCATCTATCGCGGGTCCGAGATTTACTTTGCCGCCGCGGTTGTTTATAACCTCCGCAAACACGTTGCCCGAGACAGCGAGCTTCGACACGCTATTTTCAAGGTACACTCTGAAATTTCTGTCCATTTCGGTATCTATATAGAGGTCAAAGTTAAAATCGACCTTTCCGCTCGATATTGCGCTGTTCAAAGGCATATACGCGTTTCTGTGAGTCACTTCAAGCGCGCCCTTGCCCTCATATGTGGTGATGTCAAGCTTTCCGTCGTCGTTGTTTGGGTCTGCCTGACCCACCAGCCACTTTCCGTACTTTTCGGCAAGCTCGGGGTCTACGGGTGCGGGCGTTTCGGTAGGCTCGGGAGTCTCGGTCGGCTCGGGGTCTACATAGTTCGACTGATTATCCAGTTTCAAATCGCTGAACGTCGCCATAGAGTAGTAAGGCTTGGGAGACGCGTCCGACTGTCCCTGATGCGCATCTATCGCAACGCCGACATAGACCGTGTCGGAAAGTCCGCTAATCTCCATTATATACGGCTGTCTGATATTGTCGGTATAGTCAACTCCGTCGTTTGAAACAGAGAATATAAGCCTTTTGCCGCTTCTTTGTATTCTCAGATAGTTCGGAAGCTCGTGCGCCTCGCCGGGAAGCCAGTTATAACCCGTTTTATTTCCGTCGTTGTACTCGCCCAGAACGTTTGCCGAGATTATTCCGCCGTTTTTATCCGTAAAGAATATACCCGTTTTCTTATCGGTTGAATTGGTCTGATTTCCATCCGTCGCAAGGTCGCCGCCCTTGGTTTTGCGTGCAACTATTCTCGGATTTCTGCCCAGCTTTATCCAGCCGTCCACAAGCGCCGCCGAAATCGAGTTCGCGTCAAGCGTGTTGCGAACCATAAGTCCGAATACGGGACCGTTCTCGTTTGCCATAACATCTTCCATTTTGAGGGATATGTCAAAGTCGCCGGTAATCTGCTGATACATAAAGTTGAATTTATCCGTCTTGCCGCCAATCTTGCCGCTTCCGCCTATCGTATAAATTCCGTTTTCGTCAACCGAGACTCCGCCGCTTCCGTATGTGGGAGAGCCTATCGCCTTAAAACTCCAGCCCTCGGGCTGATTTGCGCCGTTGACATACACTATCGAGGTTGTGCTTCGCGTACTCTCGCCGAGGTTGTTGTACGCCATACACGAAAGGTAATGCTCGCCTATATCCAAAGAAACCGTATCGTCTATGCCGGACTGACCGTCGTAATCCTTTATTTTCGTCTCGCCGTCCCAAAGCTCCATTTTGGTTATCGAGGTATCACCGACCGGAGTCGCCTGCGCCTTATAGCTGACGGTCTGACCTTCTTTTATGACCGACCAGTTGCCCTTGTTTACGGTTACGCCGTTAACACTGCCGTTTACCGACGCAATAGCGGGACTTGTGACCGTAATGCTCGGATTGGTAGGCGCGACCGCGCTCTGCTGCTGAGTCCAATCATTCACATACGCCTCAATCCAGGTGTAGCCCTTCCACGTGCCGTCCGAAACTATATCGGTTTCAGCCGCATCACCCATACCGTTATCGGTTTTCCATTGAGCGGGAATTTCAAATGGCTGCTCAACTTTTTCAAAGCCGGAAATGCCGCCGACCTCGCTCGAATTGTTTATAATTCTTCCCGTTCTGTTCGCCGCGTCCGCGATAATTCTCGCGTCGACCGCGTCACGCTTCGGGAGAGTCGCTCCCACGTCTGAGAGCACGCTTTCGCGAACATCCTTGCCGGGCAGAACGCTTGTAAGGTTCAAATCCGAGTACAAATCATCGCCGAGAGAAAACGGCTCTGTCATTCTGTCAACCTGATTTTCCGCTTTATTAGCCGACTTGCTGAGCCAGTTGTTCGCCGTAACGTCGGAGTATCCCTCTACATAGTTGTCCTCCATATAGAATTGGCTCTTGTAGGTAACGCCGTCAATGGTTTTTGCGAGTTTGTCAAAGTCATAAATTCTCGCCTTCCTGTCATCGCGGGTGCTGGGACCGAAGCTGTAAAAGTTGTTTGCGTAATTTACCTTAGAGGGGTTTATTACACGGTTATGCGGAGAGCAAGGCTCGCCGCCGTATGCCGAATTGGTAACACCCCAGTTATATACAACATTGTTTCTGAAGTCGGTCTTTTGAAGCGCTCTGTCAAGTCGCGGTGAACGGCTGTCGTGATGCGCCCAGAGGTTTCTGTAATAGGTGGCGTTGGTGCCGCCTATAATTCCGCCGTAGCCGTGCGCTCCCTTAAAGTGACCCGAAAGACGCATACTCTCGGCAGTAATCGAGTTTTGCACGGTAAGCCTTTGTCCCTGCTCGTAGCCATTGCTGTTCTCGGCATTTCCCGCATACAGGGTCATTCCCTCGTCAACAAACCAGCTCGTGGAGCAGTGGTCGATTATAACGTCCTTGTTCCACTGACCTCCTATGCCGTCATACTCTCCGCCGTTTTTGTTGGTGGGACGGACGCGCAGATACCTCATAATAACATTCTGCCTTGCGTTGCCTATCCTGACATCGCCGCCCGTTATGGTAATACCGTCGCCGGGCGCAGTCTGACCGAGAATGGTAATGTTGTTCCTGTTCACATATACGGTGCCGGGAACTTCGATTATACCGCCCACGTCAAACACGACAATTCGTCCGACGGTCTCAGAGTCGTCCTCCTGAACGCCGTTGCCCACCGCGTCCGAGAACGAGCCTTCACCCGTGGCGTCAAGATTTGTGACGTGGTACACTTCTACCCTGCCGCCCTCGGCGTCAAGCGCACCGCGCGCACCCTTGGTATATTTTCCGCCGCCCTCGGCTCCGGGGAACGCCAAAAGAGCGTCCGACGCCGTGGTCGGAGCATCGCCCGCCGTCGGAGTATCATCCGCCGCATAAACTATGCAGAGCGTACCGAGCATACACAAAGCCATAATAAGTGACAAAATCTTTTTCATAAAAACCCGACTTCCTTTTTGAATTTTTAATCAAACGCAAATATATTAAAATTATACAATATATTTGCAAATTTTTCAATCATTTTTATCGATTTTTTTCAAAACAGCTTTTCTCGTCAGCATCTCGTCAATTCTCTCTATGTAATCCTTGGGCTCCTTGACGTTAAATATGCGCTCTATTCTGCCCGTTTCCCTGTCCACTGTTTTTGTCACGCCGCCCCCGCCAAGCGAGATTATGGTCTGGATTTCCTCCATAATGAAAATGTTGTAAAGGCTTTCAAAGCCCGGTTTTGAATAGCCCACGTTCTCAAAATTCCCGAGCATATTCTTCTGCCTGTAAAGATAATACGGGTGCTTTCCCGCTCCTTTCAGATACTCTGCGGCAAAGTCCACCATTTTTCTTATTTCGCTTCCGTCGGTCAACGTGTACTTATCAAGCATTTCGTTAAGGCGGGACGAGCGTTTTATGCTCATCGTGTGTACTGTGGTATCCTCGGGCGACAATTCCTCGACTTTTTCAACGGTGTATTTAAACTCCTCAAAGGTCTCGTCGGGAAGTCCCGCGATTATGTCCATATTTATATTTTTTATTCCGCACTCGCGCGCGAGACGGTACGCGTCGATTATATCCTGCGGAGTGTGGTTCCTGCCGATTATTTTAAGCGTCTTTTCATTCATACTCTGCGGATTTATGCTTATTCTGTCAATCCCGAAATCCGATATTGCAATCAGCTTGTCCCGCGTTATTGTGTCGGGTCTGCCCGCCTCCACGGTGTATTCGCGCACGTTTGACAAATCAAAGCCGCCGCGTATTTTTTGAAACAAGAAGCGAAGCTGCTCCGCCGAAAGGGTGGTCGGCGTTCCGCCGCCTATGTAAACGCTCTCCACGACATTCCCGTTATTCTTTAATATTTCTCCGACATATTCTATCTCCCGCGCAAGGCAGTCGAGATACTGAGGTATGTATTTCCCTGTCCTGCCCGCTCCGTTGGTGACAAACGAGCAGTAAAGACAGCGTGTAGGACAAAACGGTATTCCGATATAAATCGAAACACCGTTTTTGTGTATGCTTTCCGCAATCGGTTCTTCAACCTTTGCAACATTAAAACAAAGCTCCGCCTTTTCATAGGAAACTCCGTAGTTCTTTATATAATACTCTATTATTTCTTCGCGCGACGCACCCTTTTTTAAAAGCGCGCCCGCAATTTTAACGGGGCGTATTCCCGTCATCTCTCCCCACATATTCGTATCGCTCATATCAAATAAGGATTTTCCTTTCTCTCCTCGCCGATAGTCGTCGCCGCGCCGTGTCCCGGATATACCTTAATATCGTCGCCGAGCGGCAGCAGCTTCTCTTTGATGGATTTTATTTCGGATTTGTAATCTCCTGTCGGCAGGTCGGTCCTTCCTATACTGTGTCTGAAAAGAGTGTCGCCGCTGAACAAAAGGTCACCCGCGAGATAGCTCGCGCCGCCCTTTGTGTGCCCGGGCGTATGAATAACCTTAATAAAAATTTCCCCGACGGTTACCGTGTCTCCGTCCTTCAGCAAAACATCGGGCTCAGGGCGGCTCGGCGAATATGTCTTTCCGTGAAAGAAAAGGTGATTTAGTTCCTCGTCGCCCAGCACATCCGCCTCGTCCTCATGCAAATAAATTTCCGCGCCGGTATGCTCTTTAAGATAGCCGAGTGCGAGAATATGGTCAAAATGGGCGTGAGTGAGCAGGATTTTTCGGAGCGTGTATCCCTTCTCCTCCAAAAACCTTTCTATAAGCTCGTGCTCGTCGGGCGCGTCTATCATAATCGCGTCTCCCGTTTTTTCGTCGGCTAAAAAATAACAGTTTGTAGCCAAATCGCCGAGCGTAAGTTTGTGAAAAAACATAGTGTCCTCCCTATCCCTGTCTGCGCCTTACAACCGACAGCACGCCGTCAATCTTTTTCAGCGATTTCATAATCTTTTCAAGCTGCTGTGTGCTGCTTATTTCAATAACTATGTCAATAATCGCAATTCCGTTTTTAACGGTTCGCGCGTTGTAATTTTTGATTACCGCGTTGTTGTCCTTGAGCGCGAGAGTGGTGTCTACTATCAGCATTTCGCGGTCTGTAGCGGTGACGCACAAAAGCGTCTGATAGTTGCTGTCCGCACCCATATCCCACGAAACCTTGATAAATCGGTCGGCTTCCACGCCCTGCAAATCGTGAGTTATGTTAACGCAGTCGCGGCGGTGTATCGCAACTCCGCGTCCGCGCGTAATATATCCGACAATATCGTCGCCCGGCACCGGATTGCAACAATGAGAAAATCTGATAAGACAGTTTTCCACGCCCTCGACTATTACGCCGCTGTTGGAGGTCGGCTTGCTCGGCTTCGAGGATACCAAATCTCCGATAGCGGGAGTTTCGGGCTTTAAGAGCTGAGCGTCCTTCGCGTTTTTGAGTTTTGCCAGGAACTTAGTCGCACTCGCACCGCCGTATCCGAGCGTTGAGTAAACGTCGTCAAGCTGTTTGAAGCCGTACCGTTTGAGCATCGGTGCGACAAAGTTCTCGTCGTTTAAAATATTGAGATCGATGTGCGCCTTTTTCAGCTCGCGCTCCATCATTTCCTTGCCCTTTGCGATATTTTCCTCGCGGTTTTCTTTCTTGAACCACTGATTTATCTTGTTGCGCGCCTGAGACGTCTTTGCGATTTTGAGCCAGTCGAGATTGGGTCCGTGATTTGCCGCACCTTTTATGACCTCAACAATATCGCCGTTGTTGAGATGATAGTCCAAAGTCACGATTTTTCCGTTGACCTTCGCGCCTGTCATAGAGTTTCCTACCGCGCTGTGTATCGAATAAGCAAAATCTATGGGAGTCGAACCCGCGGGCAGATTTACAACGTCTCCGCTCGGCGTAAACACAAAAACCTCGTCGCTGAACAAGTCGATTTTAAGCGTGTACATAAAATCGTCGGCGTCGGTCGCGTCCTTTTGTATTTCAAGAAAGCTCTTTATCCACTCGAGCTTACTGTCAAGGTCGCTCTGTCCGCTCTTGCCCTCTTTGTATTTCCAGTGAGCCGCAATTCCGTTTTCGGCGGTGTTGTGCATTTCCCACGTTCTTATCTGAATTTCAAACGGCGTTCCGTTGGGACCGAACATAGTCGAATGAAGCGACTGATACATATTCGGCTTCGGCATCGCTATATAATCCTTAAACCTGCCCGGCACGGGGCTGAACAGGTCGTGCACCGTACCCAAAACGGCGTAGCAGTCCGCCACGGTGTCCACGATTATACGCACCGCGAATAAATCATAAATATCATCTATGCTCTTGTTCTGGGTAAACATTTTTCGATATATGCTGTAAAAGTGCTTCGCCCTGCCGTTTATCTGATAGTGCATTCCGTCCTCGTCAAGACGCTTTTTGAGAATTTCGATAATGTCGTTTATATACTGCTCGCGCTCGCTCCTCTTTTGCGCTATCTTGTCGATTATCTCATAGTAGCCTATCGGGTCGATATACTTAAGCGACAAATCCTCAAGCTCGCACTGAACCTTCGACATACCGAGCCTGTGAGCGAGGGGCGCGTAAACCTCCAGCGTCTCGCGTGCCTTCTGCCTTTGAGTTTCTTCGGGCATAGACTTCATCGTTCGCAAATTGTGCAGTCTGTCAGCCAGCTTAATTAAGATTACGCGAACGTCCTTCGCCATAGCGAAAAACATTTTTCTGAGGCTCTCTATCTGATGCTCCTCTTTGGACGAATACTGTATCTTGCTCAGCTTTGTAACGCCGTCCACAAGAAGCGCGACGTTGGCGTTAAATTCACGCTTCACATCCTCTTTTGTGTAATCGGTGTCCTCAACGACGTCGTGAAGCAGAGCGGCGGTCACGGACTCCAAATCAAGCTCCATATCCGCAATAATTTTCGCAACCTCAATAGGGTGAGTCACAAACGGCTCGCCCGAAGCCCGCTTCTGCCCGCCGTGCATTTCATTTGCAACGCGGTATGCCTTTTCAACCATTGAAAGGTCTGCCGAGGGCATATATTTGCGAATTTTTTCTTCTAAAACCTGAAATTCGTTAACCTCAATTTCCTTCGCCATTTTTCTTAATATCCTTAATAATAAGCTGTGCGTTCCTAAATCCTCTGAAATCATTTATGTCAAGTCCGAAGGCAACGTCAATAAAGTCGCCCTCTTTGAGATGCTTTGCGTATTCTCCCATTCCGAAGCCTACCGAGTCGAGATACTTGTTGTCCTTGAAAAGGGTCATACGGAGATGCTTACCTCCGCTCATTACGCTTAACTTATGTATTTTTATGTTACGCACCGAGAAAATAGGCGTGGGATTTTCAACGCCGAACGGCTGCAACTTGTTTATATCGTTTATGGTGGATATTGTAATGTACGGCACCTTTATCTGCGCGTCTATCGAAATCGTCGGCACGAGGTCGCTGACATTGATTTTTCCCGCCGAATATTCGTTTATCTTGCGTCTGAACTCGTCTATATTTTCGGTCTTGATTGAAAGTCCCGCCGCCAGCTCGTGTCCGCCGAACTTTTCGAGCAAATCCGAAGAATTTTCGAGCGCGTCAAACAGATTGAAGTTGCCGATGCTTCGTCCCGAGCCCTTAGCCTCGTCGCCGTCAATAGCGAAAAGAATGGAGGGCTTATAGAATTTCTCTGTTATTTTTGACGATACTATTCCTATTATTCCGTGGTGCCAGTCCTTATGAGGAATGACAAGAATGTTGTCGTCCTTTATTTCGGGGTGCTGTTCTATATATTCAAACGCCTCCGCAAACATTTTCTGTTCGGTCTGCTGACGCGTTACGTTTTCCTCACAGAGGTTTAAAGCAAGCTCCGAAGCCAGCTTCTTATCTTCCGTCAGGAACAGGTCAACGCTTCTCGACGCACAGCCGAGACGTCCGCTCGCGTTAATTCTCGGAGCGATGATATAGCCTATCGTACCCGTGTTTATCTCCTTATCGTTGTTTACCGAAACGTCGATAAGCGCCTTCAAGCCTATATTTTTTGTATTTTTAAAGCGTTTTAAACCCTCAATTACCAAAATTCTGTTTTCGTCTACGAGCGGAGATATGTCCGCGACCGTACCGAGGCATACCAAATCCGAATACTCGTCTATAAGCTCGGGCAGAGTCTCCTTGCCGCCGAGCGCCTGAATGAGCTTAAAAGCCACGCCGACTCCGGCAAGGTTTTTAAACGGATAACCGTCCTCCTTGCGCTTGGGGTCGATAGCCGCGTAAGCCGCGGGAATTTTCTCCTTACACTCGTGGTGGTCGGTAACTATTATGTCAAGTCCGATAGACTTGGCGTATTCTGTTTCTTCAACGGCGGTTATGCCGGTGTCGACCGTAATTACCAAATCCGTACCGCCCGCCTTAATCTTTTCGAGCGCGCCGCAGTTGACTCCGTAGCCCTCGGTTATGCGGTTCGGAATATAGTAATCGACATTTATGCCCATACTCTTTAAATGCTTATACAAAATGGCAATACTCGTAATTCCGTCCACGTCGTAATCTCCGTAGATGGTAATTTTCTCGCCGTTGTCCTTTGCACGCTTTATACGCTCAACCGCCTTGTCCATATCAAGCATAAGGAACGGGTCTTTAAGCCCGCTCAAATCACAATGCAGGAATTTCTCTATATCGTCGAAATCGCGCACTCCTCTGTTATATAAGACTATGGCGGTAAGAGGCGATATATTAAACTTTTTTGAAATTTCTATTACTGCCTCTTTATCGAAATTTTTAAAGCACCATTTTTTCTCAAGCATAGTTCTTCTCCCGAATTTAATTTGTCGAAAAACATTTTAACACTATTTTCCCAAAATTACAATAGTTTTTTAAAAATTCAAGTATAACTAAAATTAAGAAGCTCCGCCGATTTAAGCGGTGAAAAGCCTTTATTTCAGCGTCACGACGGTAACTCCGTTCTCACCCTCGCCGTACTTTCCGAGCCGAAATTCCTTTACCCTCTTGTCGCGCCGCAGTAAATCGTGAACTCCCGCGCGAAGCGTTCCCGTGCCTTTTCCGTGTATTACCGTAACGCTCGGCAAGCCCGCAAGACACGCGTCGTCTATAAATTTGTCGGTTTCGAGAAGCGCGTCCTCCAGCGTTTTGCCTCTGAGGTCTATCTCGCTTTTGACCGCCGCACGCCGCAGCCCTCCGCCCGCTCTTCGCGGAGTATACGCGGGTGTCTGCGGTTGCTCCTCCACTCGCACAAGCCCCGAAATTTTCGATGTTATCTTCATTATTCCGACCTGAATTACCGCGGTTTCGTCCTTTTTGTTTATCGAGCTTACTATACCCTTGTCGTTAAGTTCCGAAATAATCACCGTGTCGCCGAGCTTCAGAGTGTTCACGTTGACGTTTGAACGTCTCTGCGTCCTTTCGCCGCCGCTTTTGTTCAATTTTTTACGTTTTATGTTAAGTTCCTTCTTTACCTCCTGCATTGTGCGGCGAAGCTCTTTTTCGTCGCGTGCCTTTTGGGCGGCTTTTATCTCATCAATCAGCTTATCGGTCTCCTCCTGCGCCCTCTCGACAATCTTTTCGGCCGACTTTTCCGCCCTGCTTATTATCTTGTCGCGCTCCGCCATAATCTTTTGATGCTCTTTTTCGGACTTTCGGCGCAGCTCCTCAATTTCCGCACGCAAACGCGCTGCCTCGTCCTTTTCGCGCTCGGAGGTCTGCCTGTTCTCCTCGATGTTTGACAAAACGTCCTCAAATTTTATGTTGCCGCGGCTCAGCCTCTTTTTGGAATTTTCTATTATATGCGGCGAAAGTCCGAGCTTTTGCGCTATCGCAAAAGCGTTGCTCTTGCCCGGCACGCCTATGAGCAGTCTGTAAGTCGGGCTGAGAGTCTCGACGTTAAATTCGCAGGACGCATTCTCCACCCTGTCCGCCGACAGCGCGTAAAGCTTAAGTTCGCTGTAATGCGTGGTGGCTACCGTCTTTGCGCCGAATGATTTGACGTACTCCAGAACCGAGGTTGCGAGCGCCGCGCCCTCGGTCGGGTCGGTACCCGCTCCGAGCTCGTCGAACAGCACAAGACTGCCCGACGTAACATTCTCGGTTATGTAAACTATATTTTTCATATGCGCCGAGAACGTGCTGAGGCTCTGCTCTATGCTCTGCTCGTCGCCTATATCGGCAAAGATGCTGTCAAACACCGGCATTTCGGAGCCGTCGTCCGCGGGAATGTGCAAGCCGGACTGAGCCATAAGGCAAAACAGACCTATCGTTTTAAGCACGACGGTCTTGCCTCCGGTATTGGGTCCCGTGACTATAAGGCTGTCAAAATCATAGCCGAGGCTGACGTTTGACGGCACCACCTTATCTCTGTCGATAAGCGGGTGTCTGCCGTTCTTTATACGCATTTTGCCCTCTTTGTTAAGACGCGGGCACATAGCCTTTATGTCAACCGAAAATTTTGCCTTTGCAAACGCGCTGTCAATCAAGATTATCAGTTCGCAGTTGTTTTGCAAATCCTCCGAGATTTCGGAGACGTAAGAGGTAAGCTCAAACAAAATCCTCTCGATTTCGTTGCGCTCCTTTGCCGCAAGCTCGTTTATCTCGTTGTTGGCGTTGACGACCGCCGACGGCTCGATAAACACCGTTCCGCCCGACGACGACACATCGTGCACTATTCCGCGCACCTCGCTTCGGTACTCCGCCTTGACGGGTATTACATAGCGTCCGTTGCGCATCGTAACTATAAAATCCTGAAGCATTTTTTTGTAGTGTTCGGAGTGGAGCATATCGTTCAGAGAGCTTTTAACTCTCGCCTCCGCGCCCTTTATTTTTCGGCGTATTGACGAGAGCGCGGGGCTTGCGGAGTCCGCAATTTCATCCTCTGAAACTATCGCCGAGGTTATCAGACTCTCCACGGTTTTATTCGGCACGAGACTTTTGAAATATTCGCCGAGCGCACCGTCCTCCGCTCCGCTGTAATACTTTGAAAGGTTTGAAGCGGTACGCAAAATTTTTGCGGCTCCCAAAAGCTCTCCCGCAGACAGCGCGCCGCCAAGCTCCATGCGCCTCACCGCACTCTTTATTTCGCCTATTCTGCCTATGTCGGGCGTGCCGTACTTCAAAAGCAGAACCACGGCGTGATCCGTTTCGGCAAGACGGCGGCTCACCTCGCCGTAATCAGACGACGGTTTAAGCGACAAAAGCTCCGACTTTGCGCCGTCGTTCACTGCAAAAGCCGCGAGCATATCGAGTATTTTATCAAATTCAAGCGTTTTTAAGGTTTTGGTATCCATATATATCACCGTATATCAAGTAATCATATATAGTATATCATTAAAAAATCCGTTCTACAATACATTTTTAAAATAAATATCCCCATCGGAGCCCGATGGGGATATTTTAAGAGTAATTATCTTATCAGCAGTTTTCGCCGTCCTCAGTCATAGCGTCGTAGCCCGACTCGCCGGTACGAACCTTTATGACGTCCTGAACGCCGTATACGAATATCTTACCGTCGCCGATATGACCCGTGTAAAGCGTCTTAACCGCAGTCTCGATAACATCCTGAACCGGAACACGGCATACAACGATGTCAATCTTAATCTTGGGAAGCAGAGTTGCTTCAACCGCAACACCGCGGTAATATTCGCTCTTACCTTTCTGCATACCGCAGCCGAGAACGTGAGATACCGTCATACCCGTTACGCCGATTTCGCCGAGTGAATGCTTGAGAGCTTCAAACTTGGACTCCTTGCAGACAATCGTAATCTTCGTTATCGGATGACCATCCGCGTCAGCCGCTTCGCCGCCCGCTTCCTTGGGAACCTTAACAATCGGAACCGCCTTGGGCATCGGAGCCGCGTCGGACGCATCGGGAGCTACCGCACCTTCGCTCGAAGCGAGAGCCGAGGGCATAAAGTCGGCATAAGCCGAAGCGATACCGTGCTCGTAAATATCAAGACCTCCGATTTCTTCCTCGGCACTTACGCGAAGTCCTATCGTATGCTTGATTATAATAAAGAATATCGTCATAAGTACAGCCGTCCAAGCGCATACCGTAACCATACCGAGAGCCTGGATACCGAGCTGCGTAAATCCGCCGCCTGCGGTCAAGCCGGGAAGTATTCCCGCGGTCTCAAAGCCGGGCGACGAGGGATTTGCGAATATACCTACCGCAAGAGTACCCCACAAACCGTTTAAGAAGTGGACAGCAACCGCGCCGACAGGGTCGTCAACGTGAAGCACGTTGTCGAGAAGCCATACGCCGAACGGGGTCAAAAGACCTGCAACAATACCGATAACTGCCGCAGCGCCGCAGGTTACCACATCACAGGGAGCGGTAATCGCAACCAGACCCGCAAGAGATGCGTTAAGACACATCGAAACATCGGGCTTGCCGTACTTTATCCACGTAAACAGCATACAGGTAACGGTCGCCACAGCGGGGGCAACAGTCGTGGTGAGGAATATCGAACCGAGTTCTGATGCGTTGGTAGCCGCCGCGCCGTTGAAGCCGTACCAGCCGAACCACAGTATAAAGCAGCCGAGCGCGCCGATAACTATGTTGTGACCGGGGAATGCGTGAACCTGAACCTTTCCGTCCTTGCCCTTTGTAAACTTACCGATACGAGCGCCGAGGATAGCCGCGCCGATGAGCGCCGACAAACCGCCGACCATATGTATCGCGGTAGAACCCGCATAATCGTGGAAGCCGAGCTGTGAGAGCCAGCCACCGCCCCAAATCCAGTGCGCCTCAATCGGATATACGACCGCCGATATTACAGCGGAGTATACGCAGTAAGCCGAGAACTTGGTTCTCTCCGCCATAGCGCCGGAAACGATGGTAGCGGTAGTTGCGCAGAACACCAGGTTGAATACGAAGCTCGACCAATCAAAATTTGCATAGTCGGTAAAAATTCCCATCGTGGGCAAACCGAGAAATCCGCCGAGCGCGTCCTCACCGCACAGCAAGCCGAAGCCTATCGCGATGAACATTACGGTTCCTATACAGAAATCCATAAGGTTCTTCATAATGATGTTACCGGAGTTCTTAGCTCTTGTAAAGCCCGCCTCCACCATCGCGAAGCCCGCCTGCATAAAGAATACGAGAGCCGCGCCTATCAAAAACCATACGCTGAAAATCTGTTCGTTCAATAAACTCATTAAATCCATAACTCTTAACCCCTTTCAAAATGACTTTATGACTTTTTAATAACTCCTGCCCAAGACCGCAAAACCGACTTTCCCCTCTGTTTTCTGTCGGAATGGGTCTTTAGATACAATCATCTCAAAAGACACCCTCTTTCAAATAATTTCGTAATATACATATAAGACAAGCCGTAAAATCAAAAAGACGTGTCCGTTCCCCCTCGGAACAAACACGCCTTTGTGCTTAAATTTATACGCATATTTAATTTTTATACTAAAATTATACTCTTACATCTTACAAAATGCAAGTGATTTTTTGAAAATTTTTTCGGTTTGTTAAAACTGCACAAAATCCCTTATTCAACCGTGACCGATTTCGCCAAATTTCTCGGCTTGTCAATATCAAGACCCTTGAGCGACGCAACATAGTAGCCGAAAAGCTGAAGCGGTATAACCGAGAGCGACGGTAAAAACATCTCGTTTGTCGAGGGAATTGTTATAACGTGGTCGGCTATATCGTCGTCGTGCAGATGCGCGTCCGTCCTGACCGCCATAACCACCGCGCCGCGCGCCTTTACCTCTTTTATGTTGGAAACCGTCTTGTCAAACAGCTCGTTGCCCGTAACAAGCGCGACAACAAGCGTTCCCTCCTCAATCAGAGAAATGGTGCCGTGCTTGAGTTCACCCGCCGCATATGCCTCGGAGTGGATATACGAGATTTCCTTCAGCTTGAGAGAGCCTTCGAGCGACACCGCGTAATCCAGATTTCTGCCTATAAAGAAAATGGAATGGCAGTTGTAGAACTGCGACGCGAGATACTGTATCTTTTCTTTTGATTTGAGTATTTCCGCGACCTTATCGGGAAGCTCCTGTATTTCACGAACCATTTTGGCGTATTCTCCGACCGTGAGAAGTCCCAGCTTTTCAGCCATATAGACCGCAAGCATATATACGACCGAGAGCTGTGTGCTGTACGCCTTGGTCGTCGCAACCGCAATCTCGGGTCCCGCCCACGTATAGAGCACGTCGTCCGACGCATTCGCAATAGCCGAGCCGACAACATTCACTATCGAAAGCACCCTCGCGCCCCGCGCCTTCGCCTCTTTAAGCGCCGCAAGCGTGTCGGCGGTCTCTCCCGACTGACTTATGACAATGACCAAATCGTTGCACGAAACTATCGGGTCGCAGTAGCGGAACTCCGAAGCGATTTGAGCCTCAACGGGTATACGGCACATCTTTTCAATGACGTACTTCGCCACGACCCCGACGTGGTACGCGCTTCCGCAGGCAACTATAAAAATTTTATTTATGCCCTTTATGTATTTTTCGTCAAGCGAAACATTGTCAAGCACGATTTTTCCGTCTTTTATTCTCGCGCTTACGGTGTCGCGTATAGCCTTGGGCTGTTCCTCTATTTCTTTCATCATAAAATGCTCGTAACCGCCCTTTTCGGCAGCCGAAACATCCCAGTCTACCTTGAATATCTCTTTATTGACAAGCTCCTTGTCGGTATTGTAGACGTCAACGCTGTCCTTGCTCAATACGACTATCTCGTTGTCCTCCAAATAATACACATTGCGGGTGTATTTGAGTATTGCGGTGACGTCGGACGCGATAAAGTTTTCGCCCTCTCCCACGCCTACGATGAGCGGGCTCGCCTTTCTCACCGCAACGAACCTGTCGGGATAGTCCGAGCAGAGCACGCCGAGAGCATACGAGCCCTCAACTCGCTCGATAACTTTTATAAGAGCTTCCAGAAGGTCGCCCTTGTAGTAGTATTCGATAAGCTGAGCTATTATCTCGGTATCGGTTTCCGAAACGAACTCGTAGCCCTTATTCATAAGACGCTTTTTGAGAGGAATATAGTTCTCTATTATGCCGTTGTGAACGACCGCAAAACGTCCGCTGCTCGAAACGTGCGGATGCGAATTTACGTCGGAAGGCTCGCCGTGCGTCGCCCAGCGCGTATGACCTATTCCCATAACTCCCGAAACAGACTTTCCCTCGTTCGTCATTTCGCTCAGAACCTTGAGCCTGCCTCTCGCTTTTGCAACATTTATTTTACCATCGCCGTAAACCGCTATTCCGGCGGAGTCGTATCCTCTGTATTCCAGCTTACTGAGTCCGTCAAGCAAAACCGGCGCAACCTGCTTGTCGCCGACATATCCTACTATCCCGCACATAATAAACCCTCCTTAGAATTAAGAATATTTTATCTCTTTTGTCGTACATTGTCAATAAATTTAATATTACATTTTGTTGACACATTATTGACACAATTTAAACCGTTAAAAAATATATGTTTAAGAGAAATTTTTATGAGCGCGTAAATCCGAAGTTGAAGTTCCCGCAAAAAAAGTTTCAAAAAAATGTTGACAATTTCAAAAAAGGTGCTATAATAATATTGTTTTGAAAATATTCCTCAATAGCTCAGTCGGTAGAGCATGCGGCTGTTAACCGCAGGGTCGTTGGTTCGAGTCCAACTTGGGGAGCCACGTCGCGGCAAGTCCTTTTGGGCTCGCCGCGATTTTTTTACAAAAAATTACTGCTTCGCTTTTCGGTCTGATTGCACGGCAAACTTTATTTTTGAAAATGAGGCAAATATTGACAAATTATTATGATTTTATTATAATGTGATTTATAGAAAATTTATTACGAAGGAAGACCTGTATCATGGCACTTATAAATTGTCCGTCGTGCGGGAAAGAAGTTAGTGATAAGGCGTCGGCTTGTCCTCAATGCGGATTTCAGCTATTGAAGCCCGAGACGGACAGTGCGCCGGAAGTTCGGAAAAACATATGCAAAGATTGCGGGAATGAACTCTCTGAGGGGGTCGACATATGTCCGAATTGCGGACGACCTGTTCATATATCCGACGAAGAGGTCAAAGAGATAAAGTCTCCGCAACAAGCTGAACCTACCAAAACAAATATTCCTTTATTTAAGAAAAAGTCTTTTTGGATTTCGATATTCGGGTGCATAATCCTTATTTCGGGTATTATATTGGGCGCAAGTATTTATCATAACAAGCAAGAAGAAAAGCGACAAGAAGAATATGCTAAACAACAAGAAGAAAAACGGCAAGAAGAATATGTGAAAGCCTACAATGGAAATATGAAAAAAGTGCTTTCGTTAATGTTGTCCGGTACCGCCAAAGCAGAGAAAGCAGGCAATCTCATAGTCGGGGTTTGGCATGATGCGATTTATGAAGAAAATTATAATGCGGAAACGGCAAAGTATTTAACAGGTACGTCCGATTTTAATGAGGCGTTGAATAATTTATTTTCGGATGAGGATTTTCAAAAACAAATTGATGATATAAAAGAAAATCAAAATTCGGTTGATAATGTAATGAAGAAACTGAATAATCCGCCCGATGAATATAGAGACGCTTATGACAGTTTGTGCGAATATTACGAGACTTACGTTGAATTTACCAATTTGGCTATAAACCCCACAGGAAGTTTGAACAGTTATACAAGTGATTTTGGCAATGCAGACTCGGAAGCCATGATTATATATAAGAAAACTCAAATACTTTTAGGCGAGTAGCATATACAAAGTCACCGCAAACGTCATATTCACGCAATCAAAAAAGCAACAGGCAAGGTGTTATATAACGCCTCGCCTGTTGCTTTTTTTCTTATTTTATTTCTTTAAATTTGCGGTGCAAATGTCGAGAATGACGTCCGCAACCTCATACTTGCTTCCGCCCGCCAGCACCGGCTCACCTTCGTTCGTGAATACGGTGACGCGGTTGGTATCCGTTCCAAATCCCGCACCCTCCTCGCACAGAGAGTTTGCGGCAATTAAATCAAGCCCCTTCTTCTCCATTTTATCTCTCGCATTTTCAATCAGGTTTTCGGTTTCCATACAAAACCCCGCGACAAACTTTTCGGGGTACGTCTTGCGTATTTCCGAAATTATGTCGGGATTTTCGGTAAGCTCTATTTCAATCGACGTGCGTCCGTCCTTTTTTATCTTGTTTTCCGCGACCTCAATCGGTCTGAAATCCGCCACCGCCGCCGCCGAAATGATTATATCCGAATTCTCCGCGTGTTTAAGCGACGTATGGTACATATCGAGAGCCGAAACGACATCCACGGTTTTCACGCCGTAGGGCGGAGTGAGGTTGGTCATACCCGACACGAGAGTGACCTCCGCGCCCCTATGACGCGCCGCCTGTGCGAGAGCGTATCCCATTTTCCCCGTCGAGTGGTTGGTTATATACCTCACGGGGTCTATTGCCTCACGGGTCGCGCCCGCCGTCACGAGCACACGTATTCCCGTCATATCCTTTTTGCGAAGCGCGCCCGAAACAGCATCCAAGATAACATCCAGATTTTCAAGTCTGCCGCGACCCACGTCTCCGCAGGCAAGTCTGCCGCTCGCGGGCATTACTATTTCCGCGCCGCGCGACATAAGCGTTTCGATATTCTTTTGAACCGCCTCGTTTTCAAACATACCCGTGTTCATGGCGGGAGCTATAACCATAGGCGCGCGGGTAGCCATAGCGACCGTGGAGAGCATATCGTCCGCGATGCCGTTTGCTATTTTCCCGATTACATTCGCCGTCGCCGGAACTATCGCAAAAACGTCCGCCGCCTTTGCGAGAGATATATGCTCAACCTCCCAGCAGTCGGTTTCCGCAAACATATCCAACGCGACCGGATTTTGCGAAAGAGTGCGAAAGCTCAGGGGCGAAACGAACTCGGCGGCGGACTTTGTCATAATGACCTTGACCGCCGCTCCGCGTTTTTTGAGCATAGAAGTAAGCTCCAGCGCACGGTACGCCGCGATGCCGCCGCTCACGCCGAGAACTATTGTCTTACCTTCAAGCATATTTTACCTCATTCATTCTTGCCGTCCGAAAAGTCAACGTAGCTTATTTTGTCCTGATAAATTTCCTGCACCGCACGGGTTACATCCTTGTTCGAGTCAACGTCGCAAAGCGGAGTTTCCCCGTCCGCAAGCTGTCTTGCGCGCTTTGCCGCTTCAATAACAAGGACATAGCGGTTCCCCGTCTTATTAACCAACTCCTGAATTGGCGGATTGATCATCATATTTATACACTCTCCTTAAATTTATTTGACAATATGGTTTTAATTTTTGTTTTTTATTTTGCTTTGCGCTCGGATTTCAGCTTTTCCGCGCGGATTATCGCCTCAACGTCCGCTACCGCGTTGTCCAAGCTGTCATTTACCACTATATAATCGTATTCAAAACGCTTAGCCATTTCGCCGTCGGCGGCGGCAATACGCTTTGAAATTTGCTCCGCGCTCTCGCTGCCGCGCCCTTTAAGACGCTCGTGCAGAGTCTCCCTGTCAGGCGGCGCGACAAACACGTAAACGCCCTGCGGAAAACGCGGCTTTACATTCAGTGCTCCCTGCACATCTATCTCAAGAATAATGTCCTTGCCGTTTTCAAGACTTTCCAGAACCGGCGGCGCGGGCGTACCGTAATAATTTCCGTTATATACCGCCCACTCGAAAAACTCGCCCTTTTCTATCATAGCCTTAAACTCATCTACCGTTTTGAAAAAGTAGGTCACGCCGTCGGTATCCTCTTCCCGCGGTGCTCTCGTGGTCGCCGAGACCGACACCGAAAGCCCGTCGTTGCGCTCCAAAAGGCGTTTGCAGATAGTTCCCTTCCCGACCCCGGAGGGGCCCGAAATTACAATCAAAAGTCCTTTGTTTTCAGAAACTCTATTTTCCTTCATCGCCCGCAACCTCTTCCTCGGACAGAGCCGTATCCTGCTTCGCTCCCGCACGACCCGCGATGGTCTCGGTCTGTATCGCCGAAAGAATTACGTGGTCGCTGTCGGTTATTATGACCGCACGGGTGCGCCTGCCGCACGAGGCGTCAATCAAAAGTCCCTTGTCCCGCGCCTCCTGAACTATACGCTTTATGGGCGCGGATTCGGGGCTGACTATCGCAACCACGCGGTCGCCCGAAACGATGTTTCCAAAGCCTATATTTATCAGCTTCATACTATCTCCGTCCTCTCGTATGCCTACTCTATATTCTGTATCTGCTCTCTGATTTTTTCTATTTCGGATTTCAGCTCCACAACATACTTCGCGTTCTCAAAGTCGTTCGCCTTGGAGCCTATCGTGTTTGCCTCACGGTTCATCTCCTGCACGATAAAATCGAGCTTTTTACCCACCGGCGCATCATTTTCGAGAGCCGTTGCAAATTCCTTGACGTGGCTTTTCAAACGCACGGTTTCTTCGTCAACGCAAACCTTGTCGGCAAAAATCGCCGTCTCTGTGAGGAGCCTCGTCTCGTCAACATCCACGCCGTCCAAAAGCTCCTTCATACGGGCTTCGAGCTTTTCGCGATGCTCCCTGACGCTCTCGGGCGAGCGGCGCTCAACCTCCGAGACAAGCTCCAAAACCCGTTCCAAGCTGCCGCAAAGCGCGGTTTTAAGCCTTTCACCCTCCGAGGCTCGCATATTGAGGAACTCCGCCGCCGCGTCCTCGAATACGGACTTTACATTCGCAAAAACCGCGTCCTCGTCAATGTCCTTATATTCAATCTTAAAAATATCGTTAAAACGCGCGAGAGCCGACGCGGTTATGTCGTTCTCGACTCCGAGAGGCTCAAGCTCACGGAGCGCGTTTATGTAACCCTGTGCCACAGGCGTGTTGAGCCTTATTTCGCGGTCGTCCTGCTCCTTTTGCTCGAGTGACACGTAAATTTCGACCTTGCCGCGGGATATACAGCCCGCCGCAAGCGAGCGTATTTTATCTTCCAAAAACATATAATATCTCGGCGTTTTCACCGAGCAGTCAAAGTATCGGTGGTTGACCGATTTTATCTGAATTTTTATATTAACGCCGTCTATAAGACGCTCCGCCATACCGAAACCCGTCATACTTTTTAACATAACAACACCTCGCAACATATCAATACTTTATTTTAACATACTTTTTCCAAAAAATCAAATATTAAAACAGCCCCTGACCTTTTCCCAAATCTCGTCGGCAATCAGCTCGGGAGGACGGTCGCCGTCCACCACCGTGACATTCTCCTTTCCCTCAAACCGGGAAAATGCCGAAAAGTAGTTCTCGCGCACCTTTGAAAGCCGTTCGTATGTCTCGTAAAGCTCCTTTGAGACACGGTCGTTCTCTATGCGTTTAAGCGTCTTTTCGGGGTCTATGTCGATAAAGACATTCAGGTCGGGACGCAAAAGCTCCGCGCACTGTGCGTTAAGCTCTATTATCCATTCCATGGGAAGCGAAACCCCGTTATAAGCGTAAGACGAAAAATAGTATCTGTCGCTCAGAACCGTTATTCCGCTCTCTATCACCTTTAAAAGTCCGTCCTGCTCGTTTAAAATATGGTCAAGGCGGTCTGCCGCGAAAAGCGAAGCCGTCACTCTCTCGTCCGCACGCATACGCTTGGTCATAATCTGATTGACGAGCGCCCCGACGGGACCGCCCGACGGCTCAAAGGTTTCGACACAGCGAATGCCCGCGTCGGTAAGTCTGCGGTGCAAGAGCCGTATCTGCGTACTTTTCCCGCTGCCGTCAATTCCCTCAAAAACTATAAATTTGCCCTTTTGCATCTATGATTTCCTCTTTTTACAAATTATTTTCCAAGATGATTTTGTAGAATTCTGCCTATCATATCTATGTCTATCGGCTTTGCGACGTGAGCGTTCATACCGCACTTTAAGCATTTTGCAACGTCCTCGGAGAACACGTCTGCGGTCATTGCCACAATGAGCACGTCGCTGTCCTCTCTGCCGGACGCGCGTATGGCTTCTGTCGCCTCATAGCCCGTCATAACAGGCATTCTGATGTCCATAAGTATCGCGTCGTAGTATCCGACGGGAGAATTTTTGAATTTTTCAACGCAAATCTGACCGTTCTCCGCCAGTTCGGTCTCCACGCCGAGTTGTGAATTGAGCAGTTCGGAAGCGATTTCCCAGTTCAGTTCGTTGTCCTCTGCGATAAGCACTCTCAATCCGTCGAGTGAGACCTTTTCGCTCGGACTGCTGTTGTCGGCAAATTCTTCTCCGGCATACTTTTTCAAGCCCAAATACAGCGTGGATTTAAACAGCGGCTTCTGAATAAATCCGCTTATGCCCGCCTCGCGCGCCTCGTCCTCAATATCGCTCCAATCATACGCGGATATGAGCAAAATCGGTATGTCGTCGCCGAGCTGTTTGTGTATCGCCCGCGCCGTCTCGATACCGTCCATTCCGGGGAGCTTCCAGTCAAGCAAAATTATCTGATAATCGTTTGGCTTGCCGTGCTTCTCCTTAAGCATCTCAATCGCGCTTTCGCCGTCGGGAGCGCACTCCGCGCTAATTCCGATTGAGCTAAGAGCCGCCGCCGCGCTGTCGCGTAGCTGTTCGTCATCGTCCACAACGAGCATATTCCAGTTCGGCAGCACCATTTCCTCCTCGGATATGTCCACACATTCCAAATCTATGACGACGCGGAACTCACTTCCGACGCCCTTCTCGCTCTCAACGCTTATCTCTCCGTCCATCGCGTCAACAATATACTTGGTTATCGCCATACCCAGACCCGAGCCCTCGGTCTTTCGCACGCGCTTTCTGTCCTCTCGGGTAAACGAATCGAAAATCTGCTCCTTAAATTCGGGGATCATACCTATTCCGCTGTCCTTAATGCAGATATTCATACGCACAAAGTTGTCTCCCTTGGGCGACTTTTCCTCACGCAGAGACATAGATATACTGCCGCCCTCGGGCGTGTATTTTATGGCGTTCGACAGCAGGTTCAATAGCACCTGATTTAAGCGAACGCTGTCGCAGTAGACGTTCTCGTTTTCTATGTCGTATATAAACACGTCGAACTTCTGCGACTTGGATTTTATCTGCGGCTGTATTATGCTTACGATATTGTCCACCGTCTCCCGCAGGGAAATCGGCTCGAGCGACAATGTCATCTTGCCGCTCTCTATCTTGGACATATCGAGAACATCGTTTATAAGTCCGAGCAGATGCTTGCCCGAAACCGCAATCTTTTTCAGGCTGTTCTGCACCTGCGGCTTGTTGTCTATATTCGCCATAGCGATAGCCGTCATACCGACTATGGCGTTCATTGGAGTTCGTATGTCGTGGCTCATATTGGACAAAAACTCGCTCTTTGCCTTATTTGCGCGCACCGCCTCGAGACGGGTGTCCTCAAGCACGCGTATCTGCTTCTGCGTCATTCTGAGGTACATCGCAAATATAATGGAAATCACCAGCAGTATCACGCCCAAAGATACAAACAGGCAGATAAGCACCTGCTCGCTCAGACTGCTGAGCGTTTCATCGAGCATACCGTAGGGCATAACCGTTATAAGATACCAGTCGGTATACGGCAAAGGCGTGCAGTAGAGATGCCTGCGCTCGTTGTCCATAATCATAATGGTGGAATAGTCCTCGTGCGCCTCCATACTTGCACGCAGTTCGGCAAGATATATCTGAGGCGTTTTTCCGTCATATTCCGAAAGATTTTCCAGCGCTCTCTCAAAATAGTTGTCCTTTTCCCTGTCAACGCTTCTTATAACATAGGTTCCGTCGTGCCTTATGATGTGGGAATACGTCAAAAGGTCTGTCGCGTCAAGCGCGAGTATTTGCCTTATGTAATCCGCGGATACCGACGCCACCAAAGCCGAGGACGTACCGCCCTGCGGCATGGGGTACTTGGCGGGTACGCACAAAATCATAACCTTTTCCCCCGCCTGAGTTCGGGCGACTCCAATCTTTTCCTCTCCGTTGTTTAAGGAGTTGAAAAACGAAATCGGCTCTATCATTTCGAGCGCGTCGCCGTACAGCACCTCAAATTTTCCGTTATCGTCGCACAGCGCAAGAGAGCCGAACTCGCATATTTTAGCCTGCTCGACAAGACCGCTGTATGTGTTCTCCGCCGATACGACCTCATCGGGCGGGAAGCTCCTCACCATAGCCTCCACCTGGTCCATACGAAGACTTATCGTAGTTCCGAAATGGTCGGATATTCTCTCACTCATTCCGTGCATATAAAGCTCGCCCACGTTGTTGAGCGTGCTTTCGTTCTTTTTGCTGACGACCCACGCAAACGTCGAGAGTGAGCCGACGCAAATAATTATAAGGATAATAAGACTGACCGTCAAAAAACGCATCGTCTTTTTCTTAGAGCCCTCAAAATCTTCCAAAAGAACCACCCTTTCGCCGTTTTACAGCCGTCTGCCGTCTCAGTCGTCAAGCATATTGATTGCCGACACCGTTTTCTCGTAGTCGCGCTTTACCGCGTCCACCAGCTCCTCGGGCGGAGGCGCGGCGGCGTCTCTGAGGCTCTCGGTCAAAGGGGATACCGAGTCCAACAGCATATTAAATCCAAGATTTTGGCATATTCCCTTTATCGTGTGCGCCGCTCTGAATGCTTCCTTGAGGTCGGATTTTTCCAGCGACAATATAAGCAGCTCATAGCTTTTGTCGGACAAAAATTTAACGGCAAATTTTTTCACCGTCGCCTCGCTCATCATTCTCGACAAAACGCCGTCGTAGTCGCCGCCGAGCCGCTCATAACACTCTTTAAGAACCATAATTTTAAATCCTTTCCATTTTTAATAATTTAAATAATCGCTTAAATATTCTCAGCTTGCAAAACTTTATTTTAAGCGTCGGATATTATATGCTTAATATCCAAATTATTATATAGTATATTTTGGACTGTGTCAATATTTTTTAAAGTGCATAAAACGCCCATTCTGTAGGTTTACAATAGAAGTGTTACAAATAGTGAAAAAAAGAATATACGGAAACTCCGTTTTTGTGTTATGGTATA
>CANQBQ010000001.1 GCA_947589045.1 uncultured Clostridia bacterium | reverse complement strand
TATGTCAATGCCTTCATCAATGATGGCGAACTTTTTTCTCCAATTTTGTAACACATCATTGACAAACCTACATAAACTTAATTTTTCACATAATTTTCGTCCTCGGGAAATTTGGTTTTGTTAAAAATTAAAAACGCACCCAATCGGGTGCGTTTTTCGGTTTTAACATCAGTCGGCTGTGTAGGGGAGGAATGCTATACATCTCGCCCTCTTGATAGCCGTTGTAAGCTGTCTCTGGTGCTTTGCACAGCAACCGCTTATTCTTCTCGGAACAATCTTGGCGCGGTCGGTGATGTACTTTCTCAGCTTAACAACATCTTTATAATCAATATAGTCAACCTTATCGACACAGAAAGCGCAAACCTTTCTTCTGGGCTTTCTGCTTCTCGGTCTGTCTGTACGCTCAGGCATAATTATCTTCCTTTCTTAAAATTTCAAATTTCTTAAAATCCCCGGAAATCAACCTTGGTTGGTTATCGGGCTATTAAAACGGTAAATCGTCGTCTGTTTCAAGCTGCTCGGTAAAGCCGTCGTTTGCCATACTGTCGGGCATTGACGACAGCGGAGGAGCCTGAGGAACCGGCGGTATATAGCCGCCTCCGCCGGAATATCCGCCCGACGCACCGCTCGCCTCGGAGCTCTTTTTGGACTCGCCGAACGACACGTTCTCAGCGACGACCTCGGTCGCGTAACGCTTTCCGCCGCCGTTGGGATCGTCCCAGCTTCTGCTCTGTATTCTTCCTTCAACGATTATCATTTTACCTTTGCCGAAATAATTTGTGACAAACTCCGCCGTTTTGCTCCACGCAACGCAGTTTATAAAATCGGTGCGTCTGTTATCGCCGTAGCCGTTGTCTATCGCGATGCTGAAGCTGCATACCGCCGTACCGCTGTTTGTGTGTCTGAGTTCGGGGTCGCGCGTAAGTCTGCCCATTAAAATAGCCTTGTTAATCATTTGGTCTGCCCGCCTTTAAAATCTCTTAATTATTATTCGCCTACGCGAACAACGATGCTTCTCATAATTCCGTCAGTAATACCGAAAACTCTCTCAAGCTCTTTCGGGAAATCTCCCTTCGACGAGAAAGTTATCAGCACATAGTAGCCCTCAGCATGGTCATTGATTTCATAAGCAAGGCGGCGTTTGCCCCATTCGTCGACATTCTCAACCTCGCCGTTTTTTTCGATCAATGCTTTGAACTTATCAATCACAGCCGCGGTTTCCTCTTCGGAAAGCGTCGGGTCTACTATAAATACGGTTTCGTACTTATTGATAACTTCAGTCACATCTTTCACCTCCTTCTGGACTTTGACCCCCGCTCTTGTCGGGAGTAAGGATAAAGTAAGCGTAAAACGCTTCAAATGCCCGATTTGACAGCGCTCCGCGGGCTCGGAGCTTATTTCAGCCTAAATATTATATTACGAAAACCAAATCTTGTCAAGCACAAATTTTCAAACAAAAAATGTCAAACATTTTTTGCAATTTAGTAAGAATATATGAATATATTTTTTATAGACTTTTAAGACAAGGAGTTAAGACGCATATGACAAACAGGCTTTTAAAAATTTATATGATTTTCGCTTTGCTGACGTTTCTTATACCCTGCTGTGCGGGCGCGGGCGCACGTATGCTCACCTCAAACAGCCGCGGCGAACCCTCCGAGACCGACGCGGAAGCCGTGGCGGCTCAGCCCGACCGCGTTTCGGTGTATCTGACCGACAGCGGAGAGGTTGTGAATATGGATTTTGAGGAGTATATCGTCGGCGTGCTCGCGGGCGAAATGCCGTCAAGCTATGAAATCGAAGCGCTCAAAGCTCAGGCGGTCGCGGCGCGAAGCTATCTCAAAACCCGTATGAGCACGGACGCGGAGAGTCACCACGGCGCGTCAATATGCACCGACCCAAACCACTGTGAGGGGTGGCTCAGCTACCAATCCGCCTGCGGCAAATGGGGAGAAGCCGCGGCAAAATCCGCTTGGGAAAAGTTTGAAACGGCAGTCAATGAGACAAAGGGGGAATATATGGTCTGCGGAGGCGAAACGGTGCGCGCGTTCTTTCACTCCACGTCTCACGGAAAAACCGAAATCCCGAGCGACGTTTGGGGCGGAGGGGAATACTCCTATCTTCAATCGGTGGACAGCCCATGGGACGAGTCCTCGCCGAATTTCAGCAGTACGGTCACTGTCCCCGTATCCGAGCTTTACGAAAAGCTCGGCGTAAGCTCGGCGCAAACAGGCGCAATCGAGCACACCGTCGGCGGGTCGGTCAAGACCGTCGAAATAGGCGGCGCACAATTCAAAGGAACCGAAATACGCTCGACTTTCGGGCTTAACTCGGCGTGCTTTGAGCTGTCTTTGGACGGCGAAAACGCGGTCTTTTCGGTGCGCGGCTACGGTCACGGCGTGGGAATGAGCCAATACGGCGCAAACGGTATGGCAAAGGAGGGCAAGGACTATACCGAAATTTTAAAGCACTATTATACCGGCGTCGAAATCGTAAGCTGACGGTAGGTTAAAGCAATCACGACGACCGAAATTATAAACGTCAGTATGTCCGAAACGGGCATTGAATACAGAACTCCGTCCAGTCCGAAATAAATCGGCAGAAGCAGAGCGAAGCCGACTCCGAAAACAATCTCCCTTACCATTGAAAGCATAGTTGACGCCGCCGCCTTTCCCATCGCCTGAAGGAAGATAAACGCCGCCTTGTTGACGCACGCCAAAATTATCATACAAAGATATATTCTGAAGGACTTTACCGCAAAATCCGTATAATACGTGCTCTCGTTTGCCGCGCCGAATATCGCTATAAGCCGATGCGGGAAAAGCTCCGCCGCCAAAAGCGCGACCGCGCCGACCGCCGCCTCGCAAATCAGCAACCTTGTAAACAGCTTTTTCACACGCAGTTTTTCTCCCGCTCCCATATTAAATCCCACGATTGGTATGCAGCCCGCCGCCATACCTACAACTATTGATATTACTATCTGGAAAAACTTCATCACTATTCCAACGACCGCCATAGGTATCTGTGCGTACTGCGCCTGTGAAAAAATTTCATCCAGCGCGCCGTATTTTCTAATCATATTGTTGATAGCCGCCATCGCCGCGACGAGTGAAATCTGCGACAGGAAGCTGCATATTCCGAGAGGTATGATTTTAGCGATTATCTGCGGGTTTAGTTTAAAGCTCGGCTTGGTGAGCTTTACCGTCTTGGTGTGAAGCAAATACCACACCGCAAGCGCCGCCGTTATCACCTGACCCGCGACAGTTGCGACGGCCGCTCCCATCATACCCCATTTGAATATAAATATAAAAATCGGATCGAGTATCATATTTGCAACAGCACCCGCAAGCGTCGATACCATCGCAAACTTCGGACTTCCGTCCGAGCGTATGATGGGGTTCATCGCCTGACCGAACATATAAAACGGTATGCCGAGCGTGATATAAAAGAAATATTCCTTTGAATATTCAAAGGTTTCGCTGTTGACGGTTCCTCCGAAAGCCGTGACGATCGCGTCTCTGAATATCAGATAAACAGCGCACAGCACTATGCCGCCGAGCACCGACAAAACAACCGAATTTCCGATACTTTTCTCCGCGTCCTTTTTGTTTTGCCTGCCAAGGCAAAGGCTCACAAACGCACAGCAGCCGTCGCCAATCATAACGGCTATTGCAAGCGCGATGACCGTCAGCGGAAACACAACGGTATTCGCCGCGTTGCCGTATGAGCCGAGATAATCGGCGTTGGCAATAAATATCTGGTCTACGATATTGTAAAGCGCCGCAACAAGCAGAGATATAATACACGGTACGGCGTATTTACGCATAAGAATACCTATCCTCTCCTCCGCAAGATACGAGCTTGATTTTTCGGTTTCAACTTTCTTTTTAATTTCCGTTTTCATTTCCGTTTTGGTTCCCATTTTAGTTTTAATTTCCCCTTCAAAATAAATTTATCGGTTTCGCAGCAAAGAAAAAGGCGCGTAAACCCAATCTGGATTTACGCGCCCTTCCGCTACACGATAAATATATTTTAACATCGTTTGCAAATTATTTCAAAGGATATTTTATACAAATTTTGTGCCGAAAGCCCATAAAAATATTTTATGTTTTAAATAAAGAAAAACAACCGCGTACTTTTCCGCGGTTGTTTGATTTTGAACTATTTTATTTTAATTATTGTAGGTTTTGCAACCTTTTCCCGACTTTCCGCCGGAGCCGCCTCCTCGGCGCTCGGAGCGGCAGGCTCTTCAAACGGCTCGGAAGCCTCGCTTGCGAATATGCCGTCGCTTAGCGGCTCTGCGGCGCGGAGCTCGTTCTGGAGAGACGTCTCAATATCCTTTAAATTATCGCTGAAGCTCCTGAGAGTCTCGATTGCTACCGAACGAACATCGGATATACGGCTTCGTATTCTGTCAATATTCTCGGTTTCGCGGGCATAGTCGCTTCTGATTCTTTCGCGCTTTTGCTCCGCCTCTTTCTCGCTCGTCGAAATAATTTCCTGAGCGCGTTTTTTAGCCGCCAAAATCGCCTCGGTGATAGCGTCCTTCTGCTCGCGGAGCTTTGCACACTCGTCCTTAAGAGCCTTGATTTCCGCATTTTTTTCCTCCAGCATACGGCTTGCCGACTCGTTCATCTCCTTGATATAAAGGTTAACGCTCGACTTGCTGTAACCGAACAAACTATTTTTAATAGGGGTATCCATACCGTAAAAACCTCCGCAAACCGCTCGGAAATATCACCAAGCGCCAAATTCTTAAATATATTCTACAATATTTTTAACATAAAGTCAATAGAAATTGTTAAAAAAATGTAACATTCCTGTAATATTTTTGTAACATTAGATTCTTTGGAAAAAGAAAGGTTGTAAATGAATGCGGCAAGTGTTATAATATTTATATATTTTCTATATATTTTCCGCACTCCGTGCGGAGGTTATATTCTTTTCCCCACGCGGGGAAAAGAACCAAAAGGCGCGTTCAAGGGGACACCCCTTGAAAAACCCCGTATTATCGGTAAAAATCCGATGATTTTTACCGAACTAAATCGGAAAATACGCGGCGCAAAGCCGCGTAATCTCCCAAAAAGCGCAAGTCGCTTTTTGGGAAAAGGAGATGTTTATATATGATACAAAAGGAATTGATAGAGTTTATTTTTGAGTCGGCGTCGATTGAGCGGTGGAACGACCACATACGCCCGTCGCGCGGGTTTTCCGAGCTTGACAAGCAGGCGCACAAGATGGTTTACGCCTACGTCTTTTCAAAGCTCGCGGCGGAGCGCGGAGAGGACGTTGACCTTTTAAAGGTCGCGGAGGGCGGAATTTTCGAGTTTCTGCACCGTCTGGTGCTGACCGACATCAAGCCTCCGATTTTCCACAAGCTGATGGACGAAAAGGGAAGCCAGATAAACGGGTGGGTAATAAGCTCCCTTGATAAAATGATAAGCGATTTGCCGCTCGGCTTCGCCGACAAGTTTAAGCGATATTTTACCGATGCGGACTACTGCAAAAACGAGAAAAATATTCTCAAGGTATCGCATTACAGTGCGACTAAATGGGAGTTTAACATTATATACGGAATGTGTCAGAGCTACTTCGGAATAGAGGACACCCGCCGCGAGATTGACGACCAGATGAGAGATTTTGAGGGTTACAGCTACTTTAACGCTTTTATGCACAATCAAAATCTCATCAGCTTTACCAATCTTCTGGGCGAGCTTCGATTTCAGCAGAGGTGGTCGCGCTCGCCGCGTATTCCCGCGACTTCGGTTATGGGACATATGCTGCTTGTCGCGCTTATGTCATATTTTTGTTCCTGCGAGATAAACGCGTGCGGCAGGCGCACCGTCAACAACTTTTTCGCGGGACTGTTCCACGACGTACCCGAAGTGCTGACCCGCGACATCGTTTCGCCCGTGAAGTCCTCGGTGGACGGGCTGGACGAGCTTATCAAAAATATCGAGGGCGAGCAGATGAACGAAAAAATATATCCGTTCATTCCCGACGACTGGCGCAGAGAGCTCGACTACTATACGCACGACGAGTTTGAAAGCAAGATAGAAAAAAACTCCGAGGTGATAATAACCACCTCGGAGGAGATAAGCAAAAGCTGTAACTCGGACGAATACAATCCGCTCGACGGCAGAATAATACGCGGCTGCGACCACTTCGGCGCGCTGTTGGAAACCTATTTTTCCCACAACTACGGAGTGACCTCCGCCACACTGCGCGACGCGAACCGCGGCTTGCAGGAAAGCTACAAGGGGCGCGTCATAGGCGGAATAGATTTCGGAGAGATGTTTTCCCGCTTTGCCATAGAATAGACCGGCTGCTCTTTCTACTCTTTGTCGGAGCTTTCCGCGCTCTTTAAAGCGGGGTGAGAACCGTCCTTGAGTATATCGCGTATCTCGGCGAGAAGCTCTTCGGTCGTCGGAGCGGAAACCTCCGCCGCTTCTTCCTCTTCCTTCTTTCCGCGAAGCGACATAGCTTTCTGGATAGCCGTTACCATTGCAAAAATCGAAATAGCAATGATGAAGAAGTCGATTACCGCTTGGATAAAGTTACCGTATGTAATCACGGCTTCGCCGACAGTTACGCTGAGACCCTTGAAGTCGATGCCGCCGCTTATAACGCCTATAAAGGGCATTATAATGTCGCTCACGAGCGAAGACACGATTTTGCCGAACGCACCGCCGATTATAACGCCGACGGACAAGTCGATTACGTTGCCCTTAAAGGCAAACTCTTTAAACTTTTGTAACATAAATACAGCTCCCTTTTGAAAAATTTGTTGTTATATGTATAATAACAATTTGTACAGGCTTTGTCAATCACGGTTTTGAGCCTTCCGCATAATATGTGTTTTATAAAGGGGGCGTTTAAATGATTGTTTTGGCGGCGATAGTCTGTGCGCTGGCTCTGTACGGCACATTCTCACTCGCAAAATGCGCGGCGGCGTATTTCAAAGAGGCGGGACCCGAGCACCCGCCGAGCGAGAGTCTTGTTATGTTTGTCAAAAACCGAGAGGAGTCGGTAGAGGGGATGGTGCGCTCGGCTGTGTGGCGTGCGCTTTCCAAAAGCGGCGGGAGAACGGTGGACGACATAGTGGTCGTAGATTTAGGCTCGGAGGACGAGACCTTTGAAATACTTATGAGGCTTCAAAGCGAATACGAATTTTTATACGCCATGAAGCGGGAGCAATACATAGAAAAAATTCAGGAAATGTAGGATGTATAATTAAAATGGACAACTATACCGAAACAACAAATGAAAATTTACTGAGACTGTCCGGCACGGTGGAGGACATAATCTTTTCAAACCCCTCCAACGGCTATTCGGTGTGCGACCTTGCGGTCGGCGGCGAGCTTATAACCGTCACCGGATTTTTGCCCGACATCTCGGAGGGCGACAGCATATCGGCGTTCGGAGGGTATGTGAGCCACCCCGAATACGGCGAGCAGTTTAAGGCGGAGTATTACGAAAAAAATCTGCCGTCCACCGAGAGCGAGATTGAAAACTATCTTGCGTCGGGTATGCTGCCGTCAATCGGGAAGTCCACCGCGCGCGCCATTGTGGAAAAGTTCGGCAGAAGCGCGCTGTCGGTAATCGAAAACGACCCGCAAAGGCTTCTCGAAATAAAGGGGCTTTCTCAGAAAAAGATAGACGTTATCCACAAGAAATTTTTGGAGCAGCTCGGCGTGCGCGAGGCGGTTATGTTTTTTCGAAACCACGGGGTATCGGCGTCGATTGCGGCGCGTGTGTTCCGCGTGTTCGGCACCGAGAGCGTACACGTCGCGCAGAGCTCTCCGTATCAGCTCATTGACGCGGTGGACGGATTTACCTTTGAAACGGCTGACAAAATCGCGCACGGTATGAAATTTGACCAAAACGACCCGAGGCGTATCCGCGCAGGCATAAAATATACCCTGCGCCGCGAAGCGAACGCGGGCGGACATACATATCTCCCGCGGTTTACTCTTGTCCGCCGCGCCCAGAGGCTGCTGGAGTGCGACGCTGCCGCGGCGGAGGACGCAATATCCGAGCTTTTGACAGACGGGGATATAGTCCTGGAAAATATGGGAGAGTACGACGCGATATATCCCGAAGAATATTACAACGCCGAGCGTGACGTCGCGAAGCGTCTGAAGGAGCTTTCGTCGATATACTTTGAGATAAATCAGGCCGAAACCGATGAGCTTATAGCGGATGTTGAGGAGGAAGGCAACATTACGCTCACCGACTCCCAAAGGCTGGCGGTAAAAAAGGTGCTCGAAAATTCCGCGCTTGTAATAACCGGCGGACCCGGCACCGGAAAGACCACGATAGTCAACACCATAATAAGGGTTATGCAGCGTCTCGGTAAGGAGGTCGCGCTCGCCGCGCCCACCGGACGCGCCGCGAAGCGAATGACCGAGGTCTGCAATATCGAGGCAAAGACCATTCACCGTCTGCTCGAAATCACCGCAATCGACGACGGTTCACGTTATCAGCAGTTCACGAGGAACGAGCGAAACCCGCTCAAAGCGGACGTTATAATTATCGACGAGATGAGTATGGTCGACACCTGCCTTATGAGCGGGCTATTAAAAGCCGTGCCGGTCGGGGCGCGGCTTGTTATGGTGGGCGACGCCGACCAGATTCCGTCCGTCGGCGCGGGAAACGTGCTGCGGGATATAATCGACAGCGAGCTTTTGGAGTGCATACGTCTGACCGAAATTTTCAGACAGGCGCAGGAGAGTATGATAGTCGTAAACTCGCATAAAATCAACAACGGCGAATACCCGACGCTGAACGAGCGCGACAACGACTTCTTTTTCGTGCGGCGCAACGACGCGCAAAGCCTCTGCGAAACGATTACCGACCTGTGCGTCAACCGTCTGCCCCGCGCCTACGGGATAGACAGTCTCTCGCAGATACAGGTTTTGACTCCCGCGCGAAAAACCGACATAGGCGCGGCAAACCTTAACCGTCTGCTCCAGAACTCTCTCAATCCTCCGAGTGCCGAAAAGACCGAAAAGGAGATGCGCGGCAGGATTTATCGCCTTGGAGACAAGGTTATGCAAAACAGGAACAATTATCAGCTTGAGTGGCGCAAGAGCGACGGGGAGAGCGGCACCGGCGTGTTCAACGGCGACTCGGGATTTATTACCGACATCGACCACAGGAACCAGACCGTGACGGTTATGTTTGACGACAAAGAGGTCAAATACGACTTTCTGCAGCTTGACGATTTGGAGCTTGCCTATGCGATAACGGTGCACAAGAGCCAGGGCAGCGAATTTGACGCGGTGGTTATGCCGATATTTGAAACCCACCGCCTGCTTATGACGCGCAATCTGCTCTATACCGCGGTAACCAGAGCTAAGTCTCTGGTCGTGCTTGTGGGGCGCGAGGACATACTGCGCCTTTTCGTGGACAACAACAATATTCAAAACCGCTTCAGCGGTCTTAAGGAACGGCTTAGGATAGATTAAGACTAAAAAATCACGGGCAGCTATAAGACTGCCCGTGATTTTTTAATATACAGCCATTATGCTTCCGCCGCTTGGGTAATTACTTTTTGAGGCTTTACCGACAGATAGAACTGAACGTATGTCGCCTGCATATACGGCGTAACGAAAACGGTTCCCAAGCCGCACGCAAGTGCGCCGAGAGCCAGCCAGCCTAAAAACGAAAGCTGAAGCACAAAGAAGCGCCACTTATTGCCCTTCATCATCTCGCGGCTCTGAACGAGCGCGTCGTGCGAAGAAATATCGGGGTTATCCGCCAATATGTACTCCACCATAACATACTGATACGATTTTATAATTCCGGGTATTAAGAAAAGCAGTGACCAGAGCGCAACAAACAAATCACGCTTAAACAGCGTCCACACCACGTGCAGATAGTTTGTCTTAAAGCCGCTCCATATATTGCCGAGCGAGCTTTCGCCCTGCGCCGATTTCAGGAAAAACTTTACCGAGCCGACCGCAAGAGGTCCGAATATAAAAATCGAAACGATGAGCGCAGTAATGTATGCGCGTATGAGCTTGCCCGACATAGATGCAACGGTGTTTTCAAACTCTTCAATTGATATGTTGCCCAGCATCATCTGCGAATAACTCGTCATATACTCTCTGAGACCGGTTGCGTAAAGTCCCGAAAATACAGAGGTAATAATACCCACTATGAGTACGGCGGCGAGCGAAATCCAGTAATTTCCTCTGAGCACGCCCTTTGCCGACATTTTCAAACCGCTTCGTGTCCACATTTTGAACAACTCCTTCCTTAAAATATATTAAATATCATTTTTAAACATTTTACCATATACTAACAAACAAAGTCAATACACCGCTTTGATTTGTAACACAATTTTCTTGTAACACAATTTTCACACAGCCTTTTCTTTTTCACTGCAAAAAATGCGCCGCTGTTTTGTTTTACTGTTGACACCCGCTCCGTTTGGTGTTATTATTTTCAAGGGATTTTTTGTCCTATTTTATCCGACTTTATTTTTACGGGAGTGAGAATTATGCTTTTTGACAGTCACGCGCATCTCGACGACGAGCGTTACGACGGCGACCGCGACGCGCTCATACAACAAATTCACGCCGACGGCGTTTCAAACATTATGAATATAGGCTCAAGCCTTAAATCATCGCGGGCGAGTCTTGCGCTTGCCGATAAATATGACTTTATATATGCCTCGGTCGGCGTTCATCCGAGTGAGGTCGGCGAGCTTGACGACGCGGGTATGGCGGAGCTTGAAAAAATGGCGAAGCATCCGAAGGCGCGCGCGATAGGCGAGATCGGTCTGGACTATCACTATTTTGAGGACACCGACGAAGAAATGCAGCACAGGTGGCTGCGCGAGCAGCTCTCGCTCGCAAAAAATCTCGATATGCCCGTTATAATTCACGACAGAGAGTCGCGAGGGGAATGTATCGAGGAACTTAAAAATATGAATATTTCAAACGGGGTTATGCACTGCTTCTCGGGCAGCGCGGAGACTGCCAAGGTCCTGCTCAAAATGGGATTTCATATCTCGTTTACCGGGGTGCTGACCTTTAAAAATGCCCGCCGTGCGCTGGAGGCGCTCGCGGTCATACCTATGGAGCGTCTGCTCATTGAGACCGACAGCCCGTATATGTCGCCCGAACCGCACCGAGGCGAGAGAAACCACAGCGGATATGTGAAATATGTGGCGCAAAAGGTCGCGGAGGTCAAAGGCATAGACTACGGCGAAGTGGTCGAAATAACCGACGCAAACGCGAAAAGACTGTTCGGAATTAAATAAAAAAATACCGTTTTGTATTTTTTTGTCTCAACTTGTAAAAATTCATAATATTATTTTTAAAAAAATAGTGCATTTTTTTAAAATATATGTTATACTGTTAAGGCTGTATTATGTTTGTTAAAAAAATATCATATAAGATTGGAGAATAACTTTATGAGTAATTGCAGTTGCATCCCCTTCAAGGGAACTAAAGAGCAGCAGAAAAAGCTCGAAGCGGCAATCGAAAAGTACAAGGACCAGTCGGGTGCGCTGATGCCTGTTATGCAGGCGGCGCAGGACATCTACGGTTATCTGCCCATCGAGGTACAAAAGATGATAGCATCGGGGCTTAACGTGCCGCTCGAACAGGTTTACGGAATATCCACGTTTTACGCGCAGTTTTCACTCTCGCCCAAGGGCAAGTATGCGATTTCGGTCTGTCTCGGAACCGCCTGCTATGTTAAGGGCTCGGGTAAGATTTTCGAGCGTCTCAAGACGGTTTTGGGAATTGACGACGGCGGTTGCACTCCCGACGGAAAATTCTCTCTCGAATCGTGCAGATGTATCGGCGCGTGCGGACTTGCACCCGTGCTGACCGTCAACGAGGAGGTTTACGGCAGACTTACCGAGGACGACGTTGACAAAATCATCGAAAAATATAAGGCACTTGACTAAAGGAGGCGGTAATTGTGAAAAATGTGGCGGAGCTTATCAAAATAAAAGAAGAAACTCTGAAAAATATGAAAAGCTACAAATATAACATACGCGTGTGCGGCGGTACGGGCTGTACCTCGTCGGGAAGTATGAAAATTATCGACGAGCTTGAAGCCCAGCTTGAAAAGGCGGGCATACGCGACGAGGTAAACATCGTTCAGACCGGTTGCTTCGGTCTTTGCGCGCTCGGTCCGATTATGATAGTTTATCCCGACGGATACTTCTATTCCCGTCTCGAGCCCGAGCATATCGAGGAGATTGTGAAAGAGCACCTCGTAGGCGGAAAGCCGGTGCTTAAATATCTGTATGCCGAGACGGTAAACGACGGCGAAATATCGGCGTACACCGACACGGTGTTCTACCGTCATCAGCACAGAAGCGCGCTTCGTAACTGCGGCGTAATATCGCCCGCAAGCATAGAGCAGTACATAGCTATGGACGGATATATGGCTCTTGCGAAGGTGCTTGACGAAATGACTCCGAACGAGGTAATCTCGACCCTTGAAAAGTCGGGACTGCGCGGTCGCGGCGGTGGCGGATTTCCGACCGCTCGCAAGTGGGTGTTCACCAAAAACGCAAAGGGCGACAAGAAGTACGTCTGCTGTAACGCCGACGAGGGCGACCCCGGCGCGTTTATGGACCGCTCGGTTCTCGAGGGCGACCCCCACTCGGTTATAGAGGCGATGCTCATCGCGGGCTACACTGTCGGCGCGGACGAGGGTTACATATATGTTCGCGCGGAGTACCCTATCGCGGTCGAGCATTTGACCACCGCGATAAAGCAAGCGAGAGAATACGGACTGCTCGGAAAGAATATTCTAAACTCGGGCTTTGACTTTGACCTTGATTTAAGACTCGGCGCGGGCGCATTCGTGTGCGGCGAGGAAACCGCTCTTATGCGTTCAATCGAAGGAAAGCGCGGAGAGCCTATACCGCGTCCTCCGTTCCCCGCGATAAAGGGTCTTATGGGCAAGCCCACGCTGGAGAACAACGTGGAGACCTTTGCCAACATTCCGCAGATAATCTTAAACGGCGCGGACTGGTTCTCATCAATGGGTACAGAGGACTCCAAGGGTACAAAGGTATTCGCGCTCGGCGGAAAAATCAACCACACGGGTCTTATCGAGGTTCCCATGGGTACGACGCTCCGCCAGGTAATCGAGGAGATAGGCGGCGGCATACCCAACGGCAAGAAGTTCAAGGCGGCGCAGACCGGCGGACCTTCGGGCGGCTGTATCCCCGCAAGTCTTATAGATACCAAAATCGACTACAAGAGCCTGACCGACATAGGTTCGATGATGGGCTCGGGCGGACTTATCGTTATGGACGAGGACACCTGTATGGTCGATATGGCGAAGTTCTTCCTTGAGTTTACAATCGCGGAGAGCTGCGGAAAGTGCACTCCCTGCCGAATAGGAACCAAACGTCTTTACGAGATACTTGAAAAAATCACCTCGGGCAGAGGCGAGATAGAGGATTTGGACAGACTTGAAGAGCTTGCGTCGCACATTAAAGAGATCTCTCTGTGCGGTCTGGGTCAGACGGCTCCCAACCCCGTACTTTCGACGCTCAGATATTTCAGAGACGAGTACGAGGCGCACATTCTGGAGAAACGCTGTCCCGCGGGAGTGTGCAAGGCGCTCCTGTCGTATGAAATTGACGCGGATAAGTGCCGCGGCTGTACGCTGTGCGCGAGAAAATGCCCCGTCGGCGCTATCTCGGGCGAGGTCAAGAAACCCCATACAATCGACAAGTCCAAGTGCATAAAGTGCGGCGCTTGTATGGAAGGCTGCAAGTTCGGCGCGATTTCAAAGAAGTAAGGAGGAGAACAGAAAATGGCTGATGTAAATATAAAATTCAACGGCATACCCTATTCCGTTCCGGAGGGTATAACCATAATCGAAGCGGCTCGTCTCGTGGGCGTTAACATTCCGACGCTCTGCTACCTCAAGGACATCAACGAAATCGGCGCGTGCCGAATTTGCGTAGTTGAGGTTGTGGGACAGCGCAATCTGGTTGCGTCCTGCGTTTATCCCGTTTCGGACGGTATGGAGATAATAACCAACTCGGAGCGTGTGTTCAATTCGAGAAAACACAACCTCCAGCTCATTCTCTCCACGCACGACAACCGCTGTCTTGCGTGCGTTCAGAACGGACACTGCGAGCTTCAAAAGATATGCCGCGACTTCGGCGTTGACGACGTAAATATGTTTGACGGCGAAATAAATCACTATGAGATAGACGACTCCGCGGAGCATATGTACCGTGACAACAACAAGTGTATCCTTTGCCGCCGCTGTGTTGCCGCGTGCGAAAAGGTGCAGGGCGTTTCGGTAATAGGTCCGAACGAGCGCGGATTTAACACGCATATCGGCTGTGCGTTCGACCAGCCCCTCGGCGACGTGGCTTGTGTCGGATGTGGACAGTGTATCGTTGTATGCCCCACCGGCGCGATTTCGGAAAAGGATCACACCAAGCGCGTTTGGGACGCTATTCAGGACCCGACCAAGCACGTTATCGTTCAGACCGCTCCGGCAATACGTGCGACTATCGGAGAGATGTTCGACTACCCGATAGGCACAAATGTCGAGGGCAAGATGGTTTCGGCTTTGAGAAGGCTGGGCTTTGACAAGATTTTCGACACCAACTTCGGCGCGGACGCGACGATTATGGAGGAGGCAAACGAATTTATAGAGCGTTTGCAAAACGGCGGAACGCTGCCGATGATAACCTCCTGTTCACCGGGCTGGGTAAAATTCTGCGAGCATAATTACCCCGAGATGATACCCAACCTCTCGTCCTGCAAGTCGCCTATGCAGATGCTGGGCGCAATTATAAAGACGTGGTACGCGGAGCAGAACAACATAGACCCGAAGGATATTTTCGTGGTCGGAGTTATGCCCTGTACCGCAAAGAAATTTGAGATAGGTCGTCCCGACCAGTCGGCGTCGGGCTATCCCGATGTTGACGCGGTGCTGACCACCCGTGAACTCGGTCATATGATAAGCCGTGCGGGAATTGACTTCAGAAATCTCCCCGATGAGGACTTCGACAATCCTCTGGGCGAGTCGTCGGGCGCGGGAACAATATTCGGCGCGACGGGCGGCGTTATGGAGGCGGCTCTGAGAACCGCCGCCGAGAGAATAACCGGCAAGCAGGCGTCCGAGGTCGACTTTATGGAGGTTCGCGGAACCGAGGGTATAAAAGAGGCCACCTACAATATTGGCGGCGTTGAGCTGAACGTCTGCGTATGCTCGGGTCTTGCCAACGCGCGCAAGGTGCTTGACGCGGTTAAAAACGGCGAGAAGAAGTATCACTTCATCGAGGTAATGGCGTGCCCCGGCGGCTGTATCAACGGCGGCGGTCAGCCTGTTCAGCCCTCCGCGGTGAGAAACTTCGTGGATTTGAAATCGCTCCGCGCGATGGCTCTGTATTCGGAGGATATGAGAAAGTCTATCCGTAAGTCTCACGAGAACCCCGCTATCCAGAAGCTCTACACCACATATCTCGGAAGCCCGGGAAGCAGTAAAGCGCACCGAATTTTACATACAAGCTATGTGGAACGCGACAAATTCTGATATTGCATAAGACAAGACGGACGCGCAGCAGCGCGTCCGTTTTTTATATAAAAGTTTTTTGTAAATTTTTATTTTTTTATTTACATACGCCGATTTTAGTGGTAAAATATATCGTATTTAATATGAGATTTTTGAGAGAAGATATATTATGGAGAAAGTTCATATTCATATAAGTAAACGCTTTTTTTCATTCCGCGTTATAATATGCAGCTTCGCTCTTGCGATTATGCTCGGCACTGTTTTGCTTATGTTTCCCGTCTCAAAAGCGGGCGCGGGCAGAGCGGGCTTTGCTGACGCTTTCTTTACGGCTACATCGGCGGTCTGCGTTACGGGGCTGGTGGTTCACGACACCGCAACGTATTGGTCGGCGTTCGGGCAGGCTGTCATACTCGGAATGATTCAGGTGGGCGGTATGGGCGTAATAACCGTGGCTATTGCTCTCATAACTTTTTCAAGGCATAAGATAGGTCTTATGCAGCGCAGTACGATGCAAAACGCAATCTCCGCGCCGCAGGTCGGAGGAATTATCCGTATGACCAGATTTATCCTGAAATTTACGCTATGCGTCGAATTTCTGGGCGCGGCGGTTATGGCTCCCATTTTCTGCCGCAGGTCGGGGATTTACGGTCTTTGGCAGGCGTTTTTCCACTCGGTTTCGGCGTTCTGCAACGCGGGCTTCGACATTATGGGCGGCGGCGCGCCGTTTTCGTCGCTGACCTCGTTTACGGCGCACCCGCTTATAAACATAACCATTATGGTGCTCATCGTATCGGGCGGTATAGGATTTATGACCTGGCAGGATTTGCGAATGAACAAACTGCATTTCAAAAAATACAGGCTTCAAAGCAAAATAGTTATCGTGACGTCTCTCGTTTTGATAACCTTGCCTGCGCTGTTTCTGTATTTCTACGAGTTTTCGCATATGCCCGGTCTGAGCGGCAGCACACGCGTACTCGCATCGCTGTTTCAGTCGGTAACGACGAGAACGGCGGGCTTTAACACCGTGGATATTACGCATTTGAGCGGCGGCTCCAAAGCGGTAATGATAATTCTTATGCTGATAGGCGGCTCGCCCGGCTCTACCGCGGGCGGTCTTAAAACCACAACGCTGGCGGTGTTGGCTGTCACCGCAATCTCGGTTTTCCGAGCCAGGACCGACGTGCAATGCTTCGGGCGAAGAATAGACTTCGACGCGGTGAAAAACGCCCTCGCAATTTTGATGCTGTACATTTTCCTGTTTTTGTTCGGCGGAATTTTTATAAGCTGTTTCGAGGGGCTGCCCATTATGAACTGCTTTTTCGAGGCGGCGTCGGCGATAGGTACCGTGGGACTTACCACCGGAATTACGCCCGGATTGAGCCTTGCGTCGAGAGGCGTTTTGGTCGCTCTTATGTTTTTGGGCAGAGTGGGCGGTCTGACACTGGTATTCGCCGCGGCGACAACTGTAAAAATCAACAATTCAAAGCTCCCGCAGGAAAAGGTGTCTGTCGGATAGCTTGTTAAAGCCAATCGGTACATAATGATTGTGATTACAGAAATACAAAGCGAAAGGAAGGGTATCAAATGAAATCTATTTTGCTTATAGGCTTGGGGAGGTTCGGCAGAAACATAGCGTACAGGCTGAGCGAGCTCAAGCATCAGGTTATGGCTGTCGATAAGCGCGAGGACCGCGTAAATATGATTTTGCCTTATGTTACAAACGCCGTAATAGGCGACGGAACCGACGAGGACTTCCTCCGCTCACTCGGCGTGGCGAACTTTGATTTATGTATCGTCGCAATCGGAAGCGATTTTCAGAGCTCGCTTGAGGCAACCTCTCTCCTGAAGGATTTGGGCGCGCCGAAGGTCGTTTCAAGAGCCTTTGACGAGGTGCATCAGAAGTTCCTGCTCCGCAACGGCGCGGACGAGATAGTTTATCCCGAAAGGCAGATTGCGTACTGGACTGCCGTCCGTTACAGCACCGATAACATTTTGGATTACACCTCCTTAAACGGCGAATACGCTATCTTTGAGATTTCGGTACCCAAGGCGTGGCTCAACAAAACGGTAGGTCAGCTCGATTTGAGAAAAATCCACAGCATAAACATTCTCGGCACCAAAAAGGACGGCAAGCTGGACCCGAAAATCACGCCCGAGACCTACCTCTCGGACGACGAAACTCTGCTTGTGCTGTCCAGCCATAAGGAGATACAGAGAATAAACAAGCTCTGATTTGTCTGATTTGACTTAAAAATTTTAAAATTTATTAAAATTTATTTTGAAAGGAAAATTTCAAATGACATACAAAACACAGATGGAAGCGGCAAAAAAGGGGATAATCACCCCGCAAATGCAGACGGTTGCGGATAAAGAGAATATGGCTCCCGAAAAGCTGCGTGAACTTGTCGCGAGCGGTGTTGTCGCAATTCCCGCCAACGTAAGGCACACCTCTTTGAGCGCCGAGGGCATAGGCGACGGACTGCGTACAAAAATCAATGTAAATCTCGGAATTTCGGGCGACAGCGTGGACTACGACCGCGAGATGGAAAAGGTCAAAATGGCGATAGATATGGGCGCGGAGGCGATTATGGACCTCAGCAACTACGGCAAGACCAACGCCTTTCGCCAAAAGCTGATAGAGTTCTCGCCCGCGATGATAGGAACCGTTCCTATGTACGACGCGATAGGCTATCTTGAGAAAGACCTGCTCGAAATAAGCGCGGAGGACTTTTTGAAGGTGGTGCGCGCTCACGCCGAGGAGGGCGTCGACTTTATGACCATTCACGCGGGCATCAACAAGCGTGCGGTCGAGTGCTTAAAGCGGGACAAAAGAAGAATGAATATCGTGTCGCGCGGCGGCTCTCTGCTGTTTGCGTGGATGGAGATGACGGGCAACGAAAACCCGTTTTATGAGCATTACGACGAGGTTCTCGACATTCTGCGCGAGTATGACGTTACGATAAGCCTCGGCGACGCGCTCAGACCCGGCTGTATAGATGACAGCTCGGACGCGGGTCAGATAAGCGAGCTTATAGAGCTGGGTGACCTCACAAAGCGCGCGTGGGAGCGCGACGTTCAGGTTATGGTAGAGGGTCCCGGACATATGGCGCTCAACGAAATAGCCGCAAATATGAAGCTGCAGAAAAGGCTGTGCCACGGTGCGCCGTTCTATGTGCTCGGACCTATCGTTACCGATATTTTCCCCGGCTACGACCATATAACCTCGGCAATAGGCGGCACTATCGCCGCGACAAACGGGGCGAATTTCCTGTGCTATGTGACCCCCGCCGAGCATCTGCGCCTGCCGAACGTGGACGACGTGCGCGAGGGTATAGTCGCGTCCAAGATTGCGGCGCACGCGGCGGATATAGCCAACGGTATCCCGCACGCGCGCGACATTGACAACGCTATGAGCGACGCAAGGCACAAGCTCGACTGGGACAAAATGTTTGAGCTTGCTTTTGACCGCGAAAAGGCGGAGCGATATTACAACGAGATACCGCCCGCAGAACGCCACACCTGCTCGATGTGCGGAAAGATGTGCGCGGTGCGAACCACAAATATGATACTCGAAGGCAAAAAGGTTACGTTCTGCTCCGAATTGTAAAATCCCCGCTTGCTTGTATCGGAGCGAAAGAAAATTCGGTTTACAAATTTTTAAAGAGATGTTAAAATTATATATATTATAAGAAAAGGGGCTGAGCTTATGGGTATATTAAACTGCGGTATGCGCGGACACGACGTATCGTGCGGCGACATTGTTTCGCTTTCAAATCAAATGGGGGAGCTTGGCGTGCGCCACATTCAGTTTGCTCCCAAAAAATCGTTTAAAGACATCAACTGGAACTGCGGCGTTATGACTCCGGGCTTCGGAGACTACATAAAGGGCGAGCTTGCGAAAAACAACGTGCGCGTTTCGGTGCTCGGCTGTTACATAAATCCCGTTCACCCCGACCCCGACGAGCGCCGCGCACAGCTTGACTGGTTCAAGGCAAACCTCAAATTTGCGCGTTATATAGGCGCGAATATGGTGGGAACCGAAACGGGACACGTCCAACACCTCGATATAGAGGACAAACTGCGTGCCTATGACATTTTCGAGGAGGGTATGCGTGAGCTTGTCGAGTGTGCCGAAAAGTACGGCGTGACGCTCGGCGTGGAACCCGTAACAAAGGACAATCTCAACGATGTGGAAAGCACGGTGCGCTTTGTTGAGGAAATGAACTCTCCCAACCTTTCGGTAATTTTTGACCCCGTAAATATGATAGACGGTTCAAACTATACCAATCAGGACGAAATAATAAAGGGAATGTTCCGCGAGCTGGGCGACAAAATAGATATACTCCACCTCAAGGACTTTAAGATTGAAAACGGCGAAAAGGTACCCGTTCTGGCTTGCAGCGGTATGCTGAACACCGACCTGCTGTTTGATATAATGAGAGAGAAAAAGCCGTTTATCGACTGTATTCTCGAAACCACAAACGAGCAAACCTACGCGGACACTCTTGCAAGGGTACAGGAAAAATGGATGAACTGATTTGCCGCAACGCGCGCACCCTCAAAAAGGGTGGCTCTCTTATCATATGCGAGCCATGCGAAAAAATCGTCGGCTACTTAAACTGCGGCTGTTATCGGTCGCTTATGCTGATGTTTGCCTGCAAGTGCGGCTGTAAAGGTTCGCTGGAATATAACTACCTGCCCCGCTCCGCAAGCCAGCCCGTCAACAAGCCGCTGGTTTCAAACGACGGACTTTTCAAATGCAGTGCGTGCGGTATGCCGCTTTTCTCTTTGAAAACCTCCGAGCTGAAATATTTTGCGGGCTCGATAACCTGTAAATGCGGCGCGGAGTACACCCATCTCAAATTGGTAACTAAAAATCAAGGTCTGCATATGTAAAGCTATTTAGCTTTACATATGCAGACTGTTTTTTGTGTAGCCCATCCGCTGTTTTTATTTCTCAAAAAGCCTTTATTTATGCGCTTTTAAGCACGGTTTGTCATAATATGTAAAGTTATATAACTTTACATATTATGAATTTATCATTTTGCTTATATCCCGCCTTAAACGGCTGATTATTCTCTTTTCGAGACGCGATATATACGACTGCGATATGCCGAGCATATCCGCGACCTCTTTTTGAGTGCGCTCACGCTCCGCTCCGCACAGCCCGAAGCGAAGCTCCATTATACGGCGCTCGCGTCCCGACAATTTGTCCATAGCTATGCCGAGCAGTTGTTTGTCAACCTCATCCTCCAGGTTTTTCTGAATTATGTCGCTGTCGGTCCCCAAAATGTCGGACAGCAAAAGCTCGTTGCCGTCCCAATCGACGTTGAGCGGTTCGTCTATCGACACCTCGGTCTTAGCAGAATTGTTCTTTCGCAGATACATAAGTATTTCGTTTTCGATACACCGCGAGGCATACGTCGCGAGCTTGATGTTTTTCGCGGGACTGAACGTGTTTATGGCTTTGATAAGACCTATCGTGCCTATCGACACCAAATCCTCGACGCCTATTCCGGTGTTTTCAAACTTTCGCGCTATGTAAACCACGAGGCGCAGATTGCGCTCGATAAGTATGCGCCGTATTTCCTTGGACTCCATATCCTCGGCGAGCTTTGCGATAAGCTCCTTCTCCTCCTCGTGCGACAGAGGGGGCGGCAGTACGTCGTTTCCTCCTATATAATATACGCGGGCAAATCGCTTTATGCGCCACCAGATTTTAAAAAGATACCGCCTCTGCACAATCTTTTGCAAAAAATTTCTCTCCGGCATTACTTATTCCTCCTAATTTTAATTCCGAATGTATTTTCTTTAAATATATTTTCTTTTTTATTTTTGGGCTTCGCGGGAGCGGCGAAATCGGAGAACACGTCGGGGTTTATTATCGCGTTATACTCGCCGTCCGACAGTTTTTGCGCCGTAAAGCCGACCAAAACTCTATCCTCGACCTTTCCTCCGTCAAGTGCGCGTATGCCCTCCGCCGTAACCGCAGGGATAATTCCGTTGCCGCCGCCGAAGTCTCGGTAAGTCAGAACCGTAATTTTATTTTCGGCGGAAAATTTCGGGTACTCGGCAAACGCCCGCAAAGGGTCTATAACAAATTCCTCAAAGCAGGGCGGCAGTACGCCGCGCACCGCCTCGTACTCGACCGCTACCGCGGGAGTTTCTCCCGCTCCGCACAGGTAACAGCCCGTGTCCACAAATCCGTTCACTGCAAACTCGCCGCCGAGTGCGCGTATTTCAAGCCGCACGGTCAACCGCTCGCGCGAGTAATTTTTTCTGCACAGCTTCGCAAAAAGCACGGTCCCGCCGTATGCCGCCGCCGAAGCCGCCGCAAGCGACCACACGCTCACGTTCATATAAAACTGACCGTTTGAAAACGACGCGTTCAGGCGTTCTCCCGCGTCGGTCAAAAACACGACGGCGACGACCGCTCCGCCGAAGGCGAACGAAACGAGGAAAAACACCGCGGTCACAAGCAAAATCTCGCGCGGCTTTCTGAGCCTGAACGCCAGAGCCGCAAACGCCGCCGTAAACGCTATTTTCAGCAAAAGCGTATACAGTATCCTGAGCTTCGGGAAAAACATCACCGCCGCGTACAGCGCCGACACAGCCGACACCGCGCACAGCCTGCCCGCGCCTATCTCCCTCTTGCAAATTTTTCCCGTGGTGTAAAAAAGGCAGGAGTTTATCAAAAAATTCAGCATAAAAAGCACATCTATGTAAATCGTCACGTCTTTATTCACATATCTCCGCCTCCTTGCCGTTTTATGTAAACAATGCCCCTCTGCCGTGTTCATTTTAAATTATACTATCGGTATTTTGCAAAAACTGTCGCAATCGGAAGGCACGTCAAAATTTTTTAAGCCCGAACATAGAAATTTTTTGTAATTTTTTCTGTAATTTTTTAGGATTTGATTATTGACATTATTTGAAAACGTGCTTATAATTTAGTATGGATTTCGGTTATGTAATTTTTATTGGAGGGAACATATATGGTAGAAAGTATTTATCACACTCTGTTTGGTTCAAGCTATAAGTTCCTTTTTGATTTGGGAATTATACTTATAAGCACAAAGCTGCTGGGTATGCTTTCGCGGCGTATCCATTTGCCGCAGGTGGTCGGCGCGCTTTTGGCGGGTCTGATTTTGGGACCCGCGTGTCTCAACATAATAGGCGAGCTGGGTCCGAACGGCGAGATTATCGCCTCCAGCACCTTTATTTCAAGGCTCGCGGAAATAGGCGTTATCGTGCTGATGTTCAGCGCGGGTCTCGAAACCGATATTAAGGAACTTAGGAAAAGCGGCTTTAAATCGTTTATAATCGCGCTGTTCGGCGTTATCGTGCCGCTTCTTATGGGCTGGGCGCTCACCTCGGCGTTTAACAAGGATATGCTTCAAAATATATTTATAGGCGTTATTTTGACCGCCACATCGGTTAGTATCACGGTCGAAACGCTCAAGGAGCTGGGTAAGCTCTCCACTCATTCGGGTAACGCGATACTCGGCGCGGCTCTTATAGATGACGTGCTGGGCATAATTGCTCTTACCGTCATTTCGAGCTTTGCGGACAGCTCGGTAAGTCTGGGAGCGATAGGAATTAAAATTATCGGCTTCTTTGTATTCTGTGCGATAATTGCTCTGCTGTTCATTAAGTTTGTGATACCGTGGCTCAATTCGTACAAAAAGGACTTGCGCCGCTTTGTAATAATCGCGTTTTTCTTCTGCCTTATTATGGCGTACATTTCGGAGTCGGTATTCGGCGTTTCGGACATAACCGGCGCATTTGTCGCGGGTCTTATCCTTTCGTCAAACAGGCACACGACATTTTTGATAGGAAGATTTGAGATTGTTTCGTTTATGTTCCTCTCCCCGATTTTCTTCGCGGACGTGGGACTCAAAGTTACGCTCGGCTCAATGAACGCTTCTATGGTTATTTTTGCAATACTTCTGCTCCTCGTTGCCGTAGTCTCCAAAATTCTCGGCTGCGGACTGGGGGCAAAGGCGTGCGGCTATACAAATCTTCAGGCGACCAAAATCGGTATCGGTATGGTATCCCGAGGCGAGGTCGCGCTGATTGTAGCGTCGAAGGGCGCGGCTCTCGGACTTATGCGGGAGGACTTTTTCGCGCCGATTATCATAGTGGTCGTCGCGACTACGATTTTAACGCCCATTATGCTCAAGCTGGTTTATAAATATCAGTCCAATCATCAGGAGGACGTCCTCATCGACAGCGCACTTATCGAACGTCATCAGGAGAAGGTCGCAATCGAACGGCTCACTCAGAACGCCATCAATATGCACGAGGATATGAAAGAGCAGCTTAAACGCGAACGCGCCCAAAAGGCGGAGCAAAATAAGCAAGAGAACAAACAAAGCTCCAAAAAATAAAAATAGATAAAACTAACGGCAGGCTTTCGTCTGCCGTTAGTTTTTGTTTGAAATAATAAAATGCGTGCATTTCATTGACATTGCACATAAATTGTGCTATAATGAATATACTAATTCAGAAGGGAGATAACGATATGGCAACAACAAATGTTACAATTCGTATGGATAAAGAATTAAAGGCGCAGGCGGACGAGCTGTTTTCAGCTTTAGGTCTTAATATGTCAACAGCTATGGGTGTGTTTTGCAGACAGGCGGTAAGGCTTGGGAAAATACCGTTTGAACTGGCAATAGATATACCCAATTCCGAAACCCTCGCCGCTATTGACGACGTAAATCACAACCGCAATATGAGCAAAGCATATGATGATATTGATGAACTTATGGAGGACTTAAATGCTTAAAGTCAGATACAGCGCAAAATTTAAAAAGGATTTTAAGGCTGTTGTAAAGCGCGGATATGATACGAACCTTTTGAAAAATGTTATAGACCTTTTAATGCGGCAAGTTCCGCTGCCCGAAGTGTATAACGACCATCCTTTAAAGGGAGATTACTCCGGACATCGGGAATGTCACATTACTCCCGATTGGCTTTTGATATATAAGACGGAAAACGACATACTCACATTGTCCTTAACAAGAACGGGTACGCATAGCGACCTTTTTTAATTTACACTGCGTAGCGTAATTGTGACACAACGCCTGCGCTACGCGCGGGCGCCGCACCCTACATCGTCTCAAGTCGCTTTTTTGGTTGTACGGGACGGCGCCCTCGACGTCCCGCCCGCGCGAGCGCGGGCGTTTTTTTGCATAAAAAAGCCGCCGCAAGCGAACGCTTGCGGCGACGTGGTGACTCCTAGGGGATTCGAACCCCTGTAGCCGGCGTGAGAGGCCGGAGTCTTAACCGCTTGACCAAGGAGCCGTTTGTGGTAGCGGTAACTGGATTTGAACCAGTGACACTACGGGTATGAACCGTATGCTCTAGCCAACTGAGCTATACCGCCATATCTCAATAACACCATCTAACTTTAACACAATTTTCCCGGCTTGTCAAGAACTTTTTTACAAAGATTTATTATTCTCTCTGTTTTAATTTTAATTTTTCGGCGTTTTTTTCGTTCAGACACAGATTTATGTCGTAAACCTCCCGTTTCGGCATATTCAACTCGTCGGCGACGCGCTTTACCAACTCGCGCCCGCGCATACCCTCGGCGGCGTACCTTTTCAAAAGCGCCTCGGGCGAAGGAGCCGCCGCCATACGCTCCTCCTCCAGCTCGGTGCGGCTTTTGCCCTCTATAACAAGCACAAACTCCCCTATCGGCGCGGTGTTTTCATACTTTTCAACAGCCTCGCTGAGCGTGGTCCTGCAAAATTCCTCATACTTTTTGCTTATCTCTCTGGCAAGACAAATCCGCCTGTCGCCAAAAACCGCGAGCATATCTTTAAGCGTCGCAAGCAGCTTGTGCGGCGCTTCGTAAAAAATCAACGTGCGGGTGTCGTTCTTAACCTCTTCGAGCCGCTCCGCGCGGCTTCTTTTCGTCACCGACAAAAAGCCCTCGAACGAAAACCTGCCCGTCGGAAGTCCCGACGCCACAAGCGCGGCGGTCAGCGCGGACGCTCCGGGAAGCGGCACTACATCAATGCCGTTTTGAATACACAACGCGACCAAATCCTCGCCGGGGTCCGAGACCGCCGGCATACCCGCGTCCGAAACAAGCGCGATATTCATACCCCCGAGCAGCTTTTCAATGAGGGTGCCGCCCTTTTGACGCTTGTTATGCTCGTGATAGCTCGTGAGCGGTACGTTTATGTCAAAATGGTTGAGCAGCTTTATGCTGTGGCGGGTGTCCTCCGCCGCAATCAAATCTACGCTCCGCAAAATTTCGAGTGTGCGGAGGGTTATATCTCCGAGATTGCCTATCGGCGTCGGACATATATACAGTTTACCCTTTTCCTTAAATTCTTCCATAGATTTCATTCACTTCTTTCGTGTATTCGCCGTTGTCGTCATAAATATAAAGCGGCGGCTCCAAAAACAGCTTCGGACGACCTCCCCGTGCGCCCTCCGCCAAAATCATATTCGCGGTCGCGCCCGCCTTCGGATGCACAAAGCGCAGACGCTTCGGCTCAATTTTATACTCCCGCATAAGGCACAGAATGTCGGCAAGCCTGTCGGGGCGATGCACCATAAACAGCTTTCCGCCCGGCTTCAAAACCTGCGCCGCGCTTGATATTACGTCGGTCAAAGAGCATTTTATCTCGTGACGGGCGACCGCGAGAATATCGTCGGGATTTTCAATTCCGCCACCTGCCTCGCGGTAAGGCGGATTGCAGGTCACCGCGTCAAACACGCTCTTGCCGAACATTTGCGCCGCGTCTTTAAGGTCGCCGCACTTTATCTTGACAAGCTCTCCCAAATCGTTAAGAGTAACCGATCTTTTCGCCATCTCGGCGACCTCGGGTAAAAGCTCAAGCCCGACTATTTGCGACGCTTCGCACTTTTCGGACAGCAAAATCGGGATTATTCCGTTACCGCTGCAAAAGTCAAGCACAGACGCGCCCTTCTTTATTCCCGCCGAAGCAAAATCGGAGAGCAGCACCGCGTCCGCGCCGAAACAGAACCAGCTCGGATTTTGAATTATCCTGAGCCCGCCGAGCTGTAAATCGTCCACTCTTTCATAAGGGAAAACTTTAATATCCGCCACGTCCGCCTGTCCTCCTTGCTTTTGTTATTGTGTCGATTTGTTTTAAATTATATCAAAAAGTATCGGATTTTTCAATACGATTTATTTGTAATCTTTTGACGAATTAACGCATTTCGGAGAAAACGGGACAAAAACAAAGCCGCGACGAGCTTACGTCGCTTTTTTGTCCGCTCAGCGCCCCAAGCTTGGATTAAATCGGAATAATCGGAAATAATCGGGATTTTTCAATTTGAAAATTTAGGATTATCCATTTAAACTTAATTAAATTTTCAAAACAAAACCATAAGAGGTGATTGAATGACCGAAAGACTTTCCAAAAGGCTTATACCACCGAGAAAAATTATCGTATTCGCGCTCGCAAGCGCGTTTTTGATAACGTCCGGCACCAGTGCGGTATGTTCGGCGGCAAGAAACGTATCTATTTCGGACGGAGAAGGCATTGACAGAAGTCTTATCACATTTGAAACACAAGTCGGAAAACTGCTTGAAAAAGAAGGCATAAGTTTAAAACGCGGCGACAAAATGAATGTAAGCCGGAAGCAGCGCGTCGAAAACAATATGACGATTGAGATATACCGCGCCATATCGGTTAATATAACCGTAAACGGCGAAACCAAAAAGTATCTCACGACAAAGAGGACAGCATCCGAAATTCTGAGCGAGGTGGGCTTTTCGCCCGACGGCGACGATATAATTCTGCCCGCTCCCGACGCGGAGATAGAATACGGCGGCGCAATAGATTATACCGACGTCTCGTTTGAATACCTCACCGAAAACGAGGAGATACCCTATGAGACGGTGGAGGAGCTGAGCGGCGAAATGACCGCGGGCGAGCGCAGTACCGTTCAGGAGGGAGTAAGCGGCGAGCTTGCCGTGACCTATCTTATCAGATATGAAAACGGCGCGGAGGTATCGCGCGAGCGCGTGAGCGAGGAGGTAGTTCGTGAGCCGCAAAATAAAATAGTATATGTGGGCGCAAAAATTTCTCCCGCATTTGCGAGCGGAGCGACGACGGATGTGTCGCGTGGCGAAATAAGCCGCGTCGATTTGACCAAGTGCCGCTCGATAATCGCGGAGGCGACCGCCTACGACAACTCGTTTGAGAGCGTCGGCAAAAGCCCCGGCGACAGCGATTACGGCATAACCGCGTCGGGTATGCCGTGCGGCGTGGGAGTTATCGCGGTAGACCCCGGCGTTATCCCCCTCGGCACTCGGCTGTACGTCGAAGCGACGGACGGCTCGTGGTCCTACGGCTACTGCATAGCCGGAGACACGGGCGGCGCGATAAAGGGCAACCGCATAGACCTGTTTTTCAACACCGCCTCCGAATGCCGCAACTTCGGCAGACGCAGCGCGAGAGTCTATATAATAGAATAGAAAAATGCGGAGCGGGCGTCACTGCCCGCTCCGCACCGCAAACATATTCCGCTCGCTCTGCGGCGGTTTTTTATTGTTTAAAACATATCTCTTACGGCACACTCAAGGTTATCCATAACCCTGCACGCTTTGCGCTTCAATTTGCGCGCCGCGTGTTTGTCCTGCGACATACAGAGCGTTATGCCCGCGGCGATTGCCGCACCGAGAATTACTCCGGTTGAAAATTTCACAGCCTGTTCATCTCCTTTTTATCAGCCTTGTTTTTGTATAATATTTATTCTTCTCTTATCAAAAAGTCCGCCCACGGTAACGCCCACTATGCCGCCGCTCTGCGGTTCAAAAAATATATCCCGCACGCGGCTGCCTCCCGCGCTTTTAAGGCGGAACACCTCGTCGGCGCACGATATGGGAGCGGGACACTCTATCTTCCTCTCTCCCGTGCGGCGCGCACGCAGTAAAGACGCGTCCCACTCAAACACGCTGCCGAGCGGCAGGCTCATCTTAAGCGGGATAAGGCTCTCGGTCTCGGCTATCACAGCCACCACGCGCGTCTTTTCGCTGTTCAAAAGAATGTCGGACACACGCGCCCACGGCTCCTCATCGTCTCTCTCGCAAATCGGGCGATGTATGGATTTTTTTACGCTTATTTTCAAAATAATCACCCCGATAGTATTTTTAACCAATTTTTTATTAAAATACGTTGAAAAAATTGGCATTTAAAACTTGACGGAAACGAGATATTAGTGTATTATATTGTAATGTATAACTAAATTAAGCGGCTCCCGCCGTAACGGGCGTTTGATGTGCTTAATTTTTCGGCGGAGGTACAATAATACAATAAATCGGTACAACACCCGCCGACATATTTAATACGGGGCTTGCCCCCTTGTTGAATTATCAGGAGGTAATTTATGGCAAAAGTTATTCCGTTTAAGGGTTTAAGATATAACGACGAGAAATTTGCGGACCTTAACAAGGTTACCGCGCCGCCTTATGATATAATAAAGCCGGATAAGCAGGACTTGCTTTACAGCAAGAGCCCGTATAACATTATACGCGTGGATTTCGGCAAGGTATTTGAAGGCGACAGCGACGAGGACAACTGCTACACCCGCGCAAGCGAGGCTCTCAAGCTGTGGATCGACGACCGGTCTCTGATTTTTGAGGAGAAGCCCGCGTTCTACATTTACGAACAGCAGTTCGCGGTCGGATCACTTCAAAAATCAATTAAGGGTATCATTTCCCTCGTTCATCTCGAAGATTTCGCCAACGGCATTATTTTCCCGCACGAGGAAACCATCTCAAAGGCTAAGACAGACCGTTTTAATCTTATGACCGCGACCGAGGCGAACCTCAGCCCGATATATTCCATATATTCGGATGAGAACGCCGAAATAGAAAGCATAATAAATTCTCAGACCGAAGACGAGCCGGATATTTCGTTTGTGACCGACGAAGGCATTACCCAGAACATCTGGGTAGTTACCGACGAGGAGGTAAATGCGGAAATCACCCGACTGTTTGAGGAAAAACCGCTTTTTATCGCGGACGGACACCACAGGTACGAAACCGCGCTCAACTACCGCAACAGCCGCCGCGAGGCGGAGGGCGGCGAAGGCGAACAGCCTTACGATTACACTATGATGCTGCTCGTTTCGATGGAGAACAGCGGTCTTATGGTATTCCCGACGCACCGCTTGATACGCGGCGTGGAAAAATACGACGAGGTCAGCCTTGTAAGCTATCTGACCGAGGATTTCAACATTTCAAAGATATTCCTTACCGACGGCGACTACGCTTCCATAATTTCGGATAAGCTGGCGGACACCTCGGAGGACGAAAAAGTGTTTGCGCTCTACACCGGCGACGAGTATTACTACCTCTTAAAGCTCCGCGACATAGAAACGGCGGACGCCTTTAATCAGGACAGGTCAACGGTGTACCGCCGTCTTGACGCTACGATTTTGCACTCGCTCATATTGGAGCGTTATCTGGGCATAGATAAAGAGAATATGGCAGAGCAGAAAAACCTGGTTTACACGAGGGACATCGACGAGGCGATTTCCGAGGTTAAGGACGGAGATTTCCAGTGCGCGTTCCTGATAAACGCGAGCCGCGTTTCGGACATTAAAGAAATTTCGGCTCTGCACGAAAAAATGCCGCAAAAATCCACCTACTTTTGGCCTAAGCCGGTCACCGGAATTGTTATGAACAAATTTACGGCGGAATAAGGCTTCATAAAAAGGAGATTAACATATGAAAGTTGCAATAATGGGCTTCGGAGTCGTCGGCTCGGGAGTTGGAGAGATTTTGCTGAAAAACGCGGAGTCTATTGCGAAAAAAACAGGTGAAAAAATCGAAGTGAGCCGTATTCTGGACTTGCGTGAATTTCCCGACAGCGAGTACAAGTGCTTCACAAAGGAGTTCGGCGACATTCTAAGCGACCCCGAAATCGAGACGGTAGCCGAGGTTATGGGCGGAGTTACTCCCGCTTACGACTTCACAAAGCAGCTCCTCTCGGCGGGTAAAAATGTGGTCACGTCCAACAAGGAGCTTGTGGCGACGCACGGAACCGAGCTTTTTGAGATTGCGCGCAAAAACGGCGTAAATTATATGTTTGAGGCGAGCGTGGGCGGCGGAATACCCGTTATTAAGCCGCTTGTGAGCTGTCTTGCCGCGAACGAGATAACCGAGATTTCGGGCATCTTAAACGGCACGACAAACTACATCTTAACGCAGATGATTAAAAACGGACGCTCGTTTGACGAAGCTCTGCGCGGCGCACAGGAAAACGGCTACGCCGAGAAAAATCCGAGCGCCGACGTGGACGGAATTGACACCTGCCGCAAAATTGCGATTTTGGGCTCGCTTGCGTTCGGCAAATACGTTGACTGCACCCACATAAAGACGCGCGGCATTTCGGGCGTTACGCTGGAGGACGTGAAGTACACCGACAGACTCGGCTATGTAATTAAGCTGATAGGCTGTGCAAGGCGTGAAAACGACGGCGCGTATGCGTCGGTTGCGCCTATGCTTCTTCCGAAGTCCGACCCGCTCGCGGGTATCGACGACGTGTTCAACGGCGTAAAAATAAACGGCAGCTTTGTCGGCGACGTTATGTTCTACGGCAGAGGCGCGGGAAAGCTCCCGACCGCCAGCGCGGTGGTTGCCGACATAATCGACACGCTTGAAAACCGCGGCAAAAGTCTTAAAATGTCGTGGGAGGACAGCGAGGACGGCTATCTCGTCACCGAGGACAAAAGACCCGCGAAGTATTATCTGCGCGTGAGCGGAGGCTCGGCTCCCGCCGACGCAGTCTCGATAGGCATCGACGGCGAGTATGCGTATATAACTCCCGCGATGACCGAGGCGGAAGCGGATAAATACGCCGCGAAGCTCGAAGAAGAAAAAAATATGCAGATTATAAGATGTTTTAAGGTTTTACAGTAAAAATTTCAGGTTATGAGGTGAATAATAAATTGGCACTTATAGTTCAAAAATTCGGCGGCAGCTCGGTTGCCGATGCCGAAAGAGTTTTTAACGTAGCAGGCCGCGTAACTGACGCGTATAAGGAAGGCAACTCGGTCGTTGTCGTGGTTTCGGCTCAGGGCGACACCACCGACGACCTCATCGAAAAGGCGCGGGAGATAAATCCGAACGCATCAAAGCGTGAAATGGATATGCTTCTCTCGTCGGGCGAGCAAATTTCAATCGCTCTGCTCGCGATGGCGATACAAAAGCTCGGCTTCCCCGTTATTTCGCTTACGGGTTGGCAGGCGGGATTTGTTACCGACTCCCGCTCGGGCGACGCGCGTATTCAGACTATAAAAACCGAGCGCATCGCGGCGGAGCTTGACAGGCGTAACATAGTAGTAGTGGCGGGCTTCCAGGGCCTGGACAGGTTCGACAACATAACAACGCTCGGACGCGGCGGCAGCGACACCTCGGCGGTTGCGCTCGCGGCGGCTCTCAAGGCTGACAGATGCGAGATTTACACCGATGTTGACGGCGTATATACCGCAGACCCGCGAATTGTACCCGACGCGAAAAAGCTCAGCGAAATTACTTACGACGAGATGCTGGAACTGGCGAGCCTGGGCGCAAACGTGCTTCACAACAGGTCGGTTGAAATGGCTAAAAAATACAATGTTAAGCTTGAGGTAAAATCGAGCTTTGAAAGAATAGAGGGAACAGTTGTTAAGGAGGTTACCAACGTGGAAAAAATGCTTATCAGAGGAGTTACGAGGGATAATAACGTGGCGAGAATTGCCATTATCGGGCTTGACGATAAACCCGGCGTTGCGTTCAGAGTATTCTCGGCTCTTGCAAAGGAAAATATTAACGTGGATATGATTTTGCAGTCGATAGGCCGCGAAAATTCAAAGGATATAGTATTTACAATAACAAAGGAAAACCTGGACAAAACCATGGCTGTGCTGAACGAGCTCAAGCCCGCGCTCGGAGCAAAGGAGATACAGCACCGCGACGATATGAGCAAGGTTTCGATTGTCGGCGCGGGTATGGCGAATAATCCCGGCGTTGCCGCGGATATGTTTGAGGCACTGTATGACGCGGGAATAAATATTCATATGATTTCGACCTCCGAAATCAAGGTTTCCACTCTCATAAACGTCAGAAACGCCGAAAAAGCCGTTCAGGTTATTCACAATAAATTTAACGTGTAAAATTTAAATCTAAATAAAAACACACGGCAATCTTTGAGATTGCCGTGTGTTTTTTATTTTCCGAGCTAATATCTTACATAGCTCAGCGGGTTTTGATAAACGCCGTTCTTTTTAACCTCAAAGTGGAGGTGGGGACCGGTGCTGTTTCCCGTGCTGCCCGAGAGCGCGATTTTCTCGCCCTTTGAAACTCTCTGACCCACCGACACCAGATTTTGGCTGTTATGTCCGTATGCGGTCTGATAGCCGTTTTGATGGTCTATGACAACATAGTTTCCGTAACCGCTCATCCAACCCGAATAGGTTACAACGCCGCCGTCCGACGCGTAAACAGAGCTTCCGTTCGGTATGGAAATATCTACGCCGTTATGATTTCTGCCCCATCTCGAGCCGAAATTTGAAGTCAGCTTGCCCGACGAGGTGGGCTGACCGAATACGCCGGTCGCCGACGTCGGAAGAGCCTTTCTGCCTATCAGCTTGATTTCCGGCATAGGCGCAACGAGTATAACACGCTCTATTATATCGCGTTTTTCCTCTTTTCCGTTGACCGTGTAAATCCTTGCCGTGACCGCCGCCTTGCCCTCAGCTCCCTCGGTTATTACCTCAGTCTCGCCGACATAGAGCTCATCGGAATAAGAGCTTTTGCTTTCAAACGGAACAGCCTCCTCGTATTCGGCGGTTTCAATAACCCGCACCGACAAAAGCGGAGAGACCGTCTTTATTTTTACCGTGTCGCCGACGCTGACCGCCGAAGTGTCGGGGTTCAGCTCCTTGATTTCGGAAAACGTCATACCGTTGTCCGCCGCAATTGATTTAAGCGTCTCGCTCTCATCTGCTACGGTGTAATCCGCGACCGCTTTGTTCTCGGTCACAAGCGTGAACGCGTCGTCAACGCTCTTTATCATATCGGAAGCTATGAAGGAGTCCTTGATTTCCACGTTTTCGCAAAACTCCACGACCATATCGTCCGCTATTTCCTCCGGCGAATACTTGCCCTTGCACCTTTGAAGCAGCTGCTCCGCATCGTCGCGGCTGCTCAGACTTACGATTTCCTCGCCGTCTGCAAAAACCGCCGCGCACTCTGTCATACCGTCAACTGTGGAGAGTATCGAGTTTTCCATTTCTTCGGTAGATGACTCGCCGTTCGGCGCAACTATCGTGCGCGAGAAAACCGGCTCGGCGTCGTAATCCTCACCGACGCATTGGCTTATCGTCTCCTTTGCCGAGTCGACCGCCGCGATTGCCTCGCTTTGGTCTACCACCGTACCTATTTCCTCGCCGTTTACAGACACCTCATATCCGAGCTTGTAGCCCGCGGCGTTGGCGGATATACATATTACCGAAATAAGTGCCAGCGTTGTGGTGCCCGCCATAATTTTAACACGCGTTTTTCTCCGGAACAGGGATTTTAACGCACCTGACGCAAAATCCGCAAGTCTGCCGAAAAACGATACTGTATATGAAACAATGTTTGATTTACCGTCCGAATTTTCAGACAATAGTGCGTTAAGACGCTCAGACAACGCCGAAGCGGTTATCCCTACTCTTACAGCCGCCTTTTTGTTTGATAAATTCTTCATACCTCTCTTTTGTTTGTTTACACAGGACTTTATACTTCTATCCTCTGCAAAAAACAAATAATCACTCCTTTTCTGTTTTTTTGTAAATGATTTCTAATGTTACAGAATTGTTACAAAATCATTACAGCGCGTATTATACAACGAAATTGCGAATAAATCAAGCAAAAAAGGGATTTTTATGTAGGCTGCACAAATAATTGCGTGACAAAAAGCCCATTTTTTTGCACCTTTGTAACAATTTTGTAACATTTCTGAAATATTAGTGAAATATTGCTGTAACAAAACTATTGTTTAAATCGGGAATATAAGATAAATATGTTGCAAATTCATATATTTTGTTTTATAATAGGAAAGGTTTACGGCAGTTCGCGACATCCTGCCGGAGGGCAGCGCCCTTAAATCAAAACTAAGGAGGAAAATTTAATATGTCAAACGAAGTTTTATTGGTCATCAACCTTATCGTTGTGTACGGCGGAGTATTGCTTTTTTATAAGCTGCTCGGCGTACGGGGTCTTATCTGCTGGACGGTGCTTGCCACCATCGCCGCGAATATCGAGGTTTTAATCCTCATAGACGCGTTCGCGCTGGAGCAGACCCTCGGCAACGTCACGTTCGCTTCCACTTTTTTGGTCACGGATATTCTGAGTGAAAAATACGGCAAAAAGACGGCTAACCAGGCGGTAATTTTGGGTACGCTCTCGTCGGCGGTATTTATACTGCTGTCGCAGATATGGCTGCTCTACACCCCGTCGCCCAACGATTTTGTGTCCGAGGCGATAAGAAACGTATTTTCAAATACGCCGCGAATAATCTTCGCAAGCCTTTCGGTATATTTTCTGTCACAGCTTTTCGACGTCTGGATATATCACAAGTGGTGGGATTTCACTTCAAAAAAGTGCGGCGACAACAAGCGCTTTTTGTGGCTCCGCAACAACGGCTCCACCCTCATTTCTCAGCTTATCAACGCGATACTCTTTAACGTTCTCGCGTTCGCGGGGACGTATGAGACTCCGACGCTCGTGACAATAATCATTTCGACCTATGTTATTTACATAGCGACGTCGCTGCTCGACACTCCGTTTGTCTACATTGCGAGAGCAATAACGCCGATAAGCGAAAAATAAAACAAAGCAAAAAACAGGCGGTTGGCTGTTATGCCGACCGCCTGCTTTTTATTTTAATTTTAACCTACGTCCTGTATCGCAATCACATTTACGTCGTCGGGAGTGAAGTTGCTCTCGACTATCGAGGTCATAGCCGCGAGCGTGTCCATCGAGGTCAAAAGACTTATGGAGCACTCCGCCGCGGCACGGCGTATTTTAAAGCCGTCGCTGTTGGTATTGTTGCCCTTTTTGGGTATGTCGATTATCAAATCTATCATCCCCGAGCGGATGACGTCAAGCACATTCGGGACGCCCTCCGAAATCTTCTTTGCGACCTGAACCTCTATGCCGTGCTCCCTCAAAAATGCGGCTGTGCCGCCGGTCGCAATAAACCTGTTGCCGCACGCGGCAAGACGTTTCGCTATTCCCAAAAATTCCTCTTTGTCGTGGTCGCAGATTGTCGCCAAAATAGTGCCGTGGTTTCTCGGAATGGTCGTGCTCGCCGCCACAAAGCCCTTGTAGAGAGCGTGCTTGAAATCCGTTCCAATGCCCAAAACCTCTCCGGTCGAGCGCATTTCGGGACCCAGGCTGACCTCAACGCGGGGCAGCTTCTCGGTCGAGAAAATCGGCACCTTGACCGCGACGTATTTAGACTCCTTCGCGATGCCGCTCTTGTAGCCCATACTCTCCAGAGTTTCGCCGAGCATAATCCTCGTCGCAATCTCTATTACGGGTATGCCCGTTACCTTGCTTATATAAGGCACGGTTCGGCTCGAGCGGGGATTTACCTCTATTATATACAGCTCATCCTTGAAGTCGATAAACTGAATATTTATCATTCCGATGACCTTGAGCGCGACCGAAATTTTCTTGGTCACGTCGATAATCTTCTCCTTCATTCTGTCGGACACGTTCTGCGGAGGATAAATCGAAACACTGTCGCCCGAGTGTATGCCCGCGCGCTCCAAATGCTCCATAATACCGGGTATCAAAACGTCCTTGCCGTCGCATATCGCGTCAACCTCAAGCTCGCGTCCGCCGAGATAGCGGTCTATGAGCACGGGGTTTTTGTTGTCGTTCTTAAACGCGTGGGTCAGATAGCTTACAAGCTCCTCCTCGTTGTGGGTTATCTCCATACCCTGTCCGCCCAGAACGTAAGAGGGGCGCACAAGCAGCGGATAGCCGAGAGCCTCCGCCTGACTTTTGCCCTCGCGTATGCTCCACACCGCCTTGCCCTTGGGGCGCGCGATGCCGAGTTCTTCGAGAATTTCATCAAACTTTTCTCTGTCCTCCGCCGCGTCTATCTGCTCCGGCTTTGTGCCGTAAATCGGCACCTTCATATCGCGCAGGAAGTTAGCGAGCTTTATCGCCGTCTGACCGCCGAACTGCAATATAACGCCGTCCGGCTTTTCAAGCTCGATAACGCTGAGCACGTCCTCCTCGGTGAGCGGCTCGAAGTACAGCCTGTCCGACGTATCGAAGTCGGTGCTGACCGTTTCGGGGTTGTTGTTTAAAATTATGGTTTCGATGCCGAACTTTTTAAGAGCCATAACGCTGTGAACGCTGCAGTAGTCAAACTCTATGCCCTGACCTATTCTGATAGGTCCCGAGCCTATAACCAAAACCTTTTTGTGGTCTGACGGCACCGCCTCGTTCGACTCGTCGTAGGTGGAATAATAGTACGGCGAAACCGCTTCAAACTCGCCCGCGCAGGTGTCAACCATTTTGTAGACGGGTATTATGTTGAACTTCTTTCTCAGTTTATATACATCGTCGCCGCCGCAACCGATAAGGTTTGCTATGCCCTTGTCGCTGAAGCCCTTTTTCTTGTACTCCCTGAGAATTTCGGGGGTTATCGTGTCTATCGTGTAGGTTTTGAGTTCCTCCTCCATACGCACGATTTTCTGTATCTTCTTCACGAAGAACGGGTCCATACCCGTGATTTCGCAGACTTTTTCCATAAGATAGCCGCGCCTTAAAAGCTCCGCGAGGTCGAAAAGTCTTTCGTCGTCGGGTCTTTGAACGTGCTTCTTCAGCACCTCGGTGCTTCGGTTCTTCGAAGCCTCAAGCTCTAAGTTGTACTGCTTTATTTCAAGCGAACGCACGCCCTTTAAAAGAGCCGCCTCAAAGCTGTTTCCGATAGCCATAATTTCGCCCGTCGCCATCATCTTTGTGCCGAGCTGACGCTTCGCGCCGAAAAATTTGTCGAACGGCCACTTGGGTATTTTTATTACGCAGTAGTCGAGTGCCGGTTCAAAGCACGCATAGGTCTTGCCCGTTACCGCGTTCAAAATTTCGTCGAGATTGTAGCCGAGCGCAATTTTCGCGGCAATTTTCGCAATCGGATAGCCGGTCGCCTTGGACGCGAGAGCCGACGAACGGCTAACTCTCGGATTTATCTCTATTACCGCGTAGTTAAAGCTGTGCGGGTCGAGCGCAAACTGCACGTTGCAGCCGCCCTTGATTTCGATAGAGTTTATAATGTCTATCGCCGCTTTGCGAAGCATTTGATACTCGCGGTCTGCCAGGGTCTGCGCCGGCGCGACCACTATACTGTCGCCCGTGTGAACGCCTACGGGGTCTACGTTTTCCATACTGCACACGGTTATGCAGTTGCCCTGCCCGTCGCGTATTACCTCAAACTCTATTTCTTTCCAGCCCTTTATGCTCTTTTCGATAAGCACCTGTCCGACACGGCTCAGGTGCAGACCGTGAGACGTGATCTCCGCGAGCTCGTCCTCGTTCTCGGCAATTCCGCCGCCCGTACCGCCGAGGGTGTACGCGGGGCGCACTATCACGGGATAGCCTATTTCGCTTGCGAATTTGAGCGCGTCGTCAACCGTGGTAACTATGTCGCTCTCGACAATGGGCTGGTTGGTGCGCTCCATAAGACGCTTGAAGCTGTCGCGGTCCTCGCCCTCCTTTATGGACGCGATGGACGTGCCTATTACGTTCACGCCGTACTTTTCAAGGATTTTTCGATCGTACAGCTCGCAGGCGAGGTTCAAGCCCGTCTGACCTCCCATTCCGGCAATCAGGCTGTCGGGCTTTTCGAGCGCGATGACCTTTTCCAGAAATTCGACCGTGAGCGGCTCTATGTAGGTCGCGTCGGCAACCTCGGGGTCGGTCATAATCGTCGCGGGGTTGCTGTTGACGAGGACGACCTCTATACCCTCCTCTTTGATTGCGCGGCACGCCTGAGTACCCGAATAGTCGAACTCAGCCGCCTGTCCTATTACGATAGGACCCGAGCCGATAACCAAAACTTTTTTAATATCTTTATTCTTAGGCATTGTAATTGTCCCTTTCTGTTAAATTAAAGTCAGCGCTTTATTACGCCAAAAAGTCGTCGAAAATCGCCTGGGTGTCAATCGGACCGGGCGACGCCTCGGGGTGGAACTGCACGCTCTGTATCGGGAGCGACTTGTGCGCTATTCCTTCTATCGTGCCGTCGTTCACGTTTATATATGTCGCCTCAACGTCGTCGGGCAAATCGCAAACCACGTAATTGTGGTTCTGGCTGGTGATGTAAACCTGATTTTTTTCGATATTTTTAACCGGATGGTTGCCGCCATGATGTCCGAACTTCAGTTTCTTTGTCTTGCAGCCGAGCGCAAGACCGATAATCTGGTGTCCCATACAGATGCCGCATATCTTGATTTTTCCGACAAGCGACTTGACCGTTTCAATCGTCTCGGGGTTGTCGGTCGGGTCGCCGGGACCGTTTGAAATGAATACTAAGTCGGGGTTTACCTCTAAGATTTCGTCCGCCGAAACGTCGTGCGGGAACACCGTTATTTTACAGCCGCGTGCCTTGAAGTCGCGCAGTATTCCGCTTTTCGTACCCATATCTATAAAGGCGATGTGCTGCTTTCTTCCGTCAATAACATATTTTTCCTTTGTCGATACGGTATCTATTATCTTGCTGTTGTCAAGAGACGCGAGCCGCTTTTGAATTTCGTCGTCCGACAACTTGTCCGCCTCGGTCGTTATAATTCCGTTCATAACGCCGTAGTTTCGGATTATGCGGGTCAAGGCGCGGGTGTCTATTCCCTCCAGACCCATAACGCCGTACTGCTTCAAAAATCCGTCCAGGTCCATCTCACTGCGAAAGTTGTTCGGATAGTCGCAGCACTCACGCACGATAAATCCGCGCAGGGCGGGCTTTTTGGACTCCATATCCTCAAAGTTTAAGCCGTAGTTGCCGATGAGGGGATACGTCATCGTAACGATTTGCCCCGCAAACGAGGGGTCGGTGAGGGTCTCCTGATAGCCCGTCATACCTGTTGTAAATACGACCTCGCCCACAACGTCGTGAATGTCGCCGAAAGCCAGACCCGTAAATTTAGCTCCGTTTTCCAAAATAAGCTGAGCTTTTACTCTGTCCATAGTAAAAATCCTTTCATAATTCATATTCATAGCGTTTTTTCAAAAAAAAAGACTCTTGAAAAGTAAAAATTACTTCTCAACGTCTTTAAAACAATTTTAAACAATGGTTTCGGGAAAAATCAAAAAAGTAATGCCCGCGTCTGAATTTAAGCATATACGCTCGCATAATACCGTTCCCCTTTCAACCGTAACTCTGATTATATATTTTAACACTTATAATTACGGCTGTCAATCAAAAAACGATAAAATTTTATAATTTTTTATTTCGTCATACCGCGCGGAAAAAATGCCATATTAAGCCTGACCTTTAAATCTGTATCCCACGCCCCAGACAGTTTCGATACAGCTCTCGCCGACCGCGCTGAGCTTCTCGCGTATGCGCTGAATATGCACCGTGACCGTGGAGATGTCTCCTACCGCGTCCATACCCCAAATCCTGTCGAACAGGGCTTCCTTGGAAAAAGTGCGGTTGGGATTTTCCGCAAGGAAAAGAAGCAGGTCATATTCCTTTGCGGTCAGAGATATTTCGCGCTCTCCGACCGTGACCTTATGCGCACTCTTGTCTATAACCAGTCTGCCACGTATTATTATGTCCTCGGGCGCGCCGCCCGTGAGCGCGTCATACCGAGCAAGGTGTGCCTTGACGCGCGCGACAAGCTCGCTCGGCGAAAACGGCTTTGTCATATAGTCGTTCGCGCCCAGTCCCAACCCGCGCACCTTGTCAATATCCCCGTTTTTCGCCGACAGAAATATCACGGGAACCCGACTGTTCCGCTCCCGAAGCTCCGATATAATCTCAAAGCCGTCCGTCCCCGGCAGCATAATGTCTATTATAATAAGGTCGTAATTATTGTCGAGAGCCATATTGAGACCCGTCGTTCCGTGGGTCGCTATATCGCACGAAAAGCCGTTTATATCAAGATAGTCGCGCTCAAGCTCAGCTATGCTTTTATCATCTTCAATTATCAGTATTTTTCTCATCTGTGCCTCCTAACTGCGGCAGATACACCACCGCCGTCGTTCCTTTCCCGAGCCCGTCGCTTTTAAGCCAGACCTTGCCGCCGTGCTTTTCGACTATCTGCCGCACGATGCCCAGCCCGAGCCCGCTTCCCTTTATGCTCCTTGAGCTGTCGGCACGGTGGAAGCTCTCAAACACGTTTTTGAGTTCCTTCTCCTCTATGCCTATACCGTTGTCGCTGATATAAATATACACGCCGCCGTCCTGCGTTTTCGTCGTGATTTCAAGCGTCGGCTCGCTGCCGCGGTACTTTACCGCGTTGTCTATGATATTTGCAAACACGCGGCTCATCTTCTCGCAGTCCAGCCTGACTATTACCTTATCGGGAGAGATGTCGCACTTTGCCGCAAACCCGTGCTTCTCCAAATCGAGGCGGCAGTCCTCTATAAAGCCGCGCAGAAACGCGTTTATATCGCAGTTTTCAAACTTAAACGCCAGCCGCGACATATCGAGCTTTGAAAACATCGAGAGATTGTTCACCATATCGTCGATAACCTCAGCTTTGGAGTAAATCGTGTCGAGATAGCGCTCCAGCTTTTCGGGGCTGTCGGCAACGCCGTCCCTTATCCCTTCGATATACCCCTTTATCGAGGTTATGGGCGTTTTCAAATCGTGAGATATGTTGGCGAGAAGCATACTGCGCTCCTCCTTCATAACCTTCTCCCGCTCCCGCGCCAGCTTCAGCTCGCGGCGCATACTGTCGAAGTTACTGCAAAGGCGGTCTATCTCGTCATAACTGCTCCCCATAACCTCAAAATCAAGATTTCCGCTTCGCACCGACTCCGCCGCGCGCGCCAGCTCGTCTATCGGCTTTTCCACGCTCTTGCTCATAAAATGAGTAGTGAGAGAGGTCGATATTATCATAAGAGCGGCGCATATTCCTATCCACAAGAGCAAGTACCCTATCGCGCCGGGGTTGCTCTTGAAAAACTCTCCGAGCGCAGCCGAGAACACGACCGGATTAAGCAGAGCATTTCTCGTTATATTAAGCTCGTCCACGGGATATTTGAATATAAAGATTATCAGAAAGCATATCGAAACCACGCCTATCAGGAGGATAGGCGTGAGAAGCATTATTACATTGTAAATCGTGAATTTGCTCTTTATCTTCATATCCAAAAATCTTCTTCGGTCTGCTCTTTAAAAATCTTTCCTCTCGAACATTATATACGAAGCGGTATATAAAATCAATACCGAACCGAGCCAAATGCCTATGTGCGACATAAGCGCGCCAAAAGGCAGTACCGCCCCGACCCAGATGTTGTGCCATCTGGAATACGCGGTGAAAATCATCTGACCAAACGGCGATACATACAAATTCAAATATTTGAAGAATATGTATGCGGCTATGCAGATAAGCATCGAGAGAGTCGGACCCTTTACGGCGGTATTTATGAACAACGCCATACATACCAGCGCGAAAATCGGTATTATGTCAACGCAGTATATCAAAAGTCCCTGCGCCGCACCGACAAAGCCCCTGCCCGATATGAGCTGTATGATAAGGCACGCGGCAAACATAACCAGCATAGTAACGGCTCCGAGAAAAAACGCCGCAAACGCCTTTGAGGTCATAACCTTGAAGCGGGACAGCGGGCGCATAAGAGCCGCCTTAAAGCTGTCCTCCTGAATTTCGCTCGCAAAGAGGTCTGTGACCGCCATAAACACAATCAGAGGAACCAGTATATCGGTGGTAAATCCGAGCACCGAAAGCACGAGACTGTTCTTTATCACGATTTCGCCCTGCGATAACGCGGATATTAGCATTGTACCGCCGAGGCGCAGAAAGCATACCGCCGCGCCCAAAATCAAAAGCACAATATATTTTTTCTTCATAATGAGCTTTAAAAACTCACTCCTCGTTCCCGACAGCAATCCCTTCATATACATACCTCTCCCCTCTTATCCTTTACAACGTCGAGGAAATAGTCCTCCATAGACGGGTGAAGCCTGAGCGCGTCCTCCACAGTGGTGCGGGAGATTATCTCACCCTCATACATAACAGCCGCTTTGTTGCAGGTCTTTTCAATCTCGCTCGCTATGTGGCTCGAAATCAAAAACGTAACTCCGCGCTCGGCGTTGAGACGCTTTATTATCTCCCTTATCTCAACGACGCCCTCAATGTCAAGTCCGTTCACGGGCTCGTCGAGAATTATAAAGTCAGGCTCGGTCACAAACGCAATCGCAAGCCCCAGCCTCTGCTTCATTCCGAGCGAAAACTTGCCCGCCTTGTCGTTTTTGTAGTCGTAGAGATGCACCATTTTAAGCGCGCGCTCTATGCGCTCTTTGAAGTCTCCGCCATACGGTGCGACGTGCATTTCGATGTTTTTCTGAGCCGACATATCCTTGTAGATTGCGGGAGCTTCGATAAGCGCGCCGGTTTTGCTCATAATCTCCTCGAAGCCGTCTTTTAAATCGAGCCCGAATATCCTTATGCCGCCCGACGAATTTACCAAATTCAGCATCGCCTTCATAACCGTGGTTTTGCCCGAACCGTTAGGTCCGAGCAATCCCATAATGTCGCCCTGCTCAACGCTGAAATTTACATTTCGCACACCGCGCCCGTTCTTGTATAGCTTGGTGAGGTTGTTTATTTCAACTACGTTCATAACCTTTTCCTTTCTTTATGTTTTGCTTTTTTGGATGCACTCACGCATTTGCGGACGCACTCACGCGTAATCTCAATCAGAAGCGGTAAAATCAGGCTTCAACCTTACCGTCCTTGGGTTTTAGCCGCGTGTTTTAGGCAACAGCCTGACACGCGGCGGGGTTTTTAGGGGCAAGCCCCTAAATGCTTCTTTTGGTACTTTTCTTAGCATTAAGAAAAGTACATAACCCCGCCCGCACGGAGTGCGGAAGCGTTAATCGGCAAAATATTCTATTTTTCCTTCGCCGTTCTCCTGAATTTTCACTTCGCCCACAATATTTCCGTCGGGGTCTATCACGTTTCCGTCCTCGTCAACGCGGTCTGCACCTTCGGTTTCGTCGCCGTTCGTCACATAGACCGAGGTAGGAGCGTCCTCACCGCCGATAACCTCGGCGCTGACAGGTTCGGATATAACGTCATCCGACTTTTCTTCAAGCTCCTTTGCGGCTGTGTTCATCGGATAAGTGCCTTTTTCCTGAGAGTAGCCGTACTCGGTCATATTCGGGAGAGAGTAAATGTCAACTCTTTCGGGCTGAGCGTTTCCGTAGGACATTTTGAGCGACATATCCGCGCGGGCTTCTCTGCCGTTTCCGCTGATAGTCACGCTCGCCGTGCCGTCGAGCAGTCTTTCCTGATTGTCGACCGTAAACTTCAGATATACGTTATCAACTATCGGGTCGCTTCCGAGTCCGAAGGTCTGTTCCTGACCGTTCACGGTACTTCCCGCCATAGACGAGAATATTACCGACAGACCCGCATTGACAAGCTCGGGTATCTGCACCGAGTTAAGGTTTAATTCGTAGGTCGCGCTCTCGTCGTCTCCCGACACATATACCACGTTATTCTTCAAATCGCCTACAAACGTGTCGCCGGCAAGCTCTACAAATCTTATCACCTTGCGTATCATCTCCGCGTCGCTCTCGTCCTGATCCGCCTCGTAGAGTACGTCGAACGAGCCTCCTCGGGTGTACGGCGCGTCGTGCCTTACGCTCGTATGTGCGTCGCCTTCATAGTTCGAATAATATATGCTGTCGCCGTCCTGCACATATTCGCGCGTCTCAAATATTTCGCCGTCTCTGTCGAGCTCGGTGCTGAACGTATTGAGCGACACCTCGCCGTTGCGGTCGTAGACCTCGTGGTACGTTGCGCTCTCGATGTCGTTCTCGTCCACCGTTATCTTAAATGTTCCGTCCGCGATGTAGTTCTCGTTCTTCATAAGATTTTTAAGTGCGTTCTTGCCCACCTCGTAGCCGCCGGCAACGCTGTAATTCGCGAATGCCGCGCCCGCAAAAATCATTATTCCGAGCGACAGTGCAAGCACCGATATAAGTTTTTTCCTTGATGAATTGATTTTCATAAATATTCTCCTTTCGGGTTTTTATTATTAAGACGTCTTATTGGTTACAGGAGGCTCCCCTATGTCTATATTCTACCTGCTCTTTATAGATATTGTATAACACAATTATAAAGAATTTATAAACAAAAATTAAAAATTTATTAAAAAAGCGGCATAAATAAACGAAAAATGTTCCCATCATTACAGATGGGGACATTTTAATTCGGTTATAAATTTTACACGAGACCCTCGCCGAGGTTTTTGCCGCCGAGCATATGAAAATGCAAATGGCGCACCGTCTGACCGCCGTCCTCGCCGCAGTTGTTTATAATTCGGTAGCCGCTCTCCGCAACTCCCGCCGCCTTCGCAATCTCGGGTATCGCCGAGAATATGTCGGTTACCGCCGAAATATTTTCGGCGCAAAGCTCGTTAGCCGAGGCTATGTGAACCTTGGGAATAATCACAACGTGGACGGGCGCCTGCGGATTTATGTCGCGGAACGCCAGCACGGTATCGCTTTCAAAAACCTTGTTTGACGGTATCTCACCGTTTATTATCTTGCAAAAAATGCAGTCTGTCATTTTTGCGCCTCCATATCTTCATATTTTTTGATAACGCCGAGGATAAACTCCTGCGCGTTCTCCAAATCCCTCTCGTTCGGGCGGTCCTTGTTAATGCCGCCCACGAGCCTGAACACCGAGAATTTGTCAATTCCCTTGCAGGAAAACTCGCCGAGCACGACCTTGTTCTTGCTTCTCAAAAGGTCGGCAAGAGCCTTGTTCCCGTCGGTCTTGTTGCCGCCGCGCGTCGAAAATACGAACGAGTACGCCCTTTCGTTGCAGAGCGGCTTGACAAACTCAATAAGCCTTTTGCTGTGCTTGCCGTAATAAATTCCGCTACCGAAGCCCACAATATCGAAATCCTTAAACCTGTACTTCGGAGCTTCCTCGATAGTCGTCAGCGTAATCGGGGCTACCCTTGCCATAGCCTCAGCCACCTTTTGGGTGTTGCCCTGATGAGGAGACTCTACCACAACAATAATTTTCATTTCAAATAATCCCCCTATCCAATCTGCGCCGCTATCAAATCGTCGACTTTTGCGAGCGCGTCGTCTATCTTGCTCGCGTCGGTTCCGCCGCCCTGAGCCATATCGGGCTTGCCGCCGCCTCTGCCGCCTGCCACGGCGGTAACTTCCTTAATAATATTTCCGCAGTGTACGCCAAGTGCCGCCGCCTCCTTTGAAGCCATCGCCACAAAGGTTATCTTGCCGTCGGTGTTTGCCGCCATAACCGCAACGCTGCACGCGACCTCGGCTTTTATCTTATCCGCCATTGTCTTCATCTCGTCAACGCTCATTCCGTCAACCTGCGCCGTGAGCAGATTTACCTTGCCGATATGCTTAACACCCGCCATAATGTTGCTGACCTTCGCCGCGGCGGCTCTCGCCTTAAACTTCTCAACGCGCTTTTCAAGCTCCTTGACGTACTCCGATATGTTCTTCGCTTTATTGACAATCTCGTTTATCTGGTTTGTTTTAAGGGCTGCCGCCACGCCCGCCGCAAGTCTGTCGCGCTCGCCGATATAGTCAAGCACGCCGCGGCCCGTGACCGCTTCAATTCTTCGCACGCCCGCCGCAATTCCGCTCTCGGACAGTATTTTGAAAAGTCCGCACTGAGCCGTATTTTTAAGATGTGTTCCGCCGCAGAACTCCATTGAAAAGTCGCCCATTGAAACCACGCGCACAATGTCGCCGTACTTTTCACCGAACTGCGCCGTCGCGCCCAGCTTCTTAGCCTCGTCGATGGGAAGCTCTCTGACCTCTATCGGCATAGACTCGAGTATCACCTCGTTTACCCGCTCCTCTACCGCTTTTATCTGCTCGTCTGTCATCGCCTCGAAGTGGGAGAAGTCAAAGCGCAGTCTGTCCGCGCCGACATAAGAGCCCGCCTGAGCAACGTGATCGCCCAAGCTCTCGCGCAGAGCCTTGTGCAAAAGGTGGGTCGCGCTGTGGTTCCTCGCAATCGCCATTCTGTTTTTGCGGTCAACCGTGAGGGTAACATTGTCCGACAGGTTAAATTCGCCGCTCTTTACCGTGACCTCGTGGAGATATATTCCGTCGCCCGTCTTTTTGGTGTACGTGACCTCAGCCAAGCCGCCGCCCGACTTAATCTCGCCCTTGTCGCCCGACTGTCCGCCCATCTCGGCGTAAAACGGAGTCTTATCGGTAACTATAATTCCGCTCTCGCCCTCGGTAATCTTGGACGAAACCTCGCCCTCGGACACAATTCCGACGACCGCGCCGTCGCAGGTCAATGTCGTGTAGCCCTCAAATACGGTAGCCGACGCGTCCTCAAATTCGTAAACCGTGTCCGCATCCCAGCTCGAGCCGTCCTTGCGCGCCGCTCTCGCGGTCTCCTTTTGCTCCTTCATCGCGGCGTTGAAGCCCTCAACGTCAACTTCGAGGGAATTCTCCTCCGCTATCTCTATCGTCAAATCGAGCGGGAAGCCGTAGGTGTCGTGCAGCTTGAACGCCTGCTCGCCGCTCAGCTCCTTCAGACCGCTCTGCTTCGCTTCCGAAATATACTGATTGAGCACCACAAGTCCGCCCTCAATCGTCTTATCGAACTTTTCTTCCTCTATTCCTATGATTTTTTTGATGTAACTGCGCTTTTCTTCAAGCTCGGGATAAGCCGCCTTCGACTCGTCTATAACCGTGTCGGCAACGTCGTACAAAAACGCGCCGTCAATGCCGAGCAGTCTGCCGTGACGCGCCGCGCGGCGGAGAAGCCTGCGGAGGACGTAGCCCCTGCCCTCGTTGGACGGGATAACTCCGTCCGAGACCATCATAACGGTGGAGCGGATGTGGTCGGTGATAACGCGGAGCGAAACGTCCGCCGACGCGTCTCCCTTTTTATATTCTACACCCGCATACCTCTGAATATGCTTCATAACATTCTGAACCGTGTCCACCTCAAAGAGATTGTCCACGCCCTGCATAACAACCGCGAGACGCTCAAGTCCCATACCCGTATCTATGTTCGGGTGGGAAAGCCTGCTGTATGTGCCGTCCTCCGCACGGTCAAACTGCGTGAACACAAGGTTCCAGACCTCCATAAATCGGTCGCACTCACAGCCGACCTTGCAGTCTGGCTTGCCGCAGCCGTACTTTTCGCCGCGGTCAACGTGAATTTCGGAGCAGGGACCGCACGGACCCGTGCCGTGCTCCCAGAAGTTGTCCTCCTTGCCCATTTTGATAACTCTGTCGGCGGGGACGCCCACCTCGTTTATCCAGATGTCACGCGCCTCGTCGTCGTCCTCGTAGACCGTGACCCAGAGCATCTCTTTCGGTATCTGCATAACCTCTGTCAGAAATTCCCACGCCCACGGAATAATCTCGTGCTTGAAATAGTCTCCGAAGCTGAAGTTGCCGAGCATTTCAAAAAACGTGCCGTGGCGGGCGGTCTTGCCGACCTGCTCGATGTCGGGCGTTCTGATACACTTTTGGCAGGTTGTAACCCTCTTTCGCGGCGGCACCTCCGCGCCCGTGAACCACGCCTTCATCGGCGCCATTCCCGAGTTTATGAGAAGCAGACTCGCGTCGTTCTTCGGCACGAGCGGAAAGGACGGAAGCCTCAAATGTCCTTTGCTTTCAAAAAATTCCAAATATTTTTCGCGGATTTCGTTAACTCCGAGCTTTTGCATTTATTTTTCTCTCCCAACTTAAATTACTTCGATTTTCAAATAAGTATATCACTAATTCACCGTCAAGTCAAATAAACCGCGAAAATTTTTGGCACGAAGCTTGAAAATTTTCGGCGCGGGTGGTAAAATTCTTTTAAAATCAAAAAATCGAAACGGAAACCGGGGATAGCTTTGAACATACTTGAAAAATGCACTCTTTGCCCGCGTATGTGCGGCGCGGACAGAGCCCACCGAGAGGTCGGCTTCTGCGGCGCGGGAGGTACGGCGCGTATCGCGAGAGCCGCGCTCCATTTTTGGGAGGAGCCGCCCATATCGGGAAGCCGAGGCTCGGGCGCGGTTTTCTTCTCGGGCTGTACAATGAAATGCGTATTCTGCCAGAATTACAAAATAAGCGCGGAAAATCTCGGGCGCGACGTGTCGGCTCGAGAGCTTGCCGATATATTTTCGGACCTGCAGAGCCAAGGCGCGCACAACATAAACCTCGTCACTCCCACCCACTTTATACCTCAGATAATAGCCGCGCTGGACATTGCAAAAAGCGGCGGATTGGACATTCCCGTCGTGTTCAACACAAGCGGCTACGAGCGGGTCGAAACGCTGAAAATGCTGGAGGGGTACGTTGACGTGTACCTGCCCGATTTGAAGTATTTTTCGGACAAATACGCGCTCAGATACTCAAACGCACCGAACTATTTTGCCGTCGCTTCGGCGGCGATTGCGGAGATGTTCCGTCAGTGCGGCGAACCCGTAATCGAGGACGGGCTTTTAAAGCGCGGCGTAATGGTACGCCACCTTATGCTTCCGTCGCTGCTCTTTGACACCAAAAAAATAATAGATTATTTATATAATACCTACGGAGACAAAATTTACATCAGCCTTATGAGCCAATATACGCCTATGCCAAGCGCCGCGCGCTTTCCCGAGCTTGACCGCCGCCTCAGCCGCGAGCATTACCGCGCTATGTGCGACTACTGCGCGAACCTCGGCATAGAAAAAGCGTTCGTGCAGGACTTTTCCTCGGCTGACGAGAGCTTCATCCCCGACTTTTACGGAGAATAGATGAAATATGCGATTTTCATTTTATTATTGAATTACTGTTGAAAAAAAGAGCGGTTTATGGTATTCTGTATTTATATGAAAATTCGGAGCGCGGAGGGTAAAAATGGATAACAACTCTAACGATAAAATTTTCGGCAGGAACGCCGTCCTCGAAGCTCTCGCCGCGAACCGCCGTATCGACAGGCTGTACCTTCAGGACGGACTGCGCGGCGGAGACATCGCAAAAATAAAGGCTCTTGCGGCGGAGCGCAAAATCGGCTTTACCTTCGTACCCCGCGCGAAGCTGGACGAGCTTTCGGGCGGCGGAGCGCATCAGGGCGTTGTCGCATTAGTCGGCGCATACGAATATTCGACGGTGGAAGAAATTCTGGATTACGCAGAGAAAAAGGGAGAGCCGCCGTTTATCGTGATAGCCGAAAACCTTTCCGACCCGCACAATCTCGGCAGTATAATACGAACCGTCAACGCGTGCGGAGCGCACGGCGTTATAATCCCCAAGAACCGCAGCGTTTCGGTGAACTCGACTGTCGCCAAAACCTCGGCGGGCGCGTCCGAATATACGCGCGTCGCCAGAGTCACCAACATAGCGCGCACCATCGAATTTTTAAAGAAGCGCGGCGTGTGGATTGTAGGCACCGATTTGTCCGCGACGCAATACCATTTTGAATGTGATTTGAGCGGAGCGGTCGCGGTGGTTATCGGGAGCGAGAGCGCCGGAATAAGCCGTCTGACCCGCGAAAGCTGTGATTTCCTCGTAAAAATACCGATGCTCGGCGAAACGCAGTCGCTCAACGCATCGGTCGCGGCGGGCGTCATACTCTACGAGATAACGCGCCGCAGAATAAGCGGATAAACCGTTTATTTTATCATATCGGACGTGTCGGTTACCGACTGCATAAACCCGTCTCTGCCGCTTTGGGATATGTCGGCGGCGACAATTTTCTGCTTATGGACATACACGTTGGCGCGTACCTCGCCGGTTGCCGAGCGGCTGTGATTTCTGACCGTATATGAGTAGCGCGCGACACGCGCACCCCGATATTCGGACAGGTCAAACCCCGCTTCGAGCTGAAAGACGTTGTATGTATTGAAAACCGTGTCAAACTCATCGGGAATTTTAAAATGGGATATTTCGGCGGGGCGGTCGTCGACCTGCCAGCCGAGCGAATTAAGATATTCGACCACCATACCGTTTGTCTGACCGTCCATACCGAAAAAACCGAGTATAACGAATGACAATGCCGCCGCCGAGACGACGGCGGACACAATAACCTTTATTTTTATGCTCATAGCGACACTCCCGTTATTATGACGTCCTAAATAAATATTATGCGAAAGGCGGCTGAAAAATGCGGCTTGATAAATTCCTTGCCGACTGCGGCTGCGGCACGCGGAGCGAGCTTAAAAAGCTCATAAAAAGCGGTGCGGCGACAGTAAACGGAGAAGCGGTGCGGGCGGCGGACTTTCGGTTTGACGAAAGCACGGCGGTCGTCGAGCTTTTCGGCAAAAAAATAGAGTACAAAAAACATATTTATCTGATGCTCAACAAGCCTCAAGGCGTGGTTTCGGCGACCGAGGACAATCTCCACCGCACCGTGACCGACCTCGTTCCGGGCGAGTACGCACACCGAAATTTATTCCCGGTAGGTCGGCTCGATATTGACACCGAGGGCTTTTTGATAATAACCGACGATGGCGAGCTTTCTCACCGTCTGACCTCTCCCCGCTCCCACGTCCCAAAGACCTATGTCGCCAGCCTCGCAGGTAAAATCAGCGAGAGCGACATCGAGGCGTTTGAGCGCGGGATAACACTTGACGACGGACACGTCACCCTCCCCGCAAAGCTCCGCGAGATAGGAGAAAATACGGCGGAAATAGTTATATTCGAAGGACGTTTTCATCAGATAAAGCGTATGTTCGCCGCCGTCGGCAACAGGGTTGAATACTTGAAGCGCACCAAAATCGGCGGCTTGGAGCTGGACGACACTCTGCCGCTCGGAGGAGTGCGCGAAATCACAACGGAGGAACTGGAGAAATTATATGAGCGATAAAAACGGTTTGCAAAAAATAAAGAGCATAATACCGCGTGTGGCGGCTGTTCACGATATGTCGGGCTTCGGGCGCGTTTCGCTGACCGAGTGCATACCCGTTATGTCGGCTATGGGAATTGAGGTATGCCCGCTCCCGACAGCGGTCTTATCCACCCACACCTACGACTTTAAGGGCTATTCGGTCTGCGATATGACCGATTATATGCCCGAAACGATTGAGCATTGGAGGTCGCTCGGAATTAAATTCGACGCAATTTACAGCGGGTATTTATGCTCGCCCCGCCAGATAGAGATTTTAAAGTCTCTGATAGAGTGGGCGAAGTCGGACGGCGCGCTTATAGTCGTAGACCCCGTTATGGGTGACAGCGAGCTTCTCGGCACGGCGGCTCTCTACACCGAGCATATGGCGGAAATTTGCTCGGGTATGCGTTCTCTCGCGGCATATGCCGACGTAATAACGCCCAACCTCACCGAAACCTGCCTGCTTCTCGGCGAAAAGATACCCGAACCCGGGCATTACACCGACAACAAGACGGTTCGCGGCTATCTCAGACGGCTGTCCGAGCTGGGCGCAGACATCATAGTTATCACCGGCATTATGGGCAGTGAAAACGATATGTTCGCCGCGCTGTATGACCGCAAATACGACAAATATTACAAGATTGACTGCGGCTATGTGAACCGCCGCTTTCACGGCACGGGCGACATTTTCACCAGCGTTTTCACGGGCGCGTCGCTTCTCGGCAGTACGCCGCTTGAAGCCGCCTGCCTCTCGGCGGAATTTGTCTCCGAGGCGATACAAAAAACCATGGAGCATCCCGAAATGGCAGTACGGGAGGGCGTGCTGTTTGAGCCCGTGTTAGCCGAATTTTTCTCAAGAGAACACCCTAAAAAGAGATATATCGAGATTTAACCTCTTATCACTTTTCTCCGCCGATAAGAGATATTTAAAAGCCGTGCGGAGCGGCAGAATGGAGATTTTTATGATTTCAAAGCTCAACAGTACCGCGCTGATAGGTCTTGACGGCTACATTGTGGACGTCGAAGCCGACATTTCAAAGGGCTTTCCCGCATTTGAAATAGTCGGTCTGCCCGACACCGCGGTTAAGGAGTCCAAAGAACGCATACGCTCCGCGATAAAGTATTCGGGGCTTGATATGCCTGTCACCAAGCGTATTCTGGTAAACCTCGCGCCCGCGAACATCAAGAAAATCGGCGCGTATTTCGATTTGCCGATTGCGCTCAGTCTGCTTATCGCGTCGGGTCAGCTTGCCGTCGAGGACAGCGACAGCTACATCTTCCTCGGCGAACTCTCGCTCGACGGTCACTTAAGGCGCGTGGACGGCGTTTTGCCGATGGTCATATCCGCGTTCCAAAACGGGATTAAAAATGTCGTGCTCCCTGCCGAAAACGCGGCGGAGGCGGCGGTCGTGGAAGGGGTCACAGTCTACGGAGCGCACAGTCTGCGCGACGTTTTGGAGCATTTCACGGGATTTCACCCCATCGAACCGGCAAAATTTGATATAAGCCGCGTAGCCGCAAAGGCAAAGAGAGCGACGCTTGATTTTTCGGACGTAAAGGGTCAGAAAAACGTGCGCCGCGCACTCGAGGTTGCCGCGGCGGGCGGACATAACGTGCTTTTGATAGGACCTCCCGGAAGCGGCAAGACTATGCTCGCCCAGCGTATGCCGTCGATACTGCCCGACCTGACCTTTGAAGAGGCTTTGGAGGTCACCAAAATACACAGCATTTCGGGTCTGTTAAATTCCAAGGAGCCGATAATACTCAACCGTCCGTTCCGCTCCCCGCACCATACAATCTCCGCGGTGGGACTGTCGGGCGGAGGCGCAAATCCGCGCCCCGGCGAGATGAGTCTCGCGCACAACGGCGTGCTGTTTCTTGACGAGCTGCCCGAATTTCACCGCGACGTGCGCGAGGTAATGCGTCAGCCGCTCGAAAACGGAACCGTCACAATAACCCGCGTCGGCGGTACATACACATATCCGTGCAACGTTATGCTTATCGCGTCTATGAACCCCTGCCCCTGCGGTTACTACGGCGACCCGAGCCACGAGTGTTCCTGCACCGACTCGAAGATACAAAAGTATCTCGGCAAGGTGAGCGGTCCGCTTCTGGACAGAATTGACATACACATCGAGGTTCCCGCGGTAAAATACGAGGAGCTCGAGCAAAAGGGCAATTCCGAAAGCAGCGCGGATATGAAGGCGCGAATAGAGCGGGCGAGAGAGCGTCAAAGAGAGAGGTATTCGGGCTATGACATACGAACCAACAGCGCGCTCACTCCGTCGCTCACCGAAAAGTTCTGTCCGCTCGGAAGCACCGAGAACGAGCTTTTGCGCTCGGCTTACGACTCGCTCGGACTGAGCGCGAGAGCGCACAACCGAATTTTAAAGGTCGCGCGCACCATCGCCGATTTGGACGGGTGCGAAAACATCGAAGCGGCTCACATAGCCGAGGCGATACAGTACCGCTCGCTTGACAGAAAATACTGGAGTTGATATTTATATGAAATTGCATATCGTTTTGGTCGAACCGCAGATACACCCCAACACGGGCAACATTTCGCGTACCTGTTCGGTGACGAATATACCTCTGCACCTCGTCCACCCGCTCGGCTTTGAAATTACCGACGCGCGGGTCAGACGCGCGGGGCTTGACTACTGGAGCGAGCTTGACCTGCACGAGTACCAAAGCTTTGCCGAGGTAAAAAAGGCCTATCCCAACGGGGTGTTCTTCTACTGCTCGACGAAGGCGCCCCACGTTTACAGCGACGTTGACTTTACGGCTTACGATAGCGACGTTTTTCTTGTTTTCGGGCGGGAGGATAAGGGGTTGCCTGAGGAACTGCTGAGAGAAAACCTCGACTCGTGCATAAGAATACCTATGCTTGAGAAGATGCGCTCTCTCAACCTTTCAAACGCGGTGGCGATAGTGGCGTATGAGGCGCTCAGGCAAAACAACTTCGCAGACCTTAAAAAAACATCTGATTATCTGGAATAGGAGTTTTAAATATGTTACTTAGCGACGACGAAATGAAGTTCGCTGTGCTCTACACAATGAAGGCGTTTGAAGTGCCTATAACAGCCGACATTCTGACGCGTATCCTGACGTGGGACAAAGACGTTATGGGTTATTTTGACGTGCAGAGCGTGCTTCTGACCTTGAAAGAGGACAAGTTCATAGAGGACAACTACTATAAAAACGACGCGGCATACGCGCTTACCGAGCTGGGCAGTCAGACAAACGAGCTTTTCTGCAAAAGGCTCCCCAAAAGCGTGCGTGTTAAAATAGACGAAGCGGTGGGAAACATAAAGTACGACACGCTTATCAAAACTCAGCGCGGCACGGGCGAGATTATCCCGTCCGAGAGCGGGGAATATTTTTCTGCGCTCACCGTGACCGACGGCGAGGAGACGGTTATGGAACTGAAGCTCCGCATAGGCGACCGCGACAGCGCGAGAAACGTCGCAAAATATATGGAGAAGCACGCCGACGACATCTACAACTCGGTTTTAAAATCGGTCTTTCCGAACGAATAAAAATTAAGCGGAGCGCCCCATCGGCGTCCCGCTTAATTTTCTTCTCACATTTCAATCTTCTTTATCACCCTTGCGGGTACGCCCGCGGCGACCACATCGGGCGGAACGTCCTTTGTCACGACCGCGCCCGCGGCAATAACCGCGTTATCGCCTATCGTCACTCCGGGGAGCACCGTCGCGTTTGAGCCTATCCACACGTTTTTGCCTATCGTGACAGACGCGGGAATATTGTCGTGCCTTTCTTTTGGAGATAAGGCGTGATTTATAGTGGCGATAACCACGTTATGCCCGATGAGCGCGCCGTCGCCGATTGTTATTCCGCCCCAGTCCTGAAAGCGGCAGCCCGAATTTATAAACACATTTTTGCCTATTGAGGTATTCAAGCCGCAGTCGGTATAAAACGGCGGAAAAAGCCCGAAGCTCTCATCGATTTCTTTTCCGATAAGCTCCGAAAAAATTTCGCGAAGCTCGGTCGGCTCGTGATACGAGCCGTTGAGCCGCGCCGTTATTCTCAGCGCACGCTGACTCAACTCGTGCATTTTCAGATGCATATCCGAGCCGCCCTTTGCCGTTGTTCCGTTTCTCATCTTTTCCAAAAAATTCTCAGTTGTCATTTTGCACTCCCCATTGTTTCCCGATAGTATGCCCGCGTCCTATTCAGCGAGCGAAAATACGGCTGTGATATTGCCGTCACCGAGCGCCTCCTTCCAGCCGCTCAAATCGTCGATATGCCCTATCTTGGTGTAGCTCCACGAGTTTGAGCCGTAAAACATAACTATCTGATTTTTGTTGTAAAGCACTATGTCGCCGGCGTTTGTCGTCATTTGGCTGTCGCTCGCCGTAAGACTTCTGCCCAAAGAGCCCACCTTTTCAAATCCCGAATAATCGCTCATATCAATAGTGACGGGCGCATCCTTCATCATATCGACAAACTCGCGTACCGCCGCGTTATCCTCGAGCGTGGCGGTAAATACCGCGTCTCCTATTTTAACGTTCATTTTTGTTTCAGCCTCCGTATCGGTTTTTGCCGTGACAAACGGTTTAAGCGTGTCCATATCCCATAAAAATATTTTGACCGTATCCGAATTTTGAGCGCCCTCCCCGACGTTCGCCGTGAACGCGCCGCTCACCTTATACAGCTTCACGTCGGACAAAATATTGTCTTTGTAAAACGCGGTTATAAGCGTACTGTTTTCGGGAGCGTTGCTTACAGTAACGGTTCCGCTCGCCTTGTCATACTCAACGCGCACGGCTTCGGCGGCTGCCGACCCGACCTTTACAAGCTCTATGCCCTCGTCCTTGCCGAGGTTGCGGCTGTACTGCTTGTCGGTCGGGTTGTTCCAATGCTCGTGCACGCCCAAATTGGCAATCGTTTCACCGAAGCTGTCGGTGTAGACCGTGCCCGACGGCGAGTTTTTGACAAGTCCCGCCTCGTGCAGATAATTCTCGCTTGAGGTATCGCGCGCTGAATAATTGTTGTCCGTAACCGTCGGCTCGTTGATAAGAAAATCCGCGCCCACCGAATCTATTGCGACGGGGTCTTGCGACACGAATATGCTTGACGCAAAATCGCCGCCGAACGGCTCCTGCCTCCACTTTGAATTGTCAATCGTAATTGACGAGCCCTCGGACGGAGCGCATATAATCGCGTCGAGCATATATAAAACCGTCTTGCCGCCGAGATGCCTGTTCGCCATTAAATCCACGAGCGGGCTGTAAATCCCCATCTCACTCCTCGTCAGCCATTGATGTAAATTTGCACCCTCAGGCGGGCGCATCGCGTTCCCGTTTATGAACGAGCCGAAGTGATTTTTGCCGCACAGCGTTATTCCGTAGCTGTGCCCTTTCAGGTTAGCGAAGTTTATCATATATTTTGCCTCGGTAACGCAGGTCGGAAGATAGTTCACCGCGCCGCTGAAGCTGTGCGACCACACTATCGGCGCGTTTTCGTCGGCAACGCCGTTATCGCGGTTGACAAAATTCACGCCGCTCAGTATTCCCTCGGTGCACATCTTTTCCATATAATCGGGGAACAGGCGCGACACGTCGTACACCGTAATGTCGGACGGCGTAACTCCCGCGTCCTCGACGAGCGAGGTAAGCAGCGCCTTTAAAAGCACAGGGTTTGTGTAGCTCATTTGCGTTTCGCCCGAAGTGTCATCGTCCATAACCGCCGAGCCGTTGATGTTAGCCTTTATCGCTATTTTTTCGCCCGATTTGTAGCCTCCGCTCTCGCCGTTTCGCTCGTTGCGGTTTTCAAACAGCGCGCGCCAGCCCTCGGACGCGGTCGAAGCCCCGCCAAGCGCCGCGACCGACTCGGAGACCATATTGCGGATAACGCCCTCGTCAAAATTATCGGGTTCCCACCAGTATCCGTTTCCGTCCCAATCGACCGAACTCGGCTCATACGACCAGACAACGCGTCCGGGCATCGCGCCCACGCCCTCACCGTAGGGCTCGTGCGGCGGGAAGCCGTCGGATGCAAAAGCGTTTGTCTGCACCGCGGCGCAAAGAGCCAGCGCCGCAACAGCGGATATGATTTTCTTCATAATTCATTAAACCCCCTCGTCTTTAAGAGTAATTGTAACTGTTTGAGCGTCCTCGTTCCAGTCCACGTCAAACCCGAAGCCGTTTGCGATAAACCTTATCGGGAGCATCGTGCGGTCGTTTATGACGGTCGGGGCTACGTCAAGCTCCCGCTTGCTTTCGTTCAGATATGCGGTATGGTTGTCTGCCTCAAGAATGATTATATCGTCCTTATATCCGAGCAACACGGTCCGGGTTTCCTCGTCCCACGCTACTCCGCCGCCGATTTCCTCCACGATTGCGCGCACGGGAAGGAGAGTTCTGTTGTCTATAATAACCGGAGCCGTCCCCTGCTCGTCTATCGCCTTTTCCTCTCCGTTTACAGTCATAACGGGATTGCCTATCTGCATTGTTATTGTCAAATCGTCTTGCTGTGCCGCACAAGCCGAGATAAACGTCGTGCAAAAAACGAGCGTCAAAATGATTGAGATTATTTTTTTCATTACACGCACCCCTTTCCGTTTCACTGCTGTTGTATTTTAATGCCTGAATTTACCGCGCTATGTATCTTTAAACATATTATAGCCGCAGAAATTTAAAAATACAAATACTTATATTGTATATTATAATATGCTTTACAGGCATATTATTTTATGGTACAATAACGGCGTAGTGAAAGGAGTGATTTTACAATGGAAATACGCGTTTTAAAATATTTTCTCGCGGTCGCGAGGGAGATGAGCATTTCAAAAGCCGCCGAGGTTTTGCATATCACCCAGCCCACGCTGTCTCGCCAGCTTATGGATTTGGAGGAAGAACTCGGCACAAAGCTGATTGTGCGGAGCAGCAAACGGCTCTCGCTGACCGGCGACGGCGTGCTGTTTAAAAGGCGCGCCGAGGATATAGTAAACCTTACCGACAAAACAATATCGGAGTTTACGTCGGGAAACGATATGATAAACGGCGACATTTACATCGGCGGCGGAGAGACCGACGCTATGCGGCTGATAGCCCGCGTCGCCGCCGAATTACACTCGGAATTTCCCGATATTCACTTCCATATTTTCAGCGGCGACCGCGACGACATAGAGGATAAACTCAACAAGGGCATATTGGACTTTTGCGTCTTTGTCGAGCTTGCCGATATCGCAAAATACGAATATTTGAGACTTCCCGCCGCCGACTCGTGGGGGCTTCTTATGCGAAGCGACAGCCCGCTTGCCGAAAAGAAATTTATTGAGCCTTCAGACCTTTGGGACTTGCCGCTCATCCTTTCCAGACAAACTCTGCTGAGCCGCGATGTTGCCGGATGGATAAAGAGAGATTACGAGGAGCTGAACATCGTGGCGACATATAATCTGCTCTACAACGCGTCGCTTATGGTCGACGAGGGCTTGGGGTACGCGCTGTGTATTGACAAAATCATACGCACAAACGAAAAAAAGAGTATATGCTTCCGTCCGCTCGCCTCCGATATAAAGATACACATAGACATAGCCTGGAAAAAGCATCAGGCTTTTTCCAAGCCCGCCGAGCTGTTTTTAAAGAGACTGCGCGAAAAATTCGGCGACGGCGAGACGGTAAAAATTTAATGTTTTGTCAAAAAACTATCCGCCCGCTGTGCGGGCGGATAGTTTTTTCGGCTCGGTCAAATCAACGCCGAGGTTTTTATGTAAACTTTCATTCCCAATATTTTATATATTATTTTATCGTAATTGTTTTCGGCTCGCACAGCGGGCGCATTGTGTCAAGGCTGTCCCAGCAGAAAACTTTTATCGTTTTCACGTCCTCGGCGGGCAGAGTCGCCGCGCCGCCTTGCAGTTTTTCCGAAGCCGTGAGTTTGTTTCCGTCGTAGCCTACCGCAAACAGTTCGCCCTCTCCCCCAATATTTTTTCTTTCAGCGGTTATTGTTATACTTCCGCCCTCAACCACCGGCTCGGACACCTCAATCCTCGGATACACGTCGCTGTTGTAATGTATAATCTCCGTTCTCAGAGAATGGTTGTCGCCTTCGATAGTTATATTTTCCCATTGCTCCTCACTACCTGCATAATATACGTCTGTTAAGCTGCTACACCAATAAAATGCCCTATCACCAATGCTTTTTACGCTGTCGGGTATTGTAACGCTTGTTAAACTACTGCACCAATAAAACGCCTTATCGCCTATGTTTTTGACGCCGCTTGGTATTGAGTATTCGGGCTGTATTTTATCTTTGGCATATGTAATTATTTCGGTTTTTTCTTTATTAAATAAAACACCGTCTATATCGGAATAATAGGGATTATACGGACTTACATTTATATTTAAGTTTCCACACTCGTCAAAAGCACCAATACTAATATATGCTACACTTTTGGATATTGCTATATTTTCCAAACCGGTACAACCGGAAAACGCAGAGTAGTCAATTTTTATTACACTATCCGGAATTACAATATTTTTTAATTTTCTACAAAAACTAAATGCGCCATCGCCGATTTCGGTCACATATTTGGGAAGTGTAATATCGACTAAACCGCTACAGTCAAATGCTCTTGAACCTATAGAGGTTACACTGTCGGGAATAGAAACACTTTTTAAATTTGTGCAATAATCAAAGGTCTCCTCCTTAATTTCCGTTATGCCATCGGGAATGGCTATACTTGTCAAATTACGACAGCCTGAAAATGCGTAAGAACCGATATATGTTATGCTGTCAGGTATTGTAATATCCGTAAAATCACACTCTTTAAATACACCGCCGGAAATAATTTTGCAACCGTCTTTAATATTGCATTTTGTTGCAACATCTTTTGCACCGATTAGGCAATGATTTATATAAATTAAGTCGCCTTGCCAATTTGCTTCGTTTTTATAATAGCCGGTATCCTTAAAGGCGTAAAAATCAACACTTTCAACAGTATTCGGAATGTTAATATTATTTAAATTCTCACACTCGTAAAAGGCTTGTTGCCCGATATTTCTCACTCCTTCGGGGATTGTTACTTGTGCCAATTCTTTGCGTCGGTCAAAAGCCATATCGGCAATAACCTTGCAACTATCTTTTATTTTACACTCCGTTATATCTGATTTTGAAGCAATCAAACAATTATCTATATACAATACGCCGTTTTCCCAGTTCGATTCATCACTGTAATAAGCAGACATTGTATAACCATCTCCGCCAAACGCATATTCGCCGATAGAAGTCACGCTGTCAGGTATGGTAATGTTTACCAGCTTATTGCACTCTTTAAACGCACCTTCTCCTATACGTTTTACGCCCTCCTCTATAACAAGAGTTGTAATTTCTGAAAAATGCTCACGCCAAGGAGGATAAACCATAAGATAATATTCCATCTCGCCTGTGCCGCTGATTGTGAGCGTGCCGCTGCTGTCAAATGTCCACGTCAAATTATCTCCGCAAGTACCGCTGTCGAGCGTTTCCGCGCCGACGGTGATTGGAATTGTCGGCAAAAGCATAATCGCGCATAAAATCATTGCTAAAAATTTTTTCATAAGCTCTGTCCTTTCTTTTGTAAATTTTTACGCAAATTACGGTTTGCGCGCCGCGTCTCCTTTCCGAAAAACTCACGCAAACAAAAAATGCGTGGCATAAATCTACGCCACGCACAAAAACGCGGCTTAGATTTTAATGCTACCACACATCTCTGCATACTAAATAATCAATTACAAAGTATAACAAAATAGAAGCCGGCGTTTTTAGCAACACTCGCTTTGCAACTGATTATTTAATTTAGAGATTGTGGTAGTGCCCTTTCGGACGGTTTTATTATACCACATTATCAAGAAAAATCAACACAAAAAAACAGCCGCGCGGAGCTTATCAAAAACCCCGCGCGGCTATTTACTTTTTTGCATACTATGAGCTTACCGTCCGCTACTCCATAGTGCGACCGAGAAAGCCTGCGGCGGTCTCGGCGAGCTTGGTTTCCACCTCGGTGATTTTCTTATCGTCGTCGGTCAGAAAAATCACCGAGCCTATGCTGTCGCCCTCAAAAATTATCGGCGCGACAACTCCGGCGGTGTACTTGTCGTTGCCCTCGATTACGTTTATCTTGCCGGTGGACGAGTCCGCCAGAAGCATCACCTTGTTTTCCATAATCCGCTCGATGTCGCTCGATACGGGTCTGTCCGAAAGCTCCCGCTTCGAGGTTCCCGAAACCGCGATAACATTGTCCTTATCGGTTATGCAGGCGGGTATGCCCGTAGTCTTGGAAAGGCTCTCGGCGTACTGCGCCGCAAACTCTCCCAGCTCTCCTATCGGAGAATATTTTTTAAAAATTACGCCGCCGTCATTATCGGTGAAAATTTCAAGGGGGTTGCCCTCCCGTATTCTCATTGTACGGCGGATTTCCTTTGGTATAACAACACGACCGAGGTCGTCAATTCTTCTTACTATTCCTGTTGCTTTCATTACTTTTCCTCCAATAATTATTTATCAGTTGCTATTATTTGCAATATGTCGAAATTTATCCATAATTTAAAAATTCAATTTGAATATATATTATCGAGGTGATTTTATGCCGCAAATAAAAGATTTGCTTATTAACGCGTTTATCCCGCTCGGCAGTACGCTGTACGTCTGGGGCGGCGGCTGGAACAAAGCCGACGACGGCGCGGACGAGAGCGCGGTGAGCATCGGCGCAAGCCCTAAATGGGAAAAATTTTTTGACGGGCAGGACGAGAGCTACGACTTCAAAAAGCACCGCTATGAAATCGAAAACGGGCTGGACTGCTCGGGCTACGTCGGTTGGACGGTATATAACACCCTATGCCGCGAAAACGGCGGCGAGGGCTTTGTCTTTCCGGCGCGCACGGCGGCAAGACAATTTTCCAAATTCGGCTGGGGAGAATACACGCCCGCCGACAGCGTGCGCGATATACGCGCGGGCGACATTCTCTCGTCCGACAGCCACGTTATAATCGCACTCGGAGAGTGCCGCGACAAAAGCGCGGCGTTTATACACTGCGGTCCGCCCGGAGTGCAGATAAGCGGCACGTCGGACGGCGCGGCGGCGGAGCTTTGCAATATGTATATGAAAAGGCTCTGCCCGAAATGGTGCGAGCGGTTCCCCGACAGCTCGCGCGGCGCGGATTATCTGCGGGGCTTTTCAAGAATGAGGTGGAACACGAGCGGCGGCGTTTTGTCGGACGAGGACGGTCTTTGCGAAATGTGCGCCGAGGACGTACTCAAAATTATGTCGGAATTACAAATAAAACACGGTTTTTAATAAAATAGTTGTAATTTTTGGAAAAGTGTAATATAATCTTTAATATCTGAGCACAGTTTCGGAGTTTTTTGTACGGAGTGATGAAGTTTGATTAAAAATAAACACGGAAAGTCGGGCGGCAGCTTTGTAAAAGGCGCGCTGATTTTGGGAGTGGCAAGCCTTATAGTTAAGCTGATAGGCGCATTCTTTAAAATCCCGATGACCAACCTCATAAACGACGACGGTATGGGGCTGTTCAACGGAGGCTACCAAATATATACGTTTATGTTTATCGTGGCTACGGCGGGATTTCCGGTGGCTATTTCAAAAATGGTCGCCGAAAGTCTGGCGCGGGGCAACGAGCGTGACGCACAGAAAGTGTTTCAGACCGCATTTTCGCTGCTCTTTATAATAGGAATTGTCGGCAGCGTGGTGCTGTTCACATTCGCGGGCGCGTTTGCGAGAGCGGTAAATATGCCCGACGCGGAGCTTGGCATCAAGGCGATTGCTCCCGCGATATTCTTCGTTTCGATGGCTTCCGCGCTTCGCGGTTACTTTCAGGGCAGGCAGAATATGTACCCCACCGCGTTTTCGGAGGTCATAGAGTCGGCGGGCAAGCTGGCAATAGGTCTGCTTATGGCGGGCTTCATTATGAATATGACGGTAGACCCGTCCGCTCCGAGCGTTTTTGACGCGGCGGCGGGCGTTGTGCGCTCGTCTCACGTCAGAACCGTCTACGCATCCGCGGGTGCGATACTCGGCGTGACCGCGGGTACGTTTATGTCCGCGCTTTTGCTCATCTGCATATATCTGTTCACGGCGAAGCGCAGGCGCGAACACAGGCTAATCTCGCCCGCTGTCGGGGCGAGCAGAGGTCGGGGAAGCATATTAAAGGCTCTCGTACTTATCGCGATACCGATAACGATAGGCGCGTCGGTGTCCAGCCTTACGACGCTCATAGATATGTCTACCATAAGCCGCCGTCTGGTGGTAAATCCGGCGGTTTTTGACCGATACGCGTTTATGTTCTCACAGGGTACCGAATTTGCGCGCAAGGTCGCGGAGGAGGGCTGGAACCTCGCCGAAATAAACGTGCAAAAGGCGACCACCCTCTACGGAATGTACACGGGCAAGGCGCTTACGATGTTCAACCTGCCGCTTACGATAGTCGTGGCTCTCGGCACAAGCGTTGTTCCCGCGATTTCGGGCTCGCTTGCCAAGGGCGACAAAAACCGCGCACGCGGCATAACCGAAAGCGCCATACGTCTCGCTCTGCTGTTCGGCATACCCTGCGCGGTGGGAATGTCGGTGCTGTCGGGCGGCGTTTTAAATCTTCTCTACCATACCGACAACGCCAAAACGGTGCTGAGCATACTTTCGCTCGCCATAATCCCGGTCGCGGCGGTTCAGGTCACCAACGCGATACTGCAAGCCTACGGCAAGGTGTACTACCCCGTTGTGAATATGCTGATAGGCGGCGCGGCAAAGGTCATATTCAACTATTTTGCGATACCGTTTTTGGGCATAGAGGGCGCGCCGATAGGCACGTTTATATGCTACCTCATAATCGCGGTTATCAACACCGTCGAAATAGTGGCTCTGGCAAAGATAAAGTTCGGCGCGGTGAACACCCTTATAAAGCCGCTTGCCGCGGCGGCGGTTATGGGCGCGGCGGGGCTTTTCCTCGCGAGAGTGCTCCCCTCATCGGGAATTATGACGCTGTTTGAAATAGCGGCTTGCGCGGTAATATATATTATTATGATTTTTGTTGTGAGAGCGGTCAGACGCGAGGACGTTCTCAATCTTCCAAAGGGCGAAAAAATAGCCGCGGTGCTTGAGCGGTTTAAGCTCATAAGATAACAACAAACGGTTTTAAAAATCGTTTTTAAGGATAGACATACAGATATATAAAAAAACAAGGAGCGGAGTTAAAAAATGAAAGGTGAAAACGAAAAATATACCTTTGAGGATTTGCTTGAAATTGTGGCGAAGCTGCGCGCGCCCGGCGGGTGTCCGTGGGACATTGAGCAGACGCACGAGAGCCTAAAGCGCAACATTATCGAGGAGGGCTATGAGCTTGTTGAGGCGCTGGACAGCGGAGACGGCGCAAAAATTGCCGACGAGAGCGGCGATTTGCTGCTTCAAATCGTGTTCCACGCCGACATCGGACGAACCGAGGGCGAGTACAACATAGACAACGTTACCGACACGGTATGCCGAAAGCTGATACGCCGCCACCCGCACGTTTTCGGCGACGTGAAAGTGGCAAATTCCGAAGAAGTGCTCGAAAACTGGGACGCTATAAAGCGCGGCGAACGCGGACAAGCTAATATCAGAGAGGAGCTTCAGGGCGTGTCGCACTATCTGCCCTCTCTTATGCGCGCCGAAAAGATACAGAAAAAGGCTATAAAGCACGGGTATATGTTCAACGAGATAGACAGCGTGTGCGAAAACGTAAAAAATATCCTGCGGCTTTTAAAATCAGGTATGGATGAGGACACTGCAAAGCTGTATATAGGTCGCCTTTTGTTTGAAATGGCTTCCATATCGCGCAGTCTTAAAATCGAGCCGGAACTTGCCCTGAGCGAGTACACCGACAAATTTATAGATGAAATAGAGGAATAATTATGAGGCTTGACAAATATTTAAAGGTTTCGCGTCTCATAAAGAGGCGCACCGTGGCAAACGAGGCGTGCGACGGCGGCAGAGTGATTGTAAACGGCAAAACCGCGAAGGCGTCTTACGACGTTAAGGTGGGCGACATACTTGAGATAACGCTCGGCAGCCGAACCCTCAAAATAAAAGTCACCGACGTGCGCGAGACCGTGCCCAAGGGCGACGCTTCCACCCTCTACGAGGCGCTTGGCGGTTGACGCGAAATATTATGTGATATATGGCAAATTTAACAATTTGAAAGGATGAATAACTTATGCAGAACAGTGAAAAAACCATGGATAAAATCGTTGCGTTGTGTAAGGGACGCGGATTTATATACCCCGGCTCGGAGATTTACGGCGGTCTTGCCAACTCCTGGGACTACGGTCCGCTCGGCGTTGAGCTTAAAAACAACGTAAAGCGCGCGTGGTGGAAAAAGTTTGTGCAGGAGAGCCCGTATAACGTCGGTCTGGACTCGGCTATACTTATGAACCCCGAAACCTGGGTGGCTTCGGGTCACGTCGGAGGCTTTTCGGACCCGCTTATGGACTGCAAGGAGTGTCACGAGCGTTTCCGCGCCGACAAGCTGATAGAGGACTTTACCGGCAAGAGCGCGGACGGCTGGTCCAACGAAAAGATGATGCAGTTTATAGACGACAACAATATAAACTGCCCGAACTGCGGCAAGCACAACTTTACCGACATACGCAAGTTCAACCTTATGTTCAAAACCTTCCAGGGAGTTACCGAGGACGCGAAAAACGAAATCTTTTTGCGCCCCGAAACCGCGCAGGGTATTTTCGTAAACTTCAAAAACGTACAGCGCACCTCCCGCAAGAAGATACCGTTCGGCATAGGTCAGATAGGAAAATCGTTCCGCAACGAAATAACTCCGGGCAACTTCATTTTCAGAACGCGTGAGTTTGAGCAGATGGAGCTTGAATTTTTCTGCAAGCCCGGCACCGACCTCGAGTGGTTCACATATTGGAAAAACTACTGCCGCGACTTCCTGCTCTCCCTCGGAATAAAAGAGGAAAATATGCGTCTGCGCGACCACGAAAAAGAGGAGCTGTCGCACTATTCAAACGCGACCACCGACATAGAGTTTATGTTCCCGTTCGGTTGGGGCGAGCTTTGGGGAGTTGCGGACAGAACCGACTTCGACCTCAGCCGTCACAGCGAACATTCGGGAGAGAGGCTCGACTACAACGACCCCGAAACGGGCGAAAAGTACATTCCGTACTGCATTGAGCCGTCGCTCGGCGCAGACCGCGTGACGCTCGCGTTTTTGGTTGACGCATACGATGAGGAAGTAATCGACGCGGAGAAGAACGACACCAGAGTTGTTATGCACCTCCACCCCGCGCTCGCGCCTGTTAAGGCGGCGGTGCTTCCGCTTTCAAAGAAGCTGTCGGAGGGAGCGGGCAAGATATACAAAATGCTCGCGTCCGAGTTTATGTGCGAGTACGACGAGGCGGGTTCTATCGGAAAGAGATACCGCAGACAGGACGAGATAGGCACGCCGTTTTGCATAACCTACGATTTTGAGTCGGAGGAAGACGGCGCGGTAACAATACGCCACCGTGACACGATGGAGCAGGAGCGCATCAAGATTGAGGATTTGACCGAATACATCAGAAAAGGAATTAAATTTTAATGAGCAGACTTTATCGCGAGCTTTTGGAGCAGAGCAATAAAATCAAGGCGAACTTTTTTGTTCCCGGTCATAAAAAGGGGAGAGCCGTCACCGCGCTTGGCGACGGCTTCCCCTTTTTAATTGATTTGACCGAGCTTGACGGCACCGACAACCTTATGTGTCCGTCCGGCATACTAAAGGACGCGCAGGAGCGCGCCGCCGCCGTATTCGGAGCGAAGCAGACCTTCTTTTTGCTAAACGGAAGTACGGTCGGGCTTGAGACGGCGATTTTGGGCGCGACCAAACGCGGCGACAAAATTTTGATTGACAGGTGCGCCCACCGCTCGGTAATCTCGGCGGTAATCTTGGGCGGGCTTGAGCCGATTTTCGTCGAGCCGCACTTTGACGCGGAGCGCGAAATATACAGAGGCGTTTTGCCCGCCGCAATAGAGAACGCCCTGCGCGAAAATCCCGACGCGGCGGGCGCGGTGCTGACCTCGCCGAGCTACTTCGGGGTCTGCTCCCCCATATCCGAAATCGCGGCAATTCTTCACGCCCTCGGCAAATTTTTAATTGTTGACGAGGCTCACGGCGCGCACTTCAAATTCAGCAAAAAACTGCCGAAAACGGCAATCGAGTGCGGAGCGGACGCGTCGGTTATAAGCGCGCACAAAACTCTCCCCTGCCCGACTCAATGCTCCCTGCTCCACATATCAAAGACTTCGCGCATAGACGGCGAAAGGGTGTTTGACAGGTTGAAGCTGCTCCAGACCACCAGCCCGTCCTACGCTCTTATGGCGGCGCTCGACAACTCCATAACCGAAATCTCGGACGGCAGACTCAGCGGACTGCTTGACAAAACCGCGCTCATTCCAAAACGTCTGAGCGGCGGCGTGACTATGCTTGAAAACGACGACCCGACGCGGCTTGTCTTTGACGTATCAAAGCTCAACCGAACGGGCGCGGACACGGCGGAGGAGCTTCGCAAACGCTTCGGAATATACACCGAAACGGCTGATAACAGATATATCGTCTGCGTCTCATCAATCGGCAACACCGACGAGGAGTTCGACCTGCTCATACGCGGTCTTAACTCGCTCGAAAGGCGCGAATGCAGCAGAGAAAAAAACATACCTCTGCCGTCCGTCAATCTTGCGATGCCGCCGCACGCCGCATACGACAAAGACGTTGAAAAAATACCCGCCGAAGAAGCGGTCGGACGTGTCTGCGGCGAAATCGTCTCGGTATGCCCGCCCGGCGCGGCAATTTTAATCCCGGGGCAAATAATAGGACGGTATGCTTCAAAACGTCTCGCGGGACAGCGTATAAAGGTTCTTAAATAATATAACCGCACTCCTACATTACATTTGTGTTAAAAAATAGTAAAATCTTAACAAAATTAGTTGAATTTTTTTGAAAATATTGTATAATATTTATATAAAATCTGTTTATGGAGGTTTTTAAAATGAAAAAGTATTTGGCTGAATTTATCGGTACGGCGGTATTGGTAATCTTCGGTTGCGGAAGCGCGGTTGCGGCGAACACCCTTATCGGTGAAGCGGGCATCGCGGGCTCGGGCAGTGCGCTGGCGCTCTCGACGCTCCTTATCGCTTTCGCTTTCGGACTGGTTATCGTTGCGATGGCATACTCTATCGGTAACATTTCGGGCTGCCACATCAACCCCGCTGTTTCGATAGGTCTCTTTGCGGCGGGCAGAATGTCGGGCAAGGATTTTGTCGGCTACATAATCGCCCAGTTCCTCGGCGGTATCGCGGGCGCGGCTATCCTTACCGCTCTCGTAGGTACGCAGAACGGTCTCGGACAAAACGGCTTCGGAGACGCGAGCGCGCTCGGCATAAATATGTGGCAGGCTGTGCTTGTTGAGGTTATTCTGACCTTCGTTTTCGTTATCGCTATAATCGGCGTTACCTCGAAATCCGAGAACGCTCCCACGACGGGCATAGTTATAGGTCTTACCCTTACTCTGGTTCACATACTCGGTATTCCGTTTACGGGAACCTCGGTAAACCCCGCCAGAAGCTTCGGTCCCGCTCTTATGATGCTGTTCGCGGGCGACAACGCTCCTATGGCGCAGGTATGGGTGTTCATACTCGCTCCCCTCGTTGGCGGAATTTTGGCGGCTTTGGTTTACAAAGCTCTCGCTTCGGACGACGAATAATATCGGAATAATATTAAGCATTTAACTCGGCAGACCGCGCGGAACCAAAAATTCCGCGCGGTCGCCTTGTTTTTTGCCCGATACTTAAATATTTTTCGCGCTACACTTAGCGGTTACATTTTTCTAATGTAGGGGCGAACCGTGTTCGCTCGTCGCAAGTTTCCCTTTATGCTTCGCCGCCCGCAAGCGAGCGTCTGCGCTTTTACGGGAAACTTGCTCCTCTCCGACAAAAATCTTCGGATTTTTGTCGGTTAAAATAAAGCGCGCTAATTTGGTTGTAGGGTGCGGCGCCCTCGACGCACCGAATGATAAATAATTATTTGTTGACAATATGCCGCATATGGTATATAATTATATTAACAACTGAATAGTATGTCTTCGGGGCAGGGTGAAATTCCCGATTGGCGGTACAGTCCGCGAGCGTTTCGGCGCAGGACTTGGCAGAGGTTCAAGTCAGGATTTGGTGAAATTCCAAAACCAACAGTATAGTCTGGATGGAAGAAGATAAAATATCGGCTTTATTTGCCTTAATTTTTTCGCACTCGAAAGACATCCTCTTTCAGATGCGAATTTTTTATTTCAGGAGGCAGACTTATGGAAAACGAACTGCAAAGAAAAAAGAAATTTTCAACGAAAAATATGGTGATGGTCGCGGTATTCGGCGCGGTCGGCGCGGTTTTGATGGTGGTGCTCGAATTTCCGCTCCCGTTTGCGCCGTCGTTTCTGGAGATGGACTTTTCAAATTTAGCGGTCATTCTCTCGACATTCATCCTCGGACCTATCGCCGGTACAGCCACCGCACTCATTAAAATTCTGCTAAAGCTCGTGTTTAAAGGCACGACAACTATGTTTGTGGGCGAGATTGCGGACTTTATCGTGACCCTCGCATATCTCTGGTCGTGCGCGCTTGTCTACCGCTTCAAAAAGGGCAAGAGCGGCGCGGTGCTGTCCCTTGCGTGCGGAACGGTATTCGTTTCGATAGTGTCGATATTCGTAAATCTCTTTTTGAATTTTCCGTTTTATTCGACGCTCTACGGCATACCTCTCGATGCAATCGTGGGAATGGGAACCGCGATAAACAGCCATATCACAAACCTGTTTACGCTTATGATTTTCTCGGTACTGCCGTTTAACCTTGTAAAATACGGCGCTTTGTCAATCCTCACCTTCTTCACATACAAGAGGCTGAAAAATATTTTGATAAAGCAGTAAATGACGCACGCAAAAATGCTCGGCTGAATGCCGAGCATTTTTATTTTTTTATTTCTATTTTTTTAGTACGGTCTTTCGGCCGCAAGCTCAATCGGTATGCCTGCGAGAGCGTCGTTATCGACCTCAACCTTGGTATTTTCCTCGATAAAGCCCAAAATCTCGTTTATTCCCGCAACACGCTTTATTATATGATAACCATATATCGTTTTAACGGGGTCGCTTATTTCGCCTATTTTAAGCGCGAAAGCCGCGTCCTCAAATTCGGGCACCATTTCGCCCTTTCCGAAGGTGTAGCCCTCCTCAGGCTCGCCGGGATCGTCGTTATACTTCTCCATCAGCTTGCCGAAGTTCTCGCCGCCGTCTGCCTTTTTCTTTACAGTTTTTGCGAGCGAAAGAGCCTCCTCGTCAGTCCTCTCGGCGTCCTTGCCGTTCTCGTCGGTGTAGTCAAACGCTATGAGAACGTGCTGAGCCGAAACCGTGCTTTCGTCGGCATATTTCGATACGTCCTTGCCGCCTGTGTATTTTTCGGGGTTCTCGGAAATCTTCGCCGCCATATCACCCGCAATATGAGAACGCTGCAGCGCCTTTACGAAGTCCTCTTCGGTGGCAAATCCGTTTGACTTGACCGCGTTCTCGTAGTCGCTTCCGTAGTACTCCTTTATGCTCTCCACATAGCTGTCTATGGTCGCCTTGTCCTCATCCGAAAGAGTTACGCCGTTCTGCTCGGCAAGATCTAAAAGAACCGCCGCGTCGGTTGCATCTTTAAGCGCGATTTCCTTCGCACGGCTTATGTTTTCGTCGGTCCACGAGAACTTGCTGTCCAGCTCGTGCTCGTCGGATATTTGGTTCTTGATGATAAACTCGTTATATATCTGCGAGTTCGCCCGAACCAGGTACTGCCTGAAATCCTGCTTGGTTATCTCTGTGTTTCCAACCTTGATAAGCACGTCGTCGCCGTCGCTTATCGAGGTCGGCAAATTGTTCGGGATAGCCTGATTTTCAAGCGTTGTTATAGTGACCGTCTGACTGTCCTCGTCCCACTGAACATCCGCGTCAAATGCTTCAAACACCGCGCGGAGCGGAATATATGTAAATTCGCCTATAAGACGCGCGGGAACGTCGAGCGTCACAACTTCGTCGTTCACGACCATCGTCATACTGTCAACCTGCACCGTAACCGTCTTGTCCTCGGTCGAAGCCACGACCGTCTCGGTGTCATTCTCCCATCTTACCGCCGCGCCGAGCTTTTCAAAAATCGCGCGGACAGGTATGAGAGTGTGGAAGTCGTCGCTCATCGGAATGTCATCGCCGAAGGTCATTTCCGAGCCGTCGATAACGACCTTTATCTGAGGCGCCGGCTCAGGCTCCGCCGATGCCGAAATTGCAAACGACAAAAGCATCGCCGCAGAAAGCAAAACCGAAATTATCTTTTTCATTTTTATTCCCCCAAAAAATTCGATTATTTATAATATTCTTAATCGGTTTCCAATACAGACGGGTCGATCAGAGCGTACTTTTCAAGCATAAACCTCTGTATCTTTCCCACCCACTCATCGTTGCCGGGGCAATAGGTCTGAGATATTTCATAAATGCTCTTGCCCGCGTAAAGGCTTGAAGTTATGTATGTCTTAAAATACTGTATTCCCTCGCTCCTTGTCGGGAAAGAACGCCAGCCGCCGCCGAGCGCGGTCAGACCGTAAAAATTGTTATCCTCGCGCGCAAGACCGCTCGTACCCGAGCCGGACTCCTCACAGGCTACCGCGAGCGCAAAAAGTCCGTTTATGTCCGCGTCCCGCTCCATCGCGTAAAAACAAGGTCCGAGTCCCGCAAGACCGGTTCCGTAGACCATTTTTTCAAACTGAGCCGCCGAAAGATTGGTCTTTGAAAACGCGTCATATGTAGGGCTTGCCTGCGGCAATACCGCCGTCGCGCAAATGCTGTTTTTGGTTATGATGTCCACACTTATGGAGTCGGCCGTCACAAGCTCGTAACCGAGGCAGTCGGCTATATCCTTCAGCTTGTAATAGTACTCGCCGTCAATCAAAAACGTCGATAAGCTCAAAACCTGCTCACCGTTTAACGTAACCGTCGAGGTATGAGGAGTTACGCTGCTTGCCGCGTCAGGCTTTTTCAGCTCGTTTACCTCGCCGAGATACGGGGTTGCCGCATTTATCAGTGTGCCGTATTCTTGCGAATACGAAACGTCAAACTCGCCCGTGGTGCCGTTCATAACCGAAGCTATGTCGCGTATCTTGCAGTAGTTGCTGCCGCCAATCTTGTAGCCTGACAGCATCGTGGGGATACCGTCCACCGAAATCGCCGAATTTGAAGCCGCAACATCCAAAGTAACGGAACCCGCCGTAGCAGATATTATATTGGTAATCGAGCCCGCAATGACAAGCACCGCTATAATTATCTTTGTAATTTTCTTAAAAACAGTCTTTGTATTCAAGTCTCAAATCACTTCCTTAAATATCGGCTTTATTTGCCTTTGAAAAAAATTTGACTATATTGTATCACAAAACTTATGATAATGCAAATTTTTTGAAGTTTTCTGTAAATATGTAACAAAAATGATAAAAAAATTTTAGCTTGTTTTAATATATATTTCATATTTTATTAACACATTTTGGTTAATATATATATAAAGACATTTACAAAATCTGGAGGCGAAGGAATATGGACGAAAACAAAAGTATTTATCGCTCGGAAAATGCGGACAGCGCAGTATCGCGTCTTGCAAAAATAATAAACCTTTCGGAAGCCGAGGTCGAAGGGCTGATTGAAAGCGGAAAAACGCCGTGGCAAATCGCAAAGACATTCGGGAAGTACAACGAATATAAAGAAAGCGTTATGGGAACGCTTTTGAATAACCTCGATTTACTTGTCCTTTGCGGCTATCTCACGCGCGAACAGGCGGACGAGAGAATTGCCGACTTTGAAAAAAGCTCCTTTGTGGCGTAAAAGCACCTAAAAACTCGGAGCGGATTTCCGCTCCGAGTTCTTTGTATTATTTTGAATTTTCATTTCCACAATATATTTATTTTATAGTAATTATTTTCGGCTCGCATAGCGGCTTCATATTTTTTGCACTGTCCCATATGCACACTTTTGCGGTGTCCGCGCGGACAGCGCTCACCGAAGCGACCGCACTTGTCTGCCCCTTGGATAAATTTATAATTTTTACTCCCGCCAGCTTCCTGCCGTTATATACAGCCGCTACCATAACACAGCTTTTGTCTATATCCTGAAGCGTAGCCGAAACGTTATATACTCCGTTTCCCGCACTCACCGTCGGCACACCGGCAAACTTTGTCGGCTCGGTATCTGTTCCCGAATTATAATGTATCGTGGCATTGGTCAAGGTGCTATTATCTCCGCCAAGTTCTGTTGTACCTCTGCTTATTTCAATTTTATTCCATTCTTCCTCGCTTCCGTCGTAATATACATCTGTTAAACTGAGACAGCCATCAAACGCTACACGCCCAACCGTTTTTAGGCTTTTAGGCAAAGCTATTTTTTTAAGACTTGAGCAATCAGTAAATGTATATTCCAAAATTTCTGTAACTCCATTCGGTATAGTTATGTTGATTAAATTATTGCAACCGTAAAACGCACTCTCGCCAATGCTTGTGACGCTGTTCGGTATTGTGACACTTGTTAAACTACTGCAATCGTCAAACGCATACCTATCAATGCTTGTAGTACTGACTGGTATTGAATATTTGGGTTGTGATTTATCTTTGGCATATGCTATTATCTTGGTTTTGTCTTTATTAAACAATACCCCTTCTATACTGCTGTAATACGGGTTATTTTCCTCTACTGTTATATTTAAATTTCCGCAATTTGCAAAAGCTATATCATTTATCGTTTGTACGCTTTTCGGAACTTTTACTTCCTTAATACTTTTACATCCGTAGAATGCTCCATGTTCAATAATTGTTGTTCCGTCGCCTATAACAACACTTTTAAGATTTTCACATGTTTCAAAACCTAAAGCGCTTAAAACATTAATATTTCCTGAAAGAGTAACATTTTGTAAACCAGTACATCCGGAAAACGCATCATAACCAATACTTGTTACGCTGTCGGGGATTATCACACTTATCAATCCACTGCAATCGGCAAATGCATTCTTGCCAATACTATTTACACCATTTGATATATTTATGCTTGTAAGATTAATGCACCCGCTAAAAGCGCCATCGCCAATGCTCGTTACGCTGTCGGGGATTGTTATGTTTTCCAAGCTACAACAAGAAGCAAACGCTTTATAGCCGATGTTTATTAAGCCGCGTGGTATGTCTATGCTTGTAAGACTTGCACAACCAGAAAATGCACTATCGCCAATTCCTATTACACTGTTTGGCACGCTTATATTTTTAAGATTGGTACAGCCGGAAAAGGCTCCTCCAGCAATACAACGAGTTCCGTTTTTTATTTCAAATGTTTCCACCTCGTCTTTAGGCACGTCTCCAACCGTTATAAGATATTTTCCGATATACAAACCACCATTCTGCCAATTATTTTTGTCATTTGCTATTTTTGTAAGCTGAAACGCTCCAGGTCCTATATTGATTACACTATCAGGAATGGTAACTTTTTCCAATTTGCTACAACTCGAAAATGCGGTTTGCTCTATATTTGTAACGCCATTTGGTATAACGACATTTACAATATTTTTGCATTGCGCAAATGAACTAAAGCCTATACCCGTGACAGGGCAACCCCCAAGAATTTGCGGTATAATTACATTACCGGAAATTGATGTATCAACATCCGTAATTGTTGCTTTACCGTCTGAAATCTTATAGGTATAATATCCTTGAGTTTCCGCACCCACCGTGATTGGAATTGCCGGCAAAATCATAATCGCGCATAAAATTACCGATAAAAATTTTTTCATAAGCTCTGTCCTTTCTTTTGTAAATCTTTTCCGCAAATTACGGTTTGCGTGCCGCGTCTCCTTTCCGAAAAACTCACGCAAACAAAAAATGCGGGCATAAATCTACGCCACGCACCAAAAACGCAGCTTAGATTTAATGTTACCACACATTTTTATTATTATATAAAGAAACGCTGCTCAACCAAAAACCTTGTGTGCAAAAGTATCTCTATAAAATTTCAGCCTGCGTTTTTAACAAAACACAAACTTTTACACAACAGGTTTAAAGTTGTGAAGTTCAAAGCCAATATAGCGTTATTAAATTATATAATAATAAAAAATGTGGTAATGTTATTATACCACACTATTGAGAAAAATCAACACAAAAAACTTACCCCGCGCGGTTGCGCGGGGCAAAATTATTTATCGCTCGGTGTGTCGAGGGCGCTCGTCGCAAAACGCGAGTTGCGCTGATGTAGGGGCGAACCGTGTTCGCCCGTCGTGGATGCAATCATACGAAAACTTAATTTAGAAACGATAAAATCAGGTATCAACCTTACCGTCCTTGGGTTTTAGCCGCGCATTTTAGACATCAGTCTTATGCGCGGCGGGGTTTTTAGGGGCTTGCCCCTAAATGCTTCTTTTCGTACTTTTCTTAACATTAAGAAAAGTACATAAAAATATTTATTTTATTTTGGCATACTCAGCACCAATGTATCGTTCTTTTTTATAACCGTGTTGCCGCCCGCGATAACCGCGCCCGTGTCGCGCTTTATCATCACCACAAGCGCACCCTGCGGCAAATCGAGCTCGCAAACCGGCTTATTTCTCCACTTATGTCCGCCCGTGATTTCCACCTCGGTAAGACCCACGTCATCCTCGGCGCGGTAAGCCATACACGCAAACACCAGAACGTCGCCCGCTTCAATTACGGTACTGCCGTCGGGAACTATATTTTCATCCTCGCGCTTCACAAGCACAACAAGCCTGTCGCGAGGAATTTTTATCTGTTCGAGCGAACGGCCTACCCACGCGCTGTTGTTCCACACCTTCATCTCGACAAAGCTGACGTCTCCCTCGTCCTGATAGTCGTTAAAGGTCTTCATTACGCTCTCGTCGTCATCCACAAGGTCGAGCTTACGCGCCACCATAGGAAGAAGCGAGCCCTGAAACATAACCGACAGCATCGAAATCAGAAGCACTATATGATAAAAATTATTCTGCGTCTTAACTCCGCTGACCATAACTATGATTGCAAAAAGCACCGACGCCGCGCCGCGAAGTCCCGACCACGCCACCAACGCCTGTTGCTTTATCGGCATACGAAACGGCGACATAAGCAGCAGTGTGGAAATCGGACGCGCGATAAATGTTAAAAACAGGGCAATCAAAACCGACGGAAGCGCCACACTCCATATATTCGACGGCACCGACAAAAGTCCGAGCAGGAAGAACACTATAATCTGCATAAAACAAGTAACGCCGTCAAAGAAATGCACCAGCTCCGCCTTGTACCTGATTTTACTGTTACCGAGTATCATTCCCGCTATGTAGACGCTGAGGAAGCCGTTTCCGCCCACAAGCATCGGAAGCGCGAACGACAAAACAGCCAGTGCCGCCATAAAAATCATATTCATTCCCGCGTTTTTAATTCTGAGCCGTCTGAGCAAATATCTGCCCAAAAAGGCAATCAAAAATCCGCCGAACGCGCCCAGCGCAATTTCCTCTATGACCATACGCCATATCGGCTCGGTCTGACCGCTTGCCGACATAATCTCGAGGAATATCATCGTAAGCATATATGAAAACGGGTCGTTACTTCCGCTCTCGACCTCCAAAAGAGACGCAAGTCCGTGCTTGAGGTTGAGCTTCTTTGAACGCAAAATCGAGAACACCGACGCGGCGTCGGTCGAGGAAATTACCGAGCCGAGCAAAAAGCTCTCGATAAGCCCGATTTTCAGCACAAAATGACAAAACAAACCCACCGCCGCGGTAGTCAAAACCACGCCGAGGGTAGACATCGTGACCGCCTTCGCGAACACCGGTTTCGCGTGCGACCAGTTAGTGCCGAAGCCGCCGTAGAACATTATAAACAGCAGCGCGACCTTGCATATATACTCCGCAAATTCGTAATCCTCGAACTGAATTTTGAAAATCCCCTCCGAGCCGAATAACATTCCCACAATGATAAAAAGCAAAAGCGCGGGTATTCCCAGCTTGCCCGACATTTTATATGACGCTATACAGCATACCATAACCGCCGCCGCAAGCACAAGCGCAATATAAAGCGTATTACTCTCCAGAACAATCTTCCTTTCAAATAACTCTCAAATAACTCTCACACAAAAATATGCGTATTCAAAATTTTGGCAGGAGCAATTCTCCTGCCAAAATTTTTCATTTAATTACAAAACTACGCCGTCCTTGAAAATAGAAATTTCACGGTAGCCGTTTTTCTCGTTGTTTGTGCGCTCGCCCGAAGCGACCGAAATCACATATTCAAACAGCTTGTCGCGAAGCTCCTCGCCGTCTATCAGAGGACCCGCGTTAAAGTCAATCCAGTGCGGCTTGCGCTTTGCCAAGTCCGAATTTGTGGCAATCTTGACAGTCGGAACGGGAGCGCCGACAGGCGTTCCGCGACCCGTTGTGAACAAAATCAAATGACAGCCCGAAGCGGTCAAATTCGTAACCGCGACAATGTCGTTGCCGGGACCCGTAAGCAGGTTCAAGCCCTGCTTTTTAACGTGCTCACCGATTTGAATTACGTCCACAACATCTGCGGTGCCGCCCTTTTGAACACAGCCGAGCGACTTATCCTCCAGCGTGGTTATACCGCCTTTTTTGTTGCCGGGGGACGGGTTCTCGTAAACCACCTGATTATGGCGGCGGAAATAATCCTTAAAGTTATTTATAAGCTCGACGGTCTTTCCGAAAACCTCCTCGTTCTCGGCGCGGTTCATAAGAATTGTCTCCGCACCGAACATTTCGGGAACCTCGGTCAAAATCGTACTTCCGCCGTGAGAGATGAGCAAATCCGAAAAGCTGCCGACAAGCGGGTTCGCGGTAAGACCCGAAAATCCGTCGCTGCCGCCGCATTTAAGACCCACAACGAGCTTTGAGAGGTCGCAGGGCTGTCTTTTAAAGCCCTCCGCATATTCAACCAGCTCGCCGATGAGCTTTAAGCCCTGCTCAATCTCATCGTCATATTCCTGTGCGCTCATAAATTTTACGCGCTTGGGATTGGTCTCGCCCAAAACCTTCTGAAACTCGGGGATATTGTTGTTCTCACAGCCAAGACCCAGAACCAGCACGCCCGCCGCGTTCGGATGGTTGACAAGACCCTTCAGAATTTTCTGCGTTGTCTGATGGTCGTCGCCGAGCTGAGAGCAGCCGAACGGATGCACGAAGTTATATATGCCGTCCACTCTGCCCGCAAACTTTTCGTTTGCGCGGCGAGCCAGAAGCTCCGACGTCTTATTGATACAGCCGACGGTATTGACTATCCAAATCTCGTTTCTTATGCCGACCGAGCCGTCCTCGCGCACATAGCCGTCAAACGTCCTTTTGTCGTTCGCCTTGGGTATCGGCGTGCGTTTCGGCTCATATGTATATTCGAGGTTGTCTCCGAGGTTGGTTTTTATATTGTGAGTGTGAATATGCTCCCCCTCTTTTATATCAACCAACGCGTGACCTATCGGATAGCCGTACTTTATTATGTCCTCGCCCGCCTTAATGTCGCGGAGGGCAATCTTATGACCGCGAAGCTCACCGTCAAGACATACGGCTACGTTGTCGCGCTCATGTATTTTATGTGTTTTCATATCCAGTCCTCCCGACGCGTTACGCGTTAACTATATCCTGCATAGCCGCTCTGATGCCCTTTTCGTCGATAGCCTTAAGACCCGCCTTAACGCTGTCGCCGAGGTAGGAGAGATCCTCTCCCCAGTAATCGGTCTTTGAGAGAATATCGTCAACCGAAGCGGTCTTCATAAACTTGGTTACCTCCTCGCTGTCACGCGCCTCGTCGGTGCGGTAGAACGCGATAAGAGCGGCAAGAGAGAATACGAGAGCCGCAGGCTCCTTGCCCATAGTCTTTATGTACTCCTGAATGGACGGAAGCACGCGAACCTGGAACTTGGAAACCGAGTTGAGCGCGATGTCCAGAAGTCTGTGAGCGATAAACGGGTTCTTAAATCTCTCTATTACGTCGTTCGCAAACTGAACAAGCTCCTCCTTGGGCAGGTCGAGAGTGGGTATTATCTCCTCGAATATACCCTTCTTCATAAACGAGAATACCAGTTCATCCTCCATAGCCTCGCGAACAATGGAAAGTCCTGCCAGACGAGCCGCAAGCACCATCATTGTGTGCGCACCGTTCAATATGCGAACCTTTCTCTTTTTATACGGAGTTACGTCATCTGTCCAAAGCACGTTAAGACCTATCTTGTGGAACGGGATTTCGTCGGCAAGAGACTTGTCGCCCTCGATTACCCAAAGGTGGAAAATCTCGGCGGTGTCAATCAGATTGTCGAGATAGCCGAACTCCTTCTCCATCTCAGCCGCGTTGTCGCGCGGATAGCCGGTTACTATTCTGTCAACGAGGGTGTTGGTGAAGTGGTTTTCCTTTTCAACCCACTCCGCGAACTTGTCGCCGTATCCCCAGTCAGCCGCATACTTCAAAATGCAAGCCTTGAGGTTATCGCCGTTCTTGTCGATAAGCTCGCACGGGATAAGAATAAAGCCGCGCAGTCCCGAGTCAAATCTCTCCTTCATAAGCAGAGTAAGTCTTGCGGGGAACGTAAGCGAAGCAAAGTCGTTCGGGTCCTGACCCTTTTTGTACTCAATGCCCGCCTCGGTGGTATTTGAAATAATAAATCTGAGGTCGGGATTTTTCGCGCACGCGAGGTACTCGTCGGTGTTTTTATAAGGGTCTATGCCTCTTGTGATACACTCGATTACCGATGTTTCCTCCACCTTTTTGCCGTCGAGAAGTCCGCGCAGATAAAGGCTGTACAATCCGTCCTGCTCGTTGAGCATCGGAATAAGACCTGTCGGCAGCGGTTGAACGACCGCAACTCCGCCGTTCCAGCCCGCCTCCTTGTTGAGCTTGTCAATCATCCAGTCAACAAAGCCGCGCAAAAAGTTGCCTTCTCCAAACTGCAGAACTTTTTCGGTAAGCCCCGAAGCCTCTTTCCTTTTAAGTCTTTCCATTGTTTTTCCTCCTTATATTAAAAGTTAATTTTTACGTTTTTAAATAAGAGCAAGTCCGCCGCTCAAAGAACCTCTTTCTGGTTTTCCCCGACGTAACAGCCGCTTATTACGGCATCCGAGCCGTCGGTATTCTCAAGCAGACCCTTCGCGCCGCTGCTCGCTCTTATCGCGCTTACGAAAACGCCCTTTGAGCCGCTCACCTTTATCTCGGTTTCCTTTGTGTTTGAGGACAGCCCCGAAACCGACACATCCTCGGCGTTTTCAAGAGTCAGCGCTGCGCCGCGCTTAACGTTGATATGCATGTTCCTGAGGCTCGCGTTGCGGACATTCGCCGCGAAGAAGCCCTCGCCGTTGGTCTTGGGCGCGTGATACGCCATAATCGGCTTCTCGCGTATTTCCTCGTCCGAGCCTACGACCTCCGCAACAAAGTTGTCTATATAAAGTCCGTCAATCGGCATTTCGGGTATTCCGTAGAGATATGCCGCCGACGCGACCACGTTCCTCGCGGTGACGTTGCTTATGTATATGTTTCTGAAAACGGGCGTATCATCCGAGAGAGGGCGTTTGTCAAGGGAGAAAAGCTCCATATCGTCGGGCGACGCCTCGCACTGATAATATCCGTTCATAACAAACGGCGCAAACACGTTCGACATCATAATGTTGTTGACGCGTATATCCTCTACCGTGCCGCCGCGCTTTCTGCGCGTCTTTATTCTTATTCCGCGGTCGGTGCCGCCGAACACGCAGTTTGAAATTACCACGTTTCGCACTCCGCCCGACATCTCGCTTCCGATAACCACGCCGCCGTGTCCGTTTATCATAGTGCAGTTCGTGACCGTAATATTTTCGCACGGGTACTGCTTCTGAAGCAGGTCATTTTCGGTTCCCGACTTCAAGGTTATGCAGTCGTCGCCCACGTCAACGTGGCAGTTGGCGATACGCACATTGCGGCAGCTTTCGGGATTTATGCCGTCGGTGTTGGGCGAGTTTGCGGGGTTCTTAATAGTAATTCCGTCAATCGTCACGTTGTCACAGCAGACGGGGTGAAGCGTCCACATAGCCGAGTTTATTATTGAAATTCCGCTTATGCGAACGTTTTTGCACAAAAACATCTGAATTGCGCGCGGGCGATGCTCGTTCTTAGGCTCGCCCCACCAGTTATAGCCGCGTCCGTCAAGCACGCCGCGACCCGTAACCGTCACGTTCTCGGCGTTCATAGCCTTGATAAGACCCGAATGACCTCCGCGCGTGTAGCCCTCGAGCGTGTCGCTCGTTATCATCGGATAGTCCTCGCGGTTCTCGCTTCCGAGAATTACGGTGCCCGCCGAAAGATAGAGCGTCATATTGCTCTTAAGCTCAATCGTACCCGAAACATACTCTCCGGGCGGGAAGTAAATAATTCCGCCGCCCGCCTTTTCGGCAAGACCGATAACCTCGGCGATTTTTGCGGTATTGTTGGTTTTTCCGTCACCCGCAACACCGTAATTTGTCACATCAAAAACAGCGTTCAAATTCTGCATTTCAAACCCTCCAAACAGGTTAAGATACGACCGTGATTTTCAAAAAATCAACCGCTCTTAAATACAAATTATTCCTAACCTCATTGTAATATAAAATCAGCTTTTACGCAAGCATTTTTTGCAAAGTTCCGCCGCCTCTTCGCGGCTTATTTCGCGGCTGAACGGCGCGCGCCCGGCAGTCGAAACCGCACTGCCGTCCGGGCGGACATTTCCATATTCCTCATAGCGTATTCGGTCAAGCTCCATACCCTCGGGCGCGTGCCATCTGAGCCAGCCGCACGGCTTATCGTCAAAGTCGTACACGCACTCTATAAACGCGGTGTGCGAGCGCACGTTTTCATACTCCGCCCGCCACGGTCTGCCGAGATATATCCCGCCACAGCCGCAGTTCGCGGTAATGTTGCATTTATAAAAAACCAAACCGTACTCCGAGGTCTTGTCGGTATTCGCCGCCGAAATATACGAGCCGGCGCGCACGCAGTTGATATGACACTCGTCAAACACCGCGCCCGCATCGCCGAAAACAAAGTCCACCGAGCCTTCTATGTAGCAGTTCTTAAAATACTGCTTCGTCTTTCCGTTGACATAGAGCGTATCCTGCCACCCCAAAAACGAGCAGTTTTCAAAATACGCGTCCGCGCCGCAGCTCATCGCAAGCGCCTGCGTAACGCTTATGTCGGGATTTTCACGGTTATAGTTATTCTCAAATATAATATTTTCGGCTCTGAAATTTTCAGCCGAAGCCTCCACCGTCACCGTAGCCGACGTGAAGGTGTCGTAAAGCTCGCCGTCAGGACGCGGGTTTCCCGAACCCGCATCATAGGTAATCGTAACGTGTCCGTCGCCGAGCAACGTCAAGTTTTTCTGCTTTATGTAAATCTTTTCGCGGTATATGCCCGAAGAAACAACTATTGTATCTCCGTCCTTCGCAGCGGCGACCGCCTCGCCTATCGTTTTAAAATCTTTTCTGACACAAATCGTCATAGCCTACCTCCCGCGCCGCGCGGTATATATCAAAATGCCTGTATATGAGAACTGCCGAATATTTCTATTCGGCAGTTCCATATTATCCGCAAAATCTGAATTACTCAGCAGCTTCGGCAGCTTTGAGTGCAGCTTCTTCCTGCTCAACAGCAGCCTTGGTTCTCTCATAAACGGTGGTCTGGATATTGATGAAATCCTGAAGACCGACCTTGTTCATATCAGAGAGGTACTGATTCCAGTTAGCGTCGTTGTTAGCGTCAACATCACCCGAGAAAAATCTCTGGATGTACTCGTCGCGCTTAGCGTTAAGAGCAACTTCGAGGTCGGCGAACTCCTGCTCCTCGTCCTCGTTGTATCTCATAGGTATCTGGTCGAAGTAGAAATACTTCGGCTGTGCGCTGAACGCATCAAACAGAGCCTCTACCTTCTTACCGCGAATGCTGTCGAACATAAACTGTTCCTTCTTGAACTGCGAACCCATCGAACCGTATTCAAGAGTCAGGAGCTTATCCGTCTTCTTATCGGTCTTGGCGTTACTCTCATCGTACCAGCCCGGGTTGAAGTGCGGATTTCCGTCTTCATCCATATAGTAGCTGTAATTGTCCTCAGCAACGCCGTCTTTGATTTCTTCGGGATCGTCTGCCTTAACACCGTAGGTGTTGTAAAGCTGACCTTCCTCTGTTGCGAACCAGTTAAACATCTTGAGAATAGCGTTATATCTGTCCATATCCTCATCTATGCCGTCGCTGAACGCGGGACCCCAGTTGGAGTACAGCGGGTCTCTCTTATAGATGGTACCCTTTTCGGGATACGCGGTAACCATATTAGCGCTCCAAGCCCACTCGCAGTTCTTGTCTGCGTTTGTACCCTTGGTCTTCTTTGTGAAGTCCTCGATGTTATATACATAGTCGTAAGCTATGAAGCAGTTGTCGTTAGCAAGTCTGCTGGAGAAGCCGTCCTTGTCGATAGAGAACAGCTGCTTGTCGATAAGACCCGCGTCGTTAAACTTCTTGATGGTCTTATACATTTCTCTCGCTCTGTCCGAGGTAAGAGCATAAGGCACATACTCACCGGTAACAGGGTCAACAAACGAATGCTGCTGCATAATAAGCTCGGGGATCCAGTAAGCCTGGCAGAAGCCCGTAATAGCAGAACCCGGAGAGGTGGTACCCATACCGTTACACGAAATGATAACCTTATCGGGATAAGCCGCCTTTATCTTAACGCAAACATCATACAGCTCGTCGATAGTCTTCGGGAACTCCTTGATGCCCAGCTTGTCAAATACGTCTTTTCTGTATACCCAGCACATCTGAGCCTTCTCCTGACGGAGTGTAGGCAGATAGTAGAGTTGACCGTCCGAGCTCTTTGCCAGAGAAAGCACCTTCTGGAAGTCTTCCTCGCTCCAGAGAGCTTTCCAGTCTTTCAGGATACAGTCGTCACCGGTGTATGCCTCTTCGGGAATGGGATCGAGATAACCCTCGGTAGCCCACTTCTTGTACTGCGGCTCTTTACCGCCTGTGGTGATGTCAGCCTCGTTTCCGACAGCGTACGAAAGGTTTGTCTTGGTTTCCCAGTCGCCTCTCGGAATTCTGTCGTAGTTGAGCACTACATTAAACTTGTTCTTTATAACCTTTGCAAAGTTTGCCTCTTCGCCCTCGGCATAGCCGCGGCTGTCTTGAGTGTACATATTGAGCCAATATGAGTAGTAAGTTTGACCGTCTTCCTCAAACGACTGGCGGTTCGCTTCACCGCACGACGCAAGGCACGAAACGGTTAAAACGGTTGCCGCCGTGAGAGCGACAATCTTTTTTAATCCGAATTTCATAAAGAAATATCCTCCTATCTCTTAGATTATAATATGCTTAAATTACAAATTTAAACAATAACTTCAAGCGAATTAACCCTTAACCGAACCAACCATAACGCCCTTAACGAAGTACTTCTGGATGAACGGATATACGCACAGCATGGGCAGGATAGAGATGAACAGCGTAGCGTATTTAAGAGATGCGGTGCTGACTTGGACGGTGTTAATTTCGCCCGCGGCAGCCGCCTCGGCAGCAAGCTGGTTCTCCATAACTATCTGTCTTATAATATACTGCAGCGGATACAGGTCTTTAGCTCTGTCGCTCAGGTAAAGCATTGCGCTGAACCACTGGTTCCACATATAAACGCCGTAGAACAGACCGACCGTAGCCAAAGCCGCCTTTGAAAGCGGAAGAATAATCTTCACGAAAATCGTAAGCTCGTTTGCGCCGTCGATAAACGCCGCTTCCTCAAGCTCAACGGGAACGCTCTCAAAGAACGAACGCATAACCACAAGGTTATATGTAGAAATTGCCGCCGGCAAAATCATTGACCATCTTGTGTTGAGAAGACCGAGCTTCTGAACAATCAAGTAAACAGGAATCATACCTGCTGTAAAGAACATCGTGAACACGATAATCTTTGTTATAAATCCGTGGAACGGAACTCGATCCTTGGAACGCGACAGCGGATATGCGAGCGTCGTCGTGAATGCAAGCGATATAACAGTGTACAAAATTGTGTTTATAACCGACTGCAAGAACGACATCGGAACCGTTCTACCCGTTATGATTTCCTTATACGCTTCAAAGTCAAAGCCGAAGCTGCCGCTGCTGGTAACCGGCCACAGAACGACCTTACCTGCGTTGAACGCATCAGAGCTTGACAGCGATACCGACAAGATGTAAATAATCGGATACAATATTACAATCATGAGCAATATAAGGAACACATATATTACTATATCCAATACAACCGATGATACTGAATTGTCTTTTACCATTAAATTATTCCCCCTTCTCTTAGAACAAGCCTGTGTCTGTGAGCTTTCTCGAAATGAAGTTTGCTCCGATAACAAGGATTACGTTGATAATCGAGTTAAACAGACCAACCGCGGTAGAGAACGAAAGCTCGCCCTGTGTAAGACCCTGATTGTAAATGTAGGTACTGAGTATCTGCGACTTGGTGTAGGTATCGGGTCGCTGCAAGAGCAACGCTTTATCCGCACCGAGAGACATTATCTTACCTATTTGCATAATCAGAAGGATAACGATTGTAGGTCTGATAAGCTGAACCGATATGTGCCACATTTTCTGAATTCTGCTCGCGCCGTCGATTGTAGCCGCTTCGTAAAGCTCCTGATCAACAGCGGAGAGAGCCGCTATGTAAATAATTGCACTCCAACCGATACTTGCCCAAACGTCAGATGCGATGTAAATCGTTCTGAACCAGTTTGCGTGAGCGAGGAAGTCGATACCGTGTCCCGCACCCAATTTAATAAGTATCTGGTTGATAATACCTTCGTTGGCAAGGTCGCCGCCCACAGTCTCTTGAGATTGTAGGAACAACGTCAACATGCCGCAGATAGCCGCAACCGATACGAAGTGAGGAAGATAAGAAATAGTCTGAACGACTTTCTTAAACTTCTGCGAACGAAGCTCGTTGATAAACAGAGCAAGGAGTATCGCAAACGGGAACAGCCATATAATGTGCAAAATACTAAGCGCTATGGTGTTCCATATGTAGTTCCATACATCGGGAATTGTAAAGAACCTGATAAACTCCGCGAAACCGTACTGGTCAGCCCAAGGGCTTCCCAGAATACCCATCTTGGGCTTGTAATCTTTGAACGCCGCCAGCAAGCCGTAGAAAGGCCAGTAGTGGAATATTGCAAAGTATACAACGCCCGGAATCATAAGCAACAGCAAGAATTTTCCCTTGGAAAATTTACCGCATTCTTTTTTAAAGTAACCGATAATGCCCTTGCTTTCCTTTGTGCCGCTCGGAGCGGCCGCCTTTAATGTAGTGTCTGCCTTTGCCAAATAAATTCCTCCTTCAAAAACTTATTTCCCAAATTTAAAAGATACAGTTGTGTAATTTACACAAACAAATACGAAGCAAGCTTGTGAAAATAAACAACTAATCATTAAATCACTTATCATTATTATACAATTTTCACAAAAAGATGTCAAGTATATTTGTGTAAAATTTTTAAAATTTTCAAAAAAAGATTTATTATTCCGAAAAACGGCAAAAAACTCGGCATTGTGCCGAAAAAACGGACACAATGCCGAGAAAAATTTTCAATAAATTCTAACGAATTACAATAAATTTATTTTATTTTTTATTTATTATGCGATAAATTACCGTCGCCGCCTCGGCACGGTCCGCCGACTTTTTCGGTGCGAACAGGTTGTTTTCGTCGCCCTGCATAATGTCGTTGATTGTGACCTTTGCAACGCCTTCGACCGCCCAATCCGAAATTTCCGCAATATCGTCATACGGAAGCTGCGTCATATAAAGACCGTCGGTCTCAAGCATACGGCTTATCATAACCGCCATTTCCTCGCGCGTGATGAGCGCGTCGGGCTCAAACGTCGTGTCGCTCGTGCCCTGAACCAAACCGGCGGCATACGCCGCATAAATATACGGAGCGTACCACGCGGAGTCGTCCACGTCCGCAAACTTTTTGTCGGTGAAGGACGCGGTTATTTCCGCGGCTCCGAGCACCATCTTCGCAAACTCGGCGCGGGTAACGCTGTTACCGGGGAGGAAGTATCTCTCGCCGCTCGTCTGATTTATTTCGCCGTTTACAACGCCCAGCTCGGTCAGTCCGTTTATCGCGGGAACAGCCCAGTCGTAGCCCGCGAGGTCAACATAGCCCGCGCCCTCCGAGGTCTTGACGCTGAAGTCGCTCATAACGAAGTTCGAGATTTTGAACTCCTCGTTCGAGGCTCCGAACACGCCCAGATAATAGGTGTCGTTAATATTGCAGTTTTCCTCTGTGCCAACGTCTATCCAGTCGGTGCCGTTCTGCGAGTAGTCCATTTTGAGGGTCTTTCCGGTCTTTGTGAGGCGTATCCACGTCGGGAGCTTCTTATATTTCTGCTGACCGATAAGCTCGTAGGTCTTGCCGTACTCGCCCGTCTTTCTGAACATCTCACCATAGTATATCTCGTGGTACGCCGCATATGACGTGCCGTCCTCCTGCGGGTCGAGGGAGTTCTTGACAACAAAGCCCATATGGTCGTAGTCGGCGAGTGTTTGCTCATCTACCTTGAACGAAGCCTCAAAATCGCCCGTCATAGTCTTGTACATCATCGGGTATTCCTCGTTTTCAACGCCCTCTATGCCGTAACCCGTGCCGGTAATTTTGAGCGTGTTTCCGCTCAGCTCAAACGCGCCGTGGCGGATAGTCGTGCCGTTCGCCTGAATATCCTTGGGATAGTGTATCTCGGATACCTGCCAGCCGTCGCTGACGCTCGACACGCCCACATTCTGGGTTGCGCTGTTCTTCGCACCGTCCGCGTCGTAGATAACCGCGGTGATATAGTGGTTTCCGGGGGTGTCAATCGTGACCGACTCAAGCTCGTAAACAACGTCGGAACTCTTGTACAACTCGCCGTCCAGATATATCTCGAGCTTTTCGGCAGTCTCAAGCTCGCTCGAAGCAATCTTGAGGTCTACTCTGTCGCCCGCATTGAATTGGGATTTATCCTCCCAATTTACTATACTGGAATTGACACCGTTCTGCTCGCCTGCCGTGCCGGTACGCATCTCAATATCGGGGAGCTTGTTCTCGCCGTAGTTTTCAAAATTCAGGTCGGTAAACTTGCCCCACGCGTAGGTCGAGATTTGGTTTGTCTCCTTGTTGCCGTCCTGAGCAATGCCGCCGTAGTTGATTCCGTCAAAGCTCATTTCCACGCTGTCGAAATACTCCCAGTCAATTCCGTTAATGCTGTGGTAACCCGTAACGGTGTTGCCGATTTTCACGAGCTTGATATATCTCGGCAGTTCGGAAAGAACTATGAAGTTTTTGGTCATCTTGCCGTCAATTCTGTACTTAAACGACAGTCCCGCGCCGCCCTTTTCGTGCTCGTAATTTACCATTACGAAATCGGACGTGTCGGTAAGCTCGTCGCGGAACATAATTCCGCTTACGCAGTTATTGTTATACTTTGAAACCGAGTCTATTTTCGTTGAAAGCACGGCGTTGGTGTCGGCTTCCTTATACATATAGCTGAACGCGTCGGTTCCCTCGTCGCCGTCCATAACATTAAACTCGTTGCCCGCTCCGATAAGTCCGCTGCTCTTGACGGTATAAACTCCGTCGCGGAGGGAGTAACTTCCGGGCATTGTCGCCTCGCCTATGTCCATGGTTTTCCAGTCGCCCACGGGATCGGTGTAGTTGACGTTTATAACCTTTATCGCGGAGGTCGTTGCCTCTCCCGCGCTGTCGATTGCCCTTGCGGACAGGAAGGATATTCCCTCGGGCGCGCCGCTGTAACTGTACTCATAAGGCGCGGAGCTGTCGGTGGACAAAAGCTCGTCGTTTCTGAAGAACTGAACCGCCTCTATGCTTCTTCCCTCGTTTGCCGAAGCGTCCGCCTTCATATCTATTGCCGCACCGTATGCGTAAATGGCGTTGTTATCGATATTAAGCTCCACGTTGGGGTTGGCGGGTGCGCTCGCGTTCGCAACTATGCCGTTCATATAGTTTTCAAGATTGGTATAGCCGTTTTCGGCATATGCACTGCCGTCCGACGCGTTGTTTTTGTCAAGACCGTTTGCGTCCTCGTACTCATCGGGCATACCGTCTTGGTCGGTGTCGGGCTTTAACTCGCCCGATTTAAGCTCAGGCCAGCCGCCTACCTCCGCCTCGTTGTTTATCGAGCGTCCGGTGCCGTTCTTTACGTCGTTTACTATTCTCGCGTCATAGCTGTCGCGCCTCGGAACGGTCGCGCCCGCGGAAGCCAGAACTTTTTCGTATGCTTCCTCGGCGGTATCTATGTTGTCGAGCTTAATCAAGCCGTTTTCATAAGTGGGCGCGTCCAAAAATACCGACTCGCTGCCCTCGTCAGGGTCTATGCCCTTCATATTGTCTTTTGTTACTTCCTCGTTGCCCTCCAGCACGTTGCCCGCGCAGTACATCGTGGTGCCGCCGGGATTCCAAATTCGGTCGAGCACGTCCTTATTGGTTATGGGACCGCTCTTATAATAGTTGTTCATAAAGTTGAGGGTAACTCCGCCGCCGCCGTAGCCGTTGTTGAAGCCCCAGTTGTATATGACGTTGTTCACCTCGTCGTTACTGCTGAGCGCCTCGGTGTCGCTTGTCTTATAATCGGGGTGGGAGTCCTTTACGCCGTGGTACCTTGGCAGACGGCTCGTGTGGGTCGCCACCAGATTGTGATGGTAGGTGGTGTTGTAGCCGCCCCAAATGCCGCCGTAGCCGTGTCTGCCCTTGGCGTGACGGGCGAGAGTCAAACTCTCGGTTATAAAGCACCACTGAACGGTGGTGTTCGCAACGCCGTAGAGAGACATTGTTTCGTCGGTAGACCAGCTCGTTGAGCAGTGGTCGATGATTATGTCCTTATAGTACCTCGCAAATATAGCGTCGTTCTCGGTTTTGGAAATGTCGCCGGGGCGCACGCGGATATAGCGTACTATAACGTTATCGGTGTAAATCATCAGATTATAGTCGCCGAGACAAATTCCGTCGCCGGGCGCGGTCTGACCCGCAATCGTAATGTTGGGCTGCTCCATTCTCAAATCCGACTTTAAGTGAATTGTACCCGAAACGTCAAACACGATGGTGCGGTTCGGCTGGCTTACCGCGTCGCGCAGAGAGCCCGCGCCGTCGTCGTTTAAGTTGGTAACGTGGTAAACCTCGCCGCCGCGTCCTCCTGTTGTGTACTTACCGCCGCCCTCCGCGCCGGGGAACGCGGGCAGGTCAAGTGCCGCCGCCTGCTCGGGCGTCATAAGAGCGTCGCCCGCAGAAGCCGCGCCGTCCTCGGCAAAAGCCGCGGGAGCGAAAGCGGCTATCATCGCGATAGCTATTATTATTGAAGAAACACGTTTTAAACTCATACTCATACCTTTTTCCTTCTTTCTTGAATTGAATTAATTGTTGGACGTAATCGTAACTTTCTCGACCGAAACCGCGGAGATTTCAATATTGCTGCCGCTCGAAATCTCAATCGTTCCGTCTGCTCCGGTGTAGTTATATGTTACAGCTGTCAAAGCCTGAACATTAGAGGTTTGACCGTTTATTATCAGCGCTCGCGCTTCCGAAGAGCTGGCTGACGCTGCGTAAACCGTCACAACCGAGCCGCTTTTAACCGGAACGGTGAGCTTACCTTTGCTGCCATTGATGCGTATCCTGTTGGTGAAGCCCAAAGATCCCAATGACTTGTTTCCTGTCTTAAGCTCCGCTCCCGCGGCAACGCTCATCTTATCGCCGCTCGTAACATCGCCGTTTAGCGTGGTGGTTCCGTCAACCGTGAAAGCTCCGCTGATAGCGCTTATCTTATTGAACGTGTACCAGCTCGTCTCCTTTTCGATACGAACGCTCGACGGAGTTCCGATGACCGAAACATTATCTATATAATATCTGCCGTCCGCGCCGGACACGGGTTCAAAGAACATACCGCCGATAATGTCGGTTTTCTTTACAATATTTTTCTGCTCACGCATATCCGAAGCCGCAACGTTTTCAGCCGAAGCCACGCTTCTGCCGCCCGTCTCGGTAACGGTTATGCTGCAGGAATCGCTGTCTCGTCCCATATCCGACGAAATGCCGACGGTGTACCACTTCGACTTTTCGTAAGTGCCTATAACATTGTCGCCCGCGGTTATGTTGCCGTCCTCGGTAAAGCTGACCTTAAACGACTTGCCGCCCGCCTTGGTCTTAAAGTATGCGTTAAACGCAGGCTCCTCACCCGAAAGCACAATATCAAAGCTGCCGCTCATCACCAAAGTCTCGTTCTGCGGAATTAAATATTCTCGGAACAGGTACCTCTCGCTCGAATAATTTTCGTCAGGCTCGAGCAAAGCCTTTCCGCTTGTGTTGCCGCCTATCTCTTCCTCGCTCCATACCGACTCGAGCACCTTCTTCTCCTGGTGCTGCCAGTACCAGTCAATTCCGTTGTCGAAATCCCATTTGTACGAAACAGACTCATCGCCCGATATGCCGTCAAGCTCCATCCAACCCACGTCGGGCGGGTTGTCGCTGCTGTTTACCGCGCCGAAGCCCATATAGTACTCGTCGCCGAGCGCGGACACGTCAACACTCGCGAGCAGGGTCTTTTCGGTATAGACCGTCGCGCCCGCCGCCGTCTGATAGATGTTTAACGTGTTGCCCTTCTTTTCAGCGGCAAAGTACAAATTCTGCGAGCCGCCGGTGGTTCCCGTCACGTCGCTTACGACGCTCATCTCACCGCCCTTTGCAGAGCGCGCTTTGAGAGCGTAAGCCACGGCACCCTGCGTAGTGTCTCCGCCGAAGAAGTAGGTCGCGCCGTCCGCGTCCAAATCGCTCTTTAACACTATGCCGAACTGCTTGCTTCCCTGAAGTCTGCTTCGGTAATACACTATGTGGTCGCCCGTAAACTTCTGATACAGATAGCTGAAGTTGTCGGACGTGCCGCCTATGCTTCCGTCTATCGAATTTATCTTGTATGTCTCGTTCTTATACTGCTCGGTTTCGGCAACCTCGACGTAGGACGGAAATCCGCCGCCCGTGCCGCCTATGTCGGCGACGAGCCACGGGGTCGGGTCTGCCGAAATTACGACGTTTAAGGTCTTTTCGCCTCTGCCTAAGTTTTCGTCAAAGGCGTAAACCGTAAGGGCTCCCTTTGTAGGCGCCGTAAACTCGAGCGGTATCGCAACCTCCTGCGCACCGACTATGTTCACATTGCTTTGGGCAATAGCCTCTCCGTTTAAATATACCCATATTTCGGTCACGGGAGTGTCGCCGTCCGAAGTTACATTGAGTTTAACTTCCGAGCCCACTATATCTATTCTGTCATTGTCGTTTATATTGGTTATCTCAACCTTGGGATTTGTCGCCGTCTCTATAAGCTTCAGCATACTGAGCTTTGAAACGGAAAGCGGATTTTCGAGGTTTGGATATACAGCTGAGGTGCTCATACTGTCCATTCCCGCGCCGACTTCCAAAGTTCCGGCGGTAACTTCGATCTGTGTTATCTTATTGCTTTCGTTTTCAAGGTCGGCAAGACTTGTTCCGGCATATAAGCTCAGCGTATTGCCCGATCTCTCAATCTCAAACAAATCGTAGTCATCCGCACTGCCGCTCGCGGGGGTCCATTCCGAGATGTCGTTTGCGGAAGAATAAGTGATTTCCGTTCCGTTATCTCCTACGCTTTTATACGATTGAACAATAAATCCATCGGAATTTTTGTCATAAGCCGTGAGTCCGACACCCGACTCGCCTGTTTCCTCAATTCTGCAAACCAGCTTAAAGTCGCCGCTCTTGCTCTGAGTCAGAGTCGATCCCGCCGTCAGAGTGTAGCACTCGCCGTCAAACGACGCCTCTCCTTCGGCTGTCCAGCCCTCTGCCGCTTGCGCGCCAATCACATGGACGGTTTTTATCGGACTGAAGCTGTATGTGCCGTCTCTCATTTCCGCCTTGGCTGTCAGCACATTGTCGCCTGTGGGAAGCGCGGTCAAATTCGCCGTCCACGCGTCGCCCGTTTTCTCGGCCTGCGCCACGACTTTGTCGTTGCAATATATCTCAACGTCGGTAATGTTTCCCGTGCTTATTGAGCCGCCGCCGCCGACCGTGTACGGCTCGCACAGAGGCTCTATCGCATCGAGATTGCTCCAAAGATATACCTTGGTGACAGAACCCGGAGCAACTTCTCCCACATTTGCACTGCCCGAGGCTTTGTCAACCTCCGCACCCTTGCTGTCTATCAAATTATTGTTCGCGTCATACGAAGCGACAACAGCCGCCGCCGTGTCATACTCTGCCGACGGGTCAACCGTCACAACTCCGTTTTCGTAGGATGTCACCCACGAATTTGAAGGAGCCGCGCCGCTCTTGTCCTCGGCCGCAGTCACGGTTACAGTGTCGCTTGTCGTGTAATACTTGTCCTCGGCGCTGAGCGTGAGACCTGCGGGCTCCTTGCCGCCCGCTATACTCTCCTCAACGAAAAGCTCAAGCCAGGTGTATCCGTCGGGACCTATCTTAAGGCTGTCAAACTTGTTGTCCTTGTTAAGCCCCATCTTGTCCTCCCACGAGTCGGCTATTCCGTCGCCGTCGGTATCATAATCCGCGGGACGGGTCTCGTTTGAGAATATCGGGTAGCCGCGGTCGTCGTACTCCGCCTCCGCCCCGTCGGGAACGCCGTCAAGCGGGTCGTCCAAAAGACCGACGCTGCCCTTACTGCCGCTCGGTGCGGTGCGGGTCCTGACCTCGTTTATAACTCTCTCATCAACCTTGTCGCGCTTGGGCAAGGTGGCTCCCGCGTTATTTAAAACATCCTCGTAAACGCTGTCGACGGGGTCAAGAGTAATCGGGTAATCCGCCTCATACTGCTTGTACTGTTCGTCAGGCTCGGCAATTACCATCTTGCTCTTATCGGCTGAATTATAGAACTTGGTATCAACATAAACGCCGGTGTGCAAATCGTCCTGCCAGTTGTTCTCGTTGACCTTTTGGGCAGTCTCATAATCGGGGTCGCCCGCATCAACGTCTATCTTGTTGCCGACCGCGTAAACGCTGCCCAGCATATCCTTCTGATACTTCTGACCCACGCTCAGCTCGAAAATTCTCGCTCTCTTGCCCGCGGGAGTTGCGGGACCGGGGCGGTAGATATTATTTCTGATATACGTCTTGGCTCCGTTCTCGGTGCCGTAGCCGCACTTGTCGCCCCAGTTGTAGAACACATTGTTCTTCATATCGACCAAAGTCTGGGCGTCGGTGTAGCCCGCCGTCATAGCAACCGTTTCGGAGGTTCCTATTTTCGGGTTTCGGCTCTTGTGGCTCGCGATTAAGTTATGATGAACCGACATATTAACGCCGCCCCATATTGCCGCGTAGCCGTGCTCTCCCTTATCGTGTACCGACTGGTTGAGCGCCTCCGAAATTATGCTGTACTGCACGGTCAGGTCTTTGACCGCATACGCCGCAAGGTTCTCGTCGGTACCCCACGATACCGAGCAGTGGTCGATTATGATGTTGGTGCCGTTGTCGGGAACCTCCAGACCGTCCTGTGCGCGGGTGTCGCTTCCGTCAGCGAGCTTTGAGCCGACTCTGAAGCGCAGGTAGCGCAGAATAACATTGTTTGCGCCGACCTTTATATTGTTTCCGCGAAACGTAATTCCGTCGCCCGGCGCGGTCTGACCGAGTATCGTCATATTATCGTGACTGATGTTGACGTTCGAGCTTAAATCAATATATCCCGAAACGTCGAATACCACAATTCGGTTGCCCTTTGATACCGCGTCGCGGAACGAGCCTTCGCCGCTGTCGGCAAGGCTTGTGACGTGGTAAACCTCTATGCTCTCTCCGCTCTCGAGTGCGCCGCGCGCGCCGGTTGTCCACATACCGCCGCCCTCCGCGCCGGGAAACGCGGCTACCTTTGCGGCCGCATCGGCAACGTCAACGTCTCCTGCCGAATTGTCCGCCGCGCAGACCGAAACCGACGCGAGCATAGCCACAGAGCATAACAAACTTAAGATTCTCTTTTTCATTTCCGCATTAACCTCTTTTCTTTAAAATTCTTTTATCAAAAGCGGCGCAAGCTCTTTGCTCCATACAAAAATCTTTGTCTTTGCGCCCTCTTTAACGCTTTCCTTAAATTCCTTTATATAATCTTTCGTTATATCTATTATCTGAGGCTTGCAGTCCAGCATCTTGCCGGTTGCGTCATACGAAACTATCGCGAAAAATGCGTCGTCATAGGTTTGATCGGTGGTGTTCTCTATCTTTGCGTTTACCATAGAACCAACTATCTCCGCCGTCAGCAAAAATCTGTTTTCGGGGTCGGTCGTCGCACTCGGCGAAGGTGACGGGGTAATTCCGTACGAAGCGAGGGCTTCGTTCAGATTTTTAAGCGCCCAATCCACGTCGGTCTGATACTTCTCGTCCGCGCTCATAACCGTCTCCGCGTCGGTCAGAGCCGCGCGCAGATTTGCGTCATCGCCGCCGCTCAAAAGCCCTGTCGCTCTCTCGATTGCCGCCTGAAGCTGTGCGGTGTCAAGCGAGGTATCGGGAGCGGACGACGTGCCGTATACTACTACGTTGTCAACCCAGATATGCCTTGACGTACTGCTCAAAGAGCCCTTAAAGGTTATGCTGCTTATGTTGCTTATAACGCTCTCATAGGCATAGTCGGTCAATCCTTCAAAGCCGTTCGACGAAACCGAAACGGTTTCATTATCCAAATCAAGAGTTATTTTTACCGTGTACCACTTATTCTTTTGGAGCTTGCCCTCACTGCTTCGTGTTATCGCGACAAATTTTGAAACCGCGCCTTCGTCATCAAACTCGTGCAGTGACCAATCGTCGCTTCCTTTTTCCGGAGTTCCGACCGACAGAACATATCTGCCCGAGTCATCCAAGAGCGAGAAAATGTCCATTTTCGAGCCCTTGTCCTCCATCATCAAATCCGCGCTTATCTCGATTTTACCGCTCTTTTGCGTTGCAATCGGCACCGCCATAATCGCGGCGAGAGAACCGGAGTTATCTCTGAGATATACGGCTAAATCTTCCGGATTTTCAGTGCTTTTTGGCTCATAGGTAATCTCGGTGTCCTTGTTGCCCTCATTGTAGAACTTCGCGTCCGCGTCGTCCTTGGTCGGAATGGCGGCTCCCGCCGTTCCGTCGTTAAAGTCGAGGTTAACGAGTTCGCCCTCGCTCTCAATAACAGGAACGTTCAAGAGGTTTTCTATCGCCTTGTCGATTGCGTCAACCGCCGCGTTTATATCGCTAAGCGGCGGATTTGCGGCGCTGTATACCTCTCTGCCCTTCGTGAGCGCGTCGGACAGACGCTTAAGGCTGAGCGGAGTGTACCCCTCCGAATAACTCTCGCCCTCTTTAATCTTAACTCCAAGCTCATACTTGTTGTTCGGCACAAGGCGGCTGAGCACGTCCTCAAGTGCCGAGGTCATCGCATCTACCTCCTCCTGCGTTGACGAAATGGAGATAGCAATATCCTTTGCCTTTTTGAGTGCCTCGGTAAGCTCCGCCCACGATTCGGGCGTAACCGACTCCTCAACCACCTGCTCCGCACGCGCTATCGCGGCATTGAGCTCGGTCTTGTCCGCCGCATCGGGGTCAGGAAGCTCTACGAGGTCGTTCGCATATGCTTCTATGTTCAAATAGCCCTCCGAATTTTTGGTCAGAGCGTCGGCGGCGCTGTTTTTGTTAAGTCCGTGTGCGTCCTCCCAATCGTCCGGTATTCCGTCGTTGTCGGTATCGGTCTTCTTTGTGCCGGTAAGCTCGGGCCACGCCTTCGGGTCTGAGTTGTTCGTGGGCGGGTCAAGCAGGTTTCCGGGGAAGTTTATAAGTCCCTTTGTTCCCGCCGTGGTCGTGCCGTTCTTCGCGTCGTCTGCAAGACGGGTATCAACGCTGTCGCGCACAAGGCTTGCGCCCGCGCGCTCGATTACCAGCGTGTACGCGTCCTGCGCGGTGTTCGTGGTTATCGGATAATCTTTTATGTATTCTCCGTGCGATGCGTCGGAGTCGTCATAGGGAACGACGTTGGACGTCGTCGCCTTGTCGAGATCTACGCCCTTCTTGTTGTCTTCATTTATTTGGTTTATCGTACTGCTCGCCCTGAGCGGCTCATAGTAGTTGCCCGAGAGAGCTATGTCGGTTCCCCATCCCGAGGTTCCGGCTTTCTTTCCCGCCGACATCTGATAGAATATGTTCTTTTTGGAGGTATTCGAGCCCTCTTTATAGTAATTGTTGACGAGATTTACTCTCATTCCGTTCTCGCCGCCGTAGGTACCCGTCGCGCTCCAGTTATACATTACGTTGTTACGAATATCAACCAGTCCGTCCTTATCCGCCTGTCCGTTATACGAGGATACCGTTTCGCTCGTGCCTACACGCGGGAAACGTCCTTTACAGTTCGCAATAAGGTTGTGGTGATACGACAGGTTCTGACCTCCGACTATACCGCCGTAGCTGTGCTCCTGCCAGTCGTCGCCGTTCTCAACGTGAACCGACCTGTTAAGACCCTCTCCTATCAGGCACCACTGTACCGTTGCGTTCTTGACCGCGTAAACCGAGCAGCACTCGTCGGTCGACCACGACATACTGCAGTGGTCGATAATAAGATTTGTACTGCCCTTCGCGCCGAACGCGTCCTCATAAACCTTACGGCCGTTTATATATGCAAGAACGTCAGCAGCGCTGTTAAGCTCCTGAGTTTCGTTTGTCGTTCCCATTCTGAAACGAATATAGCGTATTATAATATTATCTCCCGTGACATATGTATCCGCGCCCCTTATGCAAATTCCGTCTCCGGGGGCAGTCTGTCCGAGAATTGTAAGGTTATCGTTTGAAATGCTGAGCGAGTCTTCCAGCTTTATGGTACCCGCCACATCAAACACGACTACTCGGTTGCCCTTTGAAACCGCTTCTCGAAGCGAGCCGGTGCCCTTATCGTTCAGGTTGGTAACGTGAACAATAGTCGCCGAGGACGAGGCTCTCGCGCCGGTTGTGTACATACCGCCGCCCTCAGCCCCGGGGAACGCGGGCAAGGACGTTGCCGCAACACTCACGTCGTCGCTGAAAACGCAGGTCGGGAAAACCGAGCTTGCCGCAATCAACGCCGCCGCACATACTAAACTTAACAGCTTCTTTTTCATTACAAATTCCTCCAGTCGTTTAAAATCACACTTTTAAACACATATATAAAAATTATATCACGGTTTCTTAAAAAAATAAAGGGGTATTTTTCGTATATTTAAAAAATTTCGCAATTCCGCCGTCATAATAAAATTTTGAGCGGCGGGAATACTAACGTTAATCTTAAAAGGAGTTGATTTTTATGATAGAACAGGACACCGTAAAGCTGCTCAGGGAGTGCGACGCGGGCATAAAAATGGGCACCGCGTCTCTTGACGACGTGATTGGGCATACCGACAGCGACAGTCTGCGCGAAAAGCTGGACGGCTATAAAAAGGAGTACAACGACCTGCAAAGCGAAATGCAGTCTTTGCTCGCCGAGTACGGCGACGACGGCAAGGACCCGAGCGCGGCGGCGAGGTGTATGTCGTGGATGAAAACAAATATGAAGCTGAACACGATGGAGAGCGACGCGGCAATAGCCGACCTTATGACCGACGGCTGCAATATGGGCGTAAAATCGCTGAACCGCTACTTAAACGAGTACGCGGCGGCCGATGAAAAATCCAAGAATATCGCGAAGCGGCTCATAAATCTTATGGAGCGTCAGCCCGACGAAATCTGCCAATATTTATAATTAAGTTTTTTACCCGCGCGCCGCGCGGACGGGACGTCGAGGGCGCCGTCCCCTACAACCATACTGAAGCAATTTTCTTTTGTAGGGTGCGGCGCCCTCGACGCACCGAACTATAGGCAAACCCCGCACAGAAATTACGCGGGGTTTTAATTATGGCAATGCTTGACATCAAAGATACCGTGCTTTCAATATCCCTCCTTTTATCGCACGCAGATATATATTTTTTCGCGCAATTTCTGGATATTTTGAATATATCACTTCTTATAAACAAAAAATGCGCGGCACGAAGCCGCGCGTAAAAACGTGCCGCTCCGGTTATTGTCAGATAACTTTTCGAGCAAAAAACACGCACACGAAAAAGGAGCACACATTTTTACCAAAAGGTAAATTGGTGCGTGTCTTTTTAAGTTATCTGACAATTTTTAGTTTACCATACAGCCGCCGATTTGTAAAGTGAAACTTGTTGTTATGTACTTTTCTTACGTAAGAAAAGTACGAAAAGAACGGTCAGGGCTCTGCCCTGACAACCCGACGGACGGTAAAGTTGTTGCCCAACTTTACCGTTTCTATTTAAGTTTTCGCGTGAGTGTATCCGCGCAAAAAAAAGGGCGGCGTAAGCCGCCCTTTTTTATTGCATAAACTACCGCGTGACGTATCAGCAACCGCAGCCGCAGCCGTTATCGTTGTTGTTGCCGCAGCAGCAGCAAAGGATTATGATGAGAATGATTATCCAAAGACAACCGTTGTTTCCACAGCCTCCTCCGAACATAAGCGTTGCACCTCCTTTCGACAGCCTCGATTTTAACAATTTAAGTATACATCCGGCTTTCGGCGGCGGTCAGCCGCCGAAAGCCCATTGTGCCGCTCCGCACGGCGCAAGCCTTCATCCAATCCCCCTGTTTGCGGAGAAAACGGATAGGGGGATTTTTGCGTCCCTATACCCCGCCCGAAAAAATCCAAACGGTTTCCGCTCGGCGCGGGGACGGACGACCAACTCTGTCGGGGGTGTTAACGCGATTGCGTTAACCTCCTGTTTTCCTTTCACACTGTATAATATGTGCTTTGAAATTTTGTGTTACGGTTTTGCGGCAAAATTTTTTGCCGCAGCATTTTCGTAAAAATTTTTCGGTAATAAATTCGCGCATAATATTGCATTTTTTGTAAAAACGTGGCATAATGTATAATAGGTAAATTGACAATACTATTAGGAGTGAAGATTATGAAATTCACGCAGGAGCAAAGTCCTTCGACGCGGCAGACATTCGCCGCCGAGGACGCGCCCCGAGAGCGCGAGTCCGAAGTTAAACCTTCGCCGCTTATCAAAGCGTCCGACGTAAAGGCAAAAAGGGCGGTGCAAAGCCACGATAACAGCGACAAAAATTCGGTCAAAAAAATACGCGGCAGGAAGCCTCGCCCCGACACGGAGAGCGTCCTTGCCGAAGAAGCGGTCGCGCCTGTTGCAGAGATCGAACCCGCGCAAGAGACTGTCGCGCCCGTTACAGAGAGCGAACCCGTACAGGAGTTTGTCACACCCATTGAGGAGAGCGAGCCTGTGCAGGAGACTGTCACGCCTGTTGCAGAGAGCGAGCCCGCGGAGGAAACACCAGTTATTTCGGAAGAAGCTCGGCGTGAAATAATCGAGGACGCTATGGCTCGGCCCGAAATTTACGAAATTGACGAAAGTCTGTTCAAAGGCACCGACGAGCTTGCGGAGCAAATCGACGATGCGGAGACATATACATACGAAACTGAGAACGAGGAGAAAAAGCCATTGGAGAAGAAAAAGTTTAAGAGCCGACGCACGTCAAAGGCGCGCCGACGCACGGTTACGGCAATAATAGCGGCGGCGGCCGTCCCGGTGCTTTTTATTGGCGGAGCTTCGGTCTACGCAAGCTCTTACAATAAAATATATCCCAATATAACGATAATGGGCGAGGATGTCGGCGGTATGACGCGTGAGGAAGCGCAAGACGAGCTTCGCGCGAAATACAAAGACGAGGGTATTCCGAATATAACCGTCACCTGTGAGGACGCGTTTATCGAGCTTGACCCGACCGTGCTGGGCGCATCCTTCAAAATCGATGAAACCGTTGAAAACGCCTATAACATCGGAAGGCAGGACGGCATATTCAAGAAAATAAAAAATGTCATTTTCAAAGGTCTGCCCGACGAGGACCTTCGGCTTGATATGAACATAGACGAAGATATGCTCGGTTCTATGCTCGACGGGCTCGTGTCGCCCTATGAAAACTATTCGGCGGACAGCTACGAGATAGGCGATAACCTCGTTACGTTCATACGCGGCGAAAAGGGCTTATATGTAGACCGCGACGCGGCTAAGGCTGAAATAATATCCGAATTTTCACAGCCTTCATCTATGAACGTCACGCTTACCCCCGCGCTTTCCGACCCCGCTCCGCTCAACGCGGACGAGGTGTTCGGCGACTTAACCTCGGAGGCTGTTGCGGCATCGTATGCACGCGGCGACAACGGCATCGTTATCAAAAAAGGCAAGCCCCACGTTGACATCGAGAAGTCCGAGGTGGAGCGCGCAATTAAAGAGCTCGAAGAAAACGACCGCGTCCCGGTGGAATGTGTGACACAGACGGTCGGAAAATCCGAGGAGGAGCTTCTCGCGCTTATGTTCCGAGATACGATGGGCAGTTACAAGACCTCGTTCAGCTCGGGCAACTCTGCAAGAAGCAGTAACGTACGTCTTGCGGCTGAGCGTATCAACGGAACGGTGCTTCTCCCCGGCGAGACGTTTTCGTATGACAAAACCATCGGCACGAGAACGACCGCGAACGGCTACAAAGAGGCAAACGTCTATACCAACAACAAGGTTGACGTAGGCGTGGGCGGCGGAATTTGCCAGACCTCCTCCACCCTCTACTCGGCGGTGCTCTATGCAAATCTTGAAATCGTGAGCCGAACGTCACACTCCCTGCCCGTAAGCTATCTGCCCGCGGGTCAGGACGCCACGATTGCGGAGGGCTCCATTGACTTTAAATTCCGAAACAACACCGAGTACCCCGTTAAAATCGTGGCAAGCGCGGGAAGCTCCACGGTGTCCTGCTCTATTATAGGCACCAAAGAGGACGGAATCAGCGTTGAACTGGAACACAACATCACAAACAAAGCGGACGACGGCAGCTTTTCGGTCGCTTCGCAGAGAATAGTGTATAAAAACGGCGTTGAAATTAAGCGTGAAAAGCTCAGCGGAAGTCATTACAACGCGATAGAGCCCGACCCGACTCCGAGCCCGAGTCCGACTCCGAGCACTTCTCCCGCTCCGACCGCGGCTCCGTCAGCCGCATCTTCCTCGGCAAGCATAAGCCCCGAGGACTTAGACTTTGATTAAAATATTAAGCATATACCGACAGCCGCGAATTCTCTCGCGGCTGTCGCTTTCTTTGCCTTGACAAATTGTGCCGCGCATTTTATAATATATATAATTTCGGTAAGATATGGAGAGATATTAAAAATATGAGGATTTCGGAAATATACAAAAGCAAAAAAACGGTGGTATCCTTTGAGGTGTTCCCGCCGAAAAAGACAGACGCTCCCGACCAAAGCGTCTACGAGACGTTCGAGCGCATATGCGCGCTCTCGCCCGACTTTGTAAGCGTCACTTGCGGCGCGGGCGGAACGGGCGCGGGCGGAAACAAGACGATAGAGCTGTCCGCCCTGATAAAGAGCAAATACGGCGTTGAGCCTATGGCTCATCTTACCTGTATCGCGGCGAAAAAATCGGACATAAAAAGCGCGGCAAACGAAATGAAGGCGCGCGGCATAGAAAACGTCCTCGCGCTTCGCGGAGACATTCCCGACGGGTTTGACAAAAACGCGCCCCGCGACTACACATACGCGAAAGAGCTTATAGCGGACATAAACCGCGAGGGCTTTTGCACCGCGGGCGCGGCGTACCCCGAGGGACATATAAACTGCATAGACGACGAGGAAAATATCGAGCATTTAAAGCAAAAGCAGGACGCGGGCGCGGCGTTTTTCACAACTCAGCTTTGCTTTTCCAACCATCATTTCTATAAATTTCTTGATTTAGCGGCAAAGCGCGGCATAAAAGCTCCTATCTCGGCGGGAATTATGCCTATGATGGGGCGTTCTCAGATAGAACGTATGATTTTTATGTGCGGCGCATCGCTTCCGTCAAAGATGATTAAACTGCTCAACAAATACGGAGAGAACGCGGACGACCTCTTAAAGGCGGGGCTGGAGTATGCAAAGGAGCAAATCGACGGGCTTTTGTCATACGGCGCAAGCGGAATACATATTTACACGATGAACCGTCCGCAGGTCGCGGAGTTTTTGGCTGAGGGGCTTTTGTAATAATGGAAAAATCCGAAATAAAAATTGAGAAAAGCGAAGTACTGCGCTATCTCGGTCACCGAGGACAAACGCTTGACGGGCAAACTTTGCAAATGCTCGACGAGTGCATATCCGAAATGCTCGGCGCGATAAGACCGCGCTTTGTGTACCGACTGTTTGACATACGTCAAAGCGGCGCGGGCGTTGAGCTTATATCGTCGGGCGTCGTACTGCGCGGCGAGAGCATAAAAAGGCATCTTTGCGGCTGCGAAAGGTGCGCACTGATGGCGGCGACTCTCGGAATTGAAGCGGACAGCCTTATATCCCGCTGTGAGCATCGAAGTATGACGCGGGCGGTAATGCTGGACGCGTGCGCGAGCGACTGCATAGAAAAGGTCTGCGACACAGCCGAGCGCGAAATCAAAGAGGCGGCACGGCGTGAAGGCTTTAACACAAAATTCAGGTTCAGCGCGGGCTACGGCGACCTGCCCTTAGAGCATCAGGGCGAAATCATTGCAGCTTTGAACGCGTCAAAACAAATCGGGCTTACCGTCACCGCCGACAATATTATGATACCCCGAAAGTCGGTCACTGCGGTGATAGGATTTACCAAAGCGGCGGCAGACGTAAAAGACAAATGCAGTGTATGCGAAAACCGCGAAAACTGTGAGTACAGAAGGTGAAAGACTTGAACATAAAGGACTTTTTAAAGGACAATTTTCTTATATTTGACGGCGGACTCGGCACCATGCTCCAAAAGGAGGGCATCGCGGTCGGCAGTCTGCCCGAGGTCTACAACATAACAAATCCCGAAATAGTTTTAAAAATACACAAAAAGTACGTCGAGGCGGGCGCGGACGTTATAACCGCGAACACCTTTCAGGCGAGCGAGCTTAAGCTCGGCGCAAGCGGATATTCGGTCGAGGAGATAATCACGGCGGGAGTCGGGCTTGCAAAATCGGCGGGCGCAAAATACACCGCGCTCGACATAGGTCCCCTCGGTCAGCTTATGCCGCCCATGGGAACAATGGATTTTGACGACGCGTACAAATACTTTGCAAGGCAGATAAAGGCGGGCGCGGCGGCGGGCGCGGACATAATCGTTATCGAGACCTTTTCCGACCTTCTCGAAGCGAAGGCGGCTCTGCTCGCGGCGAAGGAGAACTGTTCTCTGCCCGTTTTCTGCACGATGACCTATCAGGCGGACGGCAGAACCTTTGTCGGCACAGACCCGAAAACCGCCGCGATAACCCTGTCCGCTCTCGGAGCGGACGCGCTCGGCATAAACTGCTCGCTCGGTCCGGCTCAGCTTGCGGACGCGGTTCGCGAAACGCTTAACTATTCCACCGTGCCGGTTATGCTTCAGCCCAACGCGGGACTTCCCAAGTCGGACGGCGATCTTACGGTGTACGACGTGAGCGCGGAGGAATTTGCCGCCGTTATGCGCGAATACGCAAAACTCGGCGTATCGGTGCTCGGCGGCTGCTGCGGCACTACGCCCGAATACATCTCAAAAATGCGCGAAGCTTTGGCGGACGTTAAAAAGCCGCATATAGAAGTAAAACAACGCACCGCCGTTACGTCGGGCGTTAAGACGGTTGAAATAGACGGCGACGAAATCGCGGTAATAGGCGAGCGGATAAACCCGACGGGCAAAAAACGCCTCAAAGAGGCTCTCAGAAACGCGGACTACGGATATATAACGGGCGAGGCGATAAGTCAGACGCAAGCGGGCGCGGACATTCTGGACGTCAACGCGGGTCTGCCCGAGCTTGACGAGGTGGCGGTGCTCTCAAAGGTGTCGGCGGAGGTTCAGGCGGTTACAAATCTGCCTCTGCAAATAGACAGCAGCGACCCCGCCGCTATCGAGCGGGCTGTGCGTCTGTACCGAGGGCGACCGATAATCAACTCGGTAAACGGCAAGCGCGAGAGTATGGACGCTATACTTCCCATAGTCAAAAAATACGGCGCGTGCGCGGTCTGCCTGTGCCTTGACGAGGACGGCATACCGAATACCGCGGAGGGCAGATTTAAAATCGCCGAAAAAATTGTGCGCGGAGCCGAAAAATACGGCATACCGCGCGAAAGTCTTATTGTGGATTGCCTTGTGCTCACCGCGTCGGCACAGCAGGATGTTGTGCTTGAAACGCTGAAAGCCATCAAGCTGGTGCGCTCAAGGCTTGGTCTTAAAACGGTGCTGGGAGTCAGCAACGTGTCGTTCGGCTTGCCCGCGCGCGGCATTATGAACGGCGTTTTCCTCGCGGCGGCACTGGGCGCAGGGCTTAACGCGCCTATCATAAACCCCCTCTCGGACGATGTTATGCGCGCGGTACATGCGTTCAGGGTAATAAACAATCAGGACAAATCGGCGGAGGAATATATAAACCGCTACGGAGAGACCTCGGCCCCCGCCGCACCCGAGCGTCGGACGGAGCCGTCCGACCTTAAGCAAATAATAATCGACGGACAGCTCGGCTCTGCCGAGGACGCGGTCGCCGAACTTTTAAAAACGAAGTCCGCAGTCGAAATAATAGACGAATACTTTGTTCCCGCGCTCAACGTCGTCGGCGAGCAGTACGAAAAAGGAGTTTTGTTTCTCCCTCAGCTTATGCGCTCCGCCGAAACCGTAAAATGCGGCTTTGAGGTGCTGAAAGCCTCGGTGCCGCCCGACGAGAGAGCGTCCAAGGGTAAGATAATCGTCGCCACGGTCAAGGGCGACATTCACGATATAGGAAAAAATATCGCAAAAATGCTTCTCGAAAACTACGGCTTTGAGGTGATAGATCTCGGCAAGGACGTACCCGCCGAGGACGTCGTGTCTGCCGCGGTCGAGCGTGACATAAAGCTCGTCGGTCTTTCGGCACTTATGACAACCACGGTCAGAAATATGAAGGACACAATAACCGCGCTCAAAACCGCAAAGCCCGACTGCAAGGTTATGGTCGGCGGCGCGGTGCTCAACGAGGAATATGTAAAATTTGTGGGCGCGGACTACTACTCCAAGGACGGACAGGCGGGCGTGAATATCGCAAACGAGGTGTTCGGAGTAAAATGAGGACGGTCACGGTAAACGGCAACGACGCGGGTCAAAGGCTGGATAAATTTCTCGGAAAACTTTTCAAATCTATGCCCGCGGGTATGCTGTATAAGGCTATACGGAAAAAGAGGGTAAAGGTAAACGGCAAGCGCGCCGACATTTCCTACCATCTGAGCGAGGGAGACAAAATCGACCTCTATATAAACGACGAGTTTTTCGAGGACAAGGGCGGCGCCAAGTACGAAGGCAAGCCCTCCGAAATAAAAATAGTTTACGAGGACGACAACATTCTTGTCGCCGACAAGCCGAGCGGTCTGCCCTGCCACAGCGGCGGAAACAGCGGAGACGACACCCTTATCTCTCGCATAACAGCCTATCTTTTCAAAAACGGGGAGTTCGACCCGTCGAGCGAAAACACCTTTGCGCCCGCGCTTTGCAATCGGCTTGACCGCAACACGAGCGGGCTTATAATTGCGGCGAAAAATGCGGCGGCACTCAGAGTTATGAACGAAAAAATACGCCGACGCGAGGTTGAAAAATATTATGTCTGCACGGTTATAGGCGTGCCCGAGAGAAAGAGCGGAGTTATCGAAACGTATCTTAAAAAGGACGGCAAAACAAACGCCGTAAGCGTCTCTCAAGGCACAGATGGCGCGCGGCGCGCCGTGACGGAATACAAAGTCATAGGAAAGACGGAAAGCGGCGCGAGAGTCGAGGTGCGGCTGATAACGGGGCGCACCCACCAGATACGCGTTCATATGGCGCACATAGGGCATCCCATAGAGGGCGACGTAAAATACGGCGCACCCAAAAACGGGAAACGGGATTTTCAGAACCTGCGCGCTTACAAGATAAAATTCAACTTTAAAGAGAGCTGTGCGCTCGACTACTTAAACCACAAGACGATAGAGGCTTAAATTTTAATACGGAGATACAAAATTATGGAATGGACCATTGAGCAAAAAAGGGCAATTAAATATTCGGGCGGCAGCGTCCTTTTATCGGCGGCGGCAGGCTCGGGAAAGACCGCAGTTTTGGTCGAGCGCGTTATCGACAGGCTGACAGACCCCGAAAATCCCGTGTCGATAGACTCTGTTCTCGCGCTCACCTTTACCGATGCGGCGGCGAGCGATATGCAGAGAAAAATCTCGGACGCGCTCACGAAGGCGCTGTCCGAAAACCCGAAAAGCGAGCATTTGAAGCGTCAGCGGCTCTTGCTTGCTCAGGCGCACATATCGACCGTACACTCCTTCTGTATGGAGCTTTTGAAGGACAATATTCAGCTTTGCGACATTCCCGCCGACTTCTCGATAATAGATGAGATTGAAAACGGCATCCTTTTAAATCGCGCGGTAGACGAGGTGCTAAACCGCTACTACGCGAAAATCGACATTCTGCACGGCTTCTCCTCGCTCACTCTCGGCTACGGCGGCACAAAAAGCGACAACAGCCTCAGAGGCACCATAATAAAGCTCTATAAATTCGTAAAGAGTATGCCCGACCCGTCAAAATGGCTGTGCGGCGCGGTAGATATGTATAAAAGCTCCTCGGTCTGGGAAGAGAAACTCTGCGAAATGGCAAAAAAACAGATTGAAAGCGCAAAAAGCAACTACGACTGTATTTTAAGTCTGATAAAGAATAACCTTTCAAGCGACCACCCCTATGTCCAACGCATAACCGAGGAGGAATATCCCGCGTTCGACCTGATCCCGAATGAAATGCACCTTGAAGAGATACCGGCGCATATTACGCGCCTTTTGGCGGCTCTCGGCAACAGACTGCCCTCCGTTCGGGGCGCGTCCGAGGACGAGCGAAAGACGGGAGAGCAAATAAAGTCTCTGCGAAAGAGTGCGAAGGACGGGTTAAAGGCGTTTCTCTCGGACAATATGCCGGTGAGCGTTGAAGAGATGAGAGTTCGGCTCGAAAAGTCATACCCCGTTGTAAAAACTCTGAAAAATATCGTTCTGGCAGTTTCGAGAAAGCATAAAAAGCTCAAGCGAAGCGGGAACTATCTGGATTTTAACGACTTAGAGCATGAAACTCTCGCGCTTTTGTCGGACGGACACGGAAATCCGAGCGAGATTGCGCTCAAGCTCCGAGACAAATTCAGCGAGATTTTAATAGACGAATACCAGGACACCAGCAATTTGCAGGAGGCAATCTTCAATATGCTGTCCCCCGGCAACAACAAATTTATGGTAGGGGATATGAAGCAGAGCATCTACGGCTTCCGCAACGCCTCGCCGAGGCTCTTTCTCGAAAAGTACAGCCAATATGACCCGATAAACGGCGAGGACGGCACTCTTTTGCGTCTGAGCCGAAACTTCAGAAGCCGTCAAAACATAGTCGACACCGTGAATTACATATTTAGCAAAATAATGAGCCGAGAGGTCGGCGACGTGACGTACAACGCCGACGAAATGCTATTTTGCGGAGCGGAGTATCCTCCGGCGAGAGAGCGCGACGATGAAACCGAGATAATTATAGCCGACGTAAACGACGGGCGCGGCGTTTCGCGCACCGTCGAGGCGGGCATCGTGGCGGCGCGTATCAAAAAGCTCGTCTGCGAGGACGGTATGCTCGTATTTGACCGCGATCTGCAAAAAATGCGTCCGATAGAGTACCGCGACATCGCGCTCTTAATGCGCGGGAAAAAGCGTGCGGGAGAGTATGCCGACGCGATGAGCGCGCTGGGTATTCCGGTATATACCGAGGCGGGGAACAGTTTTTTAAACACCGTTGAGGTGCAGACCGTGCTCTCGTTTTTGCAGATAATAGACAATCCGTATCAGGACATACCGCTTCTGGCGGTACTGCGCTCCCCGATGTTCGGCTTTACGGCGGACGAGCTTTCGCACATACGCGCTCCTCACCGAAGCGGCAACTTCTATACCGCGCTCAAAGCGGCGTCGGAGGGCGGCAACGCCCGTGCGGCTGACTTTATCGAAAAGCTGACCCGTCTGCGGGAGCTTTCGGAGGACACATCGGTCGATACGCTGATATGGTATATTTTAAACGACTTCGGTTACTACTTCGCGGCAGGGGCTATGGAAGACGGCAGCTTAAAGCAGAGCAATCTGCGCCTTTTGCAAAGTCACGCCGCAGACTTTGAGCGCACCCGCCTTTGCGGGCTGTTCAACTTTATGAATTATCTCGAAACCCTGAAGACTTCGGGCGCTGATTTGACCCCCGCCAAGGAGCTTGAAAACAACGCGGTGCAGATAATGACTTTCCACAAGTCGAAGGGTCTGGAATTTCCGGTCGTCATTCTTGCCGACACGTTTGCAAAGTTCAATTTCGACTCCTCGGCAAGCATAGTATGGCACGAAGAATACGGTATCGGTCTTGACTATGTTGACACCGACAGGCGCATACGCTATCCGTCGATGCCGAAGTTGGTGGTCGGCGCGCAAATAAAGCGCGAAGCGCTGTCCGAGGAAATGCGCCTTTTATATGTGGCTATGACCCGCGCAAAGGAAAAGCTGATAATATTCTGCGGACACGGCGGAAGAAACAAAAAGCTGTCTCTCGCGGTAAAGGCGGACGACGCTCTCACCGAAAGCTATGTAAAGAGCTGTATGTGCTGCCGCGACTGGATTTTGCCCGCCGTACTTGACGACGTGGGCGATTTTGACGAAAAAATCGAAGCGGGCAAGGCTCCGAAAGCGGCGGACGGCTTCGCGTCGAGCGTATATGTGATACAAAACGCCGACATATCAAATCCGTTTTCTTCGGAGGTCGACGAAGACCGTACCGACAAAGCGGTCTGCGAATTTGACCGCGTTAAGCTGGAGGAGCGGCTCGCCTACGTATATCCGCACACCGAGCTCGGCAAAATCCCCGCGAAAATGTCGGTGAGCGAAATAAAACGTTCTCAGATGGCGGACGACGATGTTTATGTGCCGAAATTGTCCGACATAGAGGACATAACTTTAAAACGCCCCTCCGCCGAAAAAGGGCGGGAGCGCGGCACCGTGACCCACTTCGTTATGCAGCACCTTAATATAAACGCGTCGGACACGCCCGAGCTTGTTTCGCGGCAAATAGAAAAGATGATTGACGAGGGTATGCTGACCCGCGAGCAGGCTCAGACTGTGGACGCGGAAGCAGCCGCGCGGTTCTTCGGCAGCGAGATAGGCAAGCGGCTAAAGGCGGCCGACGAGGTAAGGCGCGAGTTTAAATTCTATATTGAGCTTCCCGCGGCGGAGCTTTACCCCGACGCGGCAAGCGGCGGCGGCACTATACTTCTTCAGGGAGTTGTGGACTGCTTCTTTACCGAGGGCGACGGGATAGTGATACTGGACTACAAGACCGACAACGTGAGCGGCGAGCGCGTTTATCGGCGTGCCGAGCATTACAGGGCTCAGCTCGACTACTACGCGAGAGGTCTTACGCAGATACTCGGAAAGCCCGTCACGGGAAAATATCTCTACTTTTTAAATTGTGACGAAACCGTAGAAATAAGCTGAAATGCGGCATTTTAGGAGGAACGTATGAAATATATATTTTTGGATAAAAACGACCGAGAGGCAATAAAGAGAATGTCCGACCTTGCCTCCGGGATTGTGCGGGAGCATTACGACCCCATAGTCGGCGAGGTGCAAAACAGCTATATGATAAATATGTTTCAGTCGGAGAAGGCGATTAAAGAGCAGCTTGACCACGGCTATCTGTACTACTTTGTCGCAAACGACGACGGAAGCGACGCGGGCTTTCTGGCGTTTTACCCCAAAGAGGACGAGATGTATATAAGCAAATTTTATCTGCGCAAGGATATGCGCGGCAAGGGCATTTCCAAAGATATGCTCAGATTTGTGATTGAGAAAACGCGGGAGTGCGGGTTTACCTCGATAAGTCTGAACGTGAACAAGCGAAACGACGCGATAGCGGCATATGAGCGGCTCGGCTTTAAACGGGTCGGCAAAGAGAAAAATGACATCGGCTGCGGATATTATATGGACGACTTCGTTTACAGATACACGACCGACGATTAACCGCCGCGCAAAAAAGCCGCTCCCCGTAGGGGGTGCGGCTTTTTGAAGTGCCCTCTTTTCGAAAAAACACACTCACTGCCGCAAAATACGACAGCGCGGCTTTATCCTTTCATTTTGTAATCCGGGTCATTGTCGATAAGCTTTATCATTATGTCGGCAAATTTGGGATCGAACTGAGTGCCGCTGCACCTTACAAACTCTGCTCTGACCTTCTCCTGCGGCAATATATCGCGGTAGCTTCTGGTTGAGGTCATCGCGCCATACGCGTCCGCAACCTGCATATGTATTCAAGCAGTATCAAATCGGTATAGTTAAATTACAGCAAATACATCTTAGAGTTTCACAGGACAAATATGACCTTATTCAACAAAATATGAAGCAGAGCGGCTACGTCAATATGAGCGCGTATCTACGTAAAATGGCGATTAACGGCTTAATCGTAAAACTTGATATGCCGGCAATGAAGGAAATCCTGCGCTTGCTCCGATATAACGGGAACAATTTTGACGTTAAAACAACCTATGTCTCTTGCGTCGTAAATTTTATGAGAATATATAAAGAGATGGCGAAATAAAATGTATAATTAAATTAACCAAAAAAAGATTAAAATATTTCTTGACAAACAGGATAAACTGTTATATAATACATAATTAGAAAGGGGTTGTTTTTATGGGTTATACAAAATTTGGCGAATTTGTAAGAATCCTACGAATAAAACATCATGAAATTATGGGAGATATGGCGCGAATGCTCGGCACATCGCTTCCGTTTCTCTCGGCAGTGGAAACCGGGAAAAAAAACGTACCGCAGGAATGGGTAAAAAAAATAGTTGCTTACTATAATTTGAATGAACAAGAGGAAAAAAATCTTTTACAATCCATTGAGGACTCTAAAACGCAAATGAAATTAAGTTTAATCAACTCGTCAAATCAAAAACGAAATGCGGCTTTACAATTTGCACGCTCGTTTGAAGATATGGATGATGAAACGGCAAATAAGATAATGGAGATACTTGAGAGGAGTGACAATAATTAAATGGATTATATTACAAAGCCGACAAGTCGTATACAATTACGCAGTTTGTCGAAGATTTTCAGAATAGTATTCAAATCCGGCATAACCGGGAAATTTGATGTTTTGAAAGCATTCGAAAAATTGCCGGAAACTTTTGAAGATACAGTTTGTACAATTGTCGAAGATAATGAATTGCCTGCAAATATTCCCGCACGTTGTTCTCCGAACGAAAATGGGAATTTCACGGTTGAAGTAAAAAATTCCGTGTACAAAGGCGCCTACGAAAAAGAGATTGGCGCATACAGAGGGTTTATTTGTCATGAGATTTGTCATGTGTTCCTATTCAAAATAGGTTTTACGCCTATTTTCAACAGACAATTCGGAAATAATGAAATTGCTCCGTATTGCAGCGTGGAATGGCAAGCAAAAGCTCTCTGCGGCGAGGTTATGATGCCATATGAGGAAACGCGTGGAATGACGGAAAGTGAAATTATTAGTACATATGGCGTGTCAAAAGGTTTTGCGGCAAAGAGATTAACATATTGAAGGTGGTGATGCGAATTGATTGTTTTTAATCAAAAAGAAAAAACACATTAAAAGGCTACTGGGAACAGCGATTTAATGTGTTTAATCCGGATATGCTAAACGCATAACCTTAGCATAAGTATAGTTTAGCATATCCGTAGTTAAAAATCAAGAGGTTGCAAGAAATTTTTACAGATGCAAACGAAAATTTTTAATTATGGAGGTCTATTTTAATGAGAAAAACTAAATACGATGATGGTTTTCATAGCTATCTTGTTGAAGGGGCGACTGTTGTCGGAGAGCCCGGAATTCCAATGCTTATGGATTTGAGGAATGTTCAGATTCCCAAAGATATAATCCCGTTTGAAAAGGCAAAACACGCAAAAAATAAACGACAGTATGTGCATTTTTATATGCATGATAAATATTTTGCAGATGTCTTGACATCAACAACTAAGTATTTAAATCTACTGAAGCAATTTGACGGAGTTATAACGCCGGATTGTTCGCTTCTCATAGGTCAATCGCCTTGTTTGCAACAGACCAATACATATTTAAACAGGGCTGTGGGATTTTATTTGCAAAAGAATGGTATACCGGTTATTCCGAACATTCGCTGGAGCGATGAAAGCAGTTTTGAATATTGCTTTTTAGGCATTCCCAAGAATTCTATTGTATCGGTCAGCACGCACGGCTGCATTCATTCAAATGAACAAAAAGATATGTTCAAAAAGGGTCTTTGGGCAATGATTGACGAGTTGCATCCAACCGATGTGCTGATTCACGGATATATGCCCGAAAGTGTGTTTGGCGAGTTTTCTTCAGTTGCCAACTTCCACCGTTATAAAAGCTGGTTTGAAAGAACCCACGAAAAGGCGGTGTGATAATGGGGACAAGTTTATATAAAGGCGGAACGGTAAAATACCACAGCATAAGTCAAAACATTCTAATTACATCAAAATCCTATAAGTATTCAAACGGATATTTTGGGGAAAGTAGTCCAAGCACAGGAAGCAGAACAAGAAATATTGCTTCAAGCGATAATATAGCGACCGCAACGGATTTTTATAACAAGATTGCCTTGGGTGGAACAGAAAAAATTTATAATAATGGAAATAGACGAATTACACAAATGTCAGACGGTACAGTTATTACATGGCGAAAATCTTCAACATCGGATGGCTCATCAGTAGTTGAGATAAATATCTCAAGGAGTGGTCACACCGGAGGTATTAAACGACAAAAAATTCATTTTATACAGGAGGGGAAGTAAATGAACACTTCAACTATTATTTCTGCTGAGGAACTTGATTTATTAAAGAGTATGGTTGGTAAAACTTTTAATAAATACAAATGTGATCCTTTTATCAATAGCCCTATGGTTTATGGAATTATCGGAATATATATTGATGGAAAACCCATTAAAATCACTTCATTGTTGAAAAAAGTTTCAAGATTTTTAGAAACAGACGAAGTGGCAGAATTACGAATATCCGAAACAACAGATGATAACATAAAAACATTTATGGTCGACGGAGAAATGCTTGATACTCCGGTAGACAGTAAAATTGAAACTATTTTTGTGGTTAATGACTTTCAGACGATAGAACATGAAAAAAAACTGTACAAGTTTAGTTCCACTGTTGGTATTATCTTCGTGTTAGAAGATTCTCGTGAAATATCCTTTGAAATTAGTACATGGTTTTCTGAAATGATAACTATTCAAAAAGGATATAATCTAATAAAGAAGTTCACTCCTATTGACGATTTCTTGGAAGAGTGGGAAGATTGTGATGGGTATATTCCCAAATGCTCGCGTGAAATCATCGAGTTAAAATAAGATACAATCAACCGAAGGGTCTGTAACAATATTCGCATTTTCAACGGATATATCTTCAAAAGATAACGATTGGGGCATATACAGAGAAACGGCATATCGCAATTCAAGCGATATGCCGTTTCTCAAGCCCCGTCCGACAGACTGTCATAAAATTATTGATTATGCCGTCTTACGGGGTGCAATTTTCATTTGCTTATTAAACCAATTCAAGAATTGCCATTTCGGCAGCGTCGCCGCGGCGCGGTCCGAGCTTCATTATTCTCGTATATCCGCCGTTGCGCTCCGAATACTTAGGCGCGATTTCCTCGAAGAGCTTTGTCACAACGTCCTCCTTCGTTATAAACGAGAGAGCCTGACGTCTTGCGTGCAAATCGTTTTTCTTTCCGAGCGTAACCATTTTATCCGCGAGTCTCTTAACCTCTTTCGCACGGGTAACGGTCGTCTCAATTTTGCCGTTCTCCAAAACCGAGGTCGTGAGATTTCTGAGCATCGCCATTCTCTGGTCGGTCGGTCGTCCCAATTTTCTCTGGGTTGCCATAGTATCACCTCATTTTCAAATAGTGGGTAGGCAGAACCTTAGTCATCGTCCTTGGCGAGAGAAAGTCCCATAGCGTCGAGCTTGGCGATGACCTCCTCAAGCGACTTGCGTCCCAGGTTTCTGACCTTCATCATATCGTTTTCCGACCTTGTCATAAGGTCCTGAACGGTATTTATACCGGCTCTCTTGAGACAGTTATACGAACGAACCGACAAGTCGAGTTCTTCGATAATAGTTTCAAGCGCCTTTTCCTTCTTGCTCTCTTCCTTCTCAACCATAATCTCGGCGTTCTTTCCGCTCTCCGAAAGGTCGATAAGAAGATTTAAGTGTTCGTTTATAATTTTCGCTCCCAGGCTTACCGCTCCGGTCGGGCTGATAGTTCCGTTTGTCCATATCTCTATGGTGAGCTTTTCGTAATCGGTCACGTTGCCTATTCTCGTGTTCTCAACCTGATAATTTACCTTATTTACAGGCGTGAAAATCGAGTCTACGGGCAGAATGCCGATTGCGGGCTGAAGAATTTGCTTGTTTCTGTCAGCCGAAATGTAGCCGCGTCCTTTGTCGACCGTAATCTCCATATAGAGCTTCGCGTCATCATTGAGCGTAGCTATATGGCAGTCCTCGTTTATAATTTCTATATCCGAGTCGTGGCTGATGTCCCGGGCGCAAATATTACCGGCGCCCTGACGGTCGATATACATCGTTCTCGGTCCGTCACCATGCATTTTCATAGCAAGGCTCTTGATATTCAGGATTATCTCGGTTACATCCTCTTTAACACCCGGAATTGTAGAGAACTCGTGAAGCACACCGTCTATTTTGATGCTGTTTGCCGCAACGCCCGGAAGAGACGAGAGCAAAATTCGTCTCAGAGAGTTGCCGAGCGTAAGACCGTAGCCGCGCTCCAAAGGCTCTATAACAATGCGTCCGTACTTCTCATCGTCCGAAACCTCAACGATTTCAACTCTGGGTTTTTCTATTTCAATCATTTATAGCCCTCCTTTAAAATTCAATATACAGTTTTCTTATACAGAAAACAGGGCTTTCGCAAGTAAAACGCTCCAAAACGAAGCATTATTTGCTGTACAACTCGACGATAAGATGTTCCTCAACCGGATAATCGATATCATCTCTGCTTGCGAGCGCAACAACAGTACCCTGAAGAGTATTTCTGTCCATATCAAGCCATTTGGGAACACCTCTTGACGAATTCCTCTCAACAACCGCCTTCATATGCTCGCTGTTGGCAGTCTTTTCCTTGACCGAGATAACTTCGCCCGGCTTGACAAGGTAGGAAGGAATGTCAACCTTTTTACCGTTAACGAGAATATGTCCGTGGTTTACAACCTGTCTTGCCTCGCGTCTGGTGTTTGCAAGTCCGAGTCTGTAAACAACGTTATCAAGTCTCGATTCGAGAATTTGCAGCAGGTTTTCACCGGTAATGCCGCTTCTCTTTGTAGACATAACGTAGTACTTCGAGAACTGCTTTTCCAAAACGCCGTATATAAATTTAACTTTCTGCTTTTCGTTGAGCTGCATACCGTATTCCGACTGCTTTCTGCGATTAGAGCCGGGGTTTTTACGGGAGCTTTTGTCAACGCCCATAACAGAAGGCTCGATGCCCAAAGTTCTGCATCTTTTGAGTATGGGCTGCATATTCTTTGCCATTATCCTTTAACCTCCTTACACTCTTCTTCTCTTCGGCGGTCTGCAACCGTTATGCGGTATCGGGGTAACATCTTTAATCATATTAACCTCAAGACCCGCAACCTGAAGCGCACGAATTGCTGCCTCACGACCTGCTCCGGGACCCTTAACGTAAACTTCAACGTACTTGAGTCCGTGTTCCATAGCGGCTTTTGCCGCGGTTTCCGCCGCCATCTGAGCCGCAAACGGAGTGCTTTTTCTCGAACCTTTAAAGCCCAAACCGCCCGCCGATGCCCATGACAGCGCGTTGCCCGCTGTATCGGTAATTGTAACGATAGTATTATTAAAAGTGGATTTGATGTGTGCCGCTCCACGTTCAATATGCTTTTTTTCCTTACGACGTCTGCTTCTCTTAGCTGTCGTCTTTGCCATGGTAATATCACCTCCTGCTCTGCCTTACGGCAAAGCCTATTTTCTGTTCAATGAGGGCGAAGCCCCCGAGTTTCGCGGATAAAGACACCGCGCCTTTGAGATACGCAAGCCGCGCACTCAAAAATTACTTCTTCTTGTTGGCAATAGTCCTTCTCGGACCCTTGCGTGTTCTCGCGTTTGTCTTTGAACGCTGACCGCGAACCGGCAAGCCTCTTCTGTGACGAAGACCGCGATAGCAGTTTATTTCCATAAGACGCTTGATGTCAAGCGCAATATCACGGCGAAGGTCGCCCTCCACCTGATACTTTTCGTCGATAACCGCTCTGAGCTTTGAAACTTCTTCCTCGGTCAAATTCTTAACTCTTGTGTCGGGGTTTACACCCGTCTCCTCAAGAATTTTCTTTGACGAAGAAAGTCCTATACCGAAAATATAGGTAAGTCCGATTTCAACTCTCTTTTCGTTCGGCAAATCAACACCTGCAATACGAGCCATAATAAATTCACCTCCGTAAAAATTTTTGCGGAACAGAATTTCACCCTGGCGGTAAACTTATCATATCATTGTGGCAGATAAGTCTGACCCTGTTCCGTTTTGTTTGTTATGTCCGACTCATAAAAATCAGCCCTGCTTCTGCTTGTGGCGCGGATTTTCACAAATCACCATAACTCTGCCTTTCCTCTTGATGACCTTGCATTTTTCGCAAATAGGTTTAACTGAAGGTTTTACTTTCACAGCCTTCACCTCCTATAAATTGTTGTAACGCCGTCCGGCGATACTTAACTGAATTATTATACCACCAAAATTTGCTTATGTCAAGCATTTTTCGCGTACAAACTTTAATTATTTTGCACGCCAGGTAATTCGACCCTTTGTGAGGTCGTAAGGCGATATCTCAACCGTAACCTTGTCGCCGGGCAAAATCTTTATATAGTGCATCCTGAGCTTGCCCGATATATGCGCCAAAATCTGATGTCCGTTTTCCAGTTCCACCTGAAACATAGCGTTCGGCAGTGCTTCAAGCACAGTGCCTTCTACCTCCAAAACTCCGTCCTTTGCCATAAAATTCACCTCCCGCGCCGCCTGGCATTTTGTTTTATTCTAATCCTTATACCTCGTCAGAAGAAACGGGTCGCCCGACGTAATGAGAACGCTGTTCTCATAATGCGCCGCGAGCTTTCCGTCCTTTGTTACAACCGTCCAGCCGTCGTCAAGCGTTTCAATCTCTTTGGAACCCATATTTACCATCGGTTCTATCGCAAGCGTCATTCCGCGCACCAGGCGAACGCCGCGCACCGTACCGACATAATTCGGTATTTCGGGCTCCTCGTGAAGATTGTGTCCCACGCCGTGACCGCAGTATTCGCGAAGCACCGAGTAGCCGTTTGACTCCGCGTGATTTTGTATCGCGCGGGAAATGTCGGATATACGGTACCCCTCCCGCGCAAACTTAATGCCTTCAAAAAAGCACTCGCGCGTCACGTCTATCAGCCTTTGAGCCTCGGGCGATATTTTGCCCACCGCAAAGGTCCTCGCCGCGTCGCCGTGATAGCCCTTGTAGCACGCGCCCGTGTCAACGCTTAAAATATCTCCCTCTTTGAGCTTATATTCGCTCGGAAAGCCGTGAATTATCTTCTCGTTGACGCTCGCGCATATGCTTCCGGGAAAACCGGAGTAATTTTTAAAGGACGGCGTCGCGCCCTGCGAGCGGATAAACTTCTCCGCCATTTTGTCAAGCTCCAGCGTGGTAACGCCGGGGCGCACCGCACGGCGGATAAGCTCCAGCGTTTCATAAGTAATTCTTCCCGCTTCCTTCATAAGCTCGATTTCGTGATTGGATTTGATTGTCACCATAATAAACGCTCCTTAAAGGACATTGCACTCCGTCTTACTTTTAATTTTACTTTTCGAGCGCGCTCAGCACCGCTTCGTGAGTGTCCTCTATCTTCTCACGGCCGCTTACAACGCGGAGCATACCCTTTTCACGGTAATAGTCCACCAGCGGCTTGGTCTGAGTGTGATATGTTTTGAGCCTCTGCTTTACCGTTTCGGGCTTGTCGTCGTCGCGCACGCGCAAATTTCCGCCGCAGCGGTCACACTTGCCCTCGACCTTCGGAGGTCTGTGCTCCTTGTGGTATGTGGTACCGCACGACTCGCACTCCAGACGTCCCGCAAGTCTCTCAATAATTTTCTCATCGGACACCTCTATGTTCAGCACCTTGTCGATTTTCACATCCGACGAGGACAGCGCCTCCGCCTGCGCTATCGTGCGCGGAAAGCCGTCCAGGATAAAGCCGTTTTTACAGTCGTCCTCCGCAATTCTGTTTTGAACAAGACCGATAATAACGTCATCCGGAACGAGCTTACCGTCGTTTATATACTTTTCGGCCATTTTTCCGAGCTGAGTTCCGTCCGCAATATTCTTTCTGAGCATCGCACCCGTAGAAACAGTGGGTATTCCGAACTTCTCACAAAGCAGCTCCGCCTGAGTTCCCTTGCCGGCGCCCGGCGCCGCAAGCAATATCAAATTCATAAAAATGCACCCCCATAGTAACCGCGCCGGCTCTTTCGGTCCGTGCGCCGTCACTGATAATAAATAACTCCAAAAATTTTCCGCAGACGCAAAAAACACGTAATGCAGGGGAGGTAAAAATTTACCGACCCTGCAATATTTCCGTGTATTTTGTTAAAAAATTCTCTCCCTCAAAAATTATTCAAGAAATTATTCAAGGAAGCCCTTGTAATGACGCATAAGCATCTGCGATTCAATCTGCTTAACCGTTTCGAGCGCAACGCCCACAACGATAAGAAGCGATGTACCGCCGATTGCAAAGTTGCCGACATTCATAAACTTGTTCATAAATATAGGCAGCACCGCAATTATGGCAAGGAATACCGCGCCCGCAAGCGTGATTTTCGACAAAACTCTCGAAATGTAATCCGAGGTCGGTCTGCCCGGACGAATACCGGGAATAAATCCGCCGTTCTTCTTCAAATTGTTCGCAATCTCAATAGGATTGAACTGAATTGCGGTATAGAAATACGTGAAGAAGATTATGAGCAGGAAGTACAATACTCCGTATACCATACTCGTGGTCGTGAGATATTTGAGGACAGTACCCCAGAATCCGGGGTCGCCCGCGTTAACTCCGAAGAACGCCGCGATAGTTCCGGGGAACGAAATAATCGACATCGCAAAGATAATCGGAATAACGCCCGCCGCCGCAACCTTAATCGGGATATGCGTGCTCTGTCCGCCATACATCTTTCTGCCCACAACGCGCTTTGCGTACTGAACCGGAATACGTCTTTCCGCGTCGGTCATCCAAACAACGAAGCCGATTACGACTATCGCAAACACGAGGATGAGCAGCGCGTAAATCCAGTTGTCAAGCGCATAGAGCGACATCGCCATTCGGGGAAGTCTCGAAACGATACCCGCAAAAATGATGAGCGAAATACCGTTGCCGACGCCCTTTTCGGTGATCTGCTCGCCCAGCCACATAAGGAACGCCGTACCCGCGGTAAAGGTGATTATAATAACCACCGCGCTTACAAAGCCGGGATTTATAACGGCAGTTCTGAGCAGGAAGTAAAGTCCTATCGCCTGAATAAGAGCAAGCACAACCGTGCCGTATCTCTGAATTTGAGCAATCTTCTTTCTTCCGTCCTCGCCTTCTCTTTGCATTCTCTCGAGCGCAGGAATAGCTACGCACAAAAGCTGCATAATAATCGACGAGTTAATATACGGTGTAATGCTCATAGCGAATATCGTAGCATTTGAAAACGCACCGCCGGAGATAATATCAATAAATCCGAGCATGGAGTTATCGGTATTTCCGAAGATGCTCTGCAAAGCATCATGCGAGAGCAGCGGAACAGGTATCGTCGCGCCGAGTCTGAAAACTATCAGCAAAACTATCGTATATAAAATCTTTTTCCTCAAATCGGGAATTTTCCAAGCGTTTTTTAACGTCTCGAGCATTGTTTACAACACCTCTACCTTTCCTCCGGCAGCAGTGATTTTCTCCTCTGCCGACTTACTGAATCTTACCGCGCGAACGGTGAGCTTCTTATCAATGTCACCGCGTCCGAGTATAACAACTCCGTCGCAGATCTTCGAGATAACTCCGCTTTCCTTTAAAAGCTCCGCGGTAACCTCGGTGCCGTCCTCAAACTTGTTGAGTGCCTCAACATTTATTGAAACGTACTTCTTTGCAAAAATGTTATTAAAACCTCTCTTCGGAAGACGTCTGTAAATCGGCATCTGACCGCCTTCAAAGCCCGGTCTTACACCGCCGCCCGATCTGGCGTTCTGTCCTTTATGACCCTTGCCGGCAGTCTTTCCGTTGCCGCTTGCGTGACCTCTGCCGACTCTGTAACGCTCCGACTTAGAGCCTGCCGCAGGCGTTAATTCATGAAGTTTCATCTTTCCTACACCTCCTTGGTTTTACTTAGGTAAGGGACGCCGTCCCCGTATTTCAAAAATCAAAGCCTCTATTACGCTTCCTCAACGGAAACAAGATGCTTAACCTTAAAAATCATTCCTCTTATCTGGTCGTTGTCCGGCTTTTCAACGGTCTGACGGATTTTTTTAAGTCCGAGTGCTTCGACCGTAGCTATCTGGTCCTTCTTACAACCGATTGTACTCTTTACAAGAGTAACCTTAACTGTTTTTGCCAAGGCTATAAACCCCCTTTTTGTGTGTGCCGTACACGGCTTTACATTATTTCTTCGGGCTTCTTACCCCTGAGCCTTGCCACCTCATCGAGGCTCTTGAGCGCGGCAAGCGCCTCTATTGTGGACGCAACAACATTCTTCGGGTTGTTGCTCCTAAGGCTCTTCGCGCGAATATCCTTAACTCCGGCAAGCTCAAGCACCGCACGGGCGGGACCGCCCGCCAGAACTCCGGTACCTTCCTTAGCGGGCTTCAAAAGCACTCTGCCCGCGCCGTACTCACCGATAATTTCGTGAGGTATGGTAGTTCCTACCATCGGGACGGTTATCATATTCTTCTTCGCGTCGTCTATACCCTTGCGTATAGCGTCCGCAACTTCGCCCGCTTTGCCCTGACCGCAGCCGACGTGACCTTCGCCGTCGCCCACTACAACCAGTGCGCTAAATCTTACCGTTCTGCCGCCCTTTACGGTCTTTGCGACACGGTTTATATAAACAACTCTTTCGCTGAGTTCAAGTGCATCAGCGTCAACTCGTTCCTGAATTTCAGTTCTTTCAACTACTTCAGCCATTTTGCTTTATTTCACCTCTTTTAATTAGAATTCCAGTCCGCCCTCGCGTGCAGCCGACGCAAGCTCTGCGACTCTGCCGTGATAAACGTAACCGCCTCTGTCAAAAACAACCTTTTTAATGCCCTTGTCGAGCGCCTTCTTGGCAATAAGCTCGCCGACAGCCTTTGCAGCTTCGCAGTTGCCGCCGTTCTTGCCTTTAAGCTCCGCTTCAAGAGTAGATGCGGCAACAAGCGTATTTCCGGTCGTGTCGTCAATAATCTGAGCGTATATATTCTTCAAGCTTCTGAACACGCAAAGTCTGGGAAGCTCGGGAGTACCCGAAATCTTTTTACGAACTCTCGCGTGTCTCGCAAGTCTTGATACGTTGCTGTTAACCTTTTTAATCATATACTTTTCGCACCTCCTCAGGTGTATAAATATAATACCGATAAAATAACGGTCGGAAGAAATTACTTCTTCTTTGAACCCGCTTTTCCTTCTTTTCTTCTGATATGCTCGCTGACATATTTAATACCCTTGCCCTTATAAGGCTCCGGCGGTCTCTTTTCGCGAACCTGAGCCGCAAACTGACCTACCTTCTGCTTATCGGGACCCGATATTACTATCTGGTTGGGCTGGGGAACGTCGATAGTGATACCTTCGATTTCCTCCATTTCAACCTGATGCGAGTAACCCAAATTCATAACCAGCTTCTTACCCTGCTTCTGAGCACGGTAACCTACGCCGTTTATTTCAAGCTCCTTTTTGAAGCCCTCCGAAACACCTGTCACCATATTCGCAACAAGAGTGCGTGTAAGCCCGTGCAGCGATTTGTGCTGCTTGGCTTCGCTCGGACGCTCAACGGTAACCGTGTTGCCGTCTACCTTTATAGCCATCTCGGGTGACATAGACTGAACCAGCGTTCCCTTCGCGCCCTTGACCGTAACCTCGTTGGCGTCGCTTACTTTAACCTCAACGCCTGCCGGAATGGTGATGGGCTTATTTCCAATACGAGACATTGTATTTCCTCCTTCCTTACCAAATAAATGCTAAAACTTCGCCGCCGACATTCTGGCGTCTCGCCTCTTTGTCGGTCATAACGCCCTTCGACGTCGAAATGATTGCGATACCCAATCCCTTCAAAACTCTCGGAATATCGTCCTTTGCGGCGTATATTCTGAGACCGGGCTTGCTCACTCTCTTAAGACCCGACAGAACCTTCTGCTTGTTCTCGCCGTATTTAAGAGAAATTCTGATAACGCCCTGAATGTTGTCGTCTATATACTCAACACCCTTTATATAGCCCTCGTTCAGCAAAATATTTGCAATCGCCTTTTTTATGTTAGACGCGGGAATATCCACTGTCGCGTGCTTTGAATTGTTGGCGTTTCTTATTCTTGTTAACATATCTGCAATGGGGTCTGTAATTTGCATAACGTGTCTTGCCTCCTTTTATGCGGATTTTTAGAGGTAGTATAGTTTTCCGTTCTGACATCACGCCAATTCTGCTCTGGAACCGTCGCCAAAATGCTCCGCACCGGTTGCAAAGCAGAATTGGCATAACCGTAACCACTTACCTCTTTATAAACTTTATTTAATTAACCCTAACGGCTTACCAGCTTGCTTTCTTTACGCCGGGAATTTGACCCTTATAGGCAAGCTCTCTGAAACAAATTCTGCAAATGCCGAATTTTCTGAGATACGCGTGAGGTCTGCCGCAGATTTTGCATCTGTTGTACGCTCTCGTCGAGTACTTCGGCTTTCTCTGCTGCTTGATAACCATTGACTTCTTTGCCATAATGCTTTAAATCGCCTCCGTCCTTTAATTTTTTATCTTGTAAACGGCGCGCCCATCAGCGACAGAAGCTCCTTGGCTTCCTCGTCGGTATGCGCGGTTGTTACAAATATAATATCCATACCGCGGATTTTGTCTATCTTATCGTAGTCAATCTCGGGGAAAATAAGATGCTCCTTTATACCGAGCGAGTAATTTCCTCTGCCGTCGAATGAGTTGGGATTGATACCTCTGAAGTCACGAACTCGCGGAAGAGCCGCGTTGAACAGTCTGTCAACGAACTCATACATTCTCGAACCGCGGAGAGTAACCTTACAGCCGATGTTCATACCCTCTCTGACCTTAAACGAAGCGACCGACTTCTTAGCCTTTGTTATAACGGGCTTCTGTCCCGTAATAAGTCCCAAATCGTTAGCCGCGCTCTCGGCAGCCTTCGAGTTGTCCTTAGCGTCGCCCACGCCCATATTGATGACCACTTTATCAAGCTTCGGAATTTGCATAACGCTCTTATAGTTAAACTTCTTCATCAAAGCGTCTTTAATTTCCTTTTTGTATAATTCTTCAAGTCTCATTAAACTTTACCTCCTTCCGTCATATAATTATTAGTCGCCGAATGTTTCTCCGCACTTTTTGCAGTAGCGAACGTGCGTTCCGTCCTCAAGAATTTTTCTGCCGACTCTCGAAGCCGCGTTGCACTTATTGCAAACATTCATAACCTTACTTGCGTAGATAGGTGTTTCCTGCTTTATAATGCCGCCGCTCTCGCCCATACGGCGCGGTTTCTTATGCTTTGTAGCCATCGAAACGCCTTCAACGACAACCATTCGTCTCTCGGGATCAACCGATAAAACCTTACCCTTTTTGCCTCTGTCCTTACCCGACAGAACAACAACGGTATCTCCTGTTCTAACGTGCATCTTATTGCTCAATGTCTGCACCTCCTTAATATCAATTCAGCGGGGACAAGCCCCCTTTAGCACCCTGCGCGGGCGCGGAAATTATAAAACCTCGGGCGCGAGCGAAAGAATTTTCATAAATTCCTTCTCACGAAGCTCTCTCGCCACAGGTCCGAATATACGCGTACCTCTCGGCGTCTTGTCGTCTCTGATGATGACCGCGGCGTTCTCGTCAAACTTTATCTGCGAACCGTCGGCGCGCTTTACGCCCTTTACGCTTCGCACGATAACCGCCTTAACAACGTCGCCCTTCTTAACGCCGCCGCCCGGAGTAGCTTTCTTTACCGAAGCGGTGATAATGTCGCCGATGTTGCCGTAACGTCTTGTGGAGCCGCCTGTTATGTGGATACACATAATCTCTTTCGCTCCGCTGTTATCCGCAACCTTTAAAAGCGTCTGCTGCTGTATCATAACGGATTAAACCTCCTTGTAATTTTTTTCGGACAGGCAAAATAAGAAAATTACTTCGCCTTCTCAACTATTTCAACAACTCTCCATCTCTTGTCCTTTGAGAGCGGTCTGGTCTCCATAACCTTAACTCTGTCGCCCATGCCGCAGGTGTTATTCTCATCATGAGCCTTCAGCTTATAGGTTCTTTTCATAACCTTACCATATACGGGATGCTTAACGCTTCCCTTAATTGCAACAACAACGGTCTTATCCATCTTGTTGCTGATAACCTCGCCTATACGGGTTTTTCTGTAATTACGTTCGCTCATTCAATACACCCCCTACGCATTAGCGCCGGCGTTCAAGCCCAGCTCTTTTTCTTTTATGATTGTTTTCACTCTTGCGATTTCCTTTTTAACAGCCACTATTCTCATAGGATTATCAAGCTGATTTGTGGCGTTCTGGAAACGAAGGTTGAAAAGTTCTTCTTTCAAATCGTTGAGCTTATCCGAAAGCTCCTGCTGAGAAAGGTCTCTAATTTCATTTATCTTCATTAACTATCACCTTCCGTTTCGTCAGTCTGGTCAATTTTCCTAACAAATTTGCACTTGATTGGGAGCTTGTGCATAGCGAGACGCATAGCTTCTCTTGCCGTTTCCTCCGAAACTCCGCCAATCTCAAACATAACGCGTCCCGGCTTAACAACGGCTACCCAATACTCAGGCGAACCTTTACCGCTACCCATTCGAGTTTCGGCAGGCTTTGCCGTAACAGGCTTATCGGGGAATATTTTAATCCAAACCTGTCCGCCTCTCTTGATGTAACGCGTCATAGCGATACGGGCAGCCTCGATTTGGTTGCTGGTGATCCAACCGGGGCTCTGTGCCTGCAAGCCGAAATCACCGTAAGTTACCTTATTGCCGCGCAGCGCCTTACCCTTCATTCTGCCGCGCTGCACTTTTCTGTGCTTAACTCTCTTTGGCGATAACATTATCTTCTGCCTCCTTCTCTGCTGCGTCTGGGAGCAGCCGCGGGAGCAGCTTTTGCAGCGTTTTTGTTCTCAGGCAAAATCTCGCCCTTGTATATCCAAACTTTAACGCCGAGCTTTCCGTAGGTCGTGTCCGCCTCCGCAAAACCGTAATCAATGTCGGCTCTGAGAGTCTGAAGCGGAATTGTACCCTCGTGATACTGCTCGGTTCTCGCGATTTCCGCGCCGCCCACGCGACCCGCAACCGCGGTCTTGATACCCTTTGCACCCAGCTTCATTGTTCTGGTCATCGCCTGCTTCATAGCTTTTCTGAACGAAATACGTCTTTCGAGCTGCGACGCGATGTTTTCCGCAACGAGCTGTGCGCTCATATCGGGAGTTTTAACCTCCATAACATTCAAAATGATGGATTTTCCCGTGAGTGCCTCAACGTCCTTCTTGAGCTTTTCAATCTCACTGCCGCCCTTGCCGATAACGATACCGGGCTTTGCACAGTGAACAGAAAGACGGATCTTGTTGGCAAACTTTTCTATTTCAATTTTGTCAACGCCTGCCTGATAAAGTCTTTTCTTGAGATACTTTCTGAGGTTGTAGTCCTCTACGAGGTTATCTCCGAAGTCCTTTTTATCGGCGAACCAGCGTGAATCCCAATCTTTTATAATACCTACTCTGAGGCCGTGGGGATTAACTTTCTGACCCATACTGTTTACCCTCCTTCTCGATTATTCCTTTTCCTTTAATTTGATTGTAATGTGGCTTGTCTTTTTGTTTATGCGGTAAGCTCTGCCCTGCGCCCTCGGCTGGATCCTCTTGAGCGTCGGACCCTGGTCTGCGTAAACTTCCGAAACATATAAATTATCCACATTCATCTGATGGTTGTTCTCAGCGTTCGCAATCGCGGACTTAAGGAGCTTTTCAACAACCGGACTTGCCGCCTTGGGAGTGTTCCTGAGAATACCCAGAGCCACGCCGACAGGCTTATTTCTAATCAAATCTATTACAACTCTTACCTTTCGCGGTGCTATGCGAATATGGTAAACCTTTGCAACTGCTTCCATTTGTAATTCTCCTTTCCGACGAATAAAACTCCGTCAAGTCTAAGCGGCAAAAAGCCGCAAATAACTCTTATTTGCTGGTCTTTGCGCCCGCGTGTCCGCGGAATGTTCTCGTCGGAGCAAACTCGCCGAGCTTATGTCCGACCATATCCTCGCTCACATATACAGGAACGTGCTTTCTTCCGTCATAGACCGCGATGGTGTGACCTACCATTTCGGGGAAAATCGTGGAAGCGCGCGACCATGTTTTAATAACGCTTTTTTCGCCCTTTTCATTCATCGCATTTATTCTCGACATAAGTCTTTCTTCGACGAAAGGACCCTTTTTAACGCTTCTGCCCATTTCATAACCTCCATTCTAATGGTTATTAGTATCCGCCGTTCATTATTTCGCGTTTCTGCGCTTAACAATGAACTTATCACTCTTGTTCTTCTTCTTTCTGGTCTTGTAGCCGAGAGCCGGTTTACCCCACGGGGTAACAGGGCTCGGACGACCGATGGGCGACTTGCCTTCACCACCGCCGTGCGGGTGGTCGTTCGGGTTCATAACAACACCGCGAACGGTAGGACGCCAGCCCATATGTCTTTTTCTGCCGGCCTTACCGATGTTGATGTTCTCATAATCCGCGTTGCCTACCTGACCTATCGTAGCGCGGCAGTTAAGCCTGATAATTCTAACCTCGCCGGAGGGAAGTCTTACCTGAGCAACGCCGTTTTCCTTAGCCATAAGCTGAGCTGTGTTGCCCGCGCTTCTTACGAGCTGACCGCCCTTGCCGGGGTTGAGCTCAATGTTGTATATCATTGTACCTACCGGGATCTGCGAAATTTCCATCGCGTTACCGGGCTTGATGTCAACGCCCTTGCCGGACTCAACAACGTCGCCCTTTTTCAGTCCCAACGGCGCGATAATGTATGTCTTAACGCCGTCCTCGTACAAAAGAAGCGCGATGTTTGCCGACCTGTTGGGGTCGTACTCAATCGACTGAACGGTAGCCTTCATTCCGTCCTTGTTTCTCTTAAAATCAATCACTCTGTATTTGCGCTTCGCGCCGCCGCCGCGGTGTCTTACCGTAATTCTTCCGTAGGAATTGCGGCCTGCCTTGCTTTTGAGCGGACGGAGAAGCGATTTTTCCGGCTCTACCTTGTCGATTTCCTCGAACGTGGAAACCGTCATCTGGCGCAGAGACGGAGTGGTCGGTTTATACTTCTTGATACCCATTTTCTACTCTCCTTCTCTCAATTTATTACGACTCAAAGAGCTCTATGGTCTTGCTGTCGGGAGTGAGCTTTACGACAGCCTTCTTCCAATCCGCTCTTTTTCCGCTGTGAACGCCCATTCTCTTGGGCTTTCCGTTGTAGTTGATCGTGGTAACCTTCTCAACCTTTACCTTGAAGATTTCCTCGACCGCCTTCTTAATCTCAATCTTGTTTGCGTCCGTCGCAACCTCAAAGGTGTACTTCTTGTCCGCAACCTGATCCATACTCTGTTCAGTAATGATAGGTCTTTTCACAACATCATATACCGATTTCATTATGCGTACACCTCCTCAAGCTTTGCAACCGCGTCTTTTAAGATAATGCACTTTGTGTGCGCCAGCACCTCATAGGTGTTGATTGCTCCGACATAGGTCGTGTCAACGCCCTTGATGTTTCTCGCCGACATATAAACCGTCTTGTCGTTCTCGGGAAGCACGAAAAGCGCCTTTTCGGTCACGCCGAGATTTTTGAGAATCTCAGCAACCTTGCTTGTCTTAATCTCGTCCAGCTTCATATCCTCCAGGACGATAAGCTCCGCCTCGTTTACCTTGGACGTGAGCGCCGACTTAAGCGCGAGCTGCTTTACCTTGCGGTTTATAGTGTAGCTGTAATCTCTCGGCTTGGGACCGAGCGCAACGCCGCCGCCTGTCCACTGAGGAGCGCGGATACTGCCCTGTCTCGCACGGCCTGTACCCTTTTGTCTCCACGGCTTTGCGCCGCCGCCGCGAACTTCCGTTCTCGTCTTTGTGCTCTGCGTACCGTGTCTCTGGTTTGCGAGGTAATTAACGACCGCCTGATGCATCGCGTCCACGTTTACCTCAACGCCGAAAACACTGTCGCTGAGTGCAACTTCGCCGGTCTTTTTGCCGGCTGTGTTATATAAATCTACCTTAGGCATATCTCAAATCCTCCTCTCTTATAGTCTAAACGCTCTTTTTAACAGCGTTCTTAACCGTAACCAATCCGCCCTTGGGACCCGGAACAGCTCCCTTTATAAGAAGCAGGTTTCTCTCGGTATCAACCTTAACGACGTCAAGGTTCTGAATTGTAACTCTTTCCGCGCCCAAATGACCGGGCATTTTCTTTCCTTTATATACTCTCGACGGGTCGGATGCCATACCCAGCGAACCGGGACCTCTGTGGTACTTACTGCCGTGAGTCATAGGACCTCTGTGAGTTCCCCATCTCTTAATGGTACCCGCGTAGCCTTTACCCTTGCTCGTACCCACAACGTCAACAATGTCGCCCTCCGCGAAAATGTCAACCTTGATTTCGTCGCCTACGTTCATCTCGGCAGCGTTGTCGAGCCTGAACTCTCTCACATATCTCTTGGGAGCGGTGTTCGCCTTCTTGAAGTGACCCTCCGCCGGCTTGGTGGTGTGCTTTGTTTTCTTATCCTCAAAGCCTACCTGAACCGCGTCGTAGCCGTCGTTCTCAACGTCCTTCTTCTGAACGACAACGTTCGGGGTCGCCAGAATAACGGTAACCGGAATAAGTCTTCCGTCCTCGGCAAAAATCTGCGTCATACCCAGCTTTTTGCCCAAAATTGCCTTTTTCATTGAATTTCCTCCTAAAATTACAAAGTATTGGTTTCCGATTAAGGCGGAAACTTGCCTTGTGCCGAAGCGCTTTCGCTTACAGCTTGATGTCGATTGCAACGCCTGCCGGCAAATCGAGGTGCTTGAGCGCGTCGATTGTCTTGGCGTTGGGGCTTAAAACATCAATGAGCCTTTTGTGCGTCTGGAGCTCGAACTGCTCACGGCTGTACTTGTACTTGTGAACCGCTCTCAAAATCGTAACGACTTCCTTCTTTGTCGGAAGCGGAACGGGGCCCGAAACCTTAGCACCTGTTCTCTTAGCCGTCTCAACGATTTTAGCCGCCGACCTGTCGATTAAGTTGCAGTCATAAGCCTTAAGCCTGATTCTGATTTTTTCTGCTGCCATGCTATACCCTCCTTGTAAATTTTATACACTGTGCCGGGCGTATCTCACAGCCTGATAATTAAACCCGAAACCTTGGAAGTCGCTCTGCGACGCGGTTTTCGGGGCAGACAGACATAGCTTCGCCAAAAGGTTACAGCATATCCCTTTTGGAAAAAATATCCCTGTATTCTGATGAAAATGTGACAGTTTTCCGCCCTGTTTTTTAACCGGACATTCTCCCTCGAAATTCCCGAAATCCCTTGCGCCGCAAGGCTTCCGCCACCTCCGAGTTCATCGATTGTCATTGTCACGCCTGACTATTATACTACACAATTTTTGAAAAATCAAGTCTTTTTTGGAATTTTTTACGAGAAAAACCGACAAAATCAACCTTTTGCCCGATTTGCCCCAAAGCCTTATGATAATAAATATATAATATAATAAGGAAGCGATTTCTGAATTAAACATTTAATCGTCCGCGCAGCTTGCCGCGGATTTTTCTTTACAAATAAACAACTATGTGTTAAACTTAGAAATGTCAGACAATACAAGTACGCGCATAATTTTTACTTTTCGGTAAAAATGTGGGCTTTGTTTTCATATGTGCGTACTTTGTTCTATGAAAATTGTCTGACAACAATCGGAGCCGTGCATTTTTACGCGCGGCTTCGTGCCGCGCTTTTTTGTTTGCAAACACAGGATATATCCCAAAATTGCGCGAAAATAATATGTCTGCGTGCGACAAAAGGAGGGATATTTAAGCACGGCTTCTTTGGTGTCAAGCATTGCCATAATTACCGACAGCCCCGCACAACGTGCGGGGTTGTCACGCTTCAAATTCCGTATTACTACGCCCGCTCCCAAAGGAGCATATTGTTGTCAAACTCCGCGTTCAGCCTGCCCGTGTTCTTCAGCCACGCGAGATAGGAGCGCACGGTGCAGCCCACCAGAGCGTACTGCTCAAAATTCATTTTCAGCTCATAATCCGCAAACAACCTTTGCAGTATCGTTTCAAAGCAGAGCGGCTCTTTACACAGTGTCGTTATTTTTTCCGCCGTTTCGTTTACCTTGTCTATATTATATCGAGCCAAATCCGAAACATCCTCCGCAGCCTCGGCGTGCGACGGCACGAAAAACGCCGCGGTCATCGACTTCACCTTTTCAAGCGTATCGAGATACGCGGCGACGTCGTATATAAAACCTATTTTGTATTTGTCGAGCGTTTCGCGCGACGAGAGGCAGTCGGCAAGGTAAACCACGTCGTCGGGCGTGCGAAAGCCCTTCATATCAAAGAAATGTCCGGGCAAATCAATCATTTCAAAGCCGTCGGGCAAAACGTCGGCGGTCAGATATTCCACGTCGCTCTCCTGCGCCAAAAGGAATTTATGGCGCAGTTCGCGGCAGGGATAGCCGCCGTACAGAAGCGACGGTTCCAAAACCGTGTGCCGCGCAAAGGCACGCTCAATGCCGCAGGCGTATATTTTACAGTTTGTCTGCCCCTGCAAATACCTGTTGCCGCCTATATGGTCGGCGTGGGAGTGGGTGTTGTAGATTGCCCCGAGCCTCCAGCCGTTCTCGTCCAAAATACGGCGCACCCTACGTCCCGCGTCCTTGTCGCTGCCGCTGTCTATAAGGCACACCTCGCCGTCTCCCGTTACCACAAGCCCTATTTTGGCGGGGCTTTGAATATAATAGCTGTTCCCCGCCGCCCGTATCAGTTCGTACATTTAAATAACCTCCCGAACAAACCAAATCACGCACATTTGTAAGTAAAGGGGTCACCGCGTTTGCGGTGACCCCCGACGCTCGGCGTTTAAAAACCGCGCCGAGACAAGTTCAAAATTATTTGCTCTTAATAGCCGCCTGAGCCGCCGCAAGACGCGCAATCGGCACACGGAACGGTGAGCAGGACACATAGTCCAAACCGATATTGTGGCAGAACTCTACCGAAGCGGGGTCGCCGCCGTGCTCGCCGCATATTCCGACGTGGAGATTGGGATTTACGGGCTTGCCAAGCTTGATAGCCATTTCCATCAGCTTGCCCACGCCCTTTTGGTCGAGCTTTGCGAACGGGTCGTTCTCAAAAATCTTGGTATCGTAATACGCATCGAGGAACTTGCCCGCGTCGTCGCGCGAGAAGCCGAACGTCATCTGAGTGAGGTCGTTCGTGCCGAAGCAGAAGAACGCCGCCTCGGTCGCAATTTCGTCAGCCAAAAGCGCGGCTCTCGGAATTTCAATCATAGTGCCGACCTGATAGTCGAGCTTAACGCCCGCCGCGGCTATTTCGGCGTCCGCCGTTTCAACAACCGCGTTCTTAACGAATTTAAGCTCCTTAACATCGCCGGTAAGCGGAATCATTATTTCGGGAACCATATCCCAATCGGGGTGTGCCTTCTTTATATTTATAGCCGCACGGATTACCGCCTTTGTCTGCATTTTTGCAATTTCGGGATACGTTACCGCAAGACGGCAGCCTCTGTGTCCCATCATCGGGTTAGCCTCGTGCAGACCGTCGACAATGGCGCGTATCGTTTCAACCGACTTGCCCTGAGCTTTAGCCAGCGCCTCAATATCCGCATCCTCGGTCGGAACGAACTCGTGAAGCGGGGGATCCAGGAAACGAATTGTAACCGGATTGCCCTCCAGCGCCTCATAGAGCTTCTCAAAGTCGCTCTGCTGCATAGGCATAATCTTGTCAAGCGCCTTTTCTCTCTCCTCAACCGTGTCCGCACAAATCATCTCTCTGAACGCGCCTATTCTGTCGCTCTCAAAGAACATATGCTCGGTACGGCAAAGACCTATACCCTCTGCGCCGAGCTCTCTCGCCTTTTTAGCGTCTGCGGGGGTGTCAGCGTTGGTTCTTACCTTCATGGTCCTGTACTTGTCAGCCCAGCCCATAATTCTGCCGAACGTACCGCTTATCGAAGCGTCCACCGTCGGGATACTTCCGTCATAGATGTTACCCGTCGAGCCGTCAAGCGAGATATAGTCGCCCTCTTTGTAGGTCTTGCCCGCAAGAGTAAACTTCTTGTTTTCCTCATCCATAACAATGTCGCCGCAGCCCGATACACAGCAGGTACCCATACCGCGCGCAACAACCGCCGCGTGAGAGGTCATACCGCCGCGAACCGTCAAAATGCCCTGAGCCGCCTTCATACCCTCTATGTCCTCGGGCGAAGTTTCGAGGCGGACAAGAACGACCTTTTCGCCGTTTGCCGCCCACGCCTTAGCGTCGTCAGCCGTGAACACGATTTTTCCGCAAGCCGCGCCGGGAGACGCACCGAGTGCCTTTCCGACAGGCTCGGTCGCCTTAAGAGCCGCGGGGTCAAACTGCGGGTGCAGGAGAGTATCGAGGTTTCTGGGGTCTATCATAAGTACCGCTTCTTCTTCGCTTATCATACCCTCGTCAACCAAATCGCAGGCAATCTTGAGAGCCGCCTGAGCCGTTCTCTTGCCGTTTCTCGTCTGAAGCATATAGAGCTTTCTGTCCTCAATCGTAAACTCCATATCCTGCATATCTCTGTAATGATTTTCAAGCGTGGAGCAAATCTTAACGAACTGCTCGTAAACCTCGGGCATAACCTCTTTGAGCTGGTCTATCTTCTGCGGTGTACGAACGCCCGCAACAACGTCCTCGCCCTGAGCGTTCATAAGGAATTCGCCCATCAGACGCTTCTCGCCGGTTGCGGGGTCGCGCGTGAACGCAACGCCGGTACCCGAAGTCTCGCCCATATTACCGAACGCCATCATTTGTACGTTTACCGCGGTACCCCACGAATACGGGATATCGTTATCGCGGCGGTATACGTTCGCTCTCGGGTTATCCCACGAGCGGAACACTGCCTTTATCGCGCCGAAGAGCTGCTCTTTCGGGTCGGTCGGGAAGTCCGCTCCGACTTTTTCCTTGTATTCAGCCTTGAACTGGTCGGCGAGCTTTTTGAGGTCGTCCGCCGTAAGCTCAACGTCCTGAGTAACACCCTTTTCCTCTTTCATCTTGTCGATGAGAACTTCAAAGTACTTCTTTCCGACCTCCATAACAACATCGGAATACATCTGTATAAATCTGCGGTAGCAGTCCCACGCCCAACGCGGGTTGCCCGACTTTTTCGCCATAACCTCCACAACGTCCTCGTTAAGTCCGAGGTTCAAAATGGTGTCCATCATACCGGGCATAGACGCTCTCGCGCCGCTTCGCACCGAAACGAGAAGCGGGTTTTCCTTATCGCCGAACTTCTTTCCGGTTATTTTTTCCATTTTTGCAACGTATTCAAGTATTTCCGCCTGAATATCGTCGTTAATTTTTCTGCCGTCCTCGTAGTACTGGGTACACGCCTCGGTAGAAATCGTGAAACCCTGCGGCACAGGCAAACCGAGCTTTGTCATTTCGGCAAGGTTCGCACCTTTACCGCCGAGAATTTCTCTCATACCCGCGTTGCCCTCTGAAAACAGATAAACAAACTTTTTCATATTTTTCCTCCTTAAATCGTCATTGGTATTTGATTTTATGATTTTTTAATTTAAAAAATTTATTCCGATTTTTTCTTCGCTTTTTCTTTTTACGCAGCTTTTTGAAAAAGCTGCTCAAAAGAGAGGAGCAAACGTCCTCGTCGATACCGCCGAGGTATTCCGCCTTATGGCAAAAATCCCCGTCGTCAAAAAGGCGGACGACCGAAACCACCGCTCCGCCCTTCGGGTCGCGCGCGCCGAAGTACACCTTCTTTATCCGCGACTGGATTATAGCTCCCGCGCACATAGCGCACGGCTCCAAGGTAACATACATCTCGCAGCCGTCCAAACGCCAGTCGCCGATACGGCGGCACGCCTTGCTTATCGCTATTATTTCGGCGTGACACAGCGCATTCTTCCTGCTCTCGCGCAGATTGTGCGCCCGCGCTATTATCTCGCCGTCCTTTACTATTACCGCTCCTATCGGAGCCTCGCCGCGCCTTGCCGCCCGCTTAGCCTCGCGGACAGCCGCGCCCATAAATTCATTCATCAAACCGACAGTCTGAGCAAAAAAGCATAAATTGACCCCTATAAAAAATAGGGGTCAATTTATTACTTTTTGACATAAGCCTTAATTTCAGCGTCAAGCTCGTCAGCGTCATCAGCGTGTACTTCAACCTTAATCGGCTTCGCAAGGTCAAGACTGAATATGCCCATTATCGACTTCGCGTCAACAACATATCTGCCAGAAATCAAATCAACATCGCAGTCGTACTTGCTTACCATATTAACAAAACCCTTAACTTCGTTGATTGAATCCAACATAATTTCATACGTTTTCATAGCAAAAACCTCCGTTTTTTATTTACCTTCCTGTATTTTCCAGTTCCGGTAATTATATTTACATATATTATACAATTTTTTCTTGCATTAGTCAATCTAAAATTGTATAATTTATTGTATAAATTTTTGTTCCAACTTTTATACAATTTTACTAAAGGCGGTGTCTGAAATTACAGTAAAATTCATAACACTCGGCTGTAAGACCAATTTTTACGAAAGCGAAGCCATGGCAAAGCTGTTTTCAAAGCGCGGCTACACCGTCATAAAAGACGGTGCGGCGGACGTTTACGTTATAAACACCTGCACCGTGACGGGCGCGGGGGCACAAAAATCGCGCAAGTACATACGCCACGCCAAGCACGAGAACCCAAACTCGATAGTCGCGGTATGCGGCTGCTACTCCCAAACCGAGCCCGAAGCCGTTGCCGAGATTGCCGAAGCCGACGTTATCGCGGGCACCGCAAGCCGCCAAAATATGGTGGATTTGGTAGAACGCGCACAAAAAGGAGAACGCGTCGTCGCCGTTTCGGACATTATGCAAACGCGGGAGTTTGAGGAGCTGTCCGCCGCCGAAACGCAGAGCCGCACGAGGGCGGTCGTCAAAATACAGGACGGCTGCGACAACTTCTGCACATACTGCATAATTCCGTTCGCGCGCGGACATGTGCGAAGCCGAAATATCGAAAATATCGCCGATGAAGTCTGTTCGCTCGCCGAAACGGGCTATCGGGAAATCGTGCTTACGGGTATTCATATAGGCTCTTACGGAAAGGACTTGGGCGGCTCGCCTTCGCTGATTGACGTTATCGAAAGGGTATGCGAGACGAAAGGCATCGAGCGGGTGCGTATCGGCTCTCTCGAGCCGATAGCCGTAACACCCGAATTTGCGAGTCGGGCGGCGAAGCTGAGCGCGCTTTGCCCGCAGTTCCACCTCTCGCTCCAAAGCGGGTGTGACGAAACGCTTAAAAGAATGAACAGGCGTTACACCACGGACGAGTACCGCGCCGCCGTGCGCCTTTTGCGCGAAAAATTCCCCGACGCGGCAATCACCACCGACCTTATGGTCGGCTTTGTCGGCGAAACCGACGAGGAATTTCAAAAATCGCTCGATTTTGTGCGCGAAATAGGCTTTGCACGGATGCACGTCTTTAAATATTCAGTGCGCCAAGGTACCGCCGCCGCAAAAATGAGCGGGCAGGTGCCCGAGAGCGTCAAAAACGAGAGAAGCGCGGCAATGCTTGCCGCCGCAAAGCAGATGAAAAAAGATTTTTATGAAAAATACATCGGCAGAACAGTCGAGATAATCGTTGAAACGTCGCCCGCCGACGGCATTTATCACGGTTACACCCCAAATTATACCGACGTTGCCGCAAAGTCGGACAAGGATTTGCACGGGAAAATCGTCAAGGTCAAAATCGAAGCATTAAAGGACGGTATGCTGTACGGCACCACCTTAGAATAGCGAAATTTTTATGCACTAACGTGCGGAACGGGACGTCGAGGGCGCCGTTCCAATAAAAAAACGACAAACGAAGCACAAAGCGCAAGTAGCGCTTTGTGCTTGTTTGTCGTTTTATGAAACACTTTCATTTTTATTACAGCCCCGTCGCAAATTCGTCAATCAGGTAGCGGCCGTCGGACTGCCTTTGCAAAATGAGATAAAAGGCGGTTTCCGTCTGACCTTCTCTATAAACCGAGCGTTCGTAGGGCGTCATCGTCACGCTGACGCTCATTACAAAGTCGTTGGAGGACTTCGCATATTCCGAAGGCTCGATTTCCATATTGGTAAGTTTCGCTTCGGTCATTCCAAAGCAGTAGCCGTCGCCAAAGAACGAGTTTACGCAGCTTTCGGTGCAGTAGCGCTTCATATTGTCAAAATCGCCGTTTTCAAAATATTGAAAGAATTGGTCAACCGTATATTGGGGTGTGTTGTTTTCGTATGGACTGGTGACTACGACGCGTACATTATCGGCGACAAAGTTTCCGTTTTTGTCATATATCGTATAATCAATAAAATATTTTATGTCAAGCATACAAAGGGCATAGGAATACGGAATATACGTTATATCGTTTCTCAAAATCGGCGCATTGTTCATTTCACGGGTTGCACGGCTATTCGGTAATTCGCTGCTCGGATTATATATCACCTGCGCCGCACCGATTTCCAGTTCGTATCTGTCATCGGAACCATCGTAGTTGTCGCCGAAATAAACCGTTACTTTTCCGTCGTCATAGTCAATATAGGCGGTTTCATCCTCCATCGCGCCCACTTTTTCAAAGGTTTCCCGAATGGGCACATATACCTCGTCGTTCTCGATAAACGGTTTGTTGACAAGTTCAATCTTTTCGCCGTTATTCAAAATTTCAACCGTGTAATCATCTGCCGCAAGAGCTGCGAGTACACCGCTTGCAAATACTGTTGTGGATAACAGCACTACCGCAATGACCGCCGACAATACCGACATAATTTTGCTTATTCTTTTTTTGTTTTTCATCATTTCAAGTCTCCTTCTTATCACTTTTTTACTGCCCGCCATTCCCGTTGTCAAGGGAACGGCTTTTGTTTTGCGCGTGGAGAGCATGGAAAGAATAGTGTCAACATAGCTGGTTTCTTCCTCGTTGTTCATCTCGGCAATGACCGACATATCACAAGAAATTTCACATTCCGTATTGATTTGCCGCACCGCGTACCAGACGACGGGGTTAAACCAATGCACGCACTTCACCAACGTGGCGAACCACTTATACAGAATATCCCTGCGCCCAAGGTGCGTTGTTTCGTGGCGGAGAATGTTGCGGAGCTGTTCCTCTGTAAACGCTCTTTTGGGCAAAATCAGCACGGGGCGGAACACGCCTGTCATAAAAGGCACGTTCACAACGCCGCACGACAGCACACGGACTTTTTTATCTGTATATTGCCGAAGCTCCGGACAAGCGATTTCCGCAGAATTTTTACGAATTTTTCTGCACATCAGAGCATACCCGATCAGATACCACAGCAGAAATACACATACGCCCGTCAGCCACACCGCGCAAAACACTTTTCCGCCGGCAATCTTCTGCCATAACAGTTCCGCCTTGCTCGGCGCGGCGGTCTGCACTGCCGGCGTATGCGCGATTTCCTGCGGCGTCGGTTCGGTCTCCGCCGTTTGGGAAACCTCCTGTGTCTGCCGCGCATATTGTACAAAAGGCGCGACCGCCTTATCTTGCGGCAGCGAAACCCTTATCGGTAAAATCAGCACCGCAAGCACGGCAAGCCAGATGTAATACTGCCAGCCATACCCAAAATGCTTTCGGGTGACGGGTCGCAGCAGCAGGATTATACCCGCAAGCACCGAGCCCGCAAGGGATGTAATCAAAAGAGATCTGAGTATCTCGCCTGTCATAGGTTATTTCCTCCTATCTTCAAAAAAGTCCTTCAGTTCTTGAATATCCTCGTCCGACAGGGTATCTTCTTCCGCCAGTGATACAATAAGGTCGCGGGCTGAACCTCCGAAAAGATTTTGAATTAGGTTCATCGCCTGCCCCTTTTTGTACTCCCTTGCGGAAACCCGTGCCGTATAGTACATAGCTCTGCCCTGCCGCTCGGCATTTAACATTCCTTTTTCCGTAAGCCGCGCGAGAAGCGTGGCAATCGTTGTACGTTTCCATTCTTTGTCTTCCACAAGCTTTCCTATTTCTGCTGCTGTAATCGGCTCACCCGCCTTCCATATTACACGCATAATTTCCAGTTCCGCTTTTGCAATACTGATATTTTCTGTCGACATTGAAAATACCTCCAATTATTTTTATCTACATCTTGTAGACAAATATAGTCTACACCTTGTAGTCTTATTTGTCAACCCCTTTTTTGAAATTTCTTAAAAAATTTTGTATTTATATCGGTTGTGCCAAAAAGCAAAGGCGGCAATTTTCAATTCTTATATTGCTTTTCCGAAGGCATCGCGGTATAATATTTTTGTAAGTATGCGGTAGCAATACCCGCGCTCCGCGCGAGCGGGACGTCGAGGGCGCCGTCCCCTACAACCAAAATGGATGCAACTTCCTTTTGTACGGTGCGGCGCCTCGACGCACCGACACCACGCTATATACAATCAATAAAAATAAGGAGAAACATTATGAAAAAATTTAAAAACACATTCGCGTTGATTTGTGCCGCGCTGATGATTTTGGCGCTGCTTCCGAGCTGTGCGGGCGCGGACGGCGCGGCGTACTCCGACGTAAACAGCGGCGACTGGTTTTTTGAAAACGTGACGCAAATGAGTGCGGACGGGTTGCTGAAAGGCTACTCCGACGGTACTTTTAAGCCAGGCAGCACCATCACTTCCGCCGAATTTGTGACGGTCGTATCCCGCGCGGCGGGACTTAGCGAAAGCGCATCTCAAAATTCTCACTGGGCGGGCGGTCTTATGCAGACCGCGCTGGACAAGGGCTTTTACGATTGGGACGAAATTCCTCCCACCGCCGAAACCTACAACCTGCCCATTACGCGTCAGCTCGCGGTAAAAATAACGATGAATGCGTTTTTGCCCCAAGCGAGCGGAGATTATACCACCGAAACCGCGAAGATAAAAGACTTTGACCAACTGGACGGCAGATATTACAACGCAGTTATCGCGGCGTATGCGTCGGGCGTCGCGGGCGGCGACGACAACGGTCGCTTTAATCCGAAATCGAGCCTCACCCGCGCCGAAGCGTGCGCTCTCATAACCCGCGCGATGCAAAAGTCGGACAAGGCTCCGAACGGTTCGGAAGCTCCCGCTCCGCCGCAGTCGACGACCGCGCCGCCTCAGGCTCCGAGCGTTTACACAAAGGGCGGAGTCAGCGAAAACGGACATCTGAAGGTGGTCGGAACACAGCTTTGCAACGAACGCGGCGAGGCTGTGGTTCTGCGCGGAATGAGTTCGCACGGCATACAGTGGTTCGGCAATTTTCTGAGCGAAGCCGCCATAAAATCGACAGCCGAGCGCGGAGCAAACCTTTTCCGCGTCGCTATGTACACGAGCGAAAACGGATATATTCAAAATCCCTCGCTCGCGCAAACTCTGACCGAAGCGGTAGACACCGCGCTGTCGCTCGATATGTACGCGATTATCGACTGGCATATTTTAAGCGACGGGAACCCGAACACATATATAAATGAAGCCAAGGCGTTCTTTGCCGCGACCGCGGAGCGTTACAAGGACAGCGCGGGCGTAATTTACGAGATATGCAACGAGCCTAACGGAAACGTAAGCTGGTCGGGCGACGTGAAGCCGTACGCCGAGGAAATCATAAGTACAATACGCGGAATTGACGGCGACGCGGTTATCCTCGTGGGCAGTCCGACCTGGAGCCAGGATTTGCACGAGGTCGCAAAAGACCCGCTGAGCGCCGAGAATATTATGTATACCTGCCACTTCTATGCGGGAACGCATACCGATTGGCTCAGGAGCCGTATTTCGGACGCGCTCGCGCAAAATATCCCCGTATTCATAAGCGAGTGGGGTACAAGCGACGCAAGCGGCGGAGGCGGCGTTTATATCGACGAGGCGCAAAAGTGGCTCAACTTTCTGAATGAGAACCGAATAAGCTGGGCGAACTGGTCGCTTTGCGACAAGGGCGAGAGCTCGGCGGCAGTCGTCGGCGGCGCGAATATTTCGGACGGCATTTCGGACGACGAGCTCACCGCCTCGGGCAAATTCGTATTCTCCCACTTCCCGGACTAACCCCAAAAATCAACAGCCCCCGCTGTTGATTTTTGAAATGCGCTGTGATAGAATAAAAGCGTAGCCGTTTACATTTTCGGCTTTACGTTATAACATAAACGAGGTTTATATATGAATTATATCGGGTCAAAATATTCTTTAATGAATTTTATCACGGAAACTGTTACGTCGGTTGTAGGAACAGACAATAACGGAATTTTTGCCGACCTGTTCGCGGGAACAGGCGTTGTAGGCAGTACATTTAAAAGAATGGGATATACGGTAATCTCAAACGACATACAATATTACAGTTATGTGATAAACCGACATCTTATAGGCAACACTCCTCCGATAGATATTTCAAATTTTGAATATCTTAATAACCTGCCGGATGTGCAAGGATTTATATACAAAAATTATTGCGCCGGTTCGGGAAGCGGCAGAAATTATTTTACCGATAAGAATGGCATGAAATGTGATGCCGTGAGAATTGAGTTAGATACCCTCAAGAACAGTAATAAAATTGATTGTGCCCAATATTATTACTTGTTGGCAAGCCTAATAAACTCTATTGATAAATATGCAAACACCGCTTCTGTTTACGGGGCGTTCCTGAAAAATATAAAAAAATCCGCTAAGGAGACATTTATGCTTGAACTGCTTCCCATAATAGACGGAGCATCAGATTGTAAAGTATACAACAATAACGCAAACGACCTTGTAAGAAACATTCGCGGTGATATATTATACTTAGACCCGCCCTACAATGCGCGCCAATACTGCACAAATTATCATGTCCTCGAAACGATAGCAAAATATGACGCACCGCAGCTGCGAGGGAAAACAGGTCTGCGAGAATATTCGGCACAAAAAAGCAAATATTGTTCCTCAAGAACCGTAAAAAAAGAATTTGACGACCTAATAAAATATGCAAAATTTAAATATATATTTTTAAGCTATAACAACGAGGGTCTAATGCCCTTTGAAGACATCAAAAGCATAATGGAACGCTATGGTAAATACGAGGTATTCTCCACAGAATACCACAGATTTAAGTCTGACAATGATGAAAACAGGAATCATAAAACAAATAAAACAACAGAATATTTACATTGTTTGATAAAATGAAATAACGGGTATAAAAAATGGCTAAATATAATGATATAGATGCAAAAAAATGGAAAGATTATGACGATATTATAACAGACTCTCTTTGGCTGTTTGATAAGAGAGACTCGTCCGGTGTACACAGTGCATACTACCATGGGAATTTTATACCTCAAATTCCAAATCAACTTTTCAGAAGATATACAAAAGAGGGAGATTTAATCATCGATCCGTTTTCGGGAAGCGGAACGGCTCTCATAGAAGCGCAAAGATTGGGACGAAATTATTTAGGCATTGATTTAAATAAAGAGGCTGTATTAAATTCTCGACGAAGCCTCCTTATCGAAAGCAATCCCCTCGTTCAAGGCAAAGTTGTTCTGGGCGACAGCAGAAACGTAAACTTAAAAAATGAGTTATCAGGCATGGGTCTTTCTCAAGCACAATTTGCAATATTCCATCCTCCTTATTGGGATATTGTTAAATTCAGCAATGACGAAAGAGATCTTTCAAACTGTAAAAGCCTAAATGACTTTCTCAACTCATTCGGTCAAATAATCGACAACGTATGTGCCATGCTTGAGCGAAACAGATATTGCGCGGTCGTTATAGGCGATAAATACTCCAACGGAGAAATAGTTCCTCTCGGATTTTACTGCATGAATTTATTCCAAATGCGAGGGTTTAAGCTTAAAGCCATTATAGTAAAAAATTTTGAAGAGACCAAAGGCAAAGCCAACCAAAAAGCTATTTGGAGATACCGCGCGCTTACAAGCGATTTTTATATTTTCAAGCATGAATATATTTATATATTCAAAAAATAAAAGCAATACAAAAACTATTTTTGTTTTAAATGCCGTTTAAACTCCAACGGATCATACCAGTAACAGCCTACACAAGCGTCAACTTCGCAGTTGTGCGAGGCTTTCCCTTGATAATACGACATGGGGTATCCGAGCCTTTTGGCGTCAAATCTTGTTTTTGTTCTTATACATTCTTTGCAGAATTGTCTTTTTGCATCATTTGCCGCCTTACTGAGCGGCTGAAAATCGGATAATCGCTGCTCAATATTTTCCATTACTCTTGCTTCGTTCTTCATTCCGTTTTTGTGATCCACTTCCGGATTTGAAGTACCTAGCACCACGCAGCGTTGTGACTTTATGTATTTCTTTATATCGGCGGATATATGCTGAGAACTTTTATCATTTTTCAGCCCGTTTAAACGTACACGGTCAATTCTGTTGCCGGGCGTAATGGTTTTGTCAAACTCTATTACATATGACTTTGCCAGAGTACCTTCCTTTCTTGCCCATGATGCTCCGTTACCGAATTTCAATTCATAGTAATCCCCAACAAATTCAGATACCGAAACCCATCTGCTTACGCCGTTTTTATTCGGTTGCGCCAATTCTAAAAATAACTCTGTCTTTGTTTTTTTGCTCATATCTCATTCTCCCTCTATAAACAGCTTATATGTATCCACATCAAGCGCGTCCGCTATTCTCTGAACGTTTTCCAGAGATATACTTCGGCGATATCTTTCTATGGCACTGATATAGGTTCTGTGCAACCCGCACATATCAGCCAATTTTTCTTGAGATAATCCTTGTTCCTTTCGGTATTTTTTTAAATTTGTGCCAAAAATCTTAACAATATCCATAACATCACATTCCAATTCAAAAAACTATAACATTATTTTACCTTTTGAATACTATAAGTCTACATACAATAAGTCACCTTTGCTTCAAATTTACCGTGTTACATATTTTCCTTGATTTCTTGATTTTTCACACATACTATGATAAAATAAAAAATAATCTGAAGACAATATATCTCGCCGGAGGGGTGTGAAAAACTTGAATGACGGATTTATAAAAACGGCGGCGGTAACGCCTCCGCTTCGGGTCGCGGCTCCCGAATTTAACGCGGAGCAAATAATAAAGCTCGCCAAAGACGCGGCGGCGGGCGGCGCGAAGCTCATTGTGTTCCCCGAGCTTGCGGTCACCGCTTACACCTGCGGGGATTTGTTTATGCAGTCTGAGCTTATCGGGCGCGCAAACGCCGCACTCGGCAAAATTGCCCGCGAAACGGCGGTAGCAGACGCGCTCATAGTCGTCGGCTTTCCTCTGTCGGTTGACGGAAAGTTGTATAACACCGCCGCGTTTTTGTGCGGCGGAGAGATTTTGGGCTTTGTACCCAAAGTTCACATTCCGAACTACGTTGAATTTTACGAGGCGCGTCACTTTAACTCAATGCAGGGCGTGACCGACATAAGCTTTGGCGGAAAGCGCATACCTTTCGGCACAAAGCTGATTTTCTGCGCCGAAAACCTGCCCGACTTTAAGGTTGCCTGCGAGATATGCGAGGATTTGTGGGCGGCGGAGTCGCCCGCGATAAGCCACGCGCAAAACGGAGCTTCAATAATCGTCAATCTTTCGGCAAGCGATGAGGCTGTGGGAAAGAGCGACTTCCGAAACAGCCTTGTGCTCGCGCAGTCATCAAAGCTGCTGTGCGGCTATATATACGCGGGCGCGGGCGAGGACGAGTCCACCACCGATATGGTCTTTTCGGGTCACAGCCTTATCTACGAAAACGGAAAAAAGCTTGCGGAGCGTCCGCTCTTTACCACCGGCATAATCTATGCCGACATAGATGTTTCGCGTCTTATGGGCGAAAGGCGCAAGACCACCACCTTTAAAAACGGGTTTGACGGCGAGTACAGACATATTTCCTTTAACATAAAAATCGCCGAGACCCGCCTTTCGCGCACGTTTGAGCGGCGCCCGTTTGTCCCCTCCGACAAAAAATCCCTCGCCGAAAGATGCGAAAGCATTTTTGCGATGCAGTATATGGGCTTGGTAAAGCGAATTAAGCATATAGGGCTTAAAACCGTAACAATCGGTATTTCGGGCGGGCTTGACAGCACGCTTGCGCTCTTGGTTACCGCACGCGCGTTCGACAGGCTCGGACTTGACCGCCGCGGCATCATCGCGGTTACTATGCCCGCGTTCGGAACGACCGAGCGCACCAAAAACAACGCGCTGGAGCTCATCAACTGCATAGGCGCGGCGAGCCGCGAAATACCGATAGGCGAGGCTGTTTCGCTGCACCTGCGCGACATAGGCGCGGACGACGGCGAGCAGGACGTCGCCTACGAGAACGCACAGGCGAGGGAGCGCACCCAAATTCTTATGGATATTGCGAACAAAACGGGCGGCATTGTAATCGGAACGGGCGACCTTTCAGAAATTGCGCTCGGCTGGGCGACCTACAACGGCGACCATATGTCGATGTACGGCGTGAACAGCGGCGTACCCAAAACGCTGGTGCGCCACCTTGTAAAATATGTCGCGGACATATCCGACGACAGGCTTTGCGCGGTGCTGAGTGATATTTTAGACACGCCGGTAAGCCCCGAGCTCATACCGCCCAAGGATGGTAAAATAGTGCAAAAGACCGAGGACATAATAGGTCCTTACGAGCTTCACGACTTCTTCCTCTACTATATGGTCAGGATGGGCTTTGGCTCAAATAAGATAAAACGCCTTGCAAAAATTGCGTTCTCCGGCGTATATTCGGGCGATGAGATAGAAAAGTGGTTCGGCGTGTTCATAAAGCGCTTTTACTCAAATCAGTTCAAGCGAAGCGCACTGCCCGACGGACCGAAGGTTGGCACCGTAAACCTCTCTCCGCGCGGCGACTGGAGGATGCCGAGCGACGCGGCTTTAATGTAAGCGATATAATTGTTTTCTTGTGTGTTAAACACTTGACAAAGTTTACAAAGTTTTATAAAATATTCTTAGCATAAATACGGCTGAAAGGAGTTATGTATAATGGGCTATACATTATCGCAAAAAATCATAAAAAATCACCTGATAAGCGGCACAATGGCGGCTGGCGAAGAAATTTCGATACGCATCGACCAGACGCTTACTCAGGATTCTACCGGAACTATGGCTTATCTGCAGTTTGAAGCTATGGGGATTGACAAGGTGCGAACCGAAAAATCGGTTGCGTACATCGACCATAACACGCTTCAGGCGGGCTTTGAGAACGCAGACGACCATAAATATATTCAGACCGTCGCCTCCAAGCACGGTATTTTCTGCTCAAAGCCGGGCAACGGAATTTGCCATCAGGTTCAGCTTGAGCGCTTCGGTATTCCCGGAAAAACGCTTCTCGGCTCGGACAGCCACACCCCGACCGGCGGCGGCATAGGTATGCTGGCTATCGGCGCGGGCGGTCTTGACGTTGCGGTTGCGATGGGCGGCGGTCCGTACTACATAACAATGCCCAAAATGATGAAAGTAGAGCTTCGCGGAAAGCTCAGGAAATGGGTGACCGCAAAGGACATTATTCTCGACGTTTTAAGGCAGATTTCGGTCAAAGGCGGCGTGGGCTATATCCTCGAATACGCGGGCGAGGGCGTTAAGACCCTTTCTGTACCCGAACGCGCTACCATAACCAATATGGGCGCGGAGCACGGCGCTACAACCTCAATATTCCCCAGCGACGAGGTAACTCTCGAATTTTTGAAAGCGCAGGGACGCGAGGGGGATTGGTCTGAGCTTAAAGCCGACGACGACGCGGTTTACGATAAGACGATAGTGGTTGACCTTGACGCACTCGTGCCTATGGTCGCGAAGCCGCACAGCCCCGACGCGGTTGAGACGGTGGACGCGGTAGGCAAGATAAAGGTTGACCAGGTATTTATCGGAAGCTGCACCAACTCGTCGTATACCGATATGATGAAGGTTGCAAAAATACTCAAGGGAAAGACGGTTCACCCCGATGTAAGTCTGGTAATAGGTCCGGGCTCAAAGCAGGTGCTTACAATGCTTGCCGAGGACGGCGCGCTTGCCGATATGATAGACGCGGGCGCGAGAATACTCGAAAGCGCGTGCGGTCCCTGTATAGGTATGGGTCAGTCGCCCAAGACCGACGCAATTTCGCTCAGAACCAACAACCGTAACTTCTACGGTCGCTCGGGGACCATGTCGGCTCAGGTTTATCTGGTATCGCCCGAAGTCGCGGCGGTATCGGCTCTCACGGGAGTTCTCACAAACCCGTGCGACCTCGGCGACACGGTGGACATCTCTGTTGAAATGCCCAAAAAGTTCAAGGTGAACGACAATATGGTAATTCCTCCCGCCGAAAACTCGGCGGACGTCGAGGTGGTTCGCGGACCGAACATCAAGCCGTTCCCGATAAACAAGCCTTTGGCGGAGAACGTGGAGGGCGTAAGCCTTATAAAGGTGGAGGACAACATCACCACCGACCACATTATGCCTTCAAACGCCAAGCTCCTGCCCTACCGCTCGAATATTCCGTATCTCTCGGACTACTGCCTCGCCCCGTGCGACGAAAACTTCTCCAAGAGGGCAAAGGAAAACGGCGGCGGCTTCATAATAGCGGGCTCCAACTACGGTCAGGGCTCGTCGCGTGAGCATGCGGCTCTCGTTCCGCTCTATCTCGGAATAAAGGCCGTTATCGCGAAGTCGTTTGCGAGAATACATATGGCAAACCTTATAAACAACGGCATTATGCCGCTCACCTTTAAGAACGCGGACGATTACGATAAAATCGACGAGGGCGACACTCTCGCGCTCGACGGAATACGCGATTTGATTTTAAACGGCGGCGAAATAGTGATCAAAGACGTTACAAAAGGAATTGAAATACCCGTGGACATCACGCTTTCGGACAGACAACGCCACATTATGGCTCACGGTGGACTTCTCAATTTCACGAAAGCAAACATTACCAAATAAAAGGGCAGAAAACAATAACAGTCACAAAAACGCTTGCTTTGCAATAAAAATTTTTTTGGGGGTTATGAATATGAACGAACAAATCAAAAACGCGCAGGAAAAATTTGCGGCGCTCCTTACCGAGCAGTTTGCGCGTATTGAAAAAATGAAAGCGGAAAAGGATTTTATCGACTACGAAAAGCTCGACAAAATCATAATAGGCGTTGTGGGCGGCGACGGAATAGGTCCGGCGATAACAGCTCAGGCGCAGAGAATACTTGAATTTATCCTCGCCGACAAGGTTGCGTCGGGCAAGGTGGAATTTAAGGTAATAGACGGCTGTACCATCGAAAACCGTGCGGCGGCGGGCAAGGCTATCCCCGACGACGTTTTGGCGGAGATAAAAAAGTGCCACGTCATTTTAAAGGGCCCGACGACCACTCCGAGAGCCGGCGACCCGTGGCCCAACATAGAGAGCGCAAACGTGGCTATGCGAAAGGAACTTGACCTCTTTGCAAACGTGCGCCCCGTAAAGGTACCCGAGGAGGGCATCGACTGGACGTTCTACCGTGAAAACACCGAGGGTGCGTACGCGGTAGGTTCAAAGGGCGTAAACGTAAACGACGACCTCGCAATAGACTTCACCGTAACCACTCAGGAGGGCAGCGAGAGAATTGCGCGCGCCGCGTTTGAGTACGCAAAAAAGACGGGCAAGACCCGCGTTACGGCGGTCACCAAGGCTAACATAGTAAAGACGACCGACGGAAAGTTCCTGAAGATTTGTCAGGAGATTGCAAAGGATTATCCCGGCATCGAGCTTGACGACTGGTACATCGACATTATGACCGCAAAGCTGGTAGACCCCAAGCGCAGGACTCAGTTCCAGGTACTTGTGCTTCCCAACCTCTACGGCGACATCCTGACCGACGAGGCGGCGGAGTTCCAGGGCGGCGTAGGCACGGCGGGCAGTGCGAACATCGGCAAAAAATATGCTATGTTTGAGGCTATCCACGGCAGTGCGCCGAGAATGGTGAAGGAAGGCCGCGACAAGTACGCCGACCCGTGCAGTATTATCCGTGCGGGCGTAATGCTTCTGGAGCATATAGGCTTTGTCGACGAAGCAAAGAGGCTGGAGCGCGCGCTCGACATTTGTATGTACGAGGAAAAGAAACTGCAAATTACCGGACGCGACACGGGCTGCACCTGTGCCGAGTTTGCGGACTATGTAATGAGCAAGCTGTCTTAATAAAGCAAGCTTTAAGGAGTAGAAATGAAAAAAGTTGTTTCGGAGTCGGTCATAAACCGACTGCCGCGGTATTACAGATATTTAAGCGAGATAAAGCGAAGCGGTATCGAGCGCATTTCGTCAAAGGATTTGAGCGAGAGAATGCACGTCACCGCTTCGCAGATACGACAGGATTTAAACTGCTTCGGCGGGTTCGGTCAGCAGGGCTACGGCTACAACGTCGAGAGTCTGCGCGCCGAGATAGGCAAAATTTTGGGACTCAACCGCGGATATACCGCGATTTTGGTCGGAGCGGGAAATATGGGACGCGCATTCGCCTCCAACACCAATTTTGAAAGCCGAGGCTTTAAGCTCATCGGCATTTTCGACATTGACGAAAAGAAAATCGGTATGGACGTGCGCGGACTTAAAGTTCAGGATTATAAAGACATAAAATCGTTTATAGAGCGCGAGAAGCCGAGTATGGCAATTTTGGCGGTCTCGCGAAATTCAATGCACGAGGTCGCGGAAAGGCTTATCTCCTACGGCGTGAAGGCGTTTCTGAACTTTTCATACACCGAGCTTGACGCGGCGGACGGCATTTCGGTTGAAAACATCCACCTCGGCGACAGTCTTATGCGGCTGTCATATAAAATATCCGAAAAAGAGGAGTAGAGCATATGCGTGTTTATGCGTTTGTGGGTAAATCCGGCACCGGCAAAAGTCATCACAGTATGCAGGTCGCAAAGGAAAACAACATCGACTATATTATAGACGATGGGCTTTTAATGAGCGACAACCGCATTATCGCGGGGCGCAGTGCAAAGCGCGAGGCTACGATGATGGCTTCGGTAAAGTGTGCCGTTTTCAGCGACAGTAAGCACGCGGCGGAGGTGCGGGATGCGTTAAAAAGGCATAACGTGCAGTCCGTCCTGCTGATAGGCACATCCGAAAAAATGGTAAAGAAAATTGCGGACGCTCTGCAATTACCTCCGATAGAAAAGACGATTTTCATTGAGGACGTGTCCTCTCCCGAGCAGATAGAGCTGGCTCACAAGATACGCGTCGAGCAGGGCAAGCATATAATCCCCGTGCCGACATTCGAGGTCAAAAAGCAGTTTTCGGGCTATTTTATGGACTCGATAAACCTTTGGAACAATAAAAAGGGCAAGCACTATATGGCGGAAAAGACCGTCATACGCCCGACTTACAGCTACCTCGGCGGCTACAAAATTTCAAACCGCGCCATAGCCGAGATAGCGGCATACGAGACAAAGCGGGTCGGCGCGGTCAAGGGCGAGCCGAAAATTCACGTTATCAGTCATAAAAACGGATTTATAAGCATCAACGTGGACGTTGTTCTGGGGCTTTGCCGCCTGTTCGGAGTAGCCAAAGAGATTTCAAAAAACGTAAAGAGCGGAATAGAAAATATGACCTCGCTCAACGTAAAAAAGGTCAATGTGAACGTCAAGGCGATGGACATCGCCGACTATCAGATAAATCTTATCCACTTGGGCAAGCTCGGCGATTTGAGCAATTTTGGCAGTCCGAGCGGTTTAAAACAGAGATGATGTTATGCTTACAATAGATACGAACGGTCATTTTGACGCGGCGCACACCTTTTTGTGCGGGCAGTGCTTCCGCTGGGAAAACTCGGACGAAAACGACGGTTCGTTCGTCGGCGTTGCCGGCGGTCACGCGGCAAGAGTGCGCGGCGAGGACGGCAAAATTTTAATCGAGGCGTCGGGCGGCAATGATGAGTTTTGGAGAAGCTACTTCGGCGCGGACTGCGACTACGCGAAAATAAAATCCGCCATCCGAAGCGATATTTTAGACCCGTGTATAGAGTTCGGCGGCGGCATACGGATACTGCGCCAGGACGTTTGGGAAACGTTGATTTCCTACATAATCTCCGCGAACAACAACATTCCGCGTATTAAAAAAATCATATCGCGGCTTTGCGAAGGCTTCGGCGAAAAACTTACGTTCGACGGAAAAGAATACTATACCTTTCCCGACGCACAAACGCTCGCGGTGCTCCCGATAGAGGAGCTTGCTCCGCTCCGCGCGGGATTTCGCGACAAATACATTCTGGACGCGGCAAGGAAGGTCGCGTCGGGCGAGGTGGACTTGACCGCGCTCTCGGATATGCCGACCGGCGAGGCGGCGCGGGAGCTTATGAAAATCAAGGGCGTAGGGCAAAAGGTCGCCGACTGTATTCTCCTTTTCGGACTCGGAAGATATGAGGTCTTTCCCAAGGACGTATGGATATACAGAATTTTAAGCGAGGTCTACTCTGTCGAAAAATCCGCCGCAGATGATTTCGTGTGCGAGACATTTAAAGAGTACGGCGGGTTCGCACAGCAGTATTTATACTATTATTACAGAGAAAAAAATATAATTTAAAAATATATAAATAAAAAAGGGGTTGTTAAAAAATGTTGGTAACCGGTAAGGAAATTTTAATGCATGCCGACAAAAACGGATATGCGGTAGGTGCGTTCAATGTGGTTAATATGGAAATGACGCAGGCTATCGTTGCGGCGGCAGAGGAGGAAAAGGCTCCGGTCATAATTCAGACCACCGAGGGCGCTCTCAAATATGCGGGTATAGAATACCTCGCGGCGATGATAAAGCTGGCGGCAAAAAAGGCGTCGGTTCCCGTTGCGCTCCATTTGGACCACGGCACGAGCTTTAAGACAGCTATGAACTGTATCAGAAACGGCTGGACTTCGGTTATGATAGACGGCTCTCACTTCCCGTTTGAGGAAAACGTAGCCGTTACAAAGCAGGTCGTTGAGGCGGCTCACTCGTGCGGCGTTTCGGTTGAGGCAGAGCTGGGCAGACTCGGCGGTATCGAGGACAATATCAGCGTAAGCGAAAAGGACGCGCTGTTCACCGACCCGCAGGAGGCTCACGACTTTGTTGAGCAGACAGGCGTTGACTCTCTCGCGATAGCGATAGGAACGGCTCACGGCAAGTACAAGGGCGTTCCCAAGCTCGACCTTGACAGACTCAAGACCATAAAGAACGACCTTAAAATGCCGATAGTTCTGCACGGCGCTTCGGGCGTTGCGTATGACGACATCACAAAGGCGATAGGTCTGGGCGTTAATAAAATAAATATCGACACCGACCTGCGCGTTGCTTACACCGATAAGGTTCGCGAAATACTCGGCAACGACCCTGACGTATTCGACCTCAGAAAGATTTGCGGTCCCGCAAGAGATAATGTCAAGGCTGCCGTAATTGAAAAGCTGCGCCTTTTCGGAGCTGCGGGCAAAGCGTAAGCCGCTCGCTTCGGCACTTCTGAGCATAAAACAAACTAAGCATTATATACGGGAGTTTTAATATGAATATTTTTTCTGTAATTCTTGCCGCCGGAGAGGGCAAGAGAATGAAATCCGATATTGCGAAGCCGCTCCACAAAATCTGCGGCAAGTCGCTTTTGGGCTGGGTGCTTGACGCGGCAAACGAGGCGGGCTCAAAGAAAAACATTGTGGTCGTCGGACATCGCGGCGATGATGTTATCGCCGAGTTTGACGGCAAAGCCGAGTTTGCGTGGCAGAGAGAACAGCTCGGCACGGGTCACGCGCTTATGCAGGGCATAGAGCCGATAAAGAACGAGAGCGGCACGGTTATGGTGCTGTACGGCGACACGCCGCTTATCAGCGCGCAAACCCTCAAGGACGCCTTGCGCGCACACACCGAGGGCGGATTTGCCGCGACGGTCATAACGGCGGTCGCGGACGACCCGTTCGGCTACGGCAGGATAGTGCGTGAAAACGGCGAAATCTCAAAAATCGTCGAGCAGAAGGACTGCACCGAAGAGCAACAAAAAATTTGCGAAATAAATTCGGGAATGTACTTCTTTGACATACAAAAGCTCATTTTTGCGCTCGGTCAGCTCAAAAACGACAACGCACAGAAAGAATATTACGCTACCGACACGATTGAAATTCTGCTTGCGGGCGGCGAAAAGGTCGGCTCTTACACCGCCGATTTCCGCGAAACGCTGGGCGTCAACGACCGCATCCAGCTCGCCGCCGTCGGCAAAATCAAAAACGAGCAGCTCGTGCGCGAGCTTATGCTCGGCGGCGTGACCGTCACAGACCCGCAAACGCTCTATATAGGCGCGGAGGTTAAGGTCGGTCGCGACACCGTTATATATCCGAACACAATTCTGGAGGGAAGCACCGAGATTGGCGAGAACTGCATCATAGGACCCGGCACCACCCTCCGAAATTCGACGGTCGGGAACAACACGAAGGTGGAAAACTCGGTCGTTGACAACGGCAAAATAGGAGACGGCACCAACGTAGGTCCGTTTGCTTACATACGTCCCAATTCGGTGATAGGCGACAACATCAAAATCGGCGATTTTGTGGAGGTCAAGAACTCTGTGGTCGGAGACGGCACAAAGGTCTCCCACCTCACATATATCGGAGATGCGGACGTGGGCGAGAACGTCAACTTCGGCTGCGGAACCGTAATAGTAAACTATGACGGCAAGCAGAAGCACCGAACCACGATAGGCAACAATGTGTTCATCGGCTGCAACACCAATCTTGTGTCGCCGGTGACGCTGAGCGACGGCGCATATACCGCCGCCGGCTCGACCATAACGGGCGACGTTCCCGAAAATTCTCTTGCAATCGCAAGAGCGCGCCAGACCGTAAAAGAAGGCTGGGCAAAAGACAAATATTAAATTCTGAGATAAGTGATACGGACAAAATTTTGTCTGTATCACTTATCACTCTTCAAAAGAATACGCCTTTGCAAAGCGGCGAAAGGAGAAGCTGCATATGATAACTCACGGCAAGAACATAAAAATCTTTTCGGGAAATTCCAATCAGGCGCTCGCTAAAAGTATTGCGTCCATAGTCGGCGTACCGAGCGGCAAGGCAAAGGTTTCGGCGTTCAGCGACGGCGAAATCAAGGTAGATATTTTTGAAACGGTGCGCGGCTCGGACGTCTTTGTGATACAGTCCACCTGCGCGCCCGTAAACCAAAACCTTATGGAGCTTCTGCTGATGATAGACGCGTTCAAGCGCGCGTCGGCAGGCAGGATAACCGCCGTAATACCCTATTACGGCTACGCCCGCCAGGACAGAAAGGCAAAGGCGCGAGACCCCATCTCGGCAAAGCTCGTGGCAGACCTCATAACCACCGCGGGTGCGGACAGAATTTTAACTATGGATTTGCACGTCGCACAGATACAGGGCTTTTTCAACATACCGGTCGACCACCTGCTCGGCATACCGCCCATTCTCGTTCCGTACTATCTTTCAAAGTTCAAGAATGACAAAACCAATATAGTGGCGGTCTCCCCCGACCTCGGCTCAGTCGGCAGAGTACGCAGCTTTGCCGAAAGAATGGACGTGCCTATCGCAATCGTGGACAAACGCCGCCCCAAAGCCAACGTGTCCGAAATTATGAACATTATCGGCGATGTTGACGGCAAGCGCATAATTCTGGTTGACGATATGATAGACACCGCCGGCACCATAACCAACAGTGCAAACGCGCTCAAGGCGCGCGGCGCGGCTGAAGTTTACGCGTGCTGTACTCATCCCGTGCTGTCGGGTCCCGCAATAGAACGTATTGAAAATTCAGCGATAGACGAGCTTGTGGTGCTTGACACCATCCCGCTTGACAAAGAGAAGAAAATCGACAAGATAAAGGTGCTGTCCACCGCGCCCGTCTTTGCCGAGGCGATACGCAGAGTTTACAGCGACAATCCCGTAAGCACGCTGTTTGTATAAAAGGAGGCGGGCTGAAAGGTGTATATCATAGTCGGGCTGGGAAATCCGGGAGCAAAGTACGTCAACACGCGCCACAACATAGGCTTCGACGTTATAGACGCGCTGTGTTCCAAATTTGATATAAAGCTCAATAAAACGAACTTCAACTCTGTTTTCGGAGAGGGGCGCATATGCGGCGAAAGAGTCGTCGCGGCGAAGCCCCAAACCTTTATGAACCTCAGCGGCGAAGCGGTTTCGGAGCTTAAATCCCGGTATAAAACCGAAAACTCGGAGATAATAATAATATACGACGATATATCGCTTCCGGTGGGCAAGCTGCGCGTGCGTCCGAAGGGCAGTGCGGGCGGTCACAACGGCATAAAAAGCGTTATTTTAAACCTTGACAGCGACGAATTTCCGCGCGTTAAAATCGGCATAGGCGCACCGCCTCATCCCGATTACGACCTCGCGGACTACGTCCTCGGAAAGTTCGGCAAGGACGAAATCGAGGCGCTAATTCCGGTCGCGGTACGCGCCGTCGGCGCGGTTGAGGAAATCATCACAAACGGCTGTGAGTCGGCGATGAACAAATTTAATTAAATTTTTATCAGGCAAAAAATATGAACGGTTACAGAGAAATTCTCGGCAGCGTTGCCGAGTTTAACTCCCTCACGGGAGGGCTGAAAAATAAAATAACACCGATAAATATTATGGGCGTGTCCGACTCCATTCGGGCGCACCTTATTTTTTGCGCGTGCGAGGAGCTTGGCAAGTCGGCGTTTGTCGTCGCCGAAAACGAGGTTCAGGCTCGGCGTTTAACCGAAGATTTAAACAGCTTTTTCGGCGGCGGGGTTATGTTTTTCCCAAGCTCCGACCTGCTTTTTTACGATATTGAAGCGGCGGGGCGCGACATCAGACGCGCGCGTCTCGATATTTTTGAAAGGCTCATTCGCGGCACTCAGCGGCTTCACATAGTAACTACGATAGAGGCTCTGCTCGGCGCGAGCGCGCCCAAAAGGCTGTATGAGGAGCTCTCGTTCTCCCTCGAAATCGGAGATGTGTTTCCGCCCGACGAACTCGCAAAAAGGCTCACCGAGCTCGGATACAGACGCGAGGAAGCGGTTGAGGGCGCGGGGCAGTTCAGCATACGCGGCGGCGTGGCGGACTTCTTTCCGCCGTGCAGTGAAATGCCTTACCGAATAGAATATTTTGACGACGAGGTAGACTCCCTCCGAATTTTTGACGCGGCTACTCAGCGTTCGGTTTCAAATATAAATGAGGTTCGCGTAACCCCCGCGGACGAGATACTGCTGTGCGGCGGCGAGCGCGAGCGGCTTATCGAAAGGCTGGAAAAACAGCGCAAGGACGCGCACTCCAAAGCCAAAGAGGGCGGCGAGTCGGGCGAAATAAAGGAAAAGCTCGCGTCCCGACTGGGGCGCGACGCAGAGCGTCTGCGCGAGGGAATTTCGTTCCCGTCGATAGTCAAATACATTCCGTACATCTACGAAAAGTACGACGTATTTCCGACGCTTGCCGACTATATAGACGACCGATTTATCACATTCTGGGACGAGCCCTCCCGAATTTCGGCGGCGGCAAAGGCGGACACCGAGCGGCTCGAGGACGTCGTTGCCGAGATGACTTTGCGCGGAATAATACCTCCCTCCCTCGACGCAAAAAAGTACGCCGCGAGCTGTAAAAAAACTATTCAGGCGCTTGCGAAAAATGGGTTTGTGGGTATGAGCGCGCTCTCGCGCACGTCGCCCGATTACAGCCCGAAAAAGCTGCTGAATTTTTCCGCGAAGTCGATAGGCGGATTTCGCGGAAAAATTGAGTTTTTGATTGACTCTCTGAAATTCTACATTCAAAACGGCTACCGCATAGTCATTCCGGCGGGCTCCGAGACCAAGGCGTTAAACCTTGTCAAAACGCTGTCCGACGATGGCATCGAGGCGGTGTTCAGCCCCGACTTTGACGCGCTTTTGCCCCAGGGACGGGTGCTTGTCACGCGCGGCTCGCTGTCGGGCGGATTTGAGTACACCGAGGCGAGAATAGCCGTAATATCGGACAAAGAGATATTCGGCAAAGCGCGCAAAAAACGCCGCTCCAAAAACCTCGGCGGCGGAGAGCGTTTTAAGGACTTTACCGACCTCAGCATAGGCGACTATGTGGTTCACGAAACGCACGGCATAGGCAGGTACATCGGCATAAAACAGCTCGACGTCGACGGCGTAAGGCGGGATTATCTGCACATACGCTACAAGGGCGAGGACACGCTGTATATTCCGACAGACCAGCTCGGCTCCATATACAAATACGCGGGCAAGGACGGCGCGGAGGTGCGCCTTAACAAGCTCGGCGGAGCGGAGTGGAACCGCACTAAGCAAAGGGTGCGCGAAGCCGCCTCGGATATGGCGCGGGAGCTTATCGCCCTTTACGCGGCACGCGAAACGATAGACGGCATCGCGTTTTCTCCCGACAACGAATGGCAGCGCGAGTTTGAAGCCGCGTTTCCCTACGAGGAGACCGACGACCAGCTCCGCTGTGCCGAGGAGGTAAAGGCGGATATGCAAAAGCCCCACCCGATGGACAGACTGCTGTGCGGCGACGTGGGCTACGGAAAGACCGAGGTCGCGATGCGGGCGGCGTTCAAGGCGGTGCTGGACGGCTATCAGGTGGCTTATCTCGTGCCTACGACCATACTTGCCAATCAGCACACAATGACGTTCCGCCAAAGAATGAGAGATTATCCCGTCGAAATCGAAATGCTCTCCCGTTTCAGGACGGCGGCACAGCAAAGAGAAATTATAAAAAGGCTGAAAACCGGCGAGACGGATATAGTCATAGGCACCCACAAGCTGCTCGGCAAGGATGTTGAATTTAAAAAACTCGGGCTTTTGATAATCGACGAGGAACAGCGTTTCGGCGTGTCGCACAAAGAACGCATAAAAGAGCTCAAAAAGGAGATAGACGTGCTGACACTCTCGGCGACGCCCATTCCGCGAACCCTGAATATGGCTATGATGGGCGTTCGCGATATGAGCGTTATCGCGGAGCCGCCGCACGAGCGTTATCCCGTGGCGACCTACGTAATGGAGTACGACGCCGACGTGATATTCGACGCGGTAACAAAAGAGCTCGGGCGCGGCGGACAGGTGTATTACCTCCACAACCGCGTGCGCGGAATTTACAAAACCGCCGAGGAAATAGCGCAAAAATTCCCGAACGCGCGCGTCGCGGCGGCGCACGGCAGAATGTCCGAGAGCGAGCTTGAGGACATTATGTTCGACTTTTCAAACGGCGAAATAGATATTCTCGTCTGCACCACAATTATTGAAACGGGGCTTGACATTCCTAACGTCAACACAATAATAATAGAGGACTGCGACCGCTTCGGTCTTGCACAGCTCTATCAGCTCCGAGGCAGAGTCGGGCGCTCGGGGCGGCTTGCCTACGCATATCTTATGTACACACGCGGCAAGGAGCTTAGCGAACAGGCGGAAAAACGTCTGACCGCAATACGCGAATTTACCGAGTTCGGCTCCGGCTTTAAAATCGCTATGCGCGACCTCGAAATACGCGGCGCGGGCAACATAATAGGCGCACAGCAGCACGGTCATATGGAGGCGGTCGGATATGAGATGTACTGCCGTCTGCTTGAAGATGCGGTGAGCGAACTGCGCGGCATCGAGCGCAGAGAAAAGCCGGACACCCTTGTGGATTTGCCGGTCAGCGGATATATTCCCGAGGAATATATCACCTCGCACAGGCAGAGGATAGACGGCTACAAAAAAATCGCTTCGATAACCTCGCGCGAGGATATGTCGGACGTGTACGACGAACTGACCGACTGCTACGGAAGCGTGCCGAGTGTGACCGACAACCTGATGCACATCGCCTGCATAAAGGCGTTTGCGGCAAATCGAAATATAACCGAGATAATCGGGAACCGGCACAACATCAAGTTTTATTTCAACCCGCAGTCCCCGCCCGACATTCAGTCGCTTATAAAGTACGCCGAGGAAAATCCCAATATGCTCAAAATAAATCAGGGCGCGCGCCCCAACATCTTCTGGAAGCACGGGCTTTCGGGCTCTGAAGGCGAATATTTAAAGCAAATTGAAGATTTTTTGGAAATATTAAGTTTTTGTTAAAATTTTTGTAAATTGTGGAAAATTTGCCAAGTATAATGTATAATTACAAATAATGTTTTAATGGAAAAGGTTGTGAATTTATGAAGTTTATCAAAAAGACATCGGCTTTTGTTTTGGCGGCGGCTCTGCTCGTCAGCTTTTCCGCCTGCGGAAAAAAGACCGAAAACGGAAACAGCGAAGTAATCGCCACGGTCGGCGACATCAAAATCACCGCTCAGGATATGAGATATTACCTTATCAACGAGAATTATCAGCTTTACAGCGTATATCTCAACGATCATCCCGAAATTACAGACGCGGCTATGCTTGACGCACAGTTCTCGTGGGACGCGGTTTACGATGAAAACACGGGCGAGACCTACGGCGAGCACGCCAAGAAGGCGGCGCTCGACCTTGCCATCTCGGACGCCGTTAAAATGCAGAAAGCCAAGGAGCTTGGAATTGGGCTCGACGAGGACGAGACTCAGGATGTTCGTGACTACGCGGACAGCACCGAGGAGCAATACGGCGACGATTTTCCCCATGCTCTTGAGGCGAGCGGCCTTACCTCAAAGGAAGAATTTGTCAATGCTCTTATCAAAATGCAGACCATCGACAAATTAGATACCGACTTTGAACAGGCTCCCTCCAACTATATTACCGACGAAGCGTCTTTTGCAGAATTTTCAAACGATGACCAAATCTCGGCAAAGCATATACTGATTTCGCTGACCCCGACCGATGAAAACGGCGAGGAAACCGAGCGTTCGGCAGAGGATGCGCTCGCTATCGCGCAGACCGTAAAGGCGAAGCTGGACGCGGGCGAGGACTTTGACGCTCTTATGGAGGAGTACAACGAGGACCCCGGCGAAGGCACGGCGGGCTACACGTTCGGCAGAGGCGAGATGGTACCCGAATTTGAGGCGGCGGCGTTCGCTCTCAAGCCTGGCGAGATAAGCGGCATTATCGAGACGAGCTACGGCTATCACATCATAAAGCGCGTCATAGGATACTCCGAGCTGCTTGCTAAATGGAAGTCGGAAATGACTGTTGATATAGACCAGGACGCATACGACAAGGTTCCCATTCAGCTCGACTCCGAAAAGCCCTATAACCTCGACGAGGACGCTTCCGAAGCGGAGCAGACCGACGATGCGGCATCAGACACGAACGCTACGGCGCCTGCCGAATAATATAAAATAAATATTATTTCGGAATGAAAGGGTCTTATGGAAAACAGAAAAAATCTTCCGAGCAAAAGCGACGAAAAAAGAACTAAAGACACCGAAATTATAGAAATACACGGAAATCTCGACAACGCGCCGCGCAAAGCTCCGCAAAAGAGCCGTATCGCGGTGCGCGTGTCGACGGTGACGTTTATAGGCAACATCATTCTTTTTGTATTCAAGCTGATTGCGGGCGTGCGGTCGAAAAGCTCCGCGCTTATTTCGGACTCGATACACACCGCGTCCGACGTGCTGACCACCTTAATGGTTATAATCGGGGTTAAAATCTCCGAAAAGAGGGCAGACCGCGACCACCAATACGGGCACGAGCGAATTGAGCCGGTTATCAGCACAATTCTTGCGACGGTTCTTATAATAGTCGCACTCGGTATAGGCAAGAGCGGCGCGGAGAATATCATAAACTTTGCGCGCGGCGTTCCGTTTGAAATAAATATCGGCTTTTGGACGTTTGCGGTAACCGTAGCGTCAATCGTGTTTAAGGAGATTATGTTTCATTACACGCGCTTTGCCGCGAAGAAAATTTCCAGCTCGGCTATGCTTGCGGACGCGTGGCACCACCGCAGCGACGCGCTGTCGTCGGTCGCCGTTTTGATTGGTATTGCGGGCGCAAAATGGTTTGATTTTCCCGTGCTTGACCCCATTATGTCGATTTTTGTATGTATTATAATAATAAAGGTGGGCGTTCAAATCTACATCGGCGCGGTAAATCAGCTCATAGACAAGTCTGCGGGCGAGGACGAGGTTCAGAGAATTATTTACTTTGTCTCGGCAGTAAACGGCGTCAAGCGCATAGACCTGATAAGAACGCGCGTCCACGCGGACAGACTTTATGTGGACGTTGAGATAAGCGTTGACCCCTCGCTTTCGGTCGGGGAGGCGCATACTATCGCGGAGCTTGTCCACGGCAACGTCGAGGAGGCGTTTCCCGACATCAAGCACTGTATGGTACACGTAAATCCGTACAGCGAATAAAACGCTCTCGCGCACATACACAGAGAATGTGTATTTCGGGGAAGGAGTGATTATATGTCCATAAGTATGATTTCCACGGTGCTCAGCTACGTGTTCACCGTTGTTATTTATCTTTTCATATTCAGCATAATCAAGCTGATTTATATGGACATTAAAAAGACGAGGCTCGGCGACGCGGAAGCCCCGCCGGGAGTATATCTTCGCAGTATGGGCAAAAAAACCATAGATAAATACCGGATGGAGCGCAGATATCCTCTCCTTGTCGAGCCCAACGTAATAGGCCGCGGAAAAAAAGCGACCATTCGTATAGACGACAGCTATCTTTCGCTCGCCCATTGTCAGATATGGTACGAGGACGGCGAATGGCGGCTGGAGGACCTCGGCAGTAAAAACGGAACCTACGTGAACGACATTTTGGTTGACGAGGAGGTTCTGCTCGATTCGGGCGATATAATCTCGGTCTGCGACCTTGAGTTTCAGTTTATAAACAAGTAGGGGGCGGGCGAAAATGTTTAAAAAAGTCAATTTTAAAGTACCCGCCTATCTGCTTATTTTAATGAATATTTTAGGCTTTTTGTTTATGTACTTCAACAACGGCTCCGACCGAAGAATACTCTATGTCGGCGCGGGACTTATGGGGCTTATGGTGGTTATATACGCCCTCATAATCCTTTTGCACCTGGGCGAAAAATTTTTGATTTTGATTGCCAGTATGCTTGTGACCATAGGCGTTATGGTGCTTTGCCGTATCGACATAACAAAATTCGGTATGCCCCAGATAGTCTGGATAGCGCTGGGCGGCGCGGCGTTTTTTGCCGCCTATATGGTATATTACAACATCAGATTTTGGGACAAGCTGTGGTATTTGTATTTAATCGGCGGAAGTATATTGTTCATACTTACCCTAGTGTTCGGAGTTACAGTCGGGGGAGCGCGCAACTGGCTTTCTATCGGCGGATTTACATTTCAGCCGTCCGAGATAACCAAAATTTTATACATTTTGTTCCTGGCGTGCTATTTTTCCGGCTCGTGGCACCGCGACGTGTTCGGGCGGATAAACCCGAAGTATGTCACCGCGCTCGGCACTTATCTGTTTATCGGATTTTTGGTGCTTCAGCGCGACTGGGGTACGGTTCTGGTGCTGTTTATCCTCTACGTTATGATGCTCTACGCATATGACGATAAACCGTGGTTTATGCTTTTCAACATAGCTATGACCGCGATTGTGGGGTTGCTCGGATATAAATTTATGTATCATATTCAGGTGCGCGTCCACACCTGGCTCGACCCGTGGTCGGACATTTCCAACACCGGCTATCAGATAGCGCAGTCGCTTTTTGCAATCGGCTCGGGCGGATACTTCGGAGTGGGGCTGGGCAACGGCTCTGTCGGATATATCCCCGAGGTTCATTCCGACTTTATTTTTTCGGCGATTTGCGAGGAGATGGGCGTATTCGGCGGTACGGCGATAATACTTTTGTATCTTCTGCTCATTTACCGATGCTTTAAAATCGCATACAACGCCAAAAATCCCTACAACAAGGCGGTCGGGCTGGGTCTTACTCTTATCTTGGCAATTCAGATGTTTATAATCGTCGGCGGCGTTACGAAGTTTATTCCGCTGACCGGTATAACTCTGCCCTTTGTGAGCTACGGCGGAACGTCCATCGTGGTGAGCTTTGCGATGCTCGGAATTATGCAGGCTATTTCAAAGCAGGAGGAGCGCGCCGACGCCGAAATTAAAAGTGAGGGTGACGCGTTATGAACATAAACAAACGAATAATTCATCTTTTAATAGTGGTTTGCGTAATGTTTTTGTCGCTCATAACATATCTGCTCTATATCAATATGTTTAAATCCGAGGAGCTTGCGACAAATCCGTACAATATGCGTCAATGGGAAAAGGAGCTTGACGTAAAGCGCGGCAACATCTACGACCGCAACGGCACTCTGCTCGCCGAAAGCGTAATGGACGAGCAAAGCGGCGTCCACACCCGCCGCTATCCGTACCGAAATTTATACAGCCACATCATAGGCTACACCTCCTCGGTTTACGGCAAAACACAGCTTGAAAAGAAGTATGACCGTCAGCTTTTGGCAAAGGACGGTATCTCGCTGTCGTTTGAGCCTATCAAAAAGGGCTACGATTTAAGGCTGACGCTCGACCACGAGTTGCAGAGCTACGCCCACGAACAGCTCAGCGGCAAAAGCGGCGCGATAGTGGCGTTAGACCCCCACACCGGAGAAATGCTCGCGTGCGTGAGCTATCCCGACTTCGACCCGACAAGCGAGGTGCTCGAGAGCGAGTGGACCAACATCGTGGAGCAGGAAAACTCTCCGCTTCTCGCAAGAGCCACGCAGGGACTTTATCCGCCCGGCTCGACGTATAAAATAGTGACAGCGGCGGCGGCATACGAGAACGACCTCGAAAGCGAGGAGTTCAACGACACGGGCAAGTTTGAGGAAAAGGGTATAACGGTCGAAAACTACGGCAAAAAGGCGCACGGCAAAATCGACCTTCCGCGTGCGTTTGCGGTGTCGAGTAACTTCGTATTCTGTACGCTCGGCTACGAAATGGGTCCCGACATAATGCTCGAAATTTCGGAGCGTTTCGGTATAAACAAGCCGCTCACGGATTTTGACATCGAAACGTCAACGAGCACAATAGACGGACGCAATCTCACCGACGCCGACGCGGCGCTCATCGCTATGGGTCAGGGCAAACTGCTCGCAACCCCGCTTCAAATGGCGATGATAACCTCGGCTGTTGCAAACGACGGCGTTATGATGAGACCGTATATCGTGAGCAAGGTCACCTCAAGCTCGGGCGTTGCCGTGGAAACTCACTATCCCCAGACCCTTTACAGACCTATCGAGGCGGGCTGTGCGAACTACGTTCAGGGGCTTATGGAGGAGGTAGTCGAGAGCGGAAGCGGTACCTCGGCTCAGATTTCTGGAATTAAGGTCGCCGGTAAAACGGGTACGTCCGAGAACGAAAAAGAAAAGGACCACGCGTGGTTCGTGGGCTACGCCCCCGCCGACGACCCGCAGATAGCGGTCGCCGTAATCCTTGAAAACGACGGCAGCAGCGGCGGCACCGCGGCGGCTCCTATCGCAAGAAACGTAATTAAAAAGTATCTTTCGGATTGACCGAAATTATAAAATCTGATACAATATACTAATAATAAGAAGCAGAGGGATAGAATTTATGTTGACATTAGCACAAATTGCAAACGCTGCCGAAATCGTGGCAAAGGAATATCCTATTATAAGGATTGACCTTTTCGGCTCATATGCCAACGGCACAAATACGCCCGAAAGTGATGTTGATTTATTGGTGGAATTTGAAACCGAGGCAATATCGCTTATTACTCTTTGCGCGGTTAAAAATCGTATGGAAGAATTGCTGAACACATCTGTTGATGTAATTCATTCTCCCGTTCCGAAAAATTCAATCATCGAAATTGACAAGGCGGTGAATCTTTATGCGGCATAGAGATTTGGTTATATTAAATAAAATTATTGATGAACTGAATATTGCAATAAATGCGCTTTGCGGCAAAAGCTTTGAAGATTTTGACAATGATGAATTATTTAAACGCGGTATATGTATGACCGTGATAAATATAGGGGAGCTTGTAAAAAATCTTTCCCCCGAATTCAGAGAGGAACACAATTCTGTTCCGTGGAAAAATATTGCGGGATTTCGTGATATAGCGGCGCACAAATACGGAACGCTTAATATGAACGACGTATATAACACGGTTATAAACGACTTCCCCGCCCTGAAAGAAAATATATTTAAATTTTTATAATTCTCAACCGACAAAAATTCCGTGGATTTTTGTCGGTTATTTTTTGGATACACTCACGCGAAAACTTAAAGCTTTCAAGTTGCAGGGGCGAACCGTGTTCGCTCGTCGCAAGTCTCCCTTTATGCTTCGATTTTCCTATTCGGAAAATCTGCGCTTTTACGGAAAACTTGCTTCGAATGAACACTTAATGAGCAAGCTATTTGCTTGCGAATTTAGTGTGAATTGTGCCCTGTTGGGTACTCTTTCGCAAAAAGCGCAAGTCGCTTTTTGCGATATTACGCGGCTTCGCCGCGTTTTTTATTGTACGGGACGGCGCCCTCGACGTCCCGCCCGCAATCCAATGCAAAAAATCAAAAAATAATTCCCCGACAAGCGGAGAATGTCTGATTTAATTATCATCTTATAACGACCAATCTATCTCGCGCTCTCCCACAGAGCGCAAAAATTCATTAGTCTTTGAAAAATGACGGCAGCCGAAAAATCCGTTTGAAGCCGACAGAGGGCTCGGGTGAGCGCATTGCAAAATCAAGTGGCGCGGATTTGTCAAAAGCGGGAGCTTTTGACGTGCGTTGCCGCCCCACAAAAGAAACACAAGCGGTTTTTCGCGCTCATTCAAAAGGCTTACTATCTTGTCGGTCAAAATCTCCCAGCCCATACCGCGATGGCTGTTTGCCGCGCCCGCCCGCACGGTCAGCACCGTGTTGAGAAGCAGAACTCCCTGTTTTGCCCAGCTCGTCAGATTTCCGTGCGAGGGAACGGGAACGCCCAAATCGTCGTTTAGCTCTTTAAAAATATTTTTCAGCGACGGCGGCGGCTCCACTCCGCGCTGTACCGAAAAGCAAAGCCCGTGCGCCTGCCCCGCTCCGTGGTACGGGTCCTGACCGAGCAGAACCACCTTAACGTCTCGGTACGCGGTATATTTTAAGGCGTTGAAAATGTCATACATATCGGGATAAATCGTTCGCGTTCTGTATTCCTGCGCCAGAAATTTTCTTAATCTCAAATAATATTCCGACTTGAACTCATCCGCCAAAAGCTCATCCCAGTCGTTTCCGATGTTTACCAAGATTTGCACCTCTGTAATTCCGAAATTTTTGACGCACAATCGGGGCAAATGCTCTTTCCGTTAAAGTCCTTGAGATTTTTTTCGGTGCCGCAAAAAACGCATTTTTTACTGAATTTTCTCAGTATAATTTCCTCGCCCTCAACGGTGATTTCATATTTGTCTTTATCCTGAATGTGCAACGCATCTCTGACCTCTTTGGGAATAACTATCCTGCCCATTTTATCTATTTCGCGTATAAAACCCATAGACTCCATAAAATATCCCTCCGTTTATTTTTATTTTAAAATTTTCGGTTGTTGTCGTGATATGTCGGTGGTTTATACGACGACGAGGAACGCTTGTTTTTCTTTCCGAGCGCACGTATAAGCCCCGCTATGAATATGAATACCAGCGCAAAAGCGGCGGCAATCAATATATAAATTACAATTCTTACAGCCCTTATGCTCCACACCCTGTCTATCCCCTGAAAGATAAATCCGAGAGCGTGGCGCGGCACGGTTGCGTCAGACACGAGCGGAACCGTGTTCAATACCTGTCCGTGATATTTATAGCTGACCGAGCCTATCACCTGATCTATCTCGACCGGCGCGGCGACAAATTCCGGCACGTCAAGCGTCATTTCAATCTCATCTTTGTTCGCCCCCTTGGGAATTGTAAGCGCAACTGCGGTCTGAGGTACGAGCGGGATATGGTCGATGCCGCCCGCCGCGTATTTAATCCTCACCTCGCTGAGTATCTCGCCCTGCTTTGCCACCTTGTACGAAGTAAAATTGTCAAATCCGTACTCCAAAAGTGCCTTTGATGAGGTGTGCGAATGTGTTTGTTCATCCGACTTAAGCACGACGGATATAAGCTCTCTCTCTCCGCTTTGCGCCGCCGCAACAAGACAATATCCCGCCTGGTCGGTAGAACCCGTCTTTACGCCTATCGCCTTGTCGTAATAAAAGTCGGTAAATCTCATTCTCGAAATAAGATTGTTGGTGTTTATAAAGTAACGGCGATCGCTCTTGTTCGTCACCGGCAGATATATATGCGCGTTGGACACATAATCGCGGAACGTGTTGTTCTGCATAGCGTACTTCGTGAGCTTCGCCATATCGGCGGCTGTTGTGTAGTGATTGTCGCTGTGCAGTCCGTGTGCGTTTTCAAAGTGGGAGTTTTCCGCGCCGACCTTTTGCATAAGCGCGTTCATACGCTCCACAAACGCCTCCTGCGTACCTCCGATATACCTCGCTATAACTATCGCCGCATCGTTGTCCGAAGCCACCAAAAGTCCGTTCAGCAAATCGCCCAGCGGCATTTCCTCTCCGTCAATCAGACCAAGCACGCTGCTGTCCGCGGGAAGTTCCGCAATATCGTCGCCGTAGGTGGTGACCATATCGTCAAGCCCGACCTCGCCCGCCGCAACTGCGTCCAACGCGACCATAGCCGTCGCAATTTTGGTCGTACTCGCGGGATACAGTCTCTCGTTCGCGTTCTTTTCATAAAGCACCGCGCCCGACTTTCCGTCAATCAAAACCGCCGCCTCGCAGAGAAGCTGTGCGCCCAGCGCATCCAGCGGAGACGCCGTCGCGCTCGGCTGAGACTCCGCGCTCGCCGACGACGAGGGCGCGGGCGTGCTTGAAGCGGACGTCCCCGACGCCGTCGGAGAAGCCGAAGGAGCCGCGCTTCTTACGGGAGCCGCGGTAGGCTCGGGAGTCGATACTACGACCGACGGCGCCGCCGCCGCGTTCATCGACCCAAACAAAAATATTATTGATAACAGTGCAAATATAAACCGTCTCGCTTTAAACTTCATCTTCATTTTCATTCTCTTTTCTCTTTCCTATCCTGTTCAGCTTGAGATAATCGAACATACTGCGGCGTAAGATTGCCGTATGAAACATACTCGCCTCGAAGGGCGGCTTCGTATGCCAACTCGCCCACCGAACCCGCAAGATTCATACTTAAAAATTTCGGCAAAAACACCGCCGAGCTTCCCAAACGGCTTTCAATCTCGCCGCGGTAAACGAAAACTCCGTCACCCATAAAGGCGGTCTGCCTGCCGTCCGCTTCAAGCTCGGACAAAAGCTCGTCAAGCGGCAGTGCGCGGTCGGGCGTAAGCCGTTTCATTTCCCGTCCGTCGCACTCGAACAGCGCGTTGTAGACCTGCCCGCGGCGCGCGTCCAAAATGGGGCTTAACAGCCCGCAAAAGCAACGCGCATTGTTCGCGAGAGCCTCAAGAGTCGAAATTCCGACGCACGGCTTGTCCGCCGCCTGCGCCATACCCTTGACCGTCGCCACGCCTATCCTCACTCCGGTAAACGAGCCGGGACCGACCGCGGCGGCAAATACGTCAATATCGCTTATGTCAATGTCGGCGTTTTTGAGCATATCCGCAATCTGCGGCATCATCTTTTGCGAATGGGTTTTGTTGTGGTTGACAACCGTCTGCGCGACAAGACGCGTGTCATCTACGAGCGCGGCTGTCGCTGCCATACAGCAGGTGTCGGCGGCAAATATCAGCATACTTTTATCTCCCTGTAATTTTCGCCCTTTGAGGGGTCTGCGGAAATTTGAATTTTTATACAGTCCTCGGGAAGTAGATCGGATATGTTCTCCGCCCACTCGATAAGGCACACGCCGTCGCCGAACAGATATTCGTCGAGCCATTCGCGCTCCGCCGCTCCGCCGTTTTCAATTCTGTAAGCGTCAAAATGGTATATATTCAAATTTTCTCCGCAATACTCGTTCAAAATCGTAAATGTCGGACTGGTGACAACCTCCTCGGAGCCAAGCGCCGCCGCGACGCCGCGCACAAAGGCGGTCTTGCCCGCTCCCAAATCCCCGCCGAGCGCAACAACGTCGCCCGCCTTCAGCTCGGATGCGATTTCAGCCGCGATTTTCTGCGTTTCGTCGGCACTTTGACTTGTGTAGAGCTTCATATTCGGTCACCAAATTCATCTTTAAAAATGTTCTGTAAATATAATACCTTTTCGGCAAAAAAATGTCAACTTAGTATTGAAAAAATTTTTGCTTTAATATATAATGAAGGTAATTTAAAGGAAAACGGAGGGTAAGCTATGACAAGGGTTGATAAATATAACTATTATTTGGATATTGCCGAAACGGTGCTGGAGCGCGGAACCTGTCTGAGACGCAACTTCGGCGCAATAATCGTTAAAAACGACGAGATAGTTTCAACCGGCTACACAGGCTCTCCGAGAGACAGGAAAAACTGCTGTGATATGGGCGTTTGTATGCGCGAGGAGCTGAAAATTCCGCGCGGCGAGAGATATGAGCTTTGCAGAAGCGTCCACGCCGAAGCCAACTGCATTATAAGCGCGGCAAGGCGGGATATGCTCGGCGGAACGCTCTACCTCGTCGGCAGAGATATGAAAACGGGCGAGCTCGTGCCTAACGCGTCAAGCTGCTCAATGTGCAAGCGAATGATTATAAACGCGGGCATCGAGCGCGTCATAATCCGCAACACCCCAACCGAATACACCGTCGTCTACGTCCGCGAATGGATAGACAACGACGAAACATTAAACCTCGAAAAAGGCTATTGATTTTTACATAAGACCAAAAATCCACTCTATATGAGTGGATTTTCTTTTTACTAAATCGGCAGAGACGGGGTGGCGTTCAGCGTAAGGTCTGCGACGGAGCCCGCCTTAAACTCGTAATATCCGCAGCACGCAATCATCGCGGCGTTGTCGGTGCAAAGCGACATTCTCGGGCAGTTGAACTCCATACCGTTCTCCCGCGCCAGCCGCTCGACACGCGCTCTCAGAGGCGCGTTCGCCGCGACTCCGCCCGCGAGTGAAATTCTCTCAACGCCGCAGAGCTTCGCGCAGTCTATAAGGTGACTGCTGAGCGTATCCACGACCGCCTCCTGAAACGAGGCGGCAACGTCGCTGATGTTTACCTGCTCTCCCTTTTGCTCGGCGGTATGAATATAATTTATGACTGCGGTCTTAAGTCCGCTGAAGCTGAAATCAAATCCCCGCTCGCCCATTTTAACGCGCGGAAAACGTATCGCTTCGGGGTTGCCGCCTTCGGCGCACTTTTGTATCTTGGGTCCGCCGGGATAGCCCAGCCCCATAACGCGCGCGACTTTATCAAACGCCTCTCCCGCCGCGTCGTCAAAGGTACGCGCGAGAGTTTCGTACTCGCTGTAACTCTTAACCAGCACAATATGGCTGTGTCCGCCGGACGCCACAAGGCATATAAAAGGCGGCTTGAAGTCGGGATTTTCAATATAGTTGGCGCAGATATGCCCTTTTATGTGGTTTACGGGAATAAGCGGCTTCTTTGCCGCAAACGCAAGCCCTTTTGCCGCCGAAACGCCCACCAAAAGCGCACCGACCAGCCCCGGTCCGTAGGTCACCGCCACCGCGTCAATCTCGGAGATGGCTTTTCCGCTGTCCGACAGCGCCTTATCTATCACCGCGCTGATGTTCTTAATGTGGTTGCGCGACGCTATTTCGGGTACCACACCGCCGTATTCCTTATGTATTTCAATCTGTGAGTTTATCACGTTCGACAAAACCTCGGTGCCGTCGCGAACCACCGCCGCCGCCGTTTCGTCGCACGAGCTCTCAATTCCGAGAATAAGCATTTCCCCGTCCTCCGTAAATTCATTTTAAAAGTCCGTAACGCGAGTATATCAACGCGTCGGTCACGCCGCCGTAATATTTGACCCGCCGACCGCACCTTTCAAAGCCGTTTTTTTCGTAAAGCCGCTGTGCGCCCGTGTTGTCCTCTCTGACCTCAAGCGTTATATAGTCTATCCCGCTGTCTCGGCACTCGCCGAATAAATGCTCCATAAGCGCATCCGCTATCCCGCGCCTTCGGAAGTCGGCGGTCACGGCGACATTCGTTATATACGCCTCGTCAAGCACCTTGTGCATACCCGCATAGCCGACCACCCTTTCGCCGCGGAGCGCGACAACGTAAAACGCGAGCGGGTTATCAAGCTCGCCCGCAAGCATTTCCTCACTCCACGGGTCGTCGAAGCACTCCCGCTCTATCTCGCTCATAGCCTTTATATACTTTTGCCTTAAAACATCATACCGTATCATTTGTTATCCCACAGCTTCTCAACAAGTCTTTCTATCTCGTCGCGGCACGCACGGTAAGCGTCAAGGTCTCCGCCGAACGGGTCGGAAATCTCTCCGCCGCCGCCCGCCGCCTCGGACAGAGTTCTTATCTTGTAACCAAACTGCGGCAGCGCGCCCTTTAAAATGTCTGCGTGAGATTTTGTCATAGTTAAAATCTCGTCATACTCCGCCGACATTTCGGGCGTGACGCGCCTCGACTTGTGTCCGCTTATATCCGCGCCCTTCTCCGCGAGCGCGTCAACCGCGTTTTTGCTCGCCGAGCCGCCCTCAGCCGCGAAAATGCCCGCTGAGCCCGCCGTGTCGTCCGAGCCGCGCTCCTTGGCGATCTTATTAAAAATACCCTCCGCCATAGGGCTTCTGCAAGTGTTTCCCGTGCATACAAAGAGATATTTCATAGCTATATTCCACCCGCCGATTTATATAATCTGTTTCTTACCGCCGCCCAGTCGTCGCCGTCGGGTATTTGCGGCGCAAATATCACGTCGACTCCGAGCTTGTCCAGCTCGCGAAGCCCTTTGAACAGCCGCCGCGCCGCGTCCTGCGGCGTACTGCCGAGGCTTATGAGCGGCATACCCTTAAATTCAGCCGCGCGGCTTTCAAACGCCATAACGCCGACATTTTCGCCCTTGACCTCCGACGGGTCACCGTATATTACCACCCTTGCGCGGGGCGCGTAGTGGCGGTATTTCATACCCGGGGACTTCGGGGCTTCGCTCTCCGAAAGTCCGCGCCCGCTCCTGACCTCTCCAATCACGGCTTCTATGCGGCTCGCGCTTATTCCGCCCGGGCGAAGTATCGTCGGCACGTCCGCGCTCATATCTATAACGGTGGACTCCACGCCCACGCCGCAGTCGCCGCCGCAAAGAATGGCGTCGGCGCGGCCGTCCATATCGTCGATGACGTGCGCCGCCGTGGTGGGGCTGGGTCTGCCCGAAATGTTCGCGCTCGGCGCGGCGACGGGTACGCCCGCAAGACGTATCAGTTCCCGCGCAAGCGGCTCGGACGGCATTCTTATGCCCACCGTGTCAAGCCCCGCGGTCACAACGTCGGGTACCGCGCTCTTGCGCTTTAAAATAATCGTCAGCGGTCCGCTCCAAAATTCTTTCATCAAAAGACGCGCGGCGGGCGGCACCTCCTCCGCCAGACGCTCGACCGCTTCGATGTCTGCTATATGCACAATTAAAGGGTTGTCGGACGGACGACCCTTTGCCTTAAAAATTTTCTTTACCGCCGTCTCGGACAGCGCGTTTGCGCCCAAGCCGTAGACCGTCTCGGTGGGGAAAGCCACCGTGCCGCCGTTTCTTAAAATCTCCGCCGCCTCCGAAACCTCGGACGCGCTTAAAATCCTCGTGTTGACCCTCTCGGGCTCAAATTTTCCGCGCTTCATAAAATCACGCCTCATTTTTCAGCTTATCGCTCTGGTCGGAGGCTATGAGCGCGTCTATTATCTCGTCCAAATCTCCGTTCATTATCTGCTCTATTTTATACAGGGTAAGCCCTATTCTGTGGTCGGTAACTCTGCCCTGCGGATAGTTGTACGTTCTTATTCTCTCGCTTCGGTCGCCCGTGCCGACCTGACTTTTTCTGTCCGCCGCAACAGCCGCCGCCTGCTCCTCCTCCTTCATCTGATAGAGCCTTGAGCGGAGCATCTTCATCGCCGCCTCGCGGTTCTTATGCTGAGAACGCTCATCCTGACAGGTTATGACGAGTCCGGTCGGGATATGGGTTATTCTTATGGCGGACTCGGTCTTGTTGACGTGCTGTCCGCCCGCGCCCGAGCTGCGATAGGTGTCTATCTGCAAGTCGTCGGGGTTTATCTCCACGTCCACCTCCTCCGCCTCGGGCATAATCGCCACGGTCACGGTCGACGTGTGTATTCTTCCTCCCGACTCGGTCTCGGGTATTCTCTGAACGCGGTGAACCCCGCTCTCGAACTTAAGCCTGCTGTACGCGCCGGCTCCCGTTATCTGGAACGATATTTCCTTGTATCCGCCTATGCCCGTCTCGTTGGACGACAAGACCTCGGTTTTCCACCTTTTCGACTCCGCATACATAGAGTACATACGGAACAGGTCTGCCGCGAAAAGAGCGGCTTCGTCGCCGCCCGCTCCGCCGCGTATTTCAACTATTACGTTCTTGTCGTCGTTCGGGTCCTTGGGGAGCAACAAAATTTTAAGCTCCTCCGAAATTCGCTCGATGTTCTCCTTTGCCGACTTTATCTCGTCGTCAAGCAGCTCGCGGAACTCCTTTTCAAGACCGCCCTCGCGGAGCATCTCCGCCGCCTCGTCGAGCGTATCTTTATTTTGCTTGTATTCGCGGTATTTTTCGACTATGGGAGTTATGTCGGAATGTTCCTTGCAGAGCTTCTGCCACACCTCATGGTCGGCAATTACCTCGGGGTCGCTTATACGGCGGCTCAGCTCCTCATACCTCTCCTCAACAAATGATAATTTGTCAAACATTACAATTCTCCTCTTGATTTAGCCTTCAGATACGCGTTGATAAAGCCGTCCAAATCTCCGTCCATAACCGCGTTTATGTTTCCCGTTTCATAGTTCGTGCGGTGGTCCTTTACCATTGTGTACGGATGGAAAACATAGGAGCGTATCTGACTGCCCCAGCCTATCTCCATCTGAACGCCCTGAATATCCTCTATCTTCTCTTTCTGCTCGCGCTCCGCTATCTCTGCGAGCTTTGACAAAAGCACGCGCATAGCCATATCGCGGTTCTTGTGCTGAGAGCGCTCGTTCTGACAGGTGACGACAATGCCGGTCGGCAAGTGGGTTATTCGTATGGCCGACTCGGTTTTGTTGACGTGCTGCCCGCCCGCGCCCGAGCTGCGGTAGGTATCCACCCTTATATCCTCGGGGCGAATGTTTACCTCAACGTCCTCGCTCAGCACAGGCGTGACCTCCAGCGACGCAAACGAGGTATGCCGTCTGCCCGCCGCGTCAAACGGGGAGATACGCACCAGCCGGTGAACCCCCTTTTCCGCCTTGGCGTAGCCGTATGCGTTAAGACCGTCTATTTCAAACGTCACGCTTTTAACGCCCGCTTCTTCGCCCGCGAGATAGTCGATGGTCTCTATTTTAAAGCCGCGTCTTTCAGCCCATCTCGTATACATACGAAGCAGCATTTCGCACCAGTCCTGCGCCTCGGTGCCGCCCGCACCCGCGTGGAGAGTCAAAATCGCGTTGTTTGCATCGTACTGACCCGAAAGAAGCGTCTCCAGCTTCATATCTTCGAGCGTTTTCTCTACCGAGGCAACGCTCTCAGTTATCTCGCCGAGCAAATCGTCCTCGTCCTCCTCGATTGCAAGCGCGACAAGCGCCTTCGCGTCCTCCCACTCGGAGTACAGAGCGTCAAACCTCTCAATCTTGTCCTTCAGCCCCTTTATACGCTGAAGCGTCGCGCCCGCACTGCTCATATCGCTGTAAAAATCGGGCGCGGAGGTCTTTTCTTCAAGCTCCGCAATTTCGGTTTTCGTCTTTTCTATGTTAAAGTGAATCCCTCAGTTCGGTAATGCTGTCTTTCATACCGTCCAGCTTCAGACGGTACTCGTCAAATTCTAACATCCTATCACTCCTCTTTCACACCTTGATTATTATTTTTATTTACGCTTCGTCCTTGCCCAAGCAGCAGTTCTTATACTTCTTTCCGCTTCCGCACGGGCACGGGTCGTTTCTGCCGACCTTAGCCTTTTTGACAACCGGCTTTTTCTTTACCGTGCCGTCGCCGCCCGCGCTCTCGCTCGTCGGCTTCGCCACCTGCACGCGCTGTACCTGAGCCTGAGGAACGACGTGGAACAAAAATCTCACCGTTTCCTCTTTTATCGAGTCAATCATTTCCTCGAACATATCCATAGCTTCAAATTTATACTCAACCACCGGGTCGCGCTGTGCGTAAGCACGCAGACTTATTCCCTGACGAAGCTGCTCCATATTGTCGATGTGGTCCATCCACTTGCGGTCAACCACCTGCAAAAGCACGACGCGCTCTACCTCGCGCATACGCTTGCCGCCGCTTTCGTCCTCGCCGAAGATTGCCTCGCGCTCATCATACTTCGCCGCCGCATAATCGGAGATCTCATCCGCCAGACTATCGACCGTCATATGGTCGATGTCGTACTCGTTAAACACGAGCGCGCCCTCGTCGACCGCGCCGAACTCCGCCGCCACGCTGTCGCGCAGAGCGTTCATATCCCACTCCTCGGCGTGCGGCTTGTCGCCCGCAATTCTTCTGACGATTTCAAGCGCGGTGCTCTTTATCATCGAAAGGATGGTTTCCTTCAAATCCTCGTTTTCAAGCACCTGATTTCTCTGCTTGTATATAATCTCTCTCTGCTGGTTGTTAACGTCGTCGTACTGCAAAACGTGGCGTCTGATGTCAAAGTTTCTGCCCTCAACGCGCGCCTGCGCGGTTTCGAGCGTGTTGGACACCATCTTGCTCTCGATAGCTTCGCCCTCGTCAAAGCCGACCATATCCATTATGCGTGAAATTTTATCCGACGCGAAAAGTCGCATCAAGTCGTCCTCGAGCGACAGGAAAAATCTCGTCTTGCCGACGTCTCCCTGACGACCCGCACGGCCTCGGAGCTGGTTGTCTATACGTCTGCTCTCGTGACGCTCGGTGCCGATTATATAAAGACCGCCCGCCGCCAGAACCTCCGCCTGCTCGGGCGCAAGCTCCTTTTTAAATTCGCTCTCCAGCTCCGAAAACTTTGTGCGCGCCTCCAAAATTTCGGCGTCGTCGGTCTCCGCAAAGCCCGTAGCCTGATTTATCATAGCGTCGTCATAGCCGAGCCGCTCCATCTCGCGTCTCGCAAGGAACTCGGCATTTCCGCCGAGCACAATATCGGTTCCTCGACCCGCCATATTGGTCGCTATCGTAACCGCGCCCCGCTGACCCGCCTGAGCGACTATCTCTGCCTCTTTTTCGTGGAACTTCGCGTTCAAGACGTTGTGCTTAATTCCCTTTTTCTTAAGCAGAGAGCTTAAAAGCTCCGACTTTTCTATCGAAACGGTGCCGATGAGGACCGGCTGACCTTTTTCGTGCGCCTCTATAATCTCATTTATGACCGCGCCGAACTTCTCCTTCTCGGTCTTGTAAATCAAATCGGGCAAATCCTGACGCACAAGGGGCTTGTTTGTCGGTATCACGATTACGTCAAGCGAGTAAATCTCCTGGAACTCGTCCTCCTCGGTCTGCGCCGTACCCGTCATACCCGACAGCTTATCGTAAAGACGGAAGTAATTCTGGAACGTAATTGTCGCAAGCGTCTTGCTCTCGTTTTCGACCTTAACGCCCTCTTTAGCCTCGATAGCCTGGTGCAGTCCGTCGCTGTAACGTCTGCCGAACATCAGACGGCCTGTAAACTCGTCTACTATGATAACCTGCCCATCGCGCACAACGTAGTCCTTGTCCCGCTTCATAACACCGTTCGCCTTTATCGCCTGATTTATGTGGTGCGAAAGCGTCATATTGTCGGGGTCGGTGAGATTGTCAACGCCGAACGCCTGCTCTGCCTTCTTAACGCCCGACGGCGTAAGCGTCGCGGTGTGTGCCTTTTCGTCAACAACGTAGTCAACGTCGGTGTAAACCTCCTCCGCCTCCTGCTTGGCGTCGGTCTCGACCACCTTCCGAAAGCGCAGCCCCTTTGCGAACTTGTCCGCGGTTTCGTAAAGGTTTGTGGACTTGTCGCCCATACCCGAAATTATAAGCGGGGTTCGCGCCTCATCTATCAAAATACTGTCCACCTCGTCCACTATCGCGTAAGCGTGTCCGCGCTGAACCTTGTTCTCTTTGTAAATAACCATATTGTCACGCAGATAGTCAAAGCCCATCTCGTTGTTCGTGCCGTAGGTGATGTCCGCAGCATACGCGTCGCGGCGCGCCTTGTTGTCCATATCGTGAACTATAAGACCCACGGTGAGTCCGAGGAAGTTATACAGCTTGCCCATCCACTCGCTGTCGCGCTTTGCAAGGTAATCGTTGACCGTTACGATATGCACCCCTCTGCCCGTGAGCGCGTTTAAGTACGCGGGAAGCGTCGCGACAAGCGTCTTACCTTCACCGGTTTTCATCTCCGAAATTCTGCCCTGATGCAAAACTATTCCGCCCAATACCTGAACCGGAAAGTGCTTCATTCCGAGCACCCGAAGTCCCGCCTCGCGCACCACGGCAAACGCCTCGGGCAAAATATCGTCGAGCGTCTCCCCGTTTTTCAATCGCTCCTTAAATTCGGGAGTTTTCGCGCGAAGCTCCGCGTCGCTAAGCGCGGCTGTTTTCTCATCAAGCGCCAAAACGCTCTCCATTATCGGCGTTATGCGCTTTAACTCTCTGTCGCTGTAGGTGCCGATAACCTTTTCAATCATTCCTTTTATTCCCATAACAATCATTCCTTTGTTTTTCTCTCCGCTTAAGTCGGCAAAACCTCCGCCGATAAGCAATACATTATTTATTTTATCATTTTTTTATATATTATGCAATACCCAAATTGTCGATAAATCAGCGCGCCGAAATATTCCCGGCTTCCGCGCAAACAACAGCCCCGCGCTGAGGCGGGGCTGCTGTCTGTTTTTGTTATGTGTTTATGCACGGCGCGCGTATTTTTCCTTGGTTGCCATACCTCCGCGTATGTGACGCTCCTGCTTGTTCTCCAAAAGCACCTCGGCAACCGCTCCGGCAAGATTTTTATTTATGGTTTCAAGCCTTTCCGTTATATCCTTATGTATTGTCGTTACGAATTAGAACGGTTTCGTCCAGTCCTAAATCTCCAAGCAGCCGCAGGTAAATATCTACGTTTCCGTCCTTGTCCACTTCGATTTTCTGAATAATACGCCGGAGCTGCGCGTTCGTCATCTGCCGCACATCAGCGATGTCGGCAATGTCTTGAAAGGTGTTTTGTAAAATGGTTTCTAACTGCTCTCCTTTGGTAAGGTGATAAGACACCATTTTCAATTCGTTTTCCAGCCGCTCCGCTTCTGCTTTCATACCGCCGATTTTGCTGTTCAGTTCCTCGCGGGAAATCAAATCATCTGTGTACATATCCATGTATTTCTGCCGTGTCTTTTGCACCTTGGCAAGACGGTCGTTCAGTTCTTTTTCATAGTTTAAGTTTTCATCCTTCGCCTTGTAAACCTTCTGAAATTCATCTATGACATGGCGTATTACATTCTTTTTTGTTTTCAGAAGCCTTGAAAAGTATTCCTGCAATACTTCAATCAGTTCGTCCTCATCCACGGCGACAGTATTGGGGCAGCTTTCCGCACCCCGGCCATTGTGCCCGGAGCAAACCCAGCGAATATAGGTGTTTTTATAAGTGCGGACGGTACGCCGGAATGACCATCCGCATTCTTTGCACTTAATCAAAGTCGAAAAAAGGTGCTTGTTGCTCTGCCGTTCCTGATTGACCTTGAACATCTGTCCGCGGGACTGCATAATCTGCCCCGCCTGTTCAAAGATTTCCGGCTCAATAATGCGCAGATCGGGGCGCTCCACAACGATCCAATCCGTTTCGTCCTTTTCTGTACGCTGTCCTGTAAGAAAATCCGATACCTCCTGTTTGCCGTTGATGATTTTCCCAGTATAAAGCTCATTGGTTAGAATCCGGCAGATTCCGTTCTGGCTCCACTTGCAGTTTCGTTTGGTACGGATGTTCCGGGCGTTTAAGAACGAAGAAATTTTTGAAGCTCCATATCCATCGTGAATATACCACGCATAAATCTGACAAATGACGGCGGCCTCTTCTTGGTTGACGGTCAAATTAAAATAGTCGCCGGGAATTTTGTCATAGCCATAGACAAGATTGGGAACACGCCCTTTTTCTGCATTCAGCTTTTTCCCGAATTTGACCCGTTTGGACGTGTTGGCGCTTTCTTCCTGTGCCAGCGCGCCAAAAACCGTCAGTACGAATTCGCTGTTCCCCATGCTCACCATTTCTGCCGTAAGAAACTGTGTCTCGATTCCCAACGCTTTCAGCCTTCGGATATTTTGCAGCAAGTCCACCGTGTTTCGGGCAAAGCGGGAAATGTCCTTCACCACCACCCTATCAAACAAGCCATGCTCCGCATCCGCCATCATTTGCAAAAACTGTTTTCGGTTTTTAATCTTTGTGCCGGAAAGCCCCTCGTCCGCGTAAAGTCGAACAAGGTTGTCCCCTGTGCGGTCGGTGTATTCCGCAAAAAATTCCTTCTGTGCTTCTAAGCTGTTAAGTTGATCTTCCTTGTCCGTAGAGACCCGGCAATAAGCGGCAATGTTCATAGAAAAAACCTCTCTGTTTCATCTAATCCGTTCTGTTTTGTCTTTATTATACCATATGAAATAATAAAAGGCAATAGGAAAAGCGTCCATTTTTGAACCGAACCAGAAAAAACGGACAATAGACAAAAAGCACCTCCTATGGTAGAATAAAAATACCATAGGAGGTT